>NZ_CP021235.1:2044615-2726154 GCF_003585765.1 Pontibacter actiniarum
AAGCTCTGCGGCAGTGCTTGGCACTAATTCCTCACTGGCAAGGTACTCTTTGCGACGCTCTTCAAACACAGCTACTTCATCTTCCGGAGTAGAAGAGTCATTTGTCACAAAGGTCTTCACAAAGTTCATGTGGGCATTGACACCTTTCGTGTAAGCATCCAACGCCGTCGCCTTCTCTCCCTTTATGTAGGCCGCCTCAGCTTTAATAAACTGCAGCTGCGCATAGGTCATAATTGGGAAGCGGGCGTTGTTACCAAACAGGTACTTATTTGGTGTAGAGGAGGCAACGTTATCTGTTGCTGTATTCCACAGGTTACGCGGACGCTCATTTACTACCGAGTATTCAGAAACACCAACAGACGGTGTTACGCCACGGTACTGTCCATCATTTGCTGGTGCCAGCATAACCGGCAGTCGAGGGTCTTTCAGGTGCTGCTCCGTAAACACAGGGTCCTCACCAACCAGGCTAGGATCGTTTAGCACTGGGTTTGAACCATCCAGAAGGCTGACAATAAACTTAGACTGACGGTACGGGTTCAGGTTTCCTCGGCGCGGACCAAAGAAGTTCGTGTCAGAGCTTACTGCGCCCTCAAAACGAACTGATGCATCATCCGCATTGCTTTGCAGTGCCTTGTCTACATACTCTATTACTTTATCAGGGTTAAAGTTTGACTTGTTGGTAAGGCGGCTCTCATTGATAGCCAGCAAACCATACGCAAAACGAAGCCACTTCTCGCGGTCACCGTTATAAATCAGGTCGCCTTGGCCTAACGTGGTACCCACTTTACCATCGGTACGCTCTAAATTTTCGATAGCGAGCATTGCCAGACGTCTTACCTCCTCATAAACATACTCCTGTGAATCATAATCAAAAGTAGTACGCCCTGGCTCAAAAGCCTGCTTCACAACAATCTCACCATGGTAGTCGGTCAGCATCTGCCATCCAAAAGCTCGCAGCACATAGCCAACACCCACAAAGTCCCAACGCTCTTCCTCTTGTGCCTTTGTGATCATGTCCGTAAGGTTTACACCCATCGTCCAATACACCGATCGCCACAACTGGCCCGCTGCATCACTACCTGTAGCATATCCATGACGATCCCATGTCAGGTCAGCATCCCGGTAGTTCCAGTTCTGAATATAACGGCCAAGGTATCGTGCATCATACTGCATACCAAGCACGAGTTCAGACTGTATTGCTGGCAAGTATAAATGCGGCGCTACCACTTGGTCTGGACCATTGGGGTTGGTGTTTACGTCCAGATAGCTTTCACAGCCTGTCGTAACTAATGTGCCTGCAGCAAACAGGGAGGCACACACTATTTTTTTGAAGTAATTATATTTCGTTTTCATTCTTTTCTAGTTTAGAAGCCTACTCTCACACCAAAGTTCACTCCGATCGGCATTGGGAAGTTACCGTAGTCGAAACCAACACCCCCGCTACCTCCAACTGCAGCAGAGTTACCATTCACCACTGGGTCCAGGCCAGAATAATTCGTCAGGATAAACAAGTCGGTGGCAGTAACGAAAACGCTGCCTGACTTAATGAACTTAACACGGCTCAGCAGGTCTGAGTCCAGGTTATAGTTCAGCGTCACATCACGAAGACGCACCCAGTTGATATCCTTCTCAATAAAGTTAACCTCTGGCAGACCATAAGAAGTAGACCAGTAGTTCATGTCACGTGAAGGATCTATCACTTTCGTGTTCGGCGTTGGGTTGGCCGTGTTTTCCAGACCGTCTTTCATCACGCCGTCAAATACAACCGGTGTCTCACGATCCAACGTTCTCATGCTCAGGCCACGGGCAGTTAACAGGTGCTCCGTTGCATTGTAGATATCGCCGCCCTTTCTAAAGTCGAGCAGGAAGCTCAAAGACATGTTTTTATAAGTGAAAGAGTTTGTCAGACCAACCGTGAAGTCCGGCTGTCTGTTACCAACAATCTTCCACTCCGTCAGGTCACGCAGAGGATAGCCAGTGTTCGGGTCAATCAGTACTTGTCCGGCATCATTGTACTGATAATCGAAGCCGGTAAGTGTTGTCAGCGGGCCGCCGATAACCGAACCGTTACGTACGTTGCCATACAACCACGTATCCGACATGTAGAACTCATTTACCCCTGTCGGAAGTGAGATCAACTCGCTCCAAAGGTGTGTAAAGTTTGCCAGCACATCCCACGTAAAGTCCGTGTTCACAACAGGAGAGGCGTTAAGCTGCAGCTCAATACCCTCTGTCCTCATTTTACCAGCGTTAAATGCCTGCAGAATAAACCCTGTGGCGTAGCTTAGGCGCATATCCTGCACAATCTGATCTTCTGACAGCTTGTTAAAGTAGGTTGCATCAATGCCCAGGCGGTTTCCAGAGAACTTCAGTTCAGTACCAAACTCATAAGAAGTGGTCATTTCCGGTCTGAGGTTTGGACTAGGGCCAGTAAAGCCGTATCCGAAACCGCCACCTGTTGTGCTCTTAGGCTCCAGGAATGCACGGATGCTGTACGGATTGGCATCTTTACCCACTCTTGCCCAAGACCCGCGAAGTTTACCATAGCTAAGAACGTTGTTAAAACCACGGAATGGCTCTAACTCAGTAAAAATAAAGCTAGTGCTTACTGAAGGATAGAAGAACGACCTGTTCTCAATTGGCAAGGTAGAGCTCCAGTCGTTACGGCCTGTTAAGGTTACGAAGAGAATATTATCGTAATCCATCGTCAGGTTACCAAACACGCCAATAAGGCGACGCTGAGACAGCCTGTTTCTTCCGCGGTGTGTTGTGTTGTCGGTATTTTCGATAGAGTACAGGTTTGGTGCCAGGAAGCGCTCACCGGTTACAGCTTGCGTATAGGTTTCCTGAGAGTTTACCGCGCTACCTATTTTAAGATTAGTGTTAAACTTATCATTGAAGAACGAACGGTTTACTTCTCCATAGTACTGCAGGTTGAAGTTACGTGTGTTGTCCAATGATTGGTCAAAAATACCACCACGTGAATAGCCGTAGGCTGACTCAGGGTGACGGACCATGGTGATCTTACCTGAGGAGAAGTCGAAACCGGCGTTACCAACAAAACGCAGCCACTCTAAAGGCTCAACCATCAGGCGAGCGTTTGTAATGTAGCGGTTGTTGATGTTGTTGATAGTGTTTTTGTTAACGTTAAAGAACGGGTTCTCGATCTCATTGTCCCCTGTGGAGTAAAACCGACGCTCGCCGTTCTCAGTCATGTAGATACTCGCATCGTCAGTCGTTGGCCAGGTAAGCAAGCCTAGCAGCGGGCCACCTGCGCCTTTGAAGGCTGAGCTGTTATCTGTGTAAGTATAGGCAAAGGTCAGGTCAGCAGAGATGTACTTGTTCATTTCTGCTGTTACGGCAGAAGACAGGTTGAACTTCGTAAGATCCGTGCCAGGCACAAATCCCTCCTGCCCCGTGTAACCACCTGAAATACGATAAGTCGCCTTTTCAGAGCCGCCACTTAACGATACGTTGTGTTTCTGAGTAAAACCGTTTTCAAAGAAATTATCTACGTTATCATAGAACTGCGTTCCTTCTGGGTAGCGGCCACCGAAATATGACGTAACTCCTCCTGTGTTATCATCAACACCATTGTTACCAAGGCCGTACACCTTCTGAATTTCAGGGAACTTATTTATACGCTCTACTCTGAAGCTGTTGCTGTAGTCTATGCGAGGGGCACCAGCCTTACCTCTTTTGGTAGTTATAACTACCGCACCGGAGGCTGCATCAATACCATATAGAGCAGAGGCCTCAGGGCCTTTCAAAATAGTGATGCTCTCAATATCCTCAGGGTTGATGTCAGCAGCGCGGTTCGTAAAATCTGTTGCCCTGTTGTCCAGCGAGGTGGCAGAGCTCGCTGTAGAAGCAAACGCCGTGGTGTTAAAAGTACTGTTGCTGATAGGCAAACCATCCACCACAAAAAGAGGCTGGTTGCTACCGCTAAGCGAGGAAACACCACGAATCATAATAGAGGTAGAGGCACCTGGCAGACCAGAAGTAGTGTTTATATCAACACCTGCTACACGGCCGGCCAAACCATTAACAAAGTTCTCACGCTGCGTTTGGGCAATCGTTGCTCCTTTCACCTCTGTAACGGCATAACCAAGCGCTTTCTTCTCTTGCTTAATACCAAGAGCCGTTACAACAACTTCGTCGAGCGTCTCATTGTCCGTTTGCAGGGCTACGTCAATTGTAGAGGCGTTCCCCACAGTACGCTCTACAGGCTTCATACCAATAAAGGAGAACACCAGCACATCGCTCGGCTCTACATTACTGATTGTATAGTGCCCTACGGCGTCGGTTACAGAACCACGCGCCTTTCCCTTTACGGTAACAGAAACTCCCGGCAGTTGAATCTTATCCTCTGCAGAGGTCACTGTTCCACTAATAGTCTTGCCTTGGGCAAAACTTTCGAAATGCAGCAGGAGCATACAGAGCCCCCACAAGATACATCGTATACTGTTCTTCATGCTATCTGTTAGGTTGATATTCAGGCATGAAGATATACAATATTTTATATTTCATACTAATTTCAAGGAAAATTTACTGCATTTACATCAATTTTCTGCGCAGCAACAACATTGTTGCTGCGCAGAAACAGCAAATCTCATAACACACTGAATAAGCTGATCTGCAAGCTTTTTTATTTAAAATCACCCAACCCATGTGCAGCGCCAGGGGCATTCAAAACAAGAGCTGCACACATAGAAACAACACCTAACCCAAGCACAGCACACTTATTATAATACAATTTTAAACAGACATACCTACAGCACTACCCCTGCTTTACAGTGATTTATCACTCACTGGCATAACATTAAAAGTGCAATAACGGAACAGGAAGAAGTAGCTTTAAAGTGGTGACACCAAAAATGCGCGGGGAAACAATACAAAGATGTTGCAACTCACATAAAAGTGGCTTTTGCATTTCCAGTGCCAGAAGGGCAAGAACAGGGGCCAAACAAAGTACAGTCTGCAGTGGAGGCAGCATGTAAGCCGTGGGGGAAGCAAACCTGCCTCTCAATAGTGGGAAACCCGCGCTTATCCGAGTGCCACATCCAGGACCATCATCACCACGAATCCCGCAATCAGGCCCAGCACCGCCAGGTCGGTGTACTTGTCTCGCTGCGTTTCGGGAATTACCTCCTCCACCACTACATAAATCATGGCGCCGGCGGCAAAAGCGAGCGCGAACGGAAGCGCCGGGCGTATGTAGGCCACGGCCACCGCTCCCAACACACCTGCAACAGGCTCTACGACGGCAGAGAGTTGCCCGTACCAAAAGCTTTTCAGGCGGCTCACTCCCATCCGGCGCAGGGGCATGGCCACGGCAAAGCCCTCAGGGAAGTTCTGCAGGCCGATACCGAACGCCAGCACAATGGCTGAGGTGATACTGACATGCTCCACCCCGTGCGCCGCCGCCCCAAACAGCACCCCCACTGCTAATCCCTCTGGTATGTTGTGGATCGTTATAGCCAGCACGAGCAGCGTGGTGCGGTGCCAATGTGCCTTCACCCCCTCCTGCTCACTTTCACTAAAGTTGATGTGCAGGTGAGGAGCCAGTTTGTCGAGGCCGAAAATAAAGAGCGAGCCAGCTAGAAACCCGACGGCCGCCGGCATCCAGACCATGTTCGGGTACAGCTCTGCAGAATACTCAATGGCGGGGTTCAGCAAAGACCAAAAGCTGGCGGCAAGCATCACTCCGCCTGTAAAGCCCAGCATAATATCCTGCCAGGCCCGGTTAAGGTCTTTGAAGAAAAAAACCATGGCTGCCCCCGACGCTGTTACGAACCATGTAAAAACAGTTGCCAGGAGCGCGGCATACACCGGCCCTAACTCTTTCAAAAAGGATTCAATGCTTTCCATATGCTAGCGGTACAGCTGCTACTTACCCGGTGCAGGGATAAATGGTTGCTCTAAAAGAAAAGGAGAAAATTTATTCCCGCATCCTGCTGATTCGCTCGAGGTACTGCTGCATGCGGTCGTAGTGCGAGCCCTTCCAGTACACGCGCCTGCAGGAAGGGCAGCGGAAAAACTCGTTAAAGTATAGCCGGGTCTTGGGTGGCAACTGCTCCAGCACCTCCTCCTTACTTACCTCCTGCACCGGTACGTTGCACGTGAGGCATCGTTCAAAGGGGCTAAACCTGTCCCACAGCTTAAAGCGCCGTATCACCTCCTCCAGTTGTTCGTCGGTGTGCTGTGAGCGCAGCCAGTAGCCCCAGGTAACAGCCTTTTGCTTCAGCAGCCCAATATCCCGCGTTAGCACTACGCGCTGCTGCTCTTCCGCCATCCCGGCGATAGCGCTGTCAGATAGGTTGTTGTCGTAGGATGCGTCGAGGCCAAGCATGCGCATGCTTCTGGCAAGCGTGCCGAGGTGCACGTCCAGCACAAAGCGGGGCGGGGGCGGGTTCTGTTCCTCCAGCGAGTAACCGACAGGCCAACTGCGCGATATATCCACCGGGTACACCTCCACCTCGTCCCGGTCGCAGAGCCGGTACCGGAGCGTGACCGGCTGTCGGTTAACCAGGAGAACATCAACCTCCGGGTGCGGTACGCCTATGGCTTCTATAGCATCTTTGATCGCTGGGGAGCCTTTAAAAGAATAGGTAAGCGGCTTGGTTTGCTGCCGCTTCCGAAGAAAGTCGTTC
Source organism: Pontibacter actiniarum (assembly GCF_003585765.1). Taxonomy (NCBI): domain Bacteria; kingdom Pseudomonadati; phylum Bacteroidota; class Cytophagia; order Cytophagales; family Hymenobacteraceae; genus Pontibacter; species Pontibacter actiniarum. Next base: position 2,051,269 of record NZ_CP021235.1, read on the forward strand.
AGGGCACCATGAAAAATGAAGTGGGCCTTATTTTCCGGCGTTGTTAGCATACTTGGCTTTACGCAGAGATGCTCCTGCCGATTAGAGGAGGGCTCCGGCACGGCTGAAAACAATAGCCTTTTACTGCTTTGGCTGAGTGGTCGGCGGAGCTTGCCTTACAGGGCTACAGGGCAAAGAGCTTCGGCAACTGCTGCACCAGGGTATAGCCGCCCAGGTAAGCCATCACCAGCACAACCAGCACACCAAACACCGTTAGCAAAAGCGGATGCCGGTACGTTCCCACTATTTTTGGTTTGTAGGCAGCATACACCATTACCCCCAGCGTAAGCGGCAGAACCAGGCCGTTTAGCGCCCCGGCAAGTATAAGCAGGCGAACAGGCTGCCCGATCGTCACGAAAATAACGGTGGAAACAAGTATAAAAACGATAATAACCCCGTTTTCATAGGCCTGGATTTTACGGCTGAAAGACTTCAGAAAGGAAACGGAAGTATAGGCCGAGCCGATAACAGAGGTAACGGCTGCTGAAAGCATCACGACCCCGAAAAGCTTGTACCCAATCACCCCGGCAGAAAGCTGAAACACGGAGGCAGGCGGGTTGGCCGGGTCCAGCACCAGCCCTTTGCTTACCACACCCAACGCCGCCAGGAACAGGAAGATGCGAATAATGGACGCCACCGTGATACCTGACACGGCACTCGCATTCACCTCCGGAAGCGACTCCTTGCCTTTGATGCCGGCATCCAGCAGACGGTGCCCTCCAGCGAAAGTGATGTAGCCGCCCACGGTGCCGCCCACCAGCGTGATAATGGCCAACACATCCACCTCGTCAGGGAAAAAGGATTTCGTAAGCGCCACTCCTACGGGTGGTGCAGACGTAAATGCCACGAACACGATCAGCAGGATCATCAGAAAACCCAGCACCTGTGCAAAGCGGTCCATCACCTTTCCGGCCTCGTGCACCAGAAACACGGCCACCGCCATAGCAGCAGCCATAACAGCCCCTACCTCCGGCGACACACCGAGCAGCACGTTAAACCCAAGCCCCGCGCCACCCACATTGCCTATATTAAAAGCCAGCCCGCCCAGCACAATCAGAAAAGAAATAAACGCACCCAGGCCGGGCAGCACCATGTTGGCAATATCCTGCGCCCTTCGTTCGGACACGGCAATTACCCGCCATACATTTAACTGCACCCCGATATCCAGCACGATAGAGATCAGAATGACAAAGCCAAAGCTGGCCGCCAGTTGCTGTGTGAAAACGGTTGTCTGCGTCAGGAAGCCCGGGCCAACGGCCGAAGTTGCCATCAGGAAGGCGGCGCCCAGTAAAACGCTCCAGTTTCTCTTCTTCATCCTTCGTTTACCGTGCAGTGAGGTTGATTCCTTCAGCCAGCAGGCGCTCGCGGATAAGCTGCGCAAAGGCGCGTGCGTGGGGGCCGTCGCCGTGCACACAAACAGTGTCCGCCTTTACCGGTACCTCGTCCCCCTGCTGCGACAGCACTTTGCCCTCCTTCACCATTCGCACCACCTGCCGCACGGCCTCCTCCTGGTCTACAATTAAGGCGTTTGGGTGGCGCCGCGGAGTCAGTGAACCGTCCTGCTGATAAGTACGGTCCGCAAAAACCTCGCTGGCAGTTTGCAACCCCAGCTTCTCCCCTGCCTTAACCAGCTCGCTGCCGGCAAGGCCATAAAGTATAAGCTCCGGATCTAGTTTGTACACGGCCTCCGCGATAGCCTGTGCCAGCTCCACGTTCGTAGCAGCCATGTTGTACAGGGCACCGTGAGGCTTCAGGTGGTGCAGCCTTGTTCCCTCCGCTTTGGCAAATGCCGCCAGCGCCCCTGCCTGGTACAACACCATGTCATACACCTCCTCTGCCGAAACAGCCATTTCCCTTCTTCCAAAGCCGCTCAGGTCCGGCAGGCCGGGGTGTGCCCCCATAGCCACGCCTTTCTCCAGCGCCAGCCGCACCGTCTTTTTCATCGTGGATGGGTCCCCGGCATGGTAGCCACAGGCAATGTTGGCGGAGGTAACATAATTGAGGAGCTCGCTGTCGTTGCCCATGCGCCAGGCTCCGTAGCTCTCGCCCATGTCGCAGTTCAGGTCCACGGTGTATTGGTTCATTGTTGATGTAGTTTGTACAGAATGGCCTGCCGGAGCGCCAGCAGGTGCTTCTCCTGCTGGTACAGTAGTCTGTGCGCCTCCTCCAGGCTTACTTCCTGAAACCGAATGATTTTGCCCGCCTGCACCTGCGCCAGCGCAGGAAGGTCTGCGGTGATAACCTGGGCAATGCGGGGATAGCCGCCAGTTGTCTGGCTGTCGGCCATAAGCACGATAGGGTCGCCCTGCGCCGGCACCTGCACGGTGCCATAGCTCACGGCGGTGGACAGAAGCTCGCGTTCCTCTTCCAGGGCCAGTATAGTACCCTGTAGCCGACAGCCCATGCGGTCTGACTGCGGCGTTACTTTATACTTTTCATTCCAGATATAGCCCTGGCTGTTTTCTGTAAACCAGTTGTACTCCAGCCCCCGCATCGCGCGCAGGGTCGGGTTTTCCTCATACCGTGGGAGCAGCTCCGGCTCCGGCCACCAGGCAGCCTCTGTAAAGGCGTTCTCTTTCCTGTCCTGCAGGAGCAGGTCGCCTAACAGCAGCCTGTTTGTGTCGCTCACGTCACCGAACTGTAACACATCCCCGCGCTGAAGGCTTCGGCCCTGCAGCCCGCCAATTCCGGCGCGCAGGTAGGTAGACCGGCTTCCCATCACCTCCGGCACCTGCACCCCTCCGGCAACTGCCAGGTAGGCGTAGTTGCCCTGCACCGGCTTGCCAAAGCGCAGCACATTGCCGGCCTTCACCAACACCGCCCGCCACATTCGAACGGGCTCCTCGTTTATACTTGCCGAAAGATCTGCTCCAGCCAGGGCGATAAGGGTATCCTGCTCAAAGCGAAGCTCAGGCCCCTGCATGGACAGCTCCAACACGGCAGCGTGATCCGGATTTCCCACCAAAAGGTTTGCAATGCGCAAGGCAACTTTATCCATGGCACCGCCCATCAGCACGCCCTGGCGCTGGAAACCCTTTCGCCCCAGATCCTGCACCGTGGTAAGCAGGCCGGACTTTAGTACCGTCAGCTTCATTCCTGCCCCTCCTTCCTTTCCTCGTACTCTTTTTCAGAGATCGGGACAAACCGCACCTTGTCACCGGCCTGTAACAGGCTGGGCACTTGCCGGGCGGCGTTAAAAAGGGCTACCGGTGTTCGCCCGATCAGTTGCCACCCTCCGGGCGTGCTGATCGGGTAGACGCCTGTCTGCGCACCCGCTATCCCCACACTGCCTGCGGGTATACGTGCGCTGGGTGTCGCTTTTCTCGGTGTAGCCAGGCGGTTATCCATGCCCCCCAAATACGGGAAGCCTGGTGCAAAGCCAACCATGTGCACCAGGTACTCCCCTGCACTGTGCATGTCGATGATCTCTTCTTCACGCAGGCCCGTATGCAGCGCCACCTCCTGCAGGTCCGGGCCATAGGCACCGCCGTATACCACCGGCAGCTCCACCACCCGTGCGGGGGTCGATCTTGTTTCCTGCACCTGCTCCACCAGCACTTCCAGCTTCTGCGTCAGCTCCTCGTAGGCATCCAGCTTTCCCTGCTGGCTAATCACCCAGGGATCGTAGTAAACGGTAAGGGTCGTGAAGGCGGGGACGTACTCCACCAGACCGGGAAAAGGCTGCTCGTCCAGCACCTGCGCTATTGCCCGGATGCGGTTTAATATCTTTTTACTTATGATGCTCCCAAACTGCAGTTCCACCGCGGATTCACCTCGGGGGCATATGAGCAGGGGCGGGTTTTGAATGATTTCAGGCATAAGTACCGTTATACTTCGTGCTGCGGCTGCGGGTTCAGGTAGAGGGCTTTGTTCTTGAAAGGCACCAGTGCCAGCACAACGGCCTGTTCGTAGAGTTCGCGCCTGTCCAACACGTTTTGCGTGAGGATACCCACGGCCCCGCCTTTCTGCTTGGAGTTGGCGTGGCCAAACACACGGTCATCAGCCTCCCCTAATTCTACCCCCTGCTCCACCAGTTCCTGCACGGCCTTTGGCAGAAAGAACGTGCCGGACCTTGCGCGACCCAGTTGCTCCCGGTCCCGCACCACAACCCAGGCAAAGGCTGTCAGTTCTCCCGCCATGGTTTCCACTCCTCCTTCTATGCCCACCCAGAAGTCTGCCTCGGCATGGGCTTCCTGTGCGTTTGCCACACGGTTCAGCGCCCCCTGCAGCGTCTCCTGCTCTGTTAAGGGTTGGTCGGCTACGCCGGAGGGCACCGAGACTGGCTCCGCCACAAACTCATACCCCGGGAACATGCGCCCCAGGCCTCCCATTGCGGCATTTACCTTCACCGGGTTCTTAGAGGCGATTACTACTTTACGCTTATTTTCCGTCATTCTTCTGGGACTTCAACCTATGATTTAACTGTTTATCCGGGGAAACGGGCTACACCTTACCTGCTGTATTGGCTACTCAACACACGCATGCGCCCCGAGGGCAGCAACAGGCGTTGCTTCTCTTACCCGCACCAAACTCCGCACAAGGGTCAGAAAGCCACGTACAGCTCGGGAAGCCATGTAGCTATACGCAGCAAAAAAGCAGTAAAACCACACAGACCAAGCAAAACAAGCTTTTCCCCCGATACCCTAATCCTTAAAGAAAAGAAATATTTAGAAAACGCGCCAGCCACACGGCACTTATCACCGGCTTTGGGGGAAGGATTGCGGGCTTTTAAGTATATTTGACTAAGATGAAAAAGAGAAACAGAACCTTACTACTAGCCGGTGTGGGGCTTTTGGGCGTAGCGAGCCTTGCCTCCTGCAGTGGCCCGCGGGCTACCACTACGGCTGTGCCCACAGCGGCCGTACCCCTCGAAACCGGTGTATCAGCGGAACTGGCCAATTACCGCAAACAGGTCCTCAGCCATATTGCCTATAACATACACCTGCAGCTACCAGCGCAGAAGCAAACACCCATACTTGGCTCCGAAACCATCACCTTCCGGCTAGCCGACAACAGCCAGCCGCTACAGCTCGACTTTAAAGAGGCACCAGACCACCTGAAGCAAGTATGGATCAACGGCAAACTGGCAGAGGTTCGTGTCGAGAAAGAGCACATCCTGCTTCCGACGCAGCTCCTCAAAGAGGGACTTAACGAAGTTAAAGTCGAGTTCGTCGCCGGTGACCTGTCGCTGAACCGCAACGCAGACTACCTCTACACACTGCTGGTGCCGGACCGCGCCCGCACCGTGCTCCCTGTCTTTGACCAGCCAAACCTGAAGGCTACTTTCACCCTAAACCTTACGCTGCCGAAAGACTGGAGTGCACTGGCCAACGGCCAACTGGTAGACTCCACGCAAAGCGGCGGCAGCAAGAGCTATTCTTTTGCCACCTCAGATACCATTCCCACTTACCTTTTCTCCTTTGCGGCAGGCAAGTTCCGCCACGCTCAGCGCGACATGAAGGGCACCACCATGCACTTTTACCACCGCGAAACAGACGCCACGAAAATACAGGAAAGCATGGGCCCGATCTTCCAGATCCACAGCGACGCCCTGGCCTTTCTGGAGGATTACACGCAGATACCGTACCCGTTCCAGAAGTTTGACTTTGTGGCGATACCGGATTTCCAGTACGGTGGCATGGAGCATGTGGGCGCCATCCAGTACAAAGCGTCCAGCCTGTTCCTGGACGATGGCGCGACGAAAGACCAGCAGATATCCCGCTCTAACCTGATTGCCCACGAAACGGCCCATATGTGGTTTGGCGACCTGGTAACCATGCAGTGGTTTAATGATGTGTGGATGAAAGAGGTCTTTGCCAATTTTATGGCTGATAAGATAACCCAGGTGGCCTTAGAAGACACCAACTACGACATGAAGTTCCTGGTCGACCACTTCCCCGCCGCCTACAGCATTGATCGCACAGCAGGGGCTAACCCGATCCGGCAGCCGCTGGACAACCTGCAGGACGCCGGGTCGCTCTACGGCAACATCATCTACCACAAAGCGCCCATTATGATGCGGCAGCTGGAGCGCCTGATGGGTGCAGAGAAGTTCCAGGAGGGGCTGCAGGAATATCTCCGCACATACGCCTACCAAAACGCCACCTGGCCGGACCTGATTAAGATCCTGGATGCCCGCACCGAAGCCGACCTGGAGCAGTGGAACCAGGTGTGGGTAAACGAGCCGGGCCGCCCCATTTTCAGCTATGACCTGAAAACGGCGGGCGGCAAAGTTCAGCAGCTCACTGTAACGCAGCGGGGCGAAGACGGGTCTGAGCGGGTGTGGCCACAGTCCTTCGAGATAGCGCTGGTGTACCCTGACCGTATGGAAGAGCTGACTGTGAACATGGCCGAAAGCAAGACGGTGGTAAACGCGGCTGCCGGGAAGGAGGCTCCGCAGTTTATACTTTTCAATTCCACGGGCCAGGGCTACGGCGTATTTCCGGTGGAAGAGCAGCTGCTGCAGCGGCTCCCCCGGTTACAGGACCCGGTGCAGCGCGCCTCCAGCTACATTAACCTGTACGAAAACATGCTGAACGGGCGTAGCATCACCCCGGAGCAACTGCTTTCCTTCTACAAAGAGAACCTGGCACAAGAGCGTGAGGAGCTGAACGTAAAGCTGCTAACGGGCCAGATGGGCAATATCTACTGGCTGTTGCTTACACCGGCGCAGCGCCAGCAGTATGCGGCCCAACTGGAGCAGAAAGTGTGGCAGGCACTGCAGCAGCAGCCGGCCGGCAACGTGAAAAAGCTGCTTTTCAAGACCTACCAAAGTATAGCGCTCACCCAGGAGGCACAAGACAGGCTGTACCAGGTATGGCAAGAGCAGAAGGCGCCAGCCGGCGTGAAGCTGAACGAGGACGATTATACATCCCTGGCCCTCGCCCTGGCCGTGCGGGACTACCCGGCAGAAAACATACTGCCACGGCAGCTCGGCCGTATCCAGAACCCTGATCGCCAACAGCGCCTCGCGTTCATGATGCCGGCGCTGTCTGCCAACCTGCAGGAGCGGGATGCTTTCTTCGCCTCCCTGAAAGAGGCGGAGAACAGGGAGAAAGAGGCGTGGGTAACCGCAGCGCTGGGCTACCTGCATCACCCGCTGCGCGCGAAAACATCACAGCACTACCTGCCACAGAGCCTGGAACTACTGGACGAAATACAGCGCACCGGGGATATCTTCTTTCCGTTCAACTGGCTTCGTGCCACCTTCGGCTCCTACCAGAGCCCCGCAGCGGCACGGGCCGTACGCGACTTCCTGGCCCGCAACCCGAACTACAACCCCAAGCTGAAAGACAAGATTCTGCAGGCGGCCGATGATTTGTTCAGGGCAGAGAGGCTGGTGAGGGAATAGCGGCCTAGAAGGGCAACCTGCTGCGAACCATCAGAAAAAGTAGTAGCTAACGCAAGCGGACGTTTGCGCCAAGCCCAGACCGCAACTTGTCAGTCCTCTTCTTGCCAGCCAGATGCGCGCCGGAGCTAAGTATGGCGCGTCTCTGGCTCCCTTGAAAACAAAAAAGCCTCTCCGTTTCCGGAGAGGCTTTTTTATACTTTATACTTGACAGGAGTTACACCAGGATTCTCACCGGGTTCTCCAGCAGGTTCTTAAACGTCTGCAGGAAGGCTGACCCTACAGCGCCGTCCACTACGCGGTGATCGCAGGACAGGGTAACTTTCATTACATTGCCAATCTTGATCTCGCCGTTGCGCACAACCGGTGTTTGCTTAATGCCCCCAACAGCCATGATGCAGGCATCCGGCGGGTTGATGATGGCCGTAAACTCTTCGATGCCGAACATACCCAGGTTAGAGATGGTGAAGGTGTTTCCTTCCCAGTCAGACGGCTGCAGCTTTTTGCTCTTCGCCTTGCCTCCCAGGTCTTTCACCTCTGCAGAGATAGCAGAAAGCGACTTGAAGTCCGCATTGCGCACAACCGGCACCAGCAGGCCTTCTTCCACCGCCACAGCCACACCAATGTTGATGTGCTTGTTATAGCGGATCTTATCTCCTAACCAGGATGAGTTAACGGCAGGGTGCTGGCGCAGGGCGGCAGCGGCGGCCTTAATCACCAGGTCGTTGAACGATACCTTCACCGGAGACACTTCGTTGATGCTGGCGCGCGCCTCAATGGCTTTGTCCATATCAATTTCCATGGTCAGGTAGAAGTGCGGTGCAGAGAACTTGCTCTCAGCCAGGCGGCGGGCAATTACTTTGCGCATCTGCGATACGTTCACTTCTTCGTACGCCTCAGCAGGTGCACCTGGTATTGCCGCAGCTGGAGCAGCCTGAGGGGCAGCGGCTTTCTGCGGAGCGGCAGACGGCGTAAAGTTCTCCACGTCGCGCAGTACAATGCGGCCGTTTTCGCCGGAGCCCTTAATCTGAGACAGGTTATAGCCTTTTTCCTTCGCAACGCGTTTTGCCAGCGGGGAAGCCTTGATGCGGCCGTTCTCAGAGGCCTCGTTGCTTTCTGTTGCCGTGTCAGTCACTTTCGTTTCCTCCACTTTCTCAGAAGTCACGGCGTCTACACTTTCTTCGATGGCTTCGTCAGTTTTAGCGTTCTCCTGGCGGCTTTGCTTGTTAGAAGAAGCAGCGCTCAGCAGTGCTTTGTAGTCAGCGCCTTCCTCCCCGATGATGGCAATGATGGCATCCACGGCAACAGAATCGCCTTCGTTTACACCGATGTACAACAGGGTGCCGTCTTCGTAAGACTCCAGCTCCATGGTGGCTTTGTCGGTTTCTACCTCAGCCAGAATATCGCCTGACTTTACTTTGTCGCCTTCTTTTTTCTGCCAGCTCACAAGTACACCCTCTGTCATGGTGTCGCTCATTTTTGGCATGCGGATAACAGAAGCCTTGATGTTGCTCACGTCGGCTACCTTGGCAGGGGCCTCCTGTGGAGCAGGGGCAGCTTTCGTTTCTTCTTTCTTCTCTTCCGGCTTCTCCTCTTTGGCAGCAGGTTTTCCGTTACCGCCTTTCGCATCGTTCAGCAGGCCGGAGATATCCTCGCCTTCTTTACCGATGATCGCAATCAGCGCGTCAACCGGCACAGAATCACCCTTCTTAGGACCGATGTACAGCAGTGTCCCATCTTCGTAAGACTCCAGTTCCATGGTCGCCTTATCGGTTTCTACTTCGGCCAGGATGTCGCCGGAGCTCACCTTATCGCCTTCTTTCTTCAACCAAGATGCAATCACCCCCTCTGTCATCGTGTCGCTCATCTTGGGCATTCTTATAACTTCAGCCATAAATATCGTGTTGTTTATTCGCCCAATAGGTCTTGTATTATCCGCCCAAAATTAGATTTAAAAATATTTTATTCAAACTATGTTGGCACACAAAAGATAGGATATGACTTATTGCACCTGTAAAAAAGGCTTATGCAGCTGCCATAGCTCCGAAAAAGCAAGTTACGCAATCAGGCGTAATTTCTAAAGAATTAACTTTTACTTCTGCATCACCTGGCCCCAGCCTGCTGCAAGTGCGTTACATCGCAGTATTTTTCTACGGAGAACATGCTGCCGGTATAGTTCAGCTGGTAGAGGCACAGGTTCTTGTGCTGGAACTCATCCATGCAGCGCAGCGGGTAGCGCAGCAGCTGGCAAAGCAGGATGCGCATCGCCCGGCCATGCATGCAGATCAGGATCGTTTCCTCCTCCGGCCGGCTTAGCATCAGCTCGATAAAAGGCTTCTGCCGCTCAAACACCAGGTCCGGGCTCTCGCCGCCTTCAATGCACACGCCGGTTTCGCCGTCGCACCACGTCTGCAGGATACCGTGGTAGTAGGCATCCTCCTCGGGCGTCACGCGCGAGCCCTCGCGGGTGCCCCAGTTAATTTCGTTCAGCCCGGCATGGCGCTCATGCGTTATCCCCAGGTCAATAAACCCCTGCACAGACTCTATACTGCGCTGCAGAGTGGAGGTGTAGACCTTATCGAAGGGCACATCTTTATAATGCTCGAAAAAGAGCGCTGCCTGGCGCTGGCCTGTGTCGTTGAGGTGCGAGTCTACGCCGCTCCCCTGCACAATACTCTGCAGGTTATAGTCGGTTTGCCCGTGGCGGATGAGGTATACTTTCTTAATACTCAAAATTCTTCTACTTTTGCCTTCTTACTTAAATGTAAGCGCGAATTTAGACATCGCTTCTTATGGATAAAAATACTGATACGGTTGAGCGTGTAAAACAGTGGTGCCAAAACACCATGATTGAGCACTTAGGGATTGAAATAACAGAGGCAGGCCCGGACTTCCTCTGTGGCCGGATGCCCGTGGACCAGCGCACCCACCAGCCCATGGGCCTGCTGCACGGGGGCGCCTCGGTGGTGCTGGCTGAGTCGCTGGCAAGTATGGGTGCCGCCCTGCAGGTGGATTTAACAAAAAAAGCCTGCGTTGGTTTAGAGATAAATGCGAACCACTTGCGCGGCATCAGCACTGGCTGGGTGTACGGCAAGGCAACTCCGCTCCACGTGGGCCGCAGCACGCAGGTGTGGGAAACCAAAATCACCAACGAGGCAGGCGACCTGATCTGCATTAGCCGCATGACCGTGGCCGTGATCGACAAAAAATAACCTTTACAGAGGCCAGACCGCCTCAGGAGAACATAGCATGGGTACAGCAACCCGAGTTTTTACGTTACAAGATACCTTCAGAGCAGCCATCGCCGGGCAAAAGGCGGTGGCTGTTTGGCGCTTGCCAAACACCGATAGCACGCAGGCCTGCGTGCAGCTGGGGCCCGGTTACGCCACCGGGCAACCGCAGCTTGAGCGCAGCCCCTTCGGCTTCCTTTTCTGCCCTTTCCAGCCCACGGCACAGCACCATAATACCTTTATAAGGGCTGATGTATACTTTGACGGCAGCACTGCACCCCCCGTGGTAGCAGACGGTGTGCCGGAGGAGGAAATGGAGAAATTTTACCGGTTGCTTAACGAGGAAAGCAAAGCCGGCTGGCACACCGTGCCGGCAACGCAGCAGCACTTCCAGACGGCGCAGGGGTTTACCACTGCCGTTACCAAGGCGGTGGAGCAGATACAGGCCGAGACGATGGAAAAGGTGGTGCTTTCCCGTACCAAGCAGGAAGCGTTACCGGCAGGCTTCTCTCCCATAGCCGCTTTCGAGGCCATGGCCGCTGCCTACCCCAGGGCCTTTGTTTCGCTGGTTTCCGTACCGGGTGTGGGCACCTGGATGGGCGCCTCTCCCGAGATACTGGTCAGCATTAACGAGCAGCAGGTGTTCCACACCATGGCATTGGCGGGCACGCAGCCAGTGGTCGCCAACGTAGCAGATGCTATCTGGCGGCAAAAGGAAATAGAAGAGCAAGCCATGGTGGAGCGCTACATCCTGAGCTGCTTTAAAAAGCTTCGCCTCCGCGAGTACACCGAAATCGGGCCGCGCACCGTAATAGCAGGTAACCTGATGCACCTGCGCACAGACTTCAGGGTGGATATGAAGGAAGTTCACTTCCCGACGCTGGGCACCGACATGCTGGAGCTGCTACACCCGACCTCTGCCATCTGCGGCTTACCGAAAGCGCCCGCGCTGGAGTTCATACTTGCCCACGAAGGCTACGACCGCAGCTATTACAGCGGCTACCTGGGCCCCGTTAGCGGCCCCACGGGCTCGCACCTCTATGTAAACCTGCGCTGCATGGAGCTACAGGAGTCTGAGGCAATTCTGTATGCCGGGGCAGGTATCACCGCAGAGTCTGACCCGCAGAAGGAGTGGCAGGAAACAGAGCACAAAATGCAAACGATGCGGAAAGTTTTAGAGCTTTTGAGTGATTGATTCTTGGATATGAATTGTAGTTACACGACCTCCTGTTCTACCAAACACTCAGTCAGTTCTTCACTCATTCAAAATTAAGATTGTGATTCTACAGCCAGTTGTAAACATAGCCGAAATCTGTGCCAGGAAAGGTGTCAAGCAGGTGGTACTATCGCCTGGCTCGCGCTGCGCACCGCTCACCATTGCCTTTGCCCGCCACCCGAAGCTGTCGGTGCGCACGGTAAGCGATGAGCGTGCGGCCGCCTTTATTGCCCTGGGCATGGCGCTTACTACTGGCAAACCCACCGTTTTAATCTGCACCTCCGGCACCGCCGCGTTAAACTACGCCCCTGCCGTCGCCGAGGCTTTCTTTCAGCAGGTGCCCCTGCTCGTGCTCACCGCCGACAGGCCCCCGGAGTGGATTGACCAACTGGACGGCCAAACGATCCGCCAGCAGCACGTGTTTGGGCAGCACATCAAGCGCAGCTATACTTTCCCGGTGGACCTGCAGCACCCGGACGCCGTGTGGCAAAGCGAACGTACGGTATCGGAGGCTTTAAACGAGGCCGCTGCCTTCCCGGCCGGGCCAGTGCACATAAACGTGCCGCTGCGGGAGCCCTTTTACCCTGCCCCCGGCGAAGCGCTGGAGTACAATGCCAAAGTGAAGGTAATTGAGGAAGAGCCACAGGCATACGGCCTGACCGAAATGCAGGCGCTACGGTTACAGCAGGAGATACTAAAGTACAAGCGCATACTTATGCTGGCTGGGCACGGGCAGCGTGATGCAGAGCTGCTTAAGAGAATAAAGGCTTTTGCGGACACTACCGGTGCCGTGGTGGTCGGCGATATCATCAGCAACGTGCATGAGCTGCCGAACGCGGTGCGCCACCAGGATGCCATCTTTGCCAACACCGATCAGGCACTCCTGCGCCAGTTGCAGCCCGACCTGCTGATCACCTTTGGCAAGTCCATCATCTCCAAAGCACTGAAACTGTACCTGCGCAAAAACAAGCCGCAGGCGCATTGGCACCTGCAGCCTGCCGGCGCGGTAGCCGACACCTTTCAGTCGTTAACGAAAATAATCCGCTGCACCCCTTACAGCTTTTTTGCCGGCATGGCAGGCAGCATTAAGAATGATGTGGCCTTTGTGCAGGCATGGAAGAAGGCCAGCGGCGCCACAACTAAATTTCTGCAGCAGTTCACGACAGAGGCTGCCTTTGGCGAACTTGCTGTAGTGGCGCGGGTGCTCCAGCTCTTACCGAAGCACAGCAACCTGCACCTGGCCAATTCCATGTCGGTGCGCTATGCCAACATCGTAGGGCTACAGGCCGAGAAGCGCGTGGAAGTATTTGCCAACCGCGGCACCAGCGGCATAGACGGCAGCACCAGCACCACCGTCGGCTGCGCCCTTACCAGCTCCGGCATCACCACCCTCCTCACCGGCGACCTGGCTTTCTTCTACGACCGCAACGGACTATGGCACAATTACCTGCCCGGAAATCTGCGCATTGTGCTGCTCAACAACCATGCAGGGGGTATTTTCAGGATAATTGACGGGCCGAAGCAGCAGCCAGAGCTGGCGCCGTACTTTGAAACGCATCAGGCCCTGGACGCAGAAAACACCGCCCGTGATTTTGGCCTCGGCTACACGGCTGTACGCTCGCTGCAGGAGCTCGAGCAGGCGCTGCCCAGCTTTTTCTCCGAAAAGGCCGGAGCGGGCATACTGGAGGTCTTTACAGACAGCCCCGCCAATGCCGAGGCGTTTGAACAGTACCGAATGGCGGTAAGGGCGCTCCCTTTAGGTTAATTTTCTGCAGCAGTTACGCCTTCGGCACGACAGGCGTAGCTGCTGCGTGTACTTGTTCTAAGCCCACTGTCCAAAGAGGTGCTGCTATTGCCGTTTTTTCCCAAGTACAGGTTTTGCCTCTCCGGCCAATCGCTCCTCGTTTCTGCCCCTCATAGCGCTTCTCTTTCAAATCTAAAAAGCCAAGGCGGACTTACCTTCACACCGCTGCCCAAGTGCTACACTTCAAAACAGGCCGTAGCTACAGGTCTGCCTGGCGGAGCCCCAAAAGGATGCTCAGGCCAGAAACCCATCACTCTTTTTATTGCCAGACTGTCACAATTCACCCACTGTGCCGATCATATTTTCCCCGGCAAGCTTCCGCCATATACTTCCTCTAAAACAAACCTTCGTTCTAACATCCATAATATTACCAAAATCGTTTAACATACTACAAATCAAATTGTTCCACTAAACCATATCAGCCATGAACCTCACACACGATATGAACCGCGTTGGACGCTGGGGAGACACGCACCACCCCGTATGGCTCGACTTTTTAAGGGTGGCCCTGGGTATCTTCCTGCTGGTAAAGGGAGTTATGTTCGTGCAGGACACAGAGGCGCTGTTCAGCATCATGCGGAAGAGCCAGTTTCCCTGGGTATCTATCGGGTTGGCGCACTATGTGGCCTTTGCTCACTTGGTTGGGGGGCTTTTGATAGCGATGGGGCTTCTCACACGTGTGGCGATACTGTTTCAAATTCCGATCTTGCTGGGTGCCGTTTTCTTTATTAACCCCGAAAGAGGGTTCTATTCAGAGAACACAGAGCTCTGGACGTCAGTCATCGTACTTTTTCTGCTTATTTTCTTTCTTGTTTTCGGCTCGGGGCGCTTCTCCGTCGATCACCTGATCCGCAAGCCGAAACGCGACTGGCTGTACTGAGGCAAAAAGCACAGGACCTGAAAAAAGCCGGTGCTCCGGTGCGGATGGCAGGCTTCTGCTTTTCTAGCTCCACAAACAGAAGTACAGGGCAGGAAAACGTGGTTTTGGGTTAAGAACAAAGCAGGCAAAAACCTTTGCCTGCTTTGTTTGCTTTAACGGTACTTAGCTGCGAATTTTGCAGTGCACGTATACCTTCACTTCCCCCAACGAGGCACTACTTTTTCGGCCTCCCTGGCAGGTGGACATACGCTTTACCAGAACTGACCCATGACAGAGAAATACCTGACCCTGAACGGCAAGAAGTTTTACTACGATGAGATTGCCGCCTATTCCTTCCGAAACAGCATTCCGCTGAATGGCTATGAGAGCAAAACACTGGAGTTTTGCCGCAACTGGCTCAACGGGGTGCAGGAGTTTCCGATCCAGACGTCAGGCTCTACAGGCGTGCCTAAAACCATCAGCCTTACGCGCGCGCAGCTGGAGGCAAGCGCACGGCGCACCCTGAAGCTGCTACAAGTCACCCCCGGTGACTGTACCCTCATCTGCCTCAACACTGAGTACATTGCTGGCATGATGATGCTGGTGCGCGGCTTTATCGGGGAGCTAAAGATGATCATCGTGGAGCCAATCAGCAACCCGCTGGCGCTGGTAAGCCCCGACGAGAAGGTTGCCTTTGCCTCTTTTGTGCCGATGCAGCTGCACGCAATCATGCAAGAGGCGCCGGAGCGCATCGGGCAGCTCAACAACATGAAAGCCCTTCTGATCGGCGGTGCCCCTGTCTCCCCTACCCAGCAGCGTGAGTGGCAGAGCATACAGGCGCCGGTCTACCACACGTATGGCATGACGGAAACGGCCTCGCACATCGCATTGCGCCAGCTCAATGGCGCAGGTGCCGCCGAGTATTACAATGTGCTGGAGAATATCCAGATAGGCCTCGACAAGCGCGGCTGCCTCACCATAAAGGGAGATGTCACCAACAACGAGCTGCTGGTGACAAACGACATCGTGGAGTTGCTAACGCCTACCCGCTTCCGCTGGATCGGCCGCGCTGACAACACCATCAACACCGGAGGGGTAAAGGTACAGACGGAGAAAGTGGAGCTGGGCATAGCCGAAGCGATGCTGGACATGGAGAATGCCCCGCGCTTCTTTATAGCGCCGCAGCCAGACGAGGTGCTGGGCGACAAGATTGTACTGGTGCTGGAGGGCCAGGCGCTGGCGCCACAGGCAGAGCAGGAGCTCTACGAAAAGATGCGCCTCTACCTGAAAAAGTTCGAGATGCCACGGGAAACGTACTACAGCCCCGCATTCACTGAAACAGCCACCGGCAAGGTATCGCGGCAGCGCACACTCCAGAAGCTGGGCCTGCACACGGATTAAACGTAGCGAATGTGATCGGCCCGGGCACACTCCCGTAAAAAGTAAAAACCAACATCAGCCCTATGAAGAAGTTTTTACGAAACGGTGTGTGCCCGTTTCTTTTTATGCTGGGGCTCAGCAACTGCAACAGTAGCCTCTTCACCGCCAGAGCACCCCTGCAGCTCCAGCAGGCCTGGGCCTCCGACAATGCTTTCAAAACCCCTGAATCGGCACAGTACGACCCGCAGCGCAACGTTATCTACGTCAGCAACATCAACAAATCCTCTAAGTCAAAAGACGGCGACGGCTTTATTTCCAGATTAAGCCCCAACGGTGAGCTAGACGAGCTTTACTGGGTGACCGGCCTCAGCAACCCGCGCGGCATGGCCATCTACAACAACGTGCTCTATGTGGCTGACACCGATGAGATCGTGGCCATATCCACACAGTCAGGGGCTGTACTCGGGAGGTACACCCCGGATAGAGCCGAATACCTGAACGATGTGGCAGTGGATAACACCGGCAACGTCTACGTTACCGACTCCGAGCAGAAGCGCATTTACCTGCTCCGCAACGGCCGCGTCAGCACCTGGATGGACAACACCGGAAGGGAGAAACCCAACGGCATCTTTATAGAGGGCGACCGCATGATTGTTGCCTTTATGAGCAGCGGAGAGGTGCGCCTGGTAGACCCGCAGACAAAGAACTTCTCCGACTGGGTCGACGGCATTCCATCAGCCGACGGCATTGCCGAGGTTACCGGTGGCGGCTACCTTGTTTCCAGCTGGGAGGGGGAGGTTTACTACATAGACGAGAGACGCCGCAAATGGCGCCTGCTCAACACCAAACCCCAGAACATCAATGCCGCCGACATTAGCTACGCCGAGCGGCCAGGGCTGCTGCTGGTGCCAACTTTTAACGATAATCGGGTCGTGGCTTATAGACTAAGCACACGGTAAATCCGTTAAAGGCCTATACCGTTATAATGTTTGAGGCAAGGCAGCTGCACCGTTACGTGTCAGTTGCCTTCTCATTTCCTGTGCACTTTTAGGGCTGATGCTATGAAAAAACTTCCTACGCTACACATACTTAACGGCGACGCATCCGTCACTGCTTTTTCGGCTGCCGCCATACCTGGCCAGGTGCTGGTGTGGCGCGAGGTGCTATCTGAGGGGCCTGCACTAGGCAGCCTGCCTGAGGATGAGTTCTGGCAGAAGAGGCAGCAGTATATCGCCGATGCGTATGGCGAGGACGCCGACACGTATAGGCAGAAGGTACTAAGCGAGGTGCACAAGCTGGAGGGCGCAGGGGCCTTTTTCGAGGTAGTGCTGTGGTTTGATGTCGACCTGATGTGCCAGGTGAACCTGATCTACCTCCTGCAGCGCCTTCAGCAGAACAAACCCACCACCGTGTCCGTGTGTACGCCACCGGCACCCAAGCAGATAGCACGCATGGAGCCCGGGGAGCTGCAGCAGTTACTGGAGGAGCGACGCCCGCTCTCTGAGGAGCAGCTGCAGCAGGTTAAGGAGCTGTGGGACCTGTACGCAGGGCCGCACCCGCTTAAGCTGCAGTTGTACCTGCAGCAAATGCCCCTGCCGTTGCCACACATGGAGGCCGCCCTCAGGCTGCACCTGAACCGCTTCCCAAACTGCGCCGATGGCCTCAGCCAGCCTGAACGGGCCCTGCTCCAGTTTATCCAGGAGGGCGCCAAGAGTATAGAAGACGTGATGCGTAAGTTCTGGCAACAGGACCCGGGCTACGGCTATGGCGACGTGCAGTTAAAGCACCTGCTGGCCCGCCTGCAGCCTGACCTGGCACAGACGACGGAGCCGCTGAAACTTAGCTTCTTTGGTGAGCGGGTACTGGAGGGGTATGCTTCCTTTACGCCTAAGCTGCATTGGTTGGGCGGTGCGGAAGTAAACGGCAGCAGTAACTTTTGCTTCGATAGTGACCGTGAGCGCCTGCGCGAAAGCTCCTGAGCAAGTTTGGCCCCAAAACTGCAGTAGCAGGAGCATACATTTACTTTAACCACCGAGCCATGAAGAAGATGAGACAAAAGTATGCCTTAGCGCTCGCCGCAGGATTGCCCCTGACTACAGTTGCCCTGGCGCAGACACAGGAGTCGCCGCCACAGCAACCGGAGCATATTTTAGTGAGCACCAAAGGCTACAGCACAAATACAGAAACTCTTTCCGGCATCAACCTGACCCCTACCCGCCACGGCACCTACCAACTCGACTTTTCGCAGGAGTTGGAGGAGGACGCCATGCTGCAGGTAAAGAACACGGCAGGAAAGGTGGTGTTTCAGAAGCCGGTGCGCAAGGAGGCTAACCGCAGCTCCTGGCGCTACCAGTTGGGCAGACTGAGGGCCGACACTTACCTGATTGAGGTAAAAACAAGCGACACCACCTACTGGACAAAATTCAAAGTCGGGAAGTAAACCCTGCTATAGCACTGGAGCCACAGCAGCGCAAGCTGCTGTGGCTCCAGTGCATAAAAAAGGCCGCTCATTATCTATACGTGATGCCACTCCCGCACCACCTCATACAGCAGTGCGGCGCCTAGCTTTGCAGTGCGAATATCAATATCCAGGGCGGGGTTAAGTTCGGCTACGTCCAGGCTGATGAGCTTGCCGCTTTGGATCACCTGCCGTAGCAGCGCCAGCACCACCTCCGGCTGCAGCCCAAGTACGTTAACAGCACTGACGCCCGGTGCATAGGCGGCCGCAAACACATCCATATCAATGGTCGTGTATACAGCATCAACCTCATCCAGAAACGCCTGCAATTCTTCCTGTAGCTGCGTGAGCCGGTGCATCTGCACGGTTTCGGCCAGGCTGTAGGTTACCCCCAGCTCAGCGGCTGTTTGAAAGAGGACGGCTGTGTTGCCGTACTCCTGCAGCCCCAGCACCTTGTAAACAAAATCGCGCCCCTGCCCCTGCAACCTGTCCGCTATCTGCAAGAAAGGCGTACCCGAGCTTGCCTGCTGTGCATAGCTGCGCAGGTCAAAATGGGCATCAAAGTTCAGGATACCCAGCCGCTGCTGCGCTGTCGCTTTCTCCAGGCCCAGGAAGTGCCCATAGGCTGTTTCATGGCCGCCGCCGAGCACCAGCGGGCGGTAGCCGGCCTGCACCAGTGCCGCTACCTTCTTCCCCAGCTGCTCCTGCGCCTCCTCCAGGTTTCCGTTGGTGCACAGCACATCGCCGGCATCGTACAAGCCAACACGTTCTGGCAGATGGTGTGCAAAGGAGGACATGGCAGACCGTAAAGCCGCAGGGCCAGCCACAGCCCCTGTCCTGCCCTGGTTGCGCCGCACGCCCTCATCGCAGCAAAAGCCCAGAAAAGCAAAAGCGACGGTGCCTGTGTCAGCATCAGGTAATGGCTGAGAGAGGTCCAGCAGCTGTACTTTTTGGTGCCACCGCGCCCCCAGTGCACCATCGTGTGCATCTACTCTACCTTTCCAATATTCTTTTGTAGCAGATTTATACATATCTCCCGCTTGTTGTTTACCGCTGAGGTTTTATACTTTAGACTGCCACTGCTTTACCGCGTTTCCATACTTTACCCGGCTTCAGTTTGCCCTGTAAGTACAGAATCTCCTTAAAGTTACTTGTCGGGAAGGCGATCATGTCGGCCAGCTTGCCTTTCGCTAAGCAGCCACGGTCGGTAAGTTTGAGCGCAGTGGCGGCGCGTGTGGTAATGGCTGCCAGCGTTTCTGCCGTCGTTAGCTTTTGGGCTGCCCCAAGTACAGCTGCCTGCATCAGCAAATCACCCATGGGCGCGGAGCCGGGGTTCCAGTCGGTGGCGATGGCAAGGCAGAGGCCGCCGTCCAGCATCTTACGGGCAGCGGCGTAATGCATTCCCAGGCCAAGCGACGCCCCCGGCAACACTGTTGCCACAACACCTGCTTCCCTGAGAAGCTCTATCTCCTCCTCTCCGCTTGCCTCCAGGTGGTCTGCACTCACAGCGCCTGCCTCGGCTGCCACCCTGCTACCGCTGGTGCTAAACTGGTCTGCGTGCACCGTTACCTCAAAGCCCATTTCCTTCGCAGCCAAAAGAAACTCCAGCGCTTCCTCTTCTTTGAAGGCGGTTTCCTCTACAAAAATATCCACCCGCTTTGCCAGACCTTGCTCCTGCACCTGCGGCAGTAGCTCCGTTAGCACCTCCTGCAAGTATAGCCGGGCATCAGCGTGCTCAGGCGGCAGCATGTGTGCAGCTAAGCAAGTCGGGACCAGGTCCAGCTTGTGGTGCTTGTTCACCAGCTGGATTGCCTCCAGCATCTTGAGCTCCTCCTCCACCGTGAGGCCGTAGCCGCTTTTCACTTCGCAGGTGGTGACACCTTCCTGCAGGTGACGGCTGCACCGTTCCTTTAGCAGGGTCACCAGCTCTACCAATGTTGCCTCACGTGTTTTGCGCACGCTGTCAAGTATACCGCCGCCGCTTCGGGCGATCTCTAAGTATGATTTACCGGCCACGCGCATGGCGTAGTCGTTGGCGCGGCTGCCACCAAAACAAATATGGGTATGGGCATCTATCAGGCCCGGCAACAGCACCATGGGTTCCTGTATGAACTGCAGTTCATACTTCTGCTCTACCGCCTCGTGGTGCAGCTGGTCGTAGTTTCCGATTTTAACGATCTGCTCTCCCTTCACCAGTACGCCCGCACGCTCCAGCACCTGCAACTGCTCGTCTTGGATTGGGCCTGCCTTGGGCAGCTCTGCCATTGGCAGGAGTTGGCTGAAGGGGCCGATGAGGGTTGTTTGGTTGGTCATAGTTTTGATAATGTGTTTGTCGTTTTTGATTTTTTTGGCTGGGATTGCCTTCACAATTTTTAGCCTTCTATAGCGCGAGGGTCCGCTTCTGCCTCCCCCTGCCTCCTGCTGGCGCAAGTTTGCAACTCGTGCTTTAAAATGGTATTGCGTTTGTAACTCAACTGGCTTGCAAAGCCAAACCTGCTACTGCCTTGGCTATACATGCACTTTACTGGCGCAAGCGTCCGCTTGTGCCGCTGGCTGCCCCTGCTAGCTGTATTTATACTTCCATAGCCACGGCTTTCTGCGTCTTCAACCAAGCTATCTTTTCTAGCTCCCGTTCATCCTGCAGCTCCCACATACCGAACGTTTCACTCTATACTTTGGAGCGCTCAACCCAAGGACCGGGATCAGTTCAGGTAGCCAAAGCTGTCGGAGCTTGAGCAAATGCCGTGTCCTGTTATGCACGGACAGGTCGCGACCTGTCCGTGCGATATCATTCGCTGTGAAACTTATACTTGAACAACGCCAGCTACAGTAAGACTTTCATTTTTATCTAAGGAACTGGCTGGGCTACAGCTCCAACCCAAACTCCCTGGCATTCTCCTGCGCGGTTTCGTAGCCTGCATCAGCATGGCGGAAGATACCCATGGCAGGGTCGTTGTGGAGCACGCGGCGCAGGCAGCGCTCGGCACGGTCTGTTCCGTCAGCCAGAATCACCATACCGGCGTGTTGCGAGTAACCAATACCTACACCGCCTCCATGGTGAAACGAAATCCAGGTGGCACCGCCCGCAGCATTAGACATCAGGTTGAGCAGCGGCCAGTCAGAAATGGCGTCAGAGCCGTCTTTCATGCCTTCCGTTTCACGGTACGGCGAGGCCACGGAACCGCAGTCGAGGTGGTCGCGGCCGATCACGATAGGCGCTTTCACCTTGCCTTCGCGCACGAGTTGGTTAAAGAGCAAACCTGCTTTTTCGCGCTCGCCCATGCCCAGCCAGCAGATGCGGCACGGCAGCCCCTGAAAAGCCACTTTTTCCTCCGCCTCATCCAGCCACTTGATCATGTGTGCGTTCTCCGGGAAGAGTTCTTTCAAGGCCTCATCGGTTACACGGATATCTTCCGGGTCACCGGAAAGTGCCGCCCAGCGGAAAGGCCCTTTGCCCTCGCAGAAAAGCGGCCGAATGTACTCCGGCACAAAGCCCGGTATGTTGAAGGCATTCGCCTCACCGCCCTGCTGCGCAAACTCGCGCAGGTTATTGCCATAGTCGAATGTTTTGCTGCCACGCTTCTGCAACTCCAGCATAAAACCTACATGGCGCGCCATGCTTTTCAGGGACAGCTCTTTATATTTCGCCGGGTCCTGCTCCCGTAGTTCTTTGGCCTCTTTCAGGCTCAAGCCGTTGGGCACATACCCATGCAGCGGGTCGTGAGCCGAGGTCTGGTCCGTCAGGATTTCCGGGGTAATGTTATCTTTGATCAGCCGCTCCAGCACATCACCAATATCTCCCACCAGGCCTACGGAAATGGCTTCTCCTCTTTCCTTCGCCTCTAGCACCCACTGTTTCGCCTCTTCATAGTCGTAGGTCATTTTGTCGATGTAGCGGGTCTCCAGGCGCTTTTTAATGCGGTCCGGGTCTACATCCACCCCTAAGAAAGTAGCACCTGCCATGGTGGCAGCCAAAGGCTGAGCGCCCCCCATACCACCTAGGCCGCCTGTTACCAACAGCTTATGGCGCAGGTCACCGTTGAAGTGCTGCACACCGCACGCCACAAAGGTTTCGTAGGTGCCTTGCAGTATACCCTGTGAGCCGATGTAAATCCAGCTGCCCGCCGTCATCTGGCCATACATGATCAGGCCGCGCTTGCGCAGGTCGTTAAAATACTCCCAGGTGGCCCAATGCGGCACCAGGTTAGAGTTGGCGATCAGTACACGGGGTGCTTCGGCATGCGTTCGCACTTTGCCTACCGGCTTGCCAGACTGTACCAGCAGGCTCTCATCCTCCTCCAGGTCCAGGAGTACTTCGATAATCTTGCGGGCATCCTCCGGCGTGCGTGCCGCCTGGCCGGTACCGCCGTACACCACCAGGTCGGCAGGTGCCTCGGCTACTTCGTCGGTCAGGTTGTTGAGGAACATACGCAACGCTGCTTCTGCTTGCCAGTTCTTCGCGTTTAGCTCCGGTCCTGTTGGCGGAATATAGGTGGGATGGTTTGCGTACTTCTGAATAAATTCTGCTTTGGTTAGTTTTGAAGTAGGTGATGAAGTGGCTGTGTTCATAGTTATTGTTTTAGATAAGGTATTCACTCAATAATCAGAAAATTTACTCAGAAAAGACAGTAAATCCATACTTAATTTCCTCCCGGATATCCCTAAATTCACGTCCAACTATACTTTCACGGCCATGTTCCACCTGCCCCTTACCTCACTCGCTGCCCAACTTGGAGACATTGACATTTACCTTTTCGACCAGCTCCTGAAAGGCCGCATCAGGAAAGGAGTAACGCTGCTCGATGCCGGCTGCGGCACTGGCCGGAACATACGCTACCTGATGCAGGCCGGCGTAAAAGCCTTTGGGGCAGACAGCTCTGAGGCAGCCATAGCAAAGGTGCGCGCAATGGCTGCCGAGGTAGCCCCTGCCACCTCGGCCAAAAACTTCGTAGTATCCGATTTGGCGGCCCTCCCCTTTGCTGACGAGCAGTTTGACGTGGTGCTTTGCAGCGCAGTGCTTCACTTTGCAAAAGATGAGATGCATTTCAGAGGGATGGTGCAGGAGCTGTGGCGCGTACTACAGCCCGGAGGCATGCTCTTCTGCCGCCTCAGCACGACCATCGGCATGGAGGGCAAGCTGCAGCAGGTGGGAGAAAGGCTGTACCAGATGCCGCACGGACCGGCTTGGTTTCTGGCGGATGAAAAACTGTTGCGCGAGCTGCTGGCCACACTTGGTGCCACCATGCTGGAACCCCTGAAAACAGTTCTGGTGGAGCAGGACAGGAGCATGACGACGCTGGTACTGCAAAAGCGGTAAGCTACACGGACGGCCGGAAGAAGTTCACCTCTCGCCCTTTCACCCCTGGCTTTACCTCGAAAACGCTTCCGCTAAGCGGGTACTTCTCGAGCTGCTCCTCTGGCAGCCACTCCCGGGCTGTGGTGATGTAGAGCGTGTCCAGGTTGGGGCCTCCGAAGGTGCAGGATGTTACGTTAATGGCCTCTACCTCTACCCGCTGCAACTGCTCGCCTGTATCAGGGTTAAAACAGGCCACAGCGGCACTTCCATGCAGCGCAATCCAGAGGTTCCCGTTTACGTCGATGTCCAGGCCGTCAGGCATACCCTCCTGCTCCGGCACACGCACCACAACGCGCGGGTTGCGGATACTTCCTGCCGCCAGATCAAAGTCGAAAGCCTGTACAGTGCGTGTGGGAGAATCGGTAAAATAAAATGTATCGCCGTTCTTGGACCAGGCGAGTCCGTTGGAGATGGTAAGGTGCTGCAGCGCCAGTGTTACCTGCAGGTTCTGCTGGACGCAGTACAAGGCCGCAGCCCCGGCACGTACATCCAGCGCCATAGTTCCAACCCAGAAGCGCCCGCAGGGGTCGCACTTTCCATCGTTGAGGCGGATAGACGCATCTGTCAGCGGCCTTGCAAGCGTGCCTATTTCCCCAGTGGCTGTATTGTAGCTGCAAACGCGGTTATGAAGCGCCAGCAGCAAACCTCCGCCAGCCATTGGCACCACCGCGTTTACACGCTCCGGCATCGGATACGCAACAACCTCCTTTGTGCCTGGGCTGTACTTGCGCAGGGCTTGCCCCTCAATATCCACCCAATACAGCACCTGCTCCTGCGGATGCCAGCACGGCCCTTCACCTAAGCGGCTTTGGGTACCTGCTACAGTTGAGGCAATAAGTGGGTCATGGGTAGGCAAAGTTGATTTTTTCGTTAGAGCTCCTGTATGAAAATGTGACGAAACCATACTTCATCGCCATGGTCCTGCAGCGCAATGCGGCCGCTTTTGTAAGTACCAAAGTCCGGAAAGTCCTTGAACTTGCTTTGCTGGATAAGCTCCTGCCACGCATCGTTCCACAGCTGCGCCGTTAGTGTCTGCACACCATTTTGGATTACCTGCACCTTGCCTGCGTCACAGATTAGCTCCAGCTCATTCCATGCCCCTGCCGGTTTTACCGTTTCTTCTGTACAGGCGAGCAGGTCGTACAGATCTCCGGCGCGTCGGTTGGGGATCATAGCGTCAGCGTGCAGGGCATTGTCAAGCAACTGGATTTCAGGACCGGACTGCCAGCTTTGGGTATACTTTTCCGGCTCCTCCTGCACATAAAACAACAAGCCGCTGTTGCCGCCGGGGGCAATCTTCCACTCCAGTCTCAGGTGAAAATCGCCGTATACCCCGGCCGAGACAAGGTCGCCGCCGGTAGCCCCCTTCGCTTTGGCGTCTGTGTTCAGGTACAGGGCACCCGCGCGCACCTCCCAGGCCGCACCGGCTGCAGGCTGGCCGTAGGAGTGCCAGCCGCTTGTTGTTTCTCCGTTAAACAAGGGTGCCCAGCTGTCCTGCTGCATGCTTTGCCTTACTTGTGCAACGACAGGATGTATTTGGCCATCTCACGGGCATCCTCGCGGCTCAGGTCCGGGTGCGGCGTCATAGGCACCTGGCCCCACACGCCAGCGCCCCCCTCTATGATCTTGCCAGCCAGGTAGTCCACGTTTTTATCGTTGAACGCATACTTGTCGGCAACTTCAACATAGGCGGGGCCCACCACCTTCTGCTCCTCGTTGTGGCACGAAAGGCAATCGGACATGGCAATGAGCTTGGCGCCTTTATCGAAATTCGCCTCCTCTGTTGCGGCCTGGCTATTGTCGGTCATGTCGTTGGCTGCTGCATCAGCGCCTACTTTCGTCTGCTCCACCGGGCTCTCGGTGCCGTCCTCTGCCGCTGCCTCACGCTGCTCCGAGTCGTAGTACTGCTCGCCTTCGGACTCGTTTCCGCCACAAGAGGCAAGTATAGCGCAGCTGCTCAAGATGGTTAGCAAGTATTTTACTTTCATGATCTATGCTTGTGTGTCTATGCAAAGCTATACCTTTTGCAGTAGTTTTTGTTTCCGATTTATCTGTTTTGGGCTATCAGAGGCACTTTAACAGCGCTTGCACAAAGTATAGGCAACCTGCTTCGGAGGCAACGGCAGCGTGTGCAGCTGCCAAAACACCGCAAAATTTTCTATCTTACTTCATCAACCCCAATGCTAAACCTACATTATCATGACCTCATCCTTCACAAAATGCCTCTGGGCCTTGCTGCTTCCTCTGCTGCTGGCTGGCACGGGCATGGCGCAAAAGCTGCCTTCCATCATCTCTAAAACGGAAGGCATGA
Organism: Pontibacter actiniarum; assembly: GCF_003585765.1. Lineage (NCBI taxonomy): Bacteria > Pseudomonadati > Bacteroidota > Cytophagia > Cytophagales > Hymenobacteraceae > Pontibacter > Pontibacter actiniarum. The sequence goes on from NZ_CP021235.1 coordinate 2,077,270, forward strand.
AGCGCTACCCCGGCTACTTTACCTTTTACTATGACGATGAAACAGGTAAGATCTGGCTCGAAATAGATAAGCTGAACCAGGAGTTCCTGTACGTAAACTCGCTGTCGGCCGGCCTGGGCTCTAACGACATCGGCCTGGACCGCGGCCAGTTGGGCGACAACAAAGTGGTGTACTTTAGCAGGCAAGGCCCCAAAGTGATGCTGGTGCAGCCGAACCTCGCCTACCGCGCCACCTCAGACAACCCGAACGAGCGCCGCGCCGTGGAAGACTCCTTTGCCCAGTCCATCATCTGGGGGTTTAAGGCTGAAGCCGCAGACGGTGACAGGCTACTCGTTGACGCGACTGATTTCCTGCTCCGCGATGCCCATAATGTTGCCGGAAGTATAAAGCGCAGCAAGCAGGGAAGCTATAAGTTAGATGCCAGCCGCTCCGCGCTTTACCTGCCGCGCACGAAAAGCTTTCCGCAGAACACAGAGTTTGAAGCCACCCTTACCTTTACCGGTGGCGAGGATGCCGGGCGCTACGTATGGGAAGTGGCACCAGACGTGCAGGCACTCACGCTGCGACAGCACCATTCTTTCATTCAACTACCTGATAACAACTATACCCCAAGACCATCTGACCCTCGTGCTGGCTATTTCGGAATTTCATATTTAGATTATGCCACACCTGTTGGCGAGGACATTGAGAAGCGCTTTATTGCCCGCCACCGCCTTCAGAAAAAAGACCCCAAAGCCAAGGTATCAGAGGCTGTGGAGCCTATCGTGTATTATGTAGACAACGGAGCCCCGGAACCTATTCGCACAGCACTGCTGGAAGGTGGCCGCTGGTGGAACCAGGCTTTTGAAGCTGCCGGCTACAAGGATGCCTTCCGGGTAGAAGTGCTGCCAGACTCTGCCGACCCGATGGATGTGCGTTACAACGTGATTCAGTGGGTGCACCGCAGTACACGCGGCTGGTCTTACGGCGCCTCCGTTATTGACCCGCGAACCGGGGAGATTATCAAGGGTCATGTATCGCTCGGCTCGCTGCGGGTGCGCCAGGACTATATGATCGCAGAAGGTTTGCTGGCTCCTTATGAAGAGGGAAAGCCCGTAAACAAGGCGATGATGGAGATGGCGCTGGCACGTATTCGCCAGTTATCAGCACACGAATTAGGGCACACCCTGGGGATTATGCACAACTACGCTGCCAATAACAATGCCTCGGTTATGGACTACCCGCACCCGCAGGTGAAGCTGGACAGAGCCGGAAAAATTGACCTGAGTAATGCCTATGGTACCAGCATCGGGGAATGGGACAAAGTGGCCGTAGCGTATGGCTACCAGGACTTCCCGAAAGGCACAAATGAGCAAAAAGCACTGGATGAGATGCTGGCAAAAGGAAGAGCCGGCAACCTGTCGTTCATCTCTGACCGCGATGCCCGCTCCCCGGGAGGCGCACACCCCACCGCGCACCTCTGGGACAATGGCACCAATGCCACCGATGAGCTGCAGAACGTATTGCGTGTGCGAGAAAAGGCGTTGGAAAACTTCTCCGAGAAGAACATCAAACCCGGCACCGCCATGAGTACGCTGGAAGATGTGCTGGTGCCGATTTACAACTACCACCGTTACCAGACAGAGGCCGTGGCCAAGCTGATTGGCGGCGTAAACTACACGTATGCGGTACGTGGCGACAAGCAACTGGTAACCGAGGTGGTGGCGAAACGAGACCAGCAAAAAGCGCTGGACGCCATGCTGAAAACCTTATCACCGGAAGTACTGACGCTGCCAGAGCACATCATCGCGCTGATTCCGCCCCGCGCCCCGGGCCTGCGCAACAGCCGTGAGCTATTCGAGAAACGCACCGGCCTGACCTTCGACCCTTTGGCCGCAGCCGAGGCTTCTGCTGATTTCACGCTTTCGTTTCTGCTGCACCCGGAGCGTGCCTCCCGCCTGGTAGAACTTGGAGCCCGGGGCAACAGCCTAAGCCTGCAGGATGTGGTAGAGCAACTCGTGGAGAACACCTGGAAAGGCCGCCACCAGGAGGGCCTGCAGGAAATTGTGCAGCTGCAGACGGAGCAGCTGGTACTGACACACCTGCTGACGCTGGCACATGATGAAAGTGCCTCGTACCAGGCACGCGCTGTAGCCGCTGCTGCCCTGAAAGACCTGAAAAGCTTTATCGAGAGCAAACAGCGAAGTATAAAGCAAGATGCTTACCAGGCACACCTGACCTTGGCTATGGAGCGGCTGAACCGCCCCGTGGCAGAAGAAGTGAAGCCCAGCAGGGCACTGGACCTACCGCCGGGTTCTCCTATAGGAAGCGGTGCCGTGATCGGCTGTGAGTAAAGAGCAGGACACAAAAGAGCCTCTGTCGGAGATGCCTGGCAGGGGCTCTTTTGTATATACATAGCTATTTATCTATACTTCATTATCTTGTACACCTGCAACGTCACGCTCACATAAACAAATTTAGCTCATGCTTTTCCAGATCATCGGCTTCCTCATTTTCTCCCTGCTGCTGCTCGGTTTAGACCTGTACCTCTATCAAGCCATACTTGCCATGCGCTGGTTTTCCGGGGGCTCCAAAAAGAAGCATTTCACCTGTACCTGGTGGGGCTACGCAGCCGTAACCATTTTGCTTGCCGTTTTCATCAACAGGCAGTTCAACGTGAGTGAGCCGGTGCGGGAGATGTTTATCGCAAACCTCTTTATCGCCTTGACTACTAAGATTACCTTTCTGGCCTTTGTGCTGTTAGATGACGTGAGGCGGGGCAGTGTCTGGCTGAAGCGCAAGCTGGCTCCTGTAAAGCAGCAGCAAATAAAACCCGCGAACCCGGTAGAGAACAAGATTACCCGCTCCGAATTTCTGTTGAAAACAGGCGCACTGGTTGCGGCTGTACCACTCGTTTCCATGAGCCGGGGTGTGCTCTCCGGGGCGTATGACTATCAGGTAAAGCACCAGGTTTTATACTTACCAAACCTCCCCAAAGCCTTTGATGGCATTAGGCTCGGGCAACTATCAGACATACACTCCGGAAGCTTTTATAACCAAAGAGCCGTGCTGGGCGGCGTGGAAATGCTACTCCAGGAGAAGCCCGACTTCATCTTTTTTACTGGCGATTTGGTAAATGACAGAGCTTCTGAAATGCGTGATTACCAGGATATCTTCTCGAAAGTAAAGGCTCCTCTTGGGGTATTTTCGGTGTTGGGCAACCATGATTATGGCGATTACAAGCTTTGGGAAAGTGCAGCAGCCAAAGCAAAAAATCTTGCCGCAATCAAAACCACGCACAAAAACATGGGATGGGATCTGCTCCTGAACGAGCACCGAAGCTTAAAAGTAGATAAGGAAGAACTGGCTATTATCGGCATTGAGAACTGGGGCACTGGAATGGCTACACAGTACGGCAGGATGGACATGGCCGTAAAAGGCACAAAAGACGCCCCTGTAAAGTTGCTGTTGTCGCACGACCCATCGCATTGGCGAGCGGAGGTGCTACCGAAATACCCGCAGATTGATGCTACGTTTAGCGGCCACACCCACGGCATGCAGCTTGGCGTTCAAACAGATCACTTCCAGTGGAGCCCCATCCAATACCGCTACAGCGAGTGGGCCGGGCTGTACCAGGAGCAGCAGCAGCAACTGTATGTAAATGTGGGCTATGGTTTCCTGGAGTACCCGGGGCGTGTGGGTATCCTACCGGAGATTACCGTTTTTGAGCTCCGCTGCACCTGAGCAGGCGAAAGCTGCACACCCCACTCCTGGCTAGCCATTGCTTCTGTGTTAAAACTTTTACCTCCCTCATTAAACCTTCTCCCCGATATGGCCTCTATTGCAGAAACAATATATTCAACCAACCCCTTAAAACAATCATGAAAAGAAAAGTACACGCCTTTCTCTTCCTGCTGCTGCTAACTGGCGGTATAGCGCAGGCACAGGTAAAAGACCCTGTAGTGGAGGGCATCGTAAAAGAAGCCAACGAGAACTCTCAGCTGGAGGTACTGGCGCACGAGCTGCTGGACGGCACCGGGCCGCGCTTAGTCGGCACACCCGAAATGCAGAAAGCACATGACTGGGCCGTGGCAAAGTATAAAGACTGGGGCATTGCCGCTAAAAACGAAAAATGGGGCGAGTGGCGCGGCTGGCAACGCGGCGTTACGCATGTAGACATGGTGCACCCCCGCGTTCAGTCTTTGGAAGCAACGCAACTGGCCTGGAGCCCGGGCACCAAAAGTAAAGGCGTTACGGCTGAACTGGTAGTGCTGCCAGATGTGCAGGACTCGGTAGCTTTCCAGAAATGGCTACCAAGCGTGAAAGGCAAACTGGTAATGATCTCGATGCAGCAGCCAACCGGCCGCCCCGATTATAACTGGGAAGAGTTTGCCACCAAAGAGTCGCTGGCCAAGATGAAGGAAGAGCGCGAGGCACAGACAGCGGCCTTCAACGAGAACATGAAGAAAACCGGCTATACTTCCCGTACACTGCCGGCAGCGCTGGAAAAAGCAGGTGCAGCAGGTGTGGTGACTTCTAACTGGTCGCGTGGCTTTGGTGTGAACAAGATATTTGGTGCCTATACAAAGAAAATTCCAAGTATAGACGTTGCCCTGGAAGATTATGGTATGCTGTACAGGCTGGTAGAGTCTGGCAGTAAACCACAAATCAGAATTCAGGCAGAGTCAAAAGAACTCAAAAATGCGCCTACCTTTAACACTGTTGCGCAAATTAAAGGCACTGAAAAGCCAGAAGAATATGTGGTGCTATCAGCTCACTTCGACTCATGGGACGGTGGCACGGGCGCAACCGACAACGGTACTGGTACCATTGTGATGATGGAAGCCATGCGCATCCTGAAGAAGATGTACCCCAACCCTAAAAGAACCATCATTGCCGGACATTGGGGTAGCGAAGAGCAAGGGCTCAACGGCTCACGTGCTTTTGTGGCAGATCATCCTGAAATCGTAAAGAACATTCAGGCAGTTTTTAACCAGGATAACGGTACTGGCAGAGTAGTGAACATTTCTGGTCAGGGCTTCCTGCACGCGTATGACTACCTGGGCCGTTGGTTAAGTGCTGCTCCAAGAGAAATCACCAGCGGTATCGAAACAAACTTCCCGGGCTTCCCGGGTGGCGGCGGTTCTGACCATGCCTCTTTTGTGGCTGCTGGCGCACCTGCTTTTATGCTAAGCTCACTTAACTGGTCTTACGGCACCTACACCTGGCACACCAACCGCGACACTTACGATAAAATTGTGTTTGATGATGTGCGCAACAATGCCATACTGGTAGCTATACTTGCCTACAAAGCCAGCGAAGATCCTGCAACGGCGAATCGTGAGCGCATCGTGCTACCTGTTGATTCCAGAACGGGAGAACAGAGAACGTGGCCTGAGCAAAGAGAGCCAACCCGCAAAGGCGGCTTAGACTAACACTGAGGTTATATTTATACTTACGAGGCTGCCCCTAAAAGGCAGCCTCGTTTGCTTAAAAGCTAACGAAGATCATCTTTTCTACTGATCAAGCGCATCCCTTTTCCTGTAGCCGTGTGGTAGTTTTACAGTGTCGTTCAGCTGTGCCAGCCAAGCCGGACATTTTATAGAAACTTTAACAGCAGCCGCCATGAAAACCATACTAGTCCCCATCGACTTTTCCGCCAGTTCCAGAAACTCGTTTTGCTATGCCCTTGAGCTAGCCAGCAGATCAAACGCAGAGGTTATACTTTTTAACGTGTTCTTCCCCGTTATGTCGCCACCGGCTACCTACGAAGCGGCCGATGTGATTGTGGCTCTGGAAGAGGGGAAAGTAAAGGAGCTGGAGCTTTTCTCCGATGCGTCGCGAAAGGGTATCTGCGATGAGACAAGGTTACAGGCCGCAGCAACGGCAGCTACCGACGTTAGCGAAAAGATAGCTGCTTTAGACAAGGTAAAGGTAAGGTGCGTAGCCAAAATGGGCGGCTCTTATGAAAAGATCCTCGAGGCGATCACGCAGTACCAGGTTGACCTCGTGGTAATGGGCATGCAAACAGGCGAGGCTGTCAGCCAGGCCATACTTGGCAGCACTACGATTTCGGTGATGCAGGAAAGCCAGGTTCCTGTGCTGGCTATTCCGCAGGGGGTTACTTTCCGGAGCTTCAAATCGGTTGTTTTCGCCATTAACCTGCGTAAGCTTCCTGCCACCGCAGACCTGCACCTTCTCCGGGACTTTGTGAAGATGCTCGGGGCGAAGCTGGAGGTGCTCCACCTGTACCGCACCAACGAGCAGTACGACAAGTTTAACGCCCAGCCTGCATTAGAGGCACTTGCCGCTAACCTGGAAGGTATAGCCTACGATGTGTCTTTTGATATTTGCCCCGACGTAGCTGCCGGCATTCAGGAGTTCATCCGGGAGCAGGAGGCAGACCTGCTGGTCATGATTCCGCAAAAGCATAATTTCTTCGAGCGGCTGCTAGATAAAAGCATCACCGGCCAGATCACGGCTCACCCCCTGGTGCCACTGCTGGCCCTGCCGTCCGGAATCCTGGAGCAGCTTCGGGAGAAAAGGGAGGAATCTGCCCCGGCAGTACACTAAAGCTCACCCCACCTGCCACCAAAGGAGCCACGCGGCGACAGGTTAGGGCTGCTATTTATAAGATGAACCCCGGCTGTAGCCGGGTGCCACAGCAACGGCACCCGGCTACAGCCTTTTATTTTCCTGCCTCAACACCTTCCCCACCCCTGCCGCACCCGCAGTACCAGGCGAACAAATCCCCGGATTTAGCGTGTTAGCTAAAGTGCCTTTTACTAGCAGGATAAGATGGAGCGAAGCCAGGAAGAAATTGCAGTTGTCGTTTTTGATCTGAACGGCACCTTTTACAACAAGAGCTCAAAGGACGAGTTCTACCAGTTTATTCTTTCCAAGGAACCGCAAAGGGTTCATTATTTTTTCCAGATGATGTACTACAAGGCGCTCAAGCACCTGCATCGGATCAGGAAAACAGAGTTCAAGGAAAACTTCTTTAACTATCTAGACCACCTCCAGCCGCAGCAGGTGGAGGCCTATGCCCGGGAGTTCTGGGAGCAGGAGTACCCGAAAAACTTTAACAAGGAGCTACTCGAGCGCTTTGACCAGCTGAAAGCCGAAGGCACACAGGTATACTGTGCAACTGGTGGCCTGGAGCTCTACGTCAGGCCCTTGTTCAGCATGTATCCCATAAACGGCTTTGCCGGCACAAGGGTGCGCTATGAAAACGGCACCTACAAGGTGATAGGCAAAGCGTGCAAGGACGAAGAAAAGCTGGAGAGGATCGCCAGGCACTTCGAAGGGAAGCCCTACCGCATCAAGGAAGCCTACTCCGATAGCAAAGAACTGATACTTGACAGGGCTGAGAAGGCCTTTTTGGTGAAAGACGGCAGCATCGTGCCTTACCAGCGGTAGCTTCGGCAGCTCCTGGCAGGCAACAACAGGGAGTTGCACCACCCCCTTCCCTGCCTCCTGAAAAGCAGGGGCTTCTGCTCCTGCTCCACATCGTTTTTGTAGAGGTGTACCTCCCGCTGCAATAGGTAAATCAACTGCATTCCCGTACTTTTGGCCGTAGAAGTACAGGACGCACAAAACGAAGGTCTTTGCCGGTGTTTTTCACCAGCAACAGCACCCTCGCAACACCACGAAAGTATGGAACCGATCAGATTAAATAAATTTATAAGTGACTCAGGCTACTGCTCCCGCCGCGAGGCCGACAAAATGATAGAGCAAGGCCGGGTAATGGTAAATGGCAAGCGCCCCGACGTCGGTGCCAAGGTCACGGCAAAAGACAAAGTGCGTGTAGACGGCAACCTACTGGAGGTGAACGCGGTGGAACCGGTGTACCTGCTCCTCAACAAACCTGCCGGCATCGAAACAACCACCGACACTTCGCAGCGCGACAACATCATCAGCTTTACCAATTACCCGGAGCGGATATTTCCGGTGGGCCGCCTCGATAAGGACTCCGAGGGCCTGATTATCCTGACAAACGATGGCGACATTGTTAACAAAATCCTGCGGGCCGGAAACAGGCACGAAAAGGAGTACGTGGTAACAGTGGACAGGCCGATTAACCAGGACTTCGTGGAGAAGATGAGCGGCGGTGTGTCTATACTTGGCGTGAACACCAAAAAGTGCTTTGTGGCACAGGAGGGCCCCAACAAGTTCCGAATTATACTGACACAGGGCATGAACCGCCAGATTCGCCGCATGTGCGAAGCGCTAGGGTACGAGGTGCAGACGCTGCAGCGCACCCGCATCATGCACCTGTCGCTAAACAAAATACCGCTGGGCCAGTGGCGAAACATGACGGAGCCGGAGGTGGCAGAGCTCCTGCGCCTGGTCGCAGGCTCCACCAAAACGGAAGAAGGCTCTGTAGGCAAGAAACGTGCTGCGGAGGCATCGGCTCCTGCTAAAAGCAACAAACCCAAACCACGCACAGGCGGCTCCGCAGCCGGTAAATCCACCCGTGCCGGCGGTCCCAAGGGCGGCAAAAGCACGGCAGGCGGCAAACGCGACAAACCCAAGAGCCAGAGCAGCGCCAGAGGCTCCCGCGGCGCATCCAAGGGAAGCCCGAAAGGTGCCGCCGGTGGCAAAGGGAGAAGCGGGGCGGCAAGGGGAGGCAAAAGGAGGTAAGGCATTTGCGGCTCCTGCTGCTGCCCCGCCTACAGGTTTTGCCGCGACAATAGGTAAACCAATCCTTTTCCTGTAATTTTGCCTTTTCATAAGCGCCTGTGCAACAAAAGGCGGTAGAACATACTACACCCTACTGCACAGCGCCAACATAACACCATGGAACCAAAGCGATTAAATAAATTCATAAGCGACTCGGGCTTCTGCTCCCGTCGCGAAGCCGACCGACTGATTGAGGAGGAGCGTGTTACCGTAAACGGCAAACTGCCAGAAGCAGGCGTAAAGGTAACGCCCAAAGACAAAGTACGCATTGATGACCAGCTGCTGTCTGTGCGCGACGAAGCGCCGGTGTACCTGGTCCTGAACAAGCTTTCGGGCATGTCGGCCACGGCAGACATGGGGGTGCGCGACAACGTGGTCCGCGCCATCAACCACCCGGCCTCCCTGCAACCAATCGGCAAGCTGGACAGGGAAGACGAAGGCGTGCTGCTGCTAAGCAACGACAGCGACTTTGTCCGGAAACTCTCTAAAGCCGACAGCAGGCTGGAAAAAGAACTGGTTGTGACGGTAAACAAGCCCTTTTCCCCGGAGTTCATCTCCAAACTGAGCGAGGCATGCGCGTCTTTTGAGGACGGGCACCCTAAAAAAGCGGTTGTTAACAAGGAGTCAACAACGCGGTTCCGGATTACCCTGGAGCCGGGCATGAACCACGGCATCAAGAAAGTATGCGAGGCCATGGGCTACAAAGTAACTTTTCTTCAGCGGGTGAGAGTGCAGCACATTACCCTCACCAAGCTGCAGAAAGGCCACTGGCGAACACTTACCGCAGCCGAGCTGGACACCCTGAAACAGGTTGCCGCCGCTAAGCCAGGCAAGCCGGCAGCAAAAGGCAGACCCGATGCCAAGGAGTTTAGCCCAAGAGGCGCTTCAGGCAGAGAAAAAGCATCCTTTGACAGAGGAGGCCACCAGAAGCCGGACAGGTCTGCTGCGCCAGAGCGTGGCGGTGCAGGCAAACGCATCGGCAAGTCCAGGCCTGCTGCAGCGGGGCCCGGCGGCGCAAAGGGCACACGAGGGGGCGCAAAAGGCTCCGGCAAAGGTGCCCCCGAGAGAGGTGGCTTTAAAGGTGGCGCCAAGAAGGGAGGGGCTACCAGAGGCGGAGGCTCCTCAGGCCGTTCGCGCTAACCGTACTTTTACTTAAGGCAAAGCCCCTGCAACTACAGTGTCGCAGGGGCTTTGCCTTTTTGGGTAATTTGATCTGCTACTTGCACAGCTAGCCAGGCTGTTACTCCCAGCTGCCCATTTTTCCTGCCTGGTAATCCCGGAAAGCCTCCTGAATTTCCTGCTCGGTGTTCATCACAAAAGGCCCGTGGGCTACAACGGGTTCGTTAAACGGCATGGCATGCCCGAAGAGCAGGTAGCTATCCTCCAGCGCCTCTACCTTAATCTCGTTGCCCTCGTTGGAGAACTCTACCAGGTGCAGTTTCTCCGCGGTCTCGCCGTTCACCTTCACCGCTCCGCGCACAACGTAGAAGAAGACGTTGCGTGCTGCATCCACACTGGTTGTAAAGCTACCGCCCTGCTGCAGCGTTACACTGGCCATATGGATGTCGCTCAGGGAAGGAATCGGCCCCTCGGTGTCTCCCCACTTTCCGGAGATGATATTCGCGCGCACCTTGCCGTTATCCTCCGTTACCGTCGGGATTTTGTCCTGCTGCAGGCCCACATAGCTAGGCTCGACCAATTTATACTTGGCAGGCAGGTTAAACCACAGCTGCAGGATCTCCAGCGGGCCTCCCTCCTTCTTAAACTTCTCCGACGAGACTTCTGCGTGAATCAAGCCGCGGCCTGCCGTCATCCACTGCACACCACCTGCCTCAATCACGTCTTTGCCGCCACCGGTGTCCTGGTGCATAATATCCCCCTCCAGTATAAACGTCAGGGTTTCGAAGCCACGGTGCGGGTGCGGCCCGAACGGCAGCCCGCGGTTGCCCGGCTTGTATACCTGCGGCCCATGGTGGTTCAGGAACAGGAAAGGGTCAATATATTCCACCTCGCGCGTTGGCATGGCCCGGTAAGTTACCAGGTCATCCATGGGGGCGTAGGCTGCTTTGTGTATTTTCTTGATCTTTCTCATAGCGTTTTTATATTCAATGTACGTACACTAAATTACAATATTGATGCCACACTTACAAGCGCGGCTCCTGCTTTATACTTACGGCTGCCCTGTAAAAGAAAAGGGGAAACCGGTTTTCGGCTTCCCCTTTTCTTTTACAGGGTAGTGCGCGTGCCCCTGCAGATTAAAGCGCAAAAAGGTCTGAGGAAAGATAGCGGTCGCCCCGGTCGCAGATAATGCAAACCACCACGCCTTCTTCCAGCTCTTCGATCAGCTTTGTTGCCACATGAACGGCACCGCCACTGCTCATGCCTGCAAACACCCCTTCTTCACGGGCTAGCCTGCGGGTCATGGCGGTAGCCTCCTCCTGGCTTACATCGATGTTGCGGTCTACCCGCGAAGGATCAAATATTTTAGGCAGGTACGCCTCCGGCCACCTACGGATGCCCGGTATCTGGGACCCCTCCACCGGCTGCGCCCCCACAATCTGCACCTTCGGGTTCTGCTCCTTCAGGTAACGAGACACTCCCATGATAGTGCCTGTCGTGCCCATCGAGGACACAAAGTGCGTAACCGTCCCTTGGGTATCGCGCCAGATTTCCGGGCCTGTGGAGCGCACGTGTGCCAGGTAGTTATCCGGGTTTCCGAACTGGTTCAGCACCAGGTAGCCACCCTTCGCCACCTGCTCGGCCACATAGTCTATCGCACCTTCCATTGATTTCTCGGCCGGTGTAAGCACAACCTTTGCTCCGTAGGCTTCCATGGTTTGTACCCGCTCCTTGGTGGCGCTGGCTGGCATTACCAGCTCAATCTCCACCTCAAAAAGCCGCGCGATCATTGCCAGTGCGATGCCGGTATTGCCGCTTGTGGCTTCTATCAGTTTCATGCCCGGCTTTAAGTCGCCACGGTCCAGGGCTCCCTTAATCATGCTGTAGGCGGCACGGTCTTTCACGCTGCCGCCGGGGTTATTGCCTTCCAGCTTGCCGTACAGTTTTACGCCGGGTTTGGTGTTTATCTGTGTCAGCTCTACCAGCGGGGTATTGCCTATAAAATCAAGTAAGGTTGCCATATCAGAATTAATGTATCTACACTGCTTAACTAACCGCAAAGGTAAGTCTTAGTTTACAAAGCCATAAAGCGACTGCACTGTTTTGTATCGGTCCGCTCTGTTTTTTCCGATGGCCAGGCACTCCAAAACAAAAACACCCCGCCCGACTCGCGCATCAGGAAGGGTGCTTTTTAAGCTTTGCCTGCTCTTACTTTTTCAGAAGCCGGAGCAGTTCTTCGGCGGTGCCTTCGGAGGATGCCGGGTTCTGCCCGGTCACCAGCAGGCCGTCCCGCACTACATGCGGCTGCCAGTCGGCTACCTTGGAGTAGTTACCTCCCAGTTCCTGCAGCTTGTCTTCCACCAGAAAAGGCACCACCTCGGTCAGGTTCACGGCCTCTTCTTCGGAGTTCGTAAAGCCGGTCACGTTTTTGCCTTTTACCAGCGGCTGCCCATCGGGTCCCTTTACTTTGGCAAAAACAGCCGGGGCATGGCATACGGCCGCTATAGGCTTCTGCTGCTTTGCAAATGTCTCGATCAGGCGAATAGACTCCTCGCTTTCCGTCAGGTCCCACAGCGGGCCGTGGCCGCCGGGGTAAAACACTGCGTCAAAGTCGTCGGCCTTTACCTCGCTGAGCTTTGTGGTTTTCATCAGTTTGTTCTGCAGCTCCTGATCGCCGTTGTAGCGCTTGGTGGCGTCGGTCTGTGCCCCCGGTGCTTCGCTGCTCGGGTCGATGGGCGGCTCACCGCCCGCCGGCGATGCAATGGTGATGTCTACGCCCGCGTCGGACAGCACATAATAGGGTGCGGCAAACTCCTCCACCCAAAAGCCGGTCTTTTTGCCGGTGTCGCCCAACTCAGCATGTGATGTTAAAACAAATAGTACTTTCATAGCTCGTTATAGTTTACAGGTATGTTTGTTCGTTTTATACTTACGGGAAGGTTGGCGGACGCGCTGCCTTCGGGGCAAATTAACGCCTCCGGGTCGGCAGGGCCACGGTTGTAGAGGCCGAAGCAGAAGCTGCAAAAAGCACCCTACGACTACCTCATGCTCTGCAAAAGGGGCTGAGATACTGTTCGGAAAACGGTGGCGAACCAGCCTGTTTAAGCTCGGCGAACGGAAAAGTGTTTGGAGCAGCCGTTGAAGCTCAGCGCTACCACAGGCTTTTGCCCGCACTGCTACGAAACCGGTAAGTCGCCAGTACAGCATTAAGCCTATCGGTTAGGCATATCTGGTTGGGTGCTGCACTGGCCGTGCCTTTAGTCGTTAAAGGAGGTTTTGGTGGCGGTGTGTTCCCAGTTCTGCAGGTCCTGCTCCACCTGCTGCAGCTTCCGGCGCACACCATCGTAGGCCGTCTGGCCCAATGGCAGGCGCAGCGGCGGGTTGTCGCTATCCACGACCTGCAGCAGCACCTGGGCGGCCTTTACCGGGTCCCCCTCCTGCTCACCGGCATACCCCAGAATGTTGTTTTTGAACACCCGTGCGGTACCCTCATACTCCGGCAGCTCCTGCTTAGCCCCTTTTATGCTGGAGCCGGCGAAGTTCGTGCGGAACGGCCCCGGCTCAATTATGCTCACGCGTATGCCCAGCGGCGCCACTTCCTGCGCCAGGGCCTCGCTCATCCCCTCCAGGGCAAACTTGCTGGCATTGTAAACCCCGAAGCCCTGCGTACTCCGGAACCCGGCCACCGACGACATCTGTATGATGTGGCCGCTACCTTGCCTGCGCATGTGCGGCAGCACCGCCTGCGTTACCTGCAGAGCCCCGAAAAAGTTCGTCTCCATCACTTCGCGGAACTCCTGCACCGATGCCTCCTCCACGGCACCCAGAAACCCGAAACCGGCGTTGTTCACCAGCACGTCGAGGCGGCCCAGATGTTTAACGGCTGCATCCACGGTGGCTCTCACCCCATCGGCGTTGGTTACATCCATCATATAGGCGAACGTGTTGCCGGGAGAGATGGCGTTAAACTCCTCCAGCTGCCTGTGCTGCCGCACTGTGCCGATTACCTTGTCGCCGCGCCTGGCCACTTCCTCTGCCAGCGTGCGCCCGAAGCCACTCGACACGCCGGTGATAAACCATATTTTCTCTGCCATCTTATTGTCTTTTTGGTGTGAGGTCGAATATACGCAGCAAGCGGCAGGAAGTACAGCCCTGTGGCAGCATTGATAGAGGCAAAGGCTATACTTCCTGCTGCAGTTTGCCTACCTTTGCACCTCAACCTAAGCCATTTTGCAACAGCCTATCCGCAAGATCATTCACATCGACATGGATGCATTTTTTGCCTCTGTGGAGCAGCGCGATAACCCCGAGCTGCGCGGGAAGCCTGTGGCCGTGGGCGGCTCCCGGGCACGCGGCGTGGTGGCAGCGGCAAGTTACGAAGCCCGTAAGTATGGGGTGCACTCTGCGCTGGCGTCTAAAATAGCCTCGCAGCGCTGCCCGCACCTGATCTTTGTAAAGGCCCGGTTTGAGGTATACAGCGCTGTCTCACGGCAAATTCGGGAGATTTTTCACGCCTATACCGACCTGGTGGAGCCGCTCTCGCTGGATGAGGCGTACCTGGACGTTACGGAGAACAAGATCGGCATGCCCTCTGCCAGCATCATCGCCAACGAAATAAGGGCGCGTATCCTGGAGGAGACGGGACTGACGGCATCTGCCGGAGTATCCTATAATAAGTTTCTGGCTAAGATCGCATCCGACATGAACAAGCCAAACGGCTTTACGCTCATTACCCCGGATGTCGCGGAAAACCTGGTGGCGGGTTTGGTCATCGAGAAGTTTCATGGCATAGGGAAAGTAACGGCAGCCAAAATGCAGGCCATGGGCATACTTACCGGCGCCGACCTACGGCAGCGAACAGAAGAGGAGCTGGTGCGCCACTTCGGCAAAGTGGGGCGCTACTACTACCGCATTGCCCGCGCCCAGGACGACCGGGAGGTACAGCCGCACCGCATTCGCAAGTCTATCGGCTCAGAGCGCACCTTTGATGTAGACCTGGTGGAAGAGCACGACATGCTGCTGCAGCTAGACTCGCTGTGCCAGGAGGTGGCCCAGGACATGGAGCGCCTGAAGGTGACAGCCAAAACCGTGACCCTGAAGATCAAGTACTTTGACTTTACACAGAACACGCGCAGCAAAACCTTCCTGAGTGAGTTCAGCAGCGCAGACGCTATGTATACCATTGTCCGCGACCTCTTGCGCACGCCCCAGCTCCCGCTCTACCCGGTGCGCCTGCTGGGGGTGTCCGTCAGTAGCCTGCTGTACCAGCACGACCGCCTGCAGGAAGGGTACCAACTAACGCTGGAACTGTAGCTTAGGCCTTGCCCCTTGCCGCCTGCTCCACAACCAGTGCGGCTATCTCCTCCGGCTTTTCCTCCTGCAGAAAGTGCTTGGCGTTTAGCTTGTGAACTTCCTTGAGGTTGGCGGCAAGCTTTATCTCTTCCCCATAGCGCTCGTACGTAAGCCCCGGGTCCTCGGCACCCCAGATTGCCTGAACAGGGTAAGGCACATTTTCTACGGCCTGGTAGCATAGGTTCCTGAAGACATCGGACTTCTCAAAATGCCGCATGATCTTGAGGAAGGCATCGCCCCCGTCCTCGCGCTTCAGCAAGTCCACGTAGGCGTAGGCTTCTTCCTTTGGCACAGCGTCGGCGTGCTCAACCCCCATCTGTGTAAACAGCAGGTACCATGTGGGGTGCGTGATGGATTTAAGCTCGGCCTCCCCCAGCACCGGCATCTCAAAGGGGCGCATCGGCAGCGGCTTTTTAAAAGTGTCTACATTTATCCAGGTGTTGAGTATACTTAGCGACAGGACTTTCTCCCGGTTCTCTGCCGCCATAGCGAACCCTATCGGCCCGCCGATATCGTGAATAAGCAGGTGGTACTGCTGGATACCCAGCACTTCGGCAGCACGCGCACAAAAGCGGGCAAAGGTGTGAAAGGTATAGTTAAAGTCCTTCGGCCTGTCGGAGAGGCCCAGGCCGGGCAGGTCGAGGCACACCCCGCGCATGCCTTTCCGGGCGAGGGCCTTTATCACCTTGCGGTACAGAAAGGAGGATGTGGGCACGCCGTGGATACAGAACACCGCTTCCCCCGCTCCCTCATCCAGCACAAAGGTTCGGATACCATCTACCTCAATATACCTGCCTGCGGCCCTGTGCTCTTCCAGCACCTGCTTTACCTCTTTGTCGTTACTCATGGCTACGTTGTTTTCAAGTCTTTGCGATTATTATACTAACGTGCTGGCAGGATTTCTTATCGTATGAAGCGGAGGTAGATGTAGTATCAAACACTTAAAAGCAACCAGCCAGCCCTCTGCAAAGCCAACACGGCAAAGCGTACACGTGTGCAGTAGCAACTGTCCGAAGCGCTAGACTCAGGAACGGGCCAACTACCAGAAAAAGCCTGGCAGGAAAAGCCCTTCGGCAAAAGCGCGCATCCTTACCCGAAGGCCGTTTCTACAGAGCCACCGTCTATGCGGTAGTTGCTGCCGTTTACAAAGCTGGCCTGCTCTGAGCATAAAAAAGCCACTACCGCTGCCACTTCCTCGGCTCTGCCACGGCGGTTTACCTTAATGTGCGGGCGCTTGTTCTCCAGAA
The DNA here is from genome assembly GCF_003585765.1 of Pontibacter actiniarum. Taxonomy (NCBI): domain Bacteria; kingdom Pseudomonadati; phylum Bacteroidota; class Cytophagia; order Cytophagales; family Hymenobacteraceae; genus Pontibacter; species Pontibacter actiniarum. The sequence goes on from NZ_CP021235.1 coordinate 2,093,649, forward strand.
ACCACTGCACGGTCTCGTCTACAGAAGTGCCCCGCTCCTTCGCCTTCTGCTCCATCATGGTGTCTGTCATTGGAGTTTTGATGAAGGCCGGCGACACACAGTTAATCAGCAAGCCATCATGAGCGTAGGCCCTGGAAAGGCACTTGGCAAGGTTGACGATGGCGGCCTTCGCCGCGTTGTAGGGGCTTTCCTCTTCATAGGGCTGCATGGCGTTCTCCGAGGAAACCAGCACCACACGCCCCCAGCCCAGTTCCTGCATCTGCGGGATAAAAGCACGGCAGACACGTACGGCTCCCAGCAGGTCTACATTCAGGGTGTCGAGCCAGTCCTCGTCCGTGAGCTTCAGGAAGTCGCCGGCAGCCCCTCTTTCGCCGGCGTAGTGCGCCAGTATGTGTGCCCCGCCAAACGTCTCTTTCACCTGCTCTGCCAGCGCCTGCACATCTTCCGTTCGGGTCAGGTCTGCCTGTATGGCAACCACGTCCGCGGCACTTTGCGCCTGCTGCCGCACTTGGTCTGCCGCCGCCTGTAGTTCGGCATCCGTCTTATCCGTCAGGATGACCTTCGCCCCTTCGGCAGCCAGCACTTTGGCAGTGGCAAGGCCCATACCCGAGTCTGCCCCGGTTACCACGGCCACCCGGCCCGCTATCTTTAAATCCATGGCAATGTTCTTTTAGCGTGATAAAAAAGCGCCGTCGCAACACCTTTTGCTTGGTGGCTACCCGTTTTTCCTCTGATAACGGGAACACCTCCGTGGCTGCGCTTAGTTATAAAATCATTAACCTGATGTTTTGTTTGCGGCTCACCCCTTTGCTGCCCGCCCGGCTGCGCCAGCAACTAGGCGCAGCATTCGCTGCCCCTGCCAACGCCGTGGCTATTTTTTCTCTTTTTCCTGCGCTGCTTTGTAGTCTATAACCGCACCGATTAACGAGGCGTGCACGAAAGTCTGCGGCATGTTGCCCAAAAACTCTCCTGTCGCAGGGTCACCTTCCTCCGGCATCAGGCCGACATCATTCATAAAAGCCAGGGCAGCGCCCATAACCTGCTCAAACTTTTGCCAGTCGCGGCGCATCACCCAGTACTGCGCCACCCAAAAGGTGCCCGCCAGAAAAGCCCCTTCCCTTTTGGAGCTGTAATCCACGAGGTGGCGCCTGAACAGGTGCTGCTGGCAATAATCGCGCTCCAGCACCTCGAGGGTTTTAAGCACTTCGGGCGCTTCGGCATCGGTATAGGCCCAAATGGGGAAAAGGATGGCGCTCACGTCCACGGCTTCCGAACCGGCGAAAGCCGCGTACGCACCCTCTGAGGTCAGGCAGTTAGCAGCCACAAAGCGCCTGATGGCGGCAGCGGCTTCACACCATCGCTGCCGCTGCGCCTCCTCCTGGCTGTGCTCCGAGATAAACTCCAGGCTTACTGCCGCCACTACTTTACTAGACGTGTAATGCTGCTTCTGTGTCTCTTCCCACATGCCGTGATCCTTCTCCTGCCAGTGGTCGGTCAGGTAATCGGCCAGGTAGCTTACCAGCTCCCAGTGCTCCCTTGTGTTGAAGCGGTTGTAGATCAGCTTGGCCGCCAGCAGCACGTTGCTGATGGCATCCAGCTGCAGCTGATGGTTAGCGTCGTTGCCTACACGTACGGGGAGACTGTTGGCGTACCCCTGCAGGTGCTGCAGCAGGTGCTCTTCCGGGGCTGGTGCCTTATCCAGCGTAAAAAAGGGCACAACCGGCTCCGGCATACCTTGCATGGCATCGCAGATAAAGCTGAGGAAGCGCCGTTCCTCCTCTCCGTCGGAGCCGGCGCGGGTAAGGGCGCTGGCGATCATGGCTGCATCGCGGAGCCACACAAAGCGATAGTCGTAGTTGCGGTGGCCGCCCTTCACTTCGGGCAAAGAGGTGGTGCCAGCCGCAATAATCCCCCCGTTCTCGGCAAAGGTCATCAGGCGCAGCACCCGCAAAGAGTTGCGCACTTCCTCTTCGTAAGGCCCGTGGTAGGTGATGTGGCTGGTTACTTTTTTCCACTCCTGCTGCGTGGCCGCAAGTGCCTCCTGCAGTGCCTGCGGCTGTATATGCTGCTCCTGCTCACTCAGCACAAACCAGGAGCGCTCACCGGCGGGCACCTCGCACACGATGCGGTGCTGCTCCAGGCGCAGGGGGTGTGAGGCGTACAGAAAAAGAGCGCCATTTATACTTACGGCCCCTGCTTTTTGCTGCAGCTGCGGCTCCTGCATGCCGTATTCCGGCTTGGGAGAAAGTACCACCCGCAGATTTTCGGGGGCGGCGGAGAGCGACCGGCAGATGCCGTGGAAGGCGGCGTTCATCGGCATGTAGTCTTCTATTTCCAGCTCACCGGAGCTGCTGCGGAGCCTGGTGCACAGCACGCTGCTGTCGTTGCGGTAGGAGCGGGACATAAACGCAAGCCCCGGCGCATCGATACGCCAGGAGCCGCCCTGCGCTGCATCCAGGAGGCTTGCAAAAACGGCGGGCGCATCAAAGCGGCGCGGGCAGTACCACACTACGCTCCCGCTCCTGGAAATATAGGCGCAGGTGCGGCGGTCGCCGATTACAGCCAGGCCTTGGATTAGGGTTTCTCTCTCTTTCATTGTGTAGGGGCGCCGGCTTGGGTGCGGTTTGCCCGTTGCTATACTTACGGCACCTCGCCCTCCAGCGCTACAGCATCCTGTAAAACAAAAAAAGCCCGCTCCTGGTGAAGCGGGCTTGTGCAGTTTTATTAAAAGGCTTACTTCAGGTGTAGTTCCTGTCGCAGCGGCTCAAACTCGGTTTTGTTTTTCGTCCAGTAATCGCTTAGCAGCTTGCTTTTGCGAACGGCGCGGCTCACCTCCCGCTTCCCGCCTTCCAGCGGCTTTACCTCCTCCCAACCGGCAATTTCGTAGGGGAAAGCGGCGGTGTAAAAAATGCGCAGCTCACGCGGGTACGTTTTATACTTCACGTCCAGCACGCGCAGGTCTGCGGCGGCAAAGCCCGCCATGCTGTCCTGCGCAGCGGCCAGACTGACAAAGGCCTCCTCCGCGGCCAGCGGTGCGTGGGTCAGGCGCTGGTCCAGCAGGGCGGGGATCAGCTTTACCTCCCCCGTTGGCACCTGGCCTGGGTCCAGGCGCAGCAGCGTCCAGAGGTTGTCTTCGGGTATGGCGTCAAGGGTGAGTTCCTGATCGCTTTCCTGCTCAAAGTAGGAGAACAGCTGTGCTTTATACTTGCCATGGCTGCGGTTGAGCTGCGTGTACGTCTGCCCGCACCACTCCTGCGAACTGGCCGTAACCTTCACTGCCGGAATGCTATCGTACACCGGCGTAAACACCGAGAGCATCATGGAGTAAGGGTAAATGCCGGTCACAAACTTCTTGGTGAGATTCAGCTTCAGCACCTTCTGCGCATCCTGTTCGCTGGCCTGCGGGTTATCCAGCTTCACTTGTTTCTCTCTGGAGAAATCTTCCGTTACAAAGATCAGCACTGCCTCTCCGTCCCGCTTTTCGCCGTAGCGGTACTGCTCCAGCGCATAAGCGTTTAATTCGGCTTTGCCCTGGTACCAGTAAGCACCGAAGGCGGCATCGTTTATACTTCGGGGCGTGGGGTTGGAGGTCGTCGCGTCTGTGGGTTTGCAGCTTGCAATGCCAACAAGCAACAGCAGGTAAAGGAGGTTTTTCATGGTTGATGTACAGCAAACAGCATACCTGTTCCGGGCGCGGCAGCTGCTTGTGCCTTGGTAATTACTGGTTCTTTTTCTTGATGGAACACCGGCCGAAGCCGGCGCTGCTTTTTGTGACATTCATACTTCGGACGCCTGCAGCAGGGCCTTATCCAGCCGCTCCTGCAACTCCTTCAGAGACTTTAAGCTGTTCAGCTCCTCCGCCTCCAGCAGCACCTCTATCCTGTCTTCGCGGGTTTGCAGCGCCACCAGCGGGTACTGCTCCCGGACCGGTGAAAACTTCCACTCGTCTTTATAGATGAACTCCACCTCCATCGGCAGGCTACTCACGTAGTTGGTCCACGCCTGCTTCCGGGTAAACTTGCCATAGGTTAGCGCACACAGGCTACAGGCGTAGGTGCCGGGAGAGATGATTTTATGTGCGAAGTCAGTGAGTTTGTTAAAAAAGCCTTTCTCCGCGTTGTACACGAACTGTAGTTTCTGCTTCATGCGTCATATCTTTCTGTAGGATTGATAGGAGTGGTAAAACACCAGCAAATACCCCAGGGCCAGCATCCCATGGAAAACAAGCATCCCGTACTCCTGCTGCACAATGCCCCAAACGGCAACGCCCAGGAAGAGCAGGCCCAGCAGCCCCTCCGCGTACGTGGTGTAGGGCATGCGGATGTTCAGGTAAAAGTTTTCCTGCCACTTGTGCTGTCGCGCCTCCAGGTTAAACTTCGGCGTCCGGATAAAGGGCGACTTACGGCCGCTCCACCCCTCCCAAACGGCTACCGCATTGTGCAGGGCCAGCCCCATTGAGATGGAGAGAAACAGCGGGAAGTACAGCAAAAAGCCTCCCGTGCGCTTTGACTGGGAGACATTTCCCATCGCGTTCGCCTGAAAATACACCAGGCTGATCACGGCAAAGCTCAGCAGGGTTACCGCTCCTGCGTTAAAAACCACCAGCGGCAGCAGATTGTTTACCTTCGCCCAAAGCAGCGGTATGCTCGCCAGCGACGCCAGCAGCACCGCCACAAACACAGAGCTGTTCAGCAGGTGTGCCGTGGCGTGGCACTTTGTCTGCAGCGGGGCACGGGAGCGCAGCACGCTGCCCAAATGCTTCACCGCCGACTCTGCCCCGCCTTTTGTCCAGCGGAACTGCTGCGACTTGAGGGCACTCATCACCGGGGGCAGCTCCGCCGGCGACTCCACCTCCGGCAGGTACTTAAACCGCCAGCCTTTGAGTTGGGCGCGGTAGCTAAGGTCCAGGTCCTCGGTTAAGGTATCGTCCTGCCAGTTGCCCGCATCCAGAATGGTGGCTTTGCGCCAGATACCCGCCGTGCCGTTGAAGTTGATGTAGGCATTCAGGCTGCTACGGCCTACCTGCTCAATGTAAAAGTGGGCATCCAGGGCAAAAGCCTGTAGCCTGGTGAGGATGGAGTAGCCTTTGTTCAGGTGCGCCCAGCGGGTTTGCACCATGCCTGTTTCCGGGTGTGAGAAGTGGGGGACTGTTTGTTTCAGGAAGGTTGGCGAAGGAGTAAAGTCCGCATCAAAAATGGCGATAAACTCCCCTTTGGCCTGCTCCAGCCCATACCTGAGAGCGCCCGCTTTAAAGCCGCTACGGTCCTGCCTCCTGATGTGCCGGAACGGCAAGTGCGGGTACTGCTGTATACTTTGCTGGATAATCTGTGTAGTTTCATCGTCGCTATCATCCAGTAGCTGAAACTCGATTTTAGCTGCCGGGTAATCTAAGGCGGCAACCGTGTCTATCAGGCGCTCCACCACATACTTCTCGTTATATACCGGCAGCTGTACCGTTACCATGGGCCACACCTCCGGGGCAGGCGGTGTGGCGTTGCTGCCCTGCTTCAGGTAGCGCCGGAAACGGTAGAGCAGGTGTGCCTGCGCCAAACTATACAAGAGGATGAACAGCATGGCAGCGGCATACAGCAGCAGGCACAGTATGATCAGAACCTTCATTAATGCAGCACTTTTATGGAGTCGTTTCCTGTAAGTATGGGAATATCGGTGATGCGCCCTTGCTCCGGCCCGTTTTCCAGCTTCAGCACGCCCCTCGGGCACACAGTGGCGCAAATACCACAGCCGACACAGGAAGCGCGCACCACATTCTGCCCACGCTGCGCATACCAGCGCACATCGATGCCCATTTCGCAGTAAGCCGAGCAGTTGCCGCAGGAAATGCACTGGCCACCGTTGGTCGTAATCCTGAACCTGGACTTAAAGCGCTGCACAATGCCAATGTACGCTGCCAACGGACAGCCATAGCGGCACCACACGCGGTTGCCCATCAACGGGTAAAAACCCACGCCAATCACCCCGGCAAAGGCAGCTCCAATTAAAAAGCCGTACCATTGGTGCAGCACGTTTGTGTACTCCTCCAGCAAGGCAAAATCAGTAAAATAGTTGGCAATGGTCATAACCGTGATCACCACGATAATCACCAGGATCGGGTACACCAGCCAGCGTTCAACTTTCCATGCTTTCAACGATTTGTCGGAGAGGTGGCGGTAAGGGTCTCCGGCTGTTTCGGCGAGCCCTCCGCAGCCGCACACCCAGCTGCAGTACCAGCGCTTGCCGTAGAGGTAGGTAAAAACAGGCACTCCCACCAGCGCCAGCAGTGTACCCCAAATCAGCATAAACATACCCACTGCACCGCCGCCCAACATGCTGGCCACGCTATAGTCGAAGTAGAAATCGTAATCTAGGGGCCAGATGTTTTTAAGGTCCTGCCACGGTTTGTTGAGCAGCACCAGGATTTCCGGTATCAGGAAGGCAAAACTCAGCTGAAAGAACATGACCGAGGAGGTACGCACCAGCTGGTATGCATTGCCTTTGTACTTGCGGAACATCCGCACGCCCATCACCAGTATAGCCAAAGTATAGAGCGTGCCGTACAGGAACCACTGGCTGGCAGGTCCGCCGGAAAGCGCCCTGCTCAAGGGGTCTACTAACATGGTCCAGTTCACGAGGTACTCCGGGTACCAGTACAGCAGGATGTATACCGCGGTGAGGTAAACGCCCAGGGTTATGCCAACCCAGCCCCGCGATTTGTTGGAGGAGAACATCACGCCGTTGTTGCGCACGCCTGCCGGCTCGCCCCGGTGCTTCGGCAGGATGTAGAGCAAGGCCCCGGCGGCACCTAAAACCACCGTCAGGAAGAGCAACAGCAGCTTGTTGCTTTGCACAAAGCCCTGGCTGGCCACTTTGGTGAGCGCGAAAACATAGTCATCCCATATCACTCGGTCCCATTGCTGGCTGCGTTGCTGCTCTTCGTTGTAGTTATCGAGGTACTGGTTAAAGTCGGTGGCAAAAGCAAAGCTGGAGGAATAGGTTTTGCCCAGCATCGGTTGCAGCTCCTGCTTTAGCACCGCTACATGCTCCTGCTTAATTGTCTGCTCCAGTTGCTGTGCTGTGAGCTCGAACTGCCCCATAAAAAGCAGCGCGTTAAAGAGCAGCAAGCAGAGCAGGAATACTCCCAGCCCTATTTTCTGTGTTATCTTCATGCGGTTGTTCTGCTCCCTAAAAAGGAGAGCAGTCCTTTCTTCTTTTGTTTCTTTGGATGCAGGTTAGCACCAAACTGTTGGTTGTATGCCTGTAGCATGGCGCGCTGGTGCCTGTCGTAAAACTCAGGGTCGAAGTTGGCGCGGTGCATCTCTTCCAACACCTGCTCTACTGTCCAGTTCTCTTTCAGGGCCTCGTCAAAAAACTCGTGCCGCAGCCGCATGCCAAATGCATTCACCCCGTGCAGCCGCTTATCCTTGCCATTGAAAACTGCCCTGAAAGCCATTTTGCCACGCTCATGCTCCCAATAAAATGATGTTACCGGCTCGCTCCATTTGTTCGGCACCATGCCGTAGGTCTGGTACTCGATGTCGAAAAACTTGGCTGAGTTAAACCAGGGCCCGGGGTTATACCGTACGGGCTCCCGCGTCAGGTTGTGCGCCAGTGTCTCGCCATGCATGCGGCCGGTATACCACACCTGCTCCACACTTTTACGATGCGGAAGCGGCACGCGGTATTCGGCACAATCGCCGATGGCGTATACGTTGGGGATGTTGGTGGCAAAGTACTGATCGACCAGGATGCCTTTGTTCAGGTCAAGTGGTGTGTCTTTCACTAAACCGATGTTCGGGCTGACGCCTACGCCAAGGCCCACAAACTGGCAGGGAATCTCCTCGCCTGCAGCTGTCAAGACAGCACCTACCCGCCCTGTGCCATCATCCAGCACCTCCTGTAGTTCCGTTTCCAGGCGCAGGTCAATGTGGTGCTCGCGCATGTGGCGCATTATTAAGTCAGACTCTTCGGGCGGCAACACGCTTTCCCAGAAATGCTTTTCGCGCACCAGGAAGGTAACAGGTATGTTACGGCTAAGTAGCATTTCGGCCAGCTCAATACCTATCAAGCCTCCTCCTACCACCACGGCACGCTGGCAGTTGGCGGTGTTGGCGTTCATCTTTTCCAGGTCCTGATAACTGTACAGCCCCTGCACGCCCTCCAGCTCCTGGCCCGGCCAGCCAAACATGTTTGGCTTTGAGCCAAGGGCCAGAATCAGGATGTCGTATGGCAGTGGCTCCTGCTGCTGCAGTTGCAGTTCCTTTCTCTCGAAATCTATGCTTGTCACCCAGCCGTGCACCAGTTGCAGGCGGTTCTTTTCCCAAAACCAGTCCTCGTAGGGCTTGGTATGCGCATACTTCAGCTGCCCCATAAAAATGTACATCAGAGCGGTGCGGGAGAAAAAGTGCTCTGTTTCGCCGGAGATGATGGTGATCTGCGCTTCGCTGTCGCGTTTGCGGATGTGGCGCGCGCAGGTGACGCCGGAGATGCCGTTGCCGATAACCACAATGCGGCGGCCCGGGGTCTTGATGCAGAAATCAGCTGTCGGTTTTGTTTCCTCCATAGCGGTGGCTTCACGGATAATAGCAGCGGTTCTGCTGCTCTACGCCTTCTTGTACGGCTTTCCTCAAATTTACCTTAAATAACTCTGTTTTCTGTGCTTTTGTAGTAAAGTCGGATAGGTTGGTTTTTGTTTTATGAGTAGAGGATTCTGAGAACCCGGTGCACTTGCCTGCTGCTTTCACGGCGCTCCTCCTGGAGCCCCCCCCGCTTATGCCTCCAACTGCCGCAGCTAATTGTAGCTGTACTTCCGTAGCCGTTGCCCAGTGCATCTTCGGCCAAGTTACACTTTCCGGCTCCTGTTCATTCTCCAGCTCCCATTTACCTACTACTTAATGCTGGCTTTGGATCACTCACACCCGGGGCAGGAACAGCTCATGCCTCTGACGAAGCCGGGGAAAACAAGATAGCGGCGGTTATACCTTCTCTCATGCAGGTGTAGTTCCCCGTTTCCTGTTACAGGCACAGCCTCTGCCCCACCCACACGAGAATTCTTCCTAAAGTATAACCTACAGGCGTTCTGTAAGTATAGATACTACACAACCACCGCTAAAATGCAGAACGAAAAACATACCGCAGAAGAAGCTGCCTCAGTAGCCACACGCGTAGCAGGCGCCATCGGAAAAGGACTGGTGGCCGGCTTAATCGGCACCGCAGCCATGACCATAGCACAAATGGTCGAGATGCAACTCACGGGCCGTGGCGCCAGCAACACGCCTTACAAAGCCGCCAAAAAAGTATTCGGCGTAAAGGCAAAGGACAAAGAGTCTAAGAAAACCATCTCTAACCTGATGCACGTAGCCTACGGGGCCACCTGGGGGGTGCCAAGGGCGCTGATGGCGGAGTTCGGTGTGGACGGGGCTTCCGGCACCATGGCCCACTTTGGAGCAGTCTGGGGAACGGAGTTAACGGTTATGCCCTCCCTGCATGTGATGAAACCGGTTACGGAATGGAAGCCCAAAGCCATCAGCGAAGACATGCTGTTCCACAGCATCTATGCCGTGGCCACAGGGCTAGCCGCCGATGCCCTGGTTCGCTGGTCCAACGAAGACGACGAGGACTGACAGGAGAGTGGGATTTATACTTTCAGCCTAATTGTGAAGGTGCTCCCCTCCCCCTCCACACTATCTAACTGGATGCTGCCACCGTTGTTCTGCACGATCCGTTTCGCAATGTACAAGCCGATGCCTGTGCCTTTTACATGCACGTGGATGCGCTTGAACAGCTCAAACACCTTCTCCTTTTTATTGGCCGGAATACCCAGGCCGTTATCCTGTACCTGCAGAACAAAGAGACCGTTCTCTTGCCACGTTTTCACCTGAATGTGCGGTTTGCGGCCCGGGGAGCGGTATTTGATAGCGTTACTTATCAGGTTATACAGTATACTTTTGAGGTTGCGCTTGGCAAAGTGCACCTGGGGAGCACCGGAACAGTCAAGGTCAATCTGCGCCTGAGCTGCGCTGAGCTGAAAGGAAATGAGCTCCTTTACCTCCTCCACCAGCTGGTCTACCTGCAGCAGGGCCGCTTCCTGCTCAAAGCTCCTTTGGATGCGGGCAACCTCCGTCAGGTCCTCCACCGTGTTTTTAAAGCGCTGCACGGAGGCCTTTATATGCTTCAGCTCCTCCGCCACCACCTGCGTGCCTTCGCCTAAGCTAGCCTCCAGCAGCCCCACCAGCCCCTCGATGTTCAGAATCGGGGATTTCAGGTCATGGGAGGCCGTGTACACAAACGTATCCAGGTCTGCGTTTAAGCGCGTTAGGTGCGCGTTCATACGCTCCAGCTCTTCCAGGTGCGCCTGCGTATGCTGCTGTGCCTGCACTGTAGCGGTAATATCGTTGATGATAAGCAGCTGAAGGCCGTCTGCGCGCTGCGCATTTACCTGGGCCAGGGAAGCCTCCAAATACTTCACCTGCTCCTGTAGCCTTAGCTCGAACACTTTCTTGGGCTCCCGTATCGGCGCCTGGCTCACAAACAGCTGCACCGCCGGCTGCACTTCCGCCGGAAAGAGCTCTCGCAGCGACGCGCCCAGTATCTCCCGTTCAGTTTTCCCGAAAAGATGGGCGGCGTACGCATTGATTGTAAGCACATTGCCCTGCCCCGATACCAGCACCGCCCCGATTGGCGCCACCTCCAGCACTTTGGCTGTATAGTCGCCCCGCACCTTATCCAGCACCGAAGCGTTGAGATCCATCTGGGGGGAAACCGACTTCCGAATATGCTGAAAACTTCTACGCTGCTCAGAACGCAGGATGGCATCCTGCACAATGCTTACCAGCCGCTCCCGCACCTGGTTTGACACGCACGTTACCGTTGGCCCGATAAAAGGGGAAAACTGCAGCGACTGCTTTACGCGCACGAAATTCTGCTCATCGTTTACCAGCAGCACCGACAAATGCTTATCGCCGGCATAGGCCTCCTGCGCCACACGCACCGGGTTGTGTACCTCCTCCCCCACTACAAGCACGCTGTACCTGGCCAGGGTGGCTTGCAGCGATTTAATCTCACTTTCACGTATTTCGCTAAAAGCGACACCCCCATCCTGGAGGCCGGACTTCAGCAGTTCCAGCGTCGCGTCATGAAGGCCGGTGTAAAGTATAGCTGACATGGGGCTTAGCTGTCCAGGATAGGTTGCTCCAGCAGGGCGCGGCCCAGCCAGGTATAAAGAATGTCTGTGGTGGGAGCCATGATGTGCGCGGCCCGCGCATCGCGCAGCAGCACCTCTAACCTGGAGCTTTCGCGGTAAGCGATCCCACCGGTCAGCGTCATGGCCTCGTTTACCACCTCCACCACACAGGTAGCCACCTCGGCTTTAGCCGAAATAATACCCAGCACGGCCATGGCGTCACCACTGTCGTACTGCTGGCAGGCATGGTAGATGAGGCGCCGTGTGCGCTCCACTTTCGCCCACAGCGTACCGAGCCGGTGCTGCAGCAGTTGGTTCTGGCTCAGCGATATGCCACTGTGGCTGTAGGTGCGCTGCATCAGGTGCTCACGCGCCTCGTTCAAGGCGGCCTGGGCAACCCCAAGGTAAGTTCCGGACATGGCGGTCAGGAAGTAAGGAGCAACCACCTGAAACACATACCACACCTGATCGCCGTGCTCCCCCAGCAGGTTGGCGGCCGGCACTTTTACATCTTTCAGGGCAAGGCTGCGGGAAGAGTTGCCCCGCATTCCCAGCCCCTTCCACTCCGGCCCCCACTCCAGCCCCTGTGCATCGCTTTCCACCACAACGCAGGAGAACTCGTACTGCGCCGCCTCCGGGTCCACTCCCATCGTAGAGATGACGTAAGAGTCGGCCTTGCCTCCGTTGGTTACAAAGGTTTTCTTCCCATTCAGCAAAAACTCGTTTTCAGAGACAGACAACAACTGCGTTTGCGGGTAGTAGAAGTGTGCCCCGGTACCCGGTTCGCTCAGCGCCAGTGTGGTCAGGTGTTCGCCGGCGGCAATACGCTCCAGGAAATGCTCCTTTTGATGGGAGGTGGCTTTGGCGGCGATCATGGCTGAGCCGACACAGTGCATGCCGAAGCAAAGCCCCGTTGAGGCCGATTCCTGCCCAATGGTTTCGCAAGCCTGTGCCAGGCCGTAAAGCCCCTGCCCCAAGCCGCCACTCTCCTTCGGCACAACAAAGCCGCCCAGGCCCTCGCGCTGAAAGGTTCGCATGCTTTTCTCAGGCCACCAGGCCTCCCTGTCCACGGCGACAGCCTCCTCACGCACAACGCCTTCAGCAATATCTTTTATCTGGTTCAGTACTTTCTCTAAGCTCATGTGGTTTTACAGTGGCAGCAGTATATACAAGGTACTTTGGCAGGTTACTGCAGTGTTCGGAAGTGTGGTGTAACGCTTGTTTCGATAAAGGTATACACTTCTTTTCACAAGCGTAGCAAAACCACTTTACTTTAATCGTACAGCAACTGTTACAGCAGCGCTACGACCGTAACAACGGCTGGCACAACAGGAATCTATACGAGCTTTGCACCAAAATGCGTATACTGCAGCTTTCTAAAAAACACCTCGTTTGCTTATGCGTCTTTACCTGATCCTAATGGCCCTGCTGGCTTTTGCCGCCACAGCTGTAGCACAGCAGAAACCGAATCTTGTAACCTGGCAGCAGATTGCAGAAATGCCTGTGCCTGCTGCAGACCACATCATCAAGTATGGACCTGATGCGCTTCAGTTTGGAGAGCTGCGACTGCCTGAAGGTAAAGGTGAGTTTCCAGTGGTAGTGGTAGTACATGGCGGCTGCTGGCTGAACGAGTATAATTTAGAGTACATGAGCCACCTAAGCGAGGAACTGACTAAGGCTGGGTATGCTACCTGGAATATTGAGTTCAGGCGTGTAGGTGACGTAGGTGGTGGCTGGCCCGGCACATTTCAAGATGTAGCCTTGGCAACTGATTACGTGCGAGAACTGGCAAAGTCATATCCGATAGATGCAAAACGTGTTGCCGTGATCGGGCATTCGGCTGGTGGGCACCTGGCGCTCTGGCTGGCTGCGAGGCATCACTTGCCAAAATCAAGCTCACTGTATGCTAAGAAGCCGCTTAAGCTTAAAGGTGTTATATCGCTGGCTGGTATTGCCGATTTAGAAACTTACAGCCAGCAGGAAGGCAGTTGCAATGCAGCTGTGCCACAACTGATGGGCGGCTCGCCTACAGATTTCCCAGAGCGGTACGCTCAGGCTTCGCCGCAGCAGATGTTACCATTGCAGGTGCCAAGCCGCTTGGTACAAGGTAAGCGCGACCCAATTGTACCTGTGGCACAGGCTGAGAATTTTGCTCAAAAAGCGAAAGCGGCAGGAGATAATGCTCAAGTTGTACTTCTACCTGATGCAGGACATTTTGATTTAGTGGCTCCATCCTCTCCTGCTTGGCCGCAAGTGCTAAAGGCAGTGCAGGAACTCTTGTAAATATTTTAGCTGTATACTTAAACCTTACATTGAAAATCCCTTCTAAAAAGGAATTAAGCCGATAAATCATAAAAACTAATCATTCTAAACCTGACATGAAATCTACATTAATTGCGGCAGGTATCTGCTTTACCCTGGCTATGCCTGGCGCATTTGCACAGTCGGCCAACGTACCGAAACCAGTAGCAAAATCGCTGAGCAAGGTAAAGCCGGATGACATAAAAGCACACATTGCTTACCTGGCTGATGACAAGCTGCTTGGTCGTAAACCAGGTACACCCGGCTACCAGATGGCAGTAGATTATGTAACAGATCAGTTCAAAAAAATGAATGTGGCTCCGGCAGGTGAAAACAATTCATACCTGCAGACGGTCCGTATCCGCACTGCCACACCTAACCCTGATGCTACGTTGAAACTGCAGGCAAACGAAGGAGCAGCCGAGGCATTAAAAGATGGAGTGGAATTCTCTGTATACCCCAACCCTGCTAAGCCAGAGGTAAACCTAGAGGAGGCTCCGCTTGTTTTTGCTGGCTACGGCATCAGTGCGCCCGATATGAACTATGACGACTATGCTAACATAGATGCGAAAGGTAAAGTTGTGGTAATTATGCGTGGCACACCAGAAGGCTTCCCCTCCACCGTATCGTCTTACAGCATGGATATGCAAACCATTCTGAATACAGCTGCTGCACACGGTGCGGTTGGTGTTTTGGTAGGTAGTACAAACCCAAAAGGTGGCGTGCCAAACTTCTCCAGAGGGGTTAGCAGCGTAATAGGTGCAGACGGAAAAGTGGCAGCCTCCCGCAGCTACCATGACGACATTAAGTTGCTTGGCATGCTTCACCACGATACGTTCCAGAAGTTGTTGTCATCGGCTGGATTAGAAGTGGCACAAGCTGCTGCAAGTATAAAATCAGGCAAAACAACTTCGGCAGCCTTACCTTTTAGCATCAGAGGCAGCTACGGTAGCAGCTACAACGATATTGAAAGCTACAATGTGGTAGGGAAAATTGAAGGCTCTGACCCTAAACTGAAAAACGAGTATGTGGTACATAGCGCTCACCTCGACCACGTTGGCATTGGCAGACCTATCGATGGTGATTCTATCTACAACGGCGCCCATGACAATGCCTCTGGTGTAGCCAGTCTGCTGGAGATTGCCAATGTATACTCTAGGCTCAAGAACAAGCCAAAGCGCTCTGTCCTGATTGTAATGGTTACCGCTGAAGAAATGGGCTTGTTGGGATCTGCATACTTTGCTAAATATCCTACCGTACCGTCGTCGCAAATCGTTGCTGATATCAACACAGATATGCCAACGCTTATCGCTCCGCTGCTAGCCGTAGTGCCTTTAGGAGCCGCTCATTCTTCTTTAGAGGATGAGGTGAAGCAGGCGAGCAATTACTTAGGCCTGGATGTTGAGCAGGACCCGGAGCCAGAGCAAAATCGTTTTGTGCGCAGCGACCAGTACAGCTTTGTAACGCAAGGGGTACCAGCCCTCCACATCAAGTATGGCAACAAAACCGCTGACGGCAAAAACAACCTGGACGAGACCGTGAAAGTATGGCGTGAGAAGTATTACCACAAGCCACAGGATGGCTTGGAAGGTGGTGTTTTTGATTTTGATGCTGCTAAGAAGTATGCTCAGCTGAATTTCCTAATTGGCTATTTAGTAGCGCAGGATGCTGATAGACCAACCTGGAAAGAAGGTGATTTCTTCGGAAGTCGCTTTGGAAATTTACAGTAGCGATAATGTTAAAATTTAGAGTATTGAAAGAGCCGGGTAAGAGTTCCCCGGCTCTTTTGTTTTACTTCAGTACGGTCTCTATGTCACAACTACTAAATAACACTGCCCCATCTCTGGTGCAAGTCTACAGACCTGTGTTTTACTATGATGTTGAGTTTGCAATTCGGCTGGCTTGCAAAGCCATACTTGCTTAGCGGCAGCTATACTTGTTGCAGTCATACTTCCAAAGTTCTTTCCTGGCGCAAGCGTCCGCTTGTGCCTTTGACTGCCGCTGCTTATACTTCCATAGCTTCTGCTTACTGCTTCTCCAGCCAAGCTATACGTGTTAGTTTCTGTTCATCCTCCAGCTCCCACACACCTATCGTTTCACCTCTGGCTTTGGAGCGCTCAAGCCCGCGAGGGCTCGTCCTCGGGTATCGCGCTGTGTGCCTGAAGCTGCTCCTCGCTCCGCTGCGGGCTGCCCTTACGGGCACCGCAACATGCACAAGGCGCTCAACCCAAGGACTGGGGATGTTTCAGATAGCTACTGCTATAGCTTCTTATAGACACACCATCTTATAAATACAGGATCTGTAGGGACAGATTGCGGCCTGTCCGCGCGACACCGCCCGCTATGAAATTTATAGTTATGAAATGGCAGCTATAAGCTTCCCTCCTTAGATAAGGAGAGGCTAAGGGTGGTTGAAACAGTAGCCTATAAGCAAAAAAACTCCCCTGCACTAAAAGCACAGGGGAGCTTGCATATGCTCTAATCAAATTTAGTAGCTAAGTGTCATTTTATCGCTGTCGTTTTTGATAACGAAGCTTTGCACGTTATAGCCTTCCCGTGGGTTTGAAACTCCTTGCGGATCGAAGCGTGAAATTGGATCGATGAACGATGCGAAATCCTGCTGTGACTTTTGAGTTTTGCCGTTCAGCTTCACTTTCGCTTTATCGTCAAAACCGTGCAGCATCACTTTTATGTTCTTAAAGTTTGAGTTGTAGTTACCTTCTACTTTATCAAACGTGATGGTTTTGCGGCGTGCGTCGTAGTTGATGTTTCGCTTGTAATAGGCACCCTTCTGGTACTCGTAGCTCTTGCCATCATCCTCATAATACACAAAGCTGTTATTTACATCGCCTTTGTAAATGTGTACCGTCAGCGTGTCGGTTGGCTTCTCAGAAGTACTCTGCACCAGCGACTGCATCGGGATAATGCTGCTTTCCTTCACGTAGATCGGTAGCCTGTGGTAGCTGATCGGGATGATCTCTTCACGGTTACCAGTCTCCACCTCGCCCGTATACAAGTTATACCACTTGCCTTGCGGGAAGTATACTTTACCGTAGTTTTTGCCACTCTCGAAGGGCATGATCAGGAAGGCTTTTCCGAACTGGAACTGTGTGTCAAACTCTCCATTGTATACCTTCGGGTCATGGGTGTAATCAATCGCTAGCGTACGCATCAGCGGTTGGCCCGTCTGAGATGCCAGGTAGAAGTTGGAGTAGATGTATGGCATCAGTCTGTAGCGCAGGTTGATGAAGTTACGCGAGATTTCGGTTACTTCTTCACCGTAAGCCCAAGGCTCTGATGACTTAGAGTTTACACCCGTGTGGTTACGGAAGTATGGCGTAAAGGCACCAAGCTGAATCCAGCGGGCATAGAGCCCGATAGACGGGTTACCTGTAAAGCCGCCAATATCCATGGCAGAGAATGGAATACCACTCACACCCATACTATTAAGTAAGCGGATGCCCAGCAGCATATGGCTGTCTTCTGAACGGTTATCACCCGTCCAAATGGCAGTGTAGCGCTGAGAGCCAGAGAAGCCCGCACGAGAAAGCAGGAATGGACGCTGGTTTGGCTGGTGCTCACGAGCACCTTCGTAGCTGGCGCGGGCCATTTGCAAGCCGTATACGTTACGCCCTTCTTTATGCGAAGTAAGATGGCCGTCGTACTGAAACAGCACGTTGTTTGGCATTTTCTGGCCCCAGGTAGCAATCTCGTTCATGTCGTTCCAGAAGCCGTCTACGCCAGTCTCGGAAAAGAACTTAATCTCTTTTTTCCACCATTCACGGCCAGCGTCGCCGGTAAAGTCCGGGAAGTGCGTCCAGCCTGGCCATACCTGGCCTGTATAGTATTCCCCGTCGGTATACTTCAGGAAAATATCACTTTGCTTGCCACGCTCATAAGCACCGTAGTTTTCTTCTACTTTGATGCCCGGGTCTACAATCACCGTTGTTTTGAAGCCCATGTTCTCCAGTTTCTTGTTCATCTCGGCTGGGTTAGGGAATCGGCTCTTGTCCCAGGTAAAGAGTTTGTAGGCATCCATGTAATGGATATCCAGCGTAATACCGTCGGCAGGGATTTTCTTTTCACGAAGCGTCTGTGCAATACGCATTACCTCTGTATCCGGGTAGTAGGAATAGCGGTTCTGCTGGTATCCTAAACTCCACAGCGGCGGCAGGTCCATGCGGCCGGTAATGTCTGTGTATGATGTAATGATATCAGCCAGCTTGGTGTGGTAGATGAAGTAATAATCCATCTCGCCACCCTGTGCCCCAAAAGAAGAGAAACGGTTATTGCTGGCTCCAAAGTTAAAATCGCTCTGATAGCTGTTATCGAAGAAGATACCGTAATTCAGGCCGTTGTGAATACCCACATAAAAAGGAATGGTAGCATACAGCGGATCCTGCCCTGTACTATAGCCATAGGCATCTGTGTTCCAGTTGGTGTACCCGTTACCACGGCGGTCCAGGCCACCTGTTTTCTCACCAAGGCCAATGAAACGCTCGCCTTCCTGCATATGCTTATAGGTGGTCACCTCCTCGCCTATCCATGAAGTTGTTAAGCCTTTCTCGTCTTGGTTGATTACTTTGCCATCTTTGGTAAAAAACGCCACCGCAAAAGGGTTCTTGCTGATACGAGCCACCAGCGAGTCTGTCGTGATAGTAACTTCGCTATTGCTTTGGGTAATATTGGCTTGGGCCTGCTTTGGCTTACCAACAACGGCATAAGAGAAGTTTTCGCCAAGCGGCTTCTTATCCATGCGCACGTGTACTACGGTCGGGCTGTAGACACTTACCTGTATGTGGCCGTTGTTATCGGTGGTAAGGTCAACTACCTGTCCGTTAATTTTCACATCGCTTACATTCCCCACCTGGTGCACCGGGCCATTGCCTTGGCCAAAAGAGGCAAAGCTAAGCGCCGACAGCACAAGCGTTGAAGCAAGCTGTTTGCAAGTAAATTTCATGTTGAAGGTTTGATGTTTGAAGGTTAGCAGGATGAAGGTACCCCGGCGGAAGTCACTGCCGGGGTACCTTGTAAAGTTTCTACAACTGCATTATTGAGAAGTACACATACAGCTGTGGCAGGTGCAGTTTACTGCTTGGTAAGTGTGTAGTTATAGTATCCGGGCGTACTTAGATCGAGTATAATCTCATAGGTACCAGCTTCTTTAACCTTTATATTATCGTTGCTACCTTTGTCTACATAGCCGTCACCTGGGCTGTCATCTCCATAGTCCAGGCCCCAGGCATCGTTTGCTCTGAATTTTAAATCGCCTTCGGTCAGAGGAAGCGTCACTGCCCACACACCTCTCTCAGGATCATAGGTCAGATCATGGTCGGCTATCACATCGCTGGCCCATCCTTTAGGAGTTGCGCTGCCAGTTACCCCCCACTCTACCTTGGTAGCAGACCAGGTAAGTTCTTTGGTATCAACTTTTAGCAGATAAACACCAGGCTCACTCACTGTCAGGTTATCAGCGTCTCCGGCAGTAGATAATGTTCCGGCTGTTGCTCCTGCACCATAGTTCGGTCCATCCCAGTTCGGTTTGCTTGTGAATTTAAACCCTTTAGCGACAGTACCCATGTACACATATCCCTCAAAAATACCATCATCATCCAGAGAGGCAACTTTGGGCGCAGTAGCGTGGTCCCATCCCTGGTATTCTCCAGGAACATAAAGTGACGTATACTCAATGATATCCAGATACGGCACTACAGACACCGTTACTGGCTCAGAATACAGCGGCGTTACCTCTGTAGAAATATCTGCCTTTACGCGCAACTCCATAGTAGAGGCAGCACCCACAGGCAAGCCAAGTTTAGCGGCCAAAGCGTTGAATTCTTTTACAGTGAACGCTTTCTTCGTGGCGTTGATACCAGAAACCTCTTTGGGCTTAGCGAACTCGTTGCCGGGCATATCATATTGGATGCTGTAAGCCACAGCTGCCTGGTAGCCGAACTCCGCGGGTGTCCAGTTAAGCGTTATGACAGTATCCGTTGCCGCATCTTTCACTAAATCCACAGCCGTGGCAGATGCTGTTAGCTCCGGCGCATCTCCTACGCGGAGTACCGTCATGTCCTCGTCTTTCTCGCAGCTCACTAAAGCCAGTGAAGCCACAAAAAACAGTAATGATCTATTTATCCAGTTTTTCATATAAAACTTCTTTACAGTTTAAAAAGCAGCGCCCGCCAGCAGCAGCAGCTCTGGCGGGTGCTGCAAATAGATTTAGTACCCTGGGGTTGGCTTCAGGTTTGGATTTGCCACCAGGTCATCAGAAGGTATCGGATACAGCGCTCTATAGGCCGGCACAGAAGTTCCTTCCTTTAAACCGCCCTTCCAGGCCCACAGGTATTCTCCGCCAGTGAACAAGTTGTAGCGGATCAGGTCTGTGCGGCGATGCCCTTCCCAGTTAAGTTCGCGGGCGCGCTCGTCAAGTATAAAGTTTAGGTTCAGCTGGCTGCTGGTAATGCTGCCGTCTGCGCCTGTGCCAACATAGGCACGGTTGCGCAGGGCGTTTACATACTCCAGCGCCTGTCCGACAGATCCTCCCGAACCTCCACGCAGCACGGCCTCTGCATACATCAGGTATACATCAGCCAAACGGAACATCGGGAAGTCCGTGTCCACGAAAGTTGGGTTGGAGCCAGCTTCGCCTGCAGCGTTAATATTCTTCCACTTCGTGATAGGGTAACCGTTTTTAAACGTCTTAATTTCTTCTACTTCCAGGGTCTGCCCCTTTGTAAAGAAGTTGGCTCTGTCGTCATTATCAAGCGCAGTGCCTGAAAACAGGTTATAAAACGCAGGAGTAACACGAAGCCCACCCCAGCCAGAGTCTATTCCGAAATCAGCGGCGACCATGTCTCCGCCCACCGCGCCATGCGTCAGGAAGGTAGTGCCGCCGTACGACTGCGTTCTCATACCGTCAAAAGCAATCGGGAAGATAATCTCACTCGAGTTGTCGTTGTTTGTCATAAACAGCTCGTCGTAATCCTCCTCCAGCTGGTAACCCGCGTCAATCACTTTCTTGGCATAGGTGATCGCCTCTGTATACTTATTCTCCCCAGTGTACACGGGAGCATTCAGGTACAGCTTGGTGAGCAGTGTCCAGGCAGCGGCTTTGTCAGCACGGGCATACTCGTTCTGGCGCGCGTCCACCAGTTCGCTCTCAACGGCTTTCAGCTCAGACTCGATGTAGGCAAACAGGTCCTCTTTGCTGATCTGCTCCGGGAAGAAAGCCCCGATCGGATCTTCTTCTGTAACAAAAGGAACACTGCCGTACAGGTCCAGGGCATGCCAGTAGCTCAGGGCACGCAGGAAACGCGCCTCGGCACGGTAGGTTTTGGCAGCTTCCAGGTTAGCCCCTGTTATGCCGCGTTCCTCCAGCTTTGCATCGGTGGTTTCGCGGATAAATTCGTTGGCTGCTGTAACCTGGTAAAAGATGCGGTAATACATGGCCTTGGTCATGTCGTTGTTCGCGGCCCACAGCATCGTGTTGATCACCGGCAATCCCGGGTCGTTCCAGGCCACCACAGCCTCATCCGTCGGCACTTCCTGCAGGGTCCAGTACGTACGCACGTAGTTAGATGCCCCTTCATCAACGCCTCCCACATCGGGCTTACCAGCAGGCCCCTGCTGGCCAGTTACGGCAAAGCCGGCGTACAGCTTTGCCAGGATGCTTTTATAGTTGGCAAAATCTTTATAGACGGTGGCCGAGGTTACCTCATAGGCAGGTACGCGATCCAGGTCATCGGTACAGGATGCAGTACCAACCGCTACCAACCCTGCACAAAGTATTGTTCTTAAATATCTAGATGTCATCTTGATTCAGTTAATTAAAGTTCCAGGTTCAGGCCAACGGTGTAGACAGTTGGTCTTGGATAGAAGTTGTTGTCAATACCGCCTGCAATCTCTGGGTCCAGGCCATCGTACTTGGTGACGGTAAACACGTTCTGCACATTGGCATTCAGGCGCAGGTTGGCTTTATCGTTCAGGATTTTGCCGAAGTTGTAGCCCAGGCTGATGTTCTCCATGCGCAGGAAGGAGGCGTTCTCGATATAGTAGTCAGACTCATACTGGCGCGTGTTAAACTCCGTCTCGTACACGTTGCCTACCATGTTGGCCAAGTACTCCCCTGCTTGGAACACATCATAGGCCGCGTTGTTGGAATACACGTTGTTGTAGACGTAGTTATTCAGGCTGGCGCGCATCAGCAGCCCCAGCGACCAGTTTTTGTAGTTCAGCTGGGAGTTAAAGCCGAAGTAGAACTGTGGCTCAGGGTTTTTGTAGCGGTATCTGTCTGCATCGTTCACGATACCGTCTTCGTTCAGGTCGGCGTACAGCCCTTCAATCGGCTTGCCGTTGTCATCATATACCTGCTTGTGCACATAGTAGCTGTACGGCGCATACCCAACCGAGTGGATCTGGATCTTACGGCCTGTGGCACCGGAGATATCCCCCTCCAACACACCTACTGAGTTCTCATCTTTCACCGTGTTCAGCTTCGTAATCTCGTTTCTGTTCCAGGAGCCGTTCACGCCCACTGTCCAGCCGAGGTCCTCTTTGTCTATCGCTACAAAGTTCAGCACAGCCTCCAGGCCTTCACTGTCGATAGAGCCAACGTTGGTTAGCAGCAGGTTTGTCAGGTTCGTACCGGCCGGAACAGCGATGATGCTCAACAGGTCATCGGTTTTTCTGTTGTAGTAGTCCAGGCTACCGTACAGCCTGTTGTTCAGGAAGCCAAAGTCGATACCCGCGTTGTAGGTTTCCGTCTCTTCCCACTTCAGGTTCCGGTCATACTCTTCCGGGCGCAGCAACAGGTAGTACATGTCGCCCAGGCGGTACATAGACGCATTGTCAGAGCTGGTATAGCGTGCCAGGAACGGATAGTCGTTATCAGAGATGTCCTGCTGGCCGGTTATACCGTAGCCTACGCGCAGTTTCAGGTCAGAAACAACGGTCGAGTTCTTCAGGAAAGACTCTTCCACAATACGCCAGGCCAGCGCCATGGAAGGGAAAGTGCCCCAACGGTTATCTTCTGAGAAACGGGAAGAGCCGTCGCGGCGAACGGTGGCCGTTAACATATAACGGTCTTTGAACGCATAGTTAACTCTTCCGAAGAAAGACACCAGTGTGTTCTGTGTTTCGAACGGAAAAGGATCAGCTTTCTTACGCACGTCACCGTTGTCGCGGAAGGTGGCAAAAGCCGGTTTTTTAATCAGGAAGTCCTGGTAAGAGTAGCCGGCAGTCGCATCAATACGGCTGGCAATGCCCGGCAGCTCCTTGTTGTAGTTCAGGTAGAAATCCAGCAACTTGTTTGTTCTGTCCTCCTCATACTCCTTCACCGAGCCGCGTTCATAGTACTCCGCAGCCATCGTGCCCGGCGAGCGTGTAATGCCCTCGCTTTCTGAGATGTCGTAACCAAGGTTCAGGTTAGCACGCAGCTCCGGCAGGAAGTGGAACTTGTAATCCAGCTGCACATTACCGATGCTTCTGAGCACCTCGCCTTCGTCACGCTTTTGCTTTAGCATGCTAAGCGGGTTTCTGGTCGCGATGGTAATAGGGTTGCCGCTTACGTCCGTCCACTCGAAGTAGCCACCGAAGGCATTGTCCTGATACACAGGCTGAGTAGGGTCAAACGCAACAGCGGCACCAATAGCGCCTATATCGGCAAAGCGGCTGTTCGTTTTAGCCCCTTTCACGTTTACATCCACTTTCAGGTGGTCGTCCAGGAAAGTAGGCGTAAGCTTAACGGCAGCCGTTACACGCTCAAACGCAGAGGTTTTAAGCACGCCTTCCTGGTTCAGGTAGCCTACCGACACACGGTACGGCAGGTTTTTAAGGGAGCCACTTACGCTCAGGTTGTTGTCAGTGGTATAGGCCTCTCTGTAAATGCGATCCTGCCAGTTGGTGTTGGCCTCGCCAAGCAGCTCCTGCTGCTCCGGAGTGCCTTGCTCCATAACCACTTTTCTGAACTCATCCGCACTTAGCACATCCACCTCTTTGTTTACAGTAGAAATAGAGTGCTTCGTGCTGAAGTTAATGCGCATCTTATCTCCAGCCTTACCGCTTTTAGTGGTAACGATGATCACACCGTTAGAGGCGCGCGAGCCATAAATGGCAGTAGCAGAAGCATCCTTCAGGATGTTCATGGAGGCGATATCGTCCGGGTTGATGAAGTTGAGCGGGTTAGCAGAGCCTGCCACCTGGTCATTGTCCACCGGCACACCGTCGATAACAATCAGCGGATCGTTGCTGGCATTCAGCGATGCTCCGCCACGGATGCGGATGCGGCTGCCTGCGCCCGGGGCACCGCTGTTGGAGGTGATCTGCACACCAGCCACTTTACCAGAGATGAGCTGCTCGGGTGTGGTTACCTGGCCATCCTGGAAGTCCTCTTCCGTTACAGCCGTCACCGCACCCGTAAGGTCGCTCTTTTTCTGCGTACCGTAGCCCACCACCACTACCTCTTGCAGTGCTTTGGTGTCGGGCTTCAGGGAAACGTCGATGGTTGCCTGGTTGCCTACCACAACTTCTCTCGATGAAAAACCGATGTAGTTAAACACCAGCGTGGCATTGGCCGGAACTGCGATGCTAAAGTTACCATTCAGGTCAGTGGAAGTACCGCGCGTCGTGCCTTTAACCACAACGGCTACACCCGGAAGGGGTATTCCGCTATCGTCTGTCACGGTGCCGCGCACCGTTTGCTCCTGTACAGCCTTTCTTTCAGCTACCGGAGTCGCTTTAACAGGTGCCGTGGCGGTAGTTGCATCTTTTACGATGATGTACACATCGTTTACCTTCTTATAAGTAAGGCCGCTCGGGGCCAGCACCTTCGTCAGCACCGCATCCACACTTGGCTCACCCGCCAGGTTAGCTGGCACCTGAAACTGCAGGTCACGGGCCACGTCTGCCTTATAAGAAAACTGAATGCCATACTTGCTGCGAAGATCCTTGAGAACGCTGCTCAACGACACGGTTGAGGTGCTTTGCCCTACTACACCTGAGGTGTTAGCCAGCGCCACCTTCGCGTCGTAATGATCTTGAGCTGCTCCCGAAAAATAAAGGAAACACGCCGCCGTAATCAGGCTGCAGGTCCTTATTCGGTTTGTAGTTTTTTTACGCATAGGAAAATAGTTAATTGATCAGTTAGAGCTTATTGCTTATTGTAATGGTCTTGTTTTGCTGTTGTATCTCCACCTCCAGCGTCTCCGACAGTGTTGAGAGGATGTGTGAAGGCGAGTTGGTGTTGAGGTAGGCTGTAATGCGCTGCGTGGCCAGGCCCTGCCCGCTGATGTGCACTGTGTAGCCGTAGCTGTGCTCCAGCAGCTGCGCCACCTCTTCCAGGGTGTTGTTCTCAAACACAAGGCTGGTGTTCTTCCAGGCGTTGTAGAGCTCCGGGTTTACCCTGCGCTTTGCGACCCCTGTCGCCTCGGTGGCCTCCACCAGGTCACCGGGAGCCATCGTCAGCTGCTGGCGCTCCCCGTTCTGGCTGATGTGCAGGTTTACCTTGCCGCGCTCCAGTATCACCCGTTTGATGTGCTCCTTGTTAGACACGCTGAACTCGGTGCCCAGCACCTCTACCTCCAGGCCATCGGCAGTGCTCACAACAAAGCGCTGGCTGTTGAGCTTATGCGTTACGGAGAAGAAGGCCTGCCCCTCCAGCTGCACTGCCCGGTCTTGGTTTGGGCCCCAGGTGGCTGGCAGCGTTATACTTGAGTTGGCGTTCAGTACCACAAAAGAGCTGTCGGGCAGGTGCAGGCGCAGGCGCTCCCCGGTAGTGGTGGCGTAGGTTATTTCCGCTTGCTTTTGCTCCGGTTTTAAAAGGAGGTACCCGCTCACAAGCAGCAAAGCCGACACAGCCGCCGCTATCCAGATGGCACTGCGCTGCCAGAACCTTATGGGGATCACGTTGTCGCCTTCCTCCTCCTCCCCATGGGACAGATAGTGCTCCCGCGCCTCGCTCAGCCGCGCCCAGATATCCTCCAGGTCCTGCTCCAGGGCTGGCTCATTGTCCGCAGAGAGGTGCAGCACCAGCTGGCGCGCCTCCTGTATGGCTTGGCGCTGCCCCGGGTTCTCCTCGAGATACTTCTCCCAGAAGGCCTTGCGCTCCCGGGTTGGTTGCTGCACCCACTGGATAAAATTCTCATCAGCTGCAAAGTCAGTTGCGGTAAAGTAGTGGTACTCCATTCAAGCGTTGTTAATAGTATTCAGCAGTACTTAGTGTCTGCTCACTAACCACTATAGTAGGTTGGCCACCGTTTTATCCCTCCCGGAGAAGAAAATTTTAAGAAATTGTTAAAAAATGTTGAAAGGATAGACCACCCCTGTCTTTCGTGTGGGTTTTGATGCGGCAAATGAGGTTTTACCGCTTTGTTTGCATAAATAAGGCCTTTGGCTTCTAACTCCACGGTCTAAATCAAAGGCTTTAATTTGCTTGACACACGACCTTACAAGCTGTCTGTTTACAGCTTAAAGGAGAAGCACGAATTCCCTGTGTTATAGCTTTCTGCCGGAACACGCACTCCGCTACAGCAACACCTATTGGGCTTACTCGTCGTACCTCCGCTCTTATGACGCTCCCGCCTGCAGCCGCCGGGCTTAGGCTATTCCCTTTCCCCACCCAGGAAAGCGATGGCTGGCGGCATTCTCCCACGAGCGCAGCGCAGGAAGAGCGCCCAAATTGGCTTCGGCACCGCAAGCCAGGAATTTTATACATAGGATGATAGACATATAGATAATGATATATTTTATCTTTGCCGGGGAACAACGGGATTCGTATCGCTTGTTTTCTGAATCTTATTTGTATCTTAGCTATACGCCATACTTTACCATTTATGCAACATCGTAAGCAGGCGCAGTTTCGCAGGCTTACTCAGGCAGGAATCTGTAGACAACTTAATATACCACCACCTTGCAAGCTCCTCTACCCAGTATATCTATGCAACGCCACTCGCTAGAATTCTACCGCTCCATTGTGGGCAACAGCATGGATCTTGTGTCGGTGATCGATGCCGAGGGTAAGTTTCTGTTCGTGGGCGAATCTGTAAAAACTGTTCTGGGCTATGAGGTAGAAGAGCTGGAGGGTGCTAGCGCCTACAGCTTTATACACCCCGATGACCTGCCGGACGTACTTGCCACCATGGCAGAACTGCTGACCAGCGGCAAGGGTAAATCTGCCCTGTTCCGCCACAAGTCCCGGGACAAAGGCTGGCGCTGGATAGAGTGCAATGCCACGAACATGCTTGAGAACGAGCACGTGCAGGGCATTATGACCAGCTCCCGGGACGTAACGGAGGCAAGGCAGCTTCTCTACGAGAAAGAGTACCACCAGGCGTATTACGAGTCCCTCTTCTTCGAGCACCCACACGCCGTGTTCACGCTCCACACCTCGGGTAAGTTCCGGCAGGTAAACCAACACATGGAGACCATTACCGGCTACAGTGAGCACGAGGCGCTAACGATTTCCTACAGCGCAATGGTGCACCCGGACTCTTTGGCCGCAGCGAACGAGGCGTTCCAGAAGGTGTTGGCGGGCAAGGCGCTTACCGTGGAGATCTGCATCCTGACCCGAGCCGGAGAGGAAAAGGACATCACTGTTTCGCTGATGCCGGTATACTTTGCAGGGCAGTTACAAGGGGTACAGGGCATCGCCAAAGACATTACAGAGGCCAACAAAGCCAAACGCCTCATTCAGGAGCAGGCCCAGCAGCTAAACACCATTCTGGAAAGTATAACCGAGCCGTTTTACGTGCTCGACAGCCACTGGCGGTTTACGTTTGTAAGCGCCGCGTTTGCCTCTTTTATGAACCGGAGCCGGGAAGAGCTTACCGGGCAAGTAATATGGGAGCTCTTTCCAAAAGGCGTTTCCACGCGCTTCTACCAGGTGTGCCAGGAAGTGTCCCGGCAGAAGACAGCGGTGCACTTTGAGGAGACCTTTAGGACCCCTTACCCCTGCACCCTGTACTTTACCCTTTACCCGAACAAAGATGGCATTTCGGTTCACTTTGTAGACATCACACAGCAGAAGAGAACGGAGCGCGAGATCGAAAAGCTGTCTTTCGTAGCCAGTAAGACCATAAACGGGGTAGTGATCATGGACCCGGAGTGCCGCATTGAGTGGGTGAACGACGGCTTCTGCCGCCTGACCGGCTACAGCCGCGAGGAGGTGCTGGGCCGCGTACCGAGCGATTTCCTGCAGGGCACCGACACGGACCCGGAAGTAGCGAAAAGAATCCGCAGCAAGTACAGCAGCCTGCAGCCCTTCTCGGAGGAGGTGCTTAACTACAAGAAGTGCGGCGAAAAGCTCTGGTTCTATATAGACGTGACCCCTATTTTCGACCAGTTTGGCAACCTTGCCAACTACATTGCCCTGGAAACGGACATTACAGAGAAGAAAGAGGCGGAGGTCAGGCTCCTGAAGCTGGCGGATGACCTCTACAAGCAGAACCGCGACCTGCAGCAGTTCACCTATATCATATCGCACAACCTGCGCGCCCCTGTCGCCAATGCACTGGGGCTGGCGCAGCTCGTGCAGCGGCTGCCTAAAGACGCGGAGCCGTACGACACGGCGCTGGAGAAGCTCCATGCCTCCGTGCAGGAGCTGGACGCTGTCATAAAGGATGTAAACAACGTGCTTTCCATCCGCGACTCCGGCAGAGTGTCACCGCGTGAAACAGTGTACCTGCAGGAGGTGTGCGAAGAGGTGCTGGAGCAGTTTGCCGGAGAGTTGGAGCACCACCACGCGCAGGTAAACGTGGCCATTGACCCGGCATACTGGCTCTCTTCCATCCGGGCTTACCTGCACAACATCCTGCACAATCTTATTTCAAACGCACTAAAGTACAAGGCAGAAGAGCGCACGCTGGAGCTGACCATTAAAGCCGAGCAGGACGCGCGCGGTTATGTGCTCACGGTGATCGACAACGGCACGGGCCTCGAAGAGCATGTGGTGCAGCACCAGCTGTTTCAGTTATACAAGCGCTTCCACCCGAACACGCACGGCAAGGGCATCGGCCTTTTCCTTGTGAAGACACAGGTGGAGGCGCTCGGAGGGAAAATAAAGGTAGAAAGCGCCCCTAACCAGGGCACGACATTTACAATATACTTAGGCGCAAAAAATGTACAATAAAGTTTACATCGTTGATGATGATGAAGTTAGTATCTTCCTGACGGAGGCCATACTGGAGGCGGACCAGTTTGCCACGGAGTGCAAGGGCTTTCTCGACGCAAAGAATGCGCTCCAGACCCTGCTCGAAAGCGCCACCGGCCAAAGCCAGGATTCGCTGCCGGAAGTGATCTTCCTGGACCTGAACATGCCCTTTATGAGTGGCTGGGACTTTCTGGAGGCGCTGAAACCGTACGAAAGCACGCTGAAAGGCCACTGCCGCATTTACATCCTTACCTCCTCGGTAGACGAGCAGGAGCGCAAGCGCGCCCATGGCACCAGTTTGGTTGCCGGTTTCCTGCAAAAGCCCCTGGAGGATGAGTGGCTCATACAGCTCAAGTAAAGCCACCGACAGTAACCTGCTCAAACACGACAAACTTAACGCCCATAGCCCGTGACCTCACCAACCTACACTAACCCAGGCATCTCCTCCCTACGGTTGGAGCGCCTCAACCGGCTTCTTTTCAACAACTACCCCGATGCCGTGTATACCATCACCATGGATGGCATTTTCCATACTGTAAACGACACAGTGTGCGAGCTGCTGCAGAAAGAACAGAAGGAGTTGGTGGGGGAGGGTTTTCAGCTGTTTATCCACCCGGAGTACTGGGAAGAGGTGGTACACCACTTCAAGGCTG
Source organism: Pontibacter actiniarum (assembly GCF_003585765.1). NCBI lineage: Bacteria > Pseudomonadati > Bacteroidota > Cytophagia > Cytophagales > Hymenobacteraceae > Pontibacter > Pontibacter actiniarum. Next base: position 2,122,924 of record NZ_CP021235.1, read on the forward strand.
CCAAGCAGGGGCTGCCGCAGCGCTACCAGACAGTGGTGCGCAACAGCAGCGGCGTATCCGTGTTTCTGGATATCACGAACTTCCCCCTGAAAGCGGGTGACCAGATGGTGGGCATCTTTGGGATTGCAAAGGATATCACGGCGCAGAAAGAGCGCGAGCGCGCACTGCTGCACACCAGCCAGGAGTTAATCCGGCAGAACGAAGAACTGGAGCTTTTCCGCAAGATAATCGCCCATGATTTCCGCAGCCCCATTGCCCGCCTGATCGGGCTTAGCAAGCTCCTGCAAAAGGACAACCTGCCACAGAAAACGCAGGCGACAGCCATTGGCTCGCTGCTGCAGTCGGCTCAGCAACTGGATGGCATGGTGCGTGACCTGAACCAGATGCTGGCGCTGCGCCAGCAGGGCGATGAGACGGGAGAACTCTGCCATGTGGAAGATCTGCTGCAAGTATGCCTGGCCAGCCTGCAACAGGAGATCAGCGCCGCCGGGGCCACCATCACCATCGCACGGCAGGCCGATTTGCAGCTTTTCACGGCCAAGGCCTATTTAACCAGCATTCTCCAGAACCTGCTCTCAAACGCGCTGAAGTACCGGGACCCGGAGCGGCCGTTGCAGGTAACCGTAACCCTGAAGCAGCAAAACGGCGAAGCAGTTATAGCAGTAGCCGACAACGGGCGGGGCATGGACCTGGATAAGGTCTCCAACGATCTGTTTAAAATGTATAAACGCTTCCACAGCGAAGTGGAGGGAAAAGGCCTCGGTTTATACTTAGTAAAAGAACAGGTTAGGCTGCTACAAGGCAAAGTAGAGGTAGAAAGCACGCCAGCCGTTGGCACCACCTTCACCGTTACGCTTCCTATCCCTGCTTCAGTATAGTTTCTCCGACACGGGTAAGGCGCCGGTTTGCCAGTTTGCTGGTGCGCCGGCACTTCTTTTCCTCCCCTGCCTCCAGCACCGATACGCAGGCCACGCTCTTGCACCAATCTCCGCAGCGGCACCAGTTATCCCCTAACACCTTAACAGGCGAGGTTAAATGCTAATGCCCCACATGTGCCGTTTGCAGCGCAAGCACTTACCGTGCGTGCAACGGCTTTGTTCCTGAAATATACATTTCTCGGCCACCCGGATAGTTGACGAAAGTCACTTTGCGAAGCGCTCCCAAAGGCTATCTTGCATCTTTTAATGGCTAAACAACGGTCTTAGCGGCAGCAACGGAAAATTAAGTGAGGGTGCGCCTAACTTAGCTTTATGACAGAAGGTATACATATAATAACTAAACCCGGACAAACTAGTTAGCTCCTACTGTACAACCATGCACCCAGCGTCGCAACATTTCCTCCGTAAGGCCACCGGCAGCACAACAGCCCCCTTCTCAACAGTTGACGGAAAGGGCCGCTGTTGCTATGCAGGCGGGCCAGCCAAACTGCTTTTAAAACATGATGCTTCCGGCATAACAGGTATGCATGGCTTTAGCCTGGATGACCAGACGGAAGCGGAACAGGAACTGCAGGGGGCACCGGGCAAGGGAACAACTGTGAAAGTGCACCTAAACGCCAGCGCCGGCCATGTATAAAAAAGTGTTTATTGTGGATGACGATGAGGTGAGCGTCTTTTTGGCGGAGGCAATGCTGGCGGCGGATAACTTTGCCCAGGAGTACTTTAGTTTCCTGCAACCTGCGGATGCACTGGAGCTCCTGCTACAGCCCCTGCGGCAGGGAGAGCCGGGCGAGCTGCCAAATGTGCTGTTCCTGGACCTGAACATGCCCTTTATGAGTGGCTGGGACTTCCTGGACGCGCTGACACCCTACGAAGGACAACTGCAGGAGCATTGCCGCATTTATATCCTGACCTCCTCGGTAGACGCCGATGAGATGAAACGCGCCCAAAGCTACCCCTTTCTGGCGGGGTTCCTTCACAAACCACTGGAGGAGGCCATCATCAAAAAGCTACTGAAGCAGGCTTAGCATCAGCAGCCCAAAAAGTAACTTCCCCGACACGCCCTACCAGCTAAGAGTAAACCAGACTGATACAGAAGCACGTACGTACGCGGGGCAAAAGAGCTTGCGGAGCGGCCAGTTCCATGCTTCTGCCAGATTTTATCGCCTGCTACCGCTGGTTGCTCAGCATATCCTTTTTACCTTTACCGCTCACCAAACTTCAGGCGCGGCCGTAGGTTACGTTACTATGCCCAAAACCTTTGACTTCTTTGCCCGCTTCGGTCTCTCACTCCAGATCGTAAAAACAGCGCTGGCAGCAGCCACGTCCTGGCTGGTGGCTACCACGGTGCTGGGGTCCGACTTCCCCTACTTTGCGCCGCTGGCCTCTATCCTTACCGTGCAGGTAACCGTTGCCGACTCTGTTGAGAAAGCCACGCAGCGCATCATCGGCATTATCGGCGGCGTGGCGGTCAGCCTGCTGATCGGGCACTGGTTCAGCATCAGCAGCTTTTCTATCTTCCTGGTGATCATTACCGGGATGTGGATTTCCAAGGGGCTCCGCATGAACCCGCAGATCGTGTCGCAGGTGGCGGTGAGTTCTTTCCTGGTGCTGGCCTTTGGGCTGCAGGAGGAAGGCTACGCCCTGGAGCGGGTACTGGAGACGCTGATGGGCTCTGTAGTGGCTGTGCTGATCAACGCCCTGATTGTACCGCAGAACGCCATCCCGGAGGTAGAGAAAAGTATACTTGCCCTGGGGGAGCAGGGCACCAAAACCCTGCAGTTCCTGGCCAGGCAGCTTCGCCAGACGGAAAAAGGCCAGCTGGTGGGCCGTCAGGAGACCGATGCCCTCATTGCCGCCACCGAGGCAAGTATAAAAGCCCTGCAGCTGGCTGAGCAAAGCCTCAAGTACAACCCCTTCCTGACACACAAGCGGACCCGCCTGAGCCGGCTGGCCGTAAGTGTGAAGCGGCTGGAGCACATCACTACCCAAATCCGGGGCATCCGCCGGGGCATTGCCGACCTTAACTCCGCACACATCTTTGAAACAGACCTGCAGGATACGCAGGCGCTGCAGGAGGCGATGGAGGCCACCGCCTCCTGCATAACGCTCTTCAGCCGCACGATGGTAGAGCAACAGGAGCGGCACCACCCTGCCCTGCTGGCCAGCATACAGGAGGCAAACAAGCTGCAAAGCCATTGCCTCGAGAGCCTGCGCAGCATCAAATCCAACCGCACGCTCCGCGACATCGGCAGCATCCTGACCGACCTCAGCCGCATACTGGCGGAGGCGGAGCGTTAGGTTTTAGCGCATGCTCACCTGCTTTCTGTTCGGCTTAGCGCCCATGTAAAACACCAGGTCCCCGCCATTCACCAGTTCGGTGTGGGTCAGGTAGCTGCGGTTAAGCGGTTTCCCGTTCAGCTCTATCTTCTGCACATACACGTTTTTATCGCTCTGGCTTTTGGTACGGATGGTGAAAGTCTTGCCGTTCTCGAGGTGTATGCTTGCCTCTTTGATGGCCGGGCTGCCGATGGCGTACTGCTCAGAGCCGGGTGCCACCGGGTAGAAGCCCAGCGTGCTGAAAATGTACCAGGCGCTCATCTGCCCGCAGTCGTCGTTGCCGCCCAGGCCGTCCACCGTTGGTTTGTACATGGCTTTTAGGATCATGCGCGTGCGCTCCTGCGTTTTCCAGGGCTCATCGGTCCAGTTGTAGAGGTATGCCACGTGGTGCGAAGGCTCGTTGCCGTGCACATAGTTTCCAATGATGCCGTCGCGGCTGATGTCCTCGGTATTGGCGAAGTACTTGTCCGGCAGCTCCATCGTAAAGAGCGAGTCGAGGTGCTGGGCAAAGCGCTGCTTCCCTCCCATCATGCTGATCATCTGGGCCGGGTCGTGCGGCACGTAAAGGCTGTAGTTCCAGGAGTTGCCCTCAATAAAGCCCTGCCCGTGCGTGTCCAGCGGGTCGAATTCTTTCTTCCAGGAGCCGTCGCTCAGCTTAGGCCGCATATAGCCGGTGCGGGCATCGTATACATTCCTGTAGTTCTGGGCCCGCTGCATAAACTCCTCGTACACATCCGGGCGGTTCAGCTTTTTAGCCATCTGGGCAATGCACCAGTCATCGTAGGCATACTCCAGCGTTTTAGATACCGACGACCCATTTTTGTCCTCAGGCACATAACCCAGGTCCATGTAATAGTCCAGGCCATCGTAGTAGCGTGTTTTGGCGGTGGCTACGCAGGCATCCAGGGCTCTCTCCACATCAAAACCAGCATTGCCCTTTATCACCGCGTCGGCAATAACCGGCACACTGTGGTAGCCGATCATACACCAGTTCTCGTTGGCGTGGTGCGACCACACAGGCAGCATCTTGTGCACGCTCTGGTCGTAATGTGCCAGCATGCTCTGCACCATGTCGGCGTTGCGCTTCGGCTGCACGATGTTAAAGAAAGGGTGCAGTGCGCGGTACGTGTCCCACAGCGAGAAGGTCGTGTAGTTGGTGAAACCGTCGGCTTTGTGGATGTTCTGATCCAGGCCACGGTAGTTGCCGTCCACATCCATGTAGGTGGTCGGCCCCAGGAAGGTATGGTACATGGCCGTGTAGAAGTTCACCAGGTCCTCCTGCTTCAGGGCCTTTACCTGTATCTTGTTGAGCTCTTTGTTCCAGAGCGCCTGGCTCTGCTGCTTTACCTGCTCAAAGTCCCATCCGGGCACCTCGGCGCGCATGTTGGCCAGCGCCCCTTCTGTGCTAACCGGCGAAAGGGCGAACTTTACCTGCAGCTTTTCCCCTTCCTGCACATCAAAATCGAAGTAGGCGCGCAGTTTGGTGCCGGCAAACTCCGGAAAGTTCTTTTCCTGGTCGAACTTGCGCCAGAAGCCCTTGTACACCTGCGGCTCCGAGAAGTCCTTGTTGCCATAGCTTTTGATCGGTTTGCTGAAGGACATGGCAAAGTATACCGTGCGCGTGCGGGCCCAGCCGTTCGTCTGGCGGTAGCCGGTTACCAGTGTATCGTTCTCCACACGCACAAAGGTCCACACGTTTTTGCCGTCGTAGTTGTAAATGCCGTGCATCAGGTCCAGGATGACGTGCGCCTCCTCGGCCTTCGGGAAAGTATACTGGTGCATGCCCACGCGGTTGGTGGCAGTAAGCTCAGCGGTGATGTTGTGGTCATCCAGCTTTACTTTATAGTAAGCAGGCTCGGCTTTTTCGTTTTGATGGGAGAAGGCGGAGCGGTAGCCGCTTTCCGGCTTCTTCTCTGTGCCCGGGTTCAGCTGTAGCTTTCCAGTGGTGGGCATCAGCAGGAAGTCGCCCAGGTCAGAGTGGCCCGTACCGCTGAAGTGGGTGTGGCTGAAGCCGACAATCGTAGGGTCGTCGTACTGGTAGCCGGCGCAGTACTTATACACGTCCTTGTTATACTTGCCATCCATGGCGTACGGAATCGTGTCTGTGTCGGGGCTTAGCTGCACCATGCCGAAAGGGGCGGTGGCACCGGGGTAGGTATGGCCCATCTTGGCCGTGCCGATCATCGGGTTAACATATTGCACCAGGTCCCGGGGGCTGTTGGACTGTGCCGCTAAAACGGCAGGGATGAGAAGCAGCGCGGAAAGGATTGTTTTTTTCATGCGGTGAGAGGGTAGATAATGTTTGCACACGAAATATAGGCATTCCATTTTAAAATCCCTCACCATCAGCACAATCCCGCACGGCACCGCCAAAACCTAAAACTTTGTGGGGAGGTACGTGTTATCTTGGGATCAACCGCATGTTTAACGACTGGGCGCGTCAGCGAATGTGGCCGAACCAGCACCAGCCACAGCCCTTCGCCCCACGCAGAACAGTCGTAGGCATGCGCTAGTTTCTAAACATTCATTCAACAACATTACACGTATGGCTATACTTTTTTCGCCACTCCCGATACGCGGCATTACCCTGAAAAACAGAATCGCGGTATCGCCAATGTGCATGTACAGCAGCCAGGACGGCTTTGCGACGGACTGGCACCTGGTGCACCTGGGCAGCCGGGCTGTGGGTGGCGCCGGCCTGATCATTTTTGAGGCCACGGCTGTGGTTCCGGAAGGCCGCATCACCCCCCACGACCTGGGCATCTGGAAGGACGAACACATTGACGGGCTGCAGCGCATTACCCGGTTTATCACTGAGCAAGGCGCCGTGCCGGGCATACAGCTGGCCCACGCCGGCAGGAAGGCCAGCCACCACAGGCCTTGGGACGGCGGCACAGCCATTGCACCGGACGAAGCGAGCGGCTGGCAAACTGTAGCCCCCAGCGCCATTCCTTTCTCAGAAGAGACTCCTGTGCCGCACGAGCTGACACTGCAGGAGATCGATGCGTTCAAAGACGCCTTTGAGGCCGCTGCCGTACGTTCTCTGAAAGCTGGTTTCCAGGTGATCGAGATCCACGCGGCACATGGTTACCTGCTGCACGAGTTCTACTCCCTGCTAAGCAACCAGCGCACCGACCAGTACGGAGGCTCTTTTGAGAACCGCATCCGGCTGCTGCTGGAGGTAACCGAGCGCGTGCGCCAGGTATGGCCGGAGGAATTACCGCTGCTGGTGCGCATCTCCGCCACCGACTGGACCGAGGGCGGCTGGACGGGCGATGACTCCGTGGCACTGGCCAAAGAGCTCAAAAAGCGCGGCGTAGACCTGATCGACTGCTCCACCGGCGCCAACGTACCTCAGGCGACCATACCTGTTGGGCCGGGTTACCAGGTGCCATTTGCCCAACAGGTAAAACAGCAGGCCGATATCCTGACTGGCGCTGTGGGCGTTATTACAGAGGCGCAGCAGGCCGAGGAGATTCTGGCCAATGGGCAGGCGGATATAGTGCTGCTGGCCCGCGAACTGCTCCGCGACCCGTACTTCCCGATGCACGCCTCCCTTGCCCTGGACGATGAGCACCCATGGCCGCTGCAGTACGAGCGCGCAAAGCCCCGCCGGCGCTAACACGAACACCTGGCGCCGGCAGCCGTAAACTCAAATCCACCAATAAGCAATAAGATGAGCGACAACGTAATTCATGATGAAGAAGACCTCCGCTTTTACATGCCTTTCAAGGAGGAAGACGCGGAGCTTACCTATACTTACCCGGAAACAGAGGTAATGGACTTTGACCACACGTATGTGCCGGACAGCCAGCGCGGCAAAGGCATAGCGGGAAAGCTGGTGAAAGAAGGGCTGGAGTATGCACGGTCCAGGAACTACAAAGTTATTCCCTCCTGCCCGGTGGTAGAGGCCTATATCAAGCGCAACCCAGAGTATAAAGATATGGTGCAGCCAGAGTAACAGGCCCTTCGCAAGAAAATATCGCCTGCCGCTGTTGGCTCTCCTGTAAGAAAGAGCTATCTTAGCTACCGCATCCTGCCCAACGAAATTAACTTTCCGGGCAGGATGTTGTGTATTAGACTCACCCAAACAAACACCATGAAAAAACGCCACCTCCTATACTCCCTGGCTTTGGGCACCACCCTTAGTCTGGCTGGCACAGCGGCACAGGCCCAGGAGTTCACCCGCCAGGACACCCTTCGCGGGAGCATCACCCCCGAGCGCGCCTGGTGGGACCTCACCTTCTACGACCTCCACGTCAGCGTAAACCCGCAGGACAGCAGCCTGCAGGGCAGCAACACCATCCGCTACAGGGTGCTGGAGCCGCGGCAGCGCCTGCAGGTAGACCTGCAGCCCCCGATGCACATCCAGAAGGTGACGCAGAACGGAAAAGACCTGCAGGTGCAGCAGGACGGTAATGCCTGGTTTGTGCAGCTGCAGGAGCCGCAGAAGGCGGGCGAGGAGAAGGAGATCAAGGTATACTACGGCGGCAAGCCGCAGGTAAGCGAAAACCCGCCCTGGAGCGGGGGCATTACCTGGGAGCGTGACCAGAACGGCAAGCCCTTTATCGCCACCTCGGTGCAGGGAGACGGCGCCAGCCTTTTCTGGCCCAACAAAGACCACATGTACGACGAGCCCGACAGCATGCGCATCAGCGTGCGCACGCCCGAAGGCCTGATGGACGTGAGCAACGGCCGCCTGAAAAACGTGCAGGAGCACCCGGACGGCAGCAAAACCTATACTTGGTACGTGTCCAACCCCATCAATAACTACGGCGTCAACATCAACATCGGCGACTATGTGCACTTCTCAGACAAGTATGAGGGCGAGAAAGGCCAGCTGGACCTAGAGTACTACGTGCTGCGCGACAACCTGGGGAAGGCCAAGGAGCAGTTCAAGCAGGTAAACCAAATGCTGCAGGCGTTCGAGCACTGGTTCGGCCCCTACCCGTTCTATGAAGACAGCTACAAGCTGGTGGAGGTGCCCTACCTGGGCATGGAGCACCAGAGCTCCGTCACCTACGGCAACGGCTACCAGAACGGGTACCTCGGGCGGGATTTAAGCGGCACCGGCTGGGGCAAGAAGTTCGACTTCATCATCGTGCACGAGTCGGGCCATGAGTGGTTCGCCAACAACATCACCTACAAGGACGTAGCCGACATGTGGATCCACGAGAGCTTCACAAACTACTCCGAGTCGCTGTTCCTGGACTACCACTACGGCACAGAGGCGGCCAACGAGTACATCGTCGGCCTGCGCAACATCATCCGCAACGACAAGCCCATCATCGGCCACTACGGTGTGAACAACTCCGGCTCCGGCGACATGTACCCGAAAGGCGCCAACATGCTGCACAACCTGCGCCAGATCGTAGGCGACGACGAGAAGTGGAGAGGCATTCTGCGTGGCCTGAACAAGGACTTCTACCACCAGACCGTTACCACGCAGCAAATAGAAGACTACCTGAGCCAGAAGGTGGGCCGCGACCTGACGTCTGTATTTGACCAGTACCTGCGCGACGTGCGCATCCCGAAACTGGAGTACAAGCAGGCGGGCCGTACCCTGCAATACCGCTGGGCGAACAGCGTCAGCAACTTCGACATGCCGGTGAAGGTGTACCTGAACGGAAAGGAACAGTGGCTGGAGCCGACCACGGAGTGGAAAGAACTTAAAAACGTAAAGAGGGGCTCTAAAGTAGAGGTAGATAAAAACTTCTATGTTACAGCTCAACGTGTAACAACCGCCTAGTATCACCTCTCCACAACAAGTATAAACACCGCCTCGGTTACCCGGGGCGGTGTTTTGTTTTCAACAGCAAAGTATAAAGCTGAAGTTTGCGCGAAAAGCTTTAATTCCTCATATTTATACTACGCATACTTCCTAAACCTTACCTATGCTAAAATCAATTACCACGGCTATACTCTTCGTTTGCTGCTTCACGCAAAACCTACTTGCACAAGACAGCTACATACTCCTTAAACCAGACAGGGTATTTGACGGTGAGGCCATGCATGAAAACTGGCAGGTACTGGTAAAGAATGATAAAATTGAAGTTGTTGGCCCTGCTCTGAGCACGCCTTCTAACACGACAGTACGTGACCTGAAAGGCACTACCTTGCTACCCGGCTTGATAGAAGGCCACAGCCATTTGCTGCTGCACCCTTACAACGAAACACCCTGGAACGACCAGGTGCTGCGAGAATCAAGGGCAGAGCGCATTGCCCGGGCTACAGTGCATGCCAACAAAACACTGCTGGCCGGTTTCACCACCGTGCGCGACTTAGGCTCAGAGGGTGCCGGTTACGATGACGTGGGCCTGAAGCAAGCCATTGAGAAGGGTGCCATACCTGGCCCGCGGATGTTGGTGGCTACCAAAGCACTGGTGGCAACAGGCAGCTATGGCCCTAAAGAGCTAAGCTACGACATCGAAACGCCTATCGGTGCTGCAGAGGCAGACGGACTGGAAGGTGTAACCAAAGAAGTGCGTGAGCAGATCGGCCACGGCGCCGATATCATCAAAGTATACGCGGATTACCGGTGGGGCCTGAACGGAGAGGCAGCCCCTACTTTTACGCTGGATGAGCTGAAGAAAATAGTGGAGGTGGCCAGCAGCAGTGGCCGCCCTGTTGTAGCCCATGCCGCTACGCCGGAAGGCATGCGCCGTGCCATACTTGCCGGGGTTTCCACGATGGAGCACGGCGATGGCGCCACGCCGGAGATTTACCGCCTCATGAAAAAACACAAAGTTGCCCTCTGCCCCACCCTTGCCGCCGGCGATGCCATTAGCCAGTACCGTGGCTGGCGCAAGGGGCAGGACCCGGAGCCGGAGCGCATCCAACTTAAAAGGCAGAGCTTTAAAGCCGCGCTGGATGCGGGCGTCACAATTTGCATGGGTGGCGATGTGGGGGTGTTCCCTCACGGAGAAAATGCGCGCGAAATGGAGCTGATGGTGGCTTACGGCATGTCTCCGCTGCAGGTGCTGCGCGCTGCCACATCGGTTAACGCCGACGTGTTTGGCATTGGCCAGAAGGTGGGCCGCCTTAAGCCAGGGCTGCTGGCTGACCTAGTCGCTGTTTCCGGTGACCCGCAGAAAGACATCAGCCAACTGCGCGCGGTACGGATGGTGATGAAGGGGGGCCGGCTCTACCAAAACTAAACCTGCTCGGGCAGCGGCTCCTGCCCTTCGCCTCCCCCCTGGTAGAAGCGGGTGGTCGGGTAGGCAAAGCGGATGTCGGGGGAGCTGAGGAACTCGGTCAGCACATCCTCCCATACCAGGTGGGCGCTTTGGCGGCGGCGCATCAGGCTGCACACATAGCGCATGGTGAGCTCAATGCCGTTGTCGCACACGGTGGTGTAAAGGCGGGGCTGCAGGTCCTCGTAAAAAATGAGGTGCCGCTGCGACTGCCGCTTTATCTGCTGCCGGGCCGCCTCCGTCAGTTGCTCGGCGTGCCGCTGCATGATGTCCCGCAGGATCGTTTTGGCCTTCTGCCAGTTACTTTCAAAGGTGATCCGCACCGGTATCTCCTGCCAGATAAATGGAAAGCCATAGTTGTAGTTGGCCTGCGTTTCGGTAAACACCTTCAGGTTCGGGATGTTCACCACCCGCCCCGTTGCCTGGTCGGCCTTCACCCAGCCCTGCACCTCGTTCAGCGAGAACTGAAAAAGCCGCGTGTCAATCACGTCGCCAATGTGCTCCCCCACCTGGATACGGTCCCCGATACGGAAGGGGCGCTTCCAGATAATAAACACCCAACCGGCCATATTCAGCACCGGCTCCCGCAGCGCCAGCACCAACCCCGCCGACAGTAAGCCCAGGAAGGTGGCAATAGACCTGAACCCGTCAAACCAGATATAGGAAAGGAAAAGAATGGCAAGCCCCGTGGCCGTGTAGTTGGTAAACTTGCGCCACTGGTACTGCTTGCGCAGGTCGGTGAGCCGCTGCCGCACCAGCCGCAGCAGTAGCCTGCTCAGCAGCCACAGCACCCCTATCACTGCCAGGGAGTAAAACAGCCTGCCGTAGAAGTCCTGGGGAAGAGCGGAGTGGCCAGCCAGCCACTGGGTGAGTTCGTGCATGGGCATCAGGTTTTACCACCCATACGCAAACAAGGCCTACAAGTGTTTAGGGGATGGGCAGGGCACGCAGGCAAATTGCCGTAACAACATCTATAGCATCTAAACATCCGTATATAGCGTATGTCACAGAACATTTTGTTGCATAGGTTGTTTTCCTGTTGCAATTATTGATCTTCCTATATTTTAACTGATTGCTTAATCACCTGCCAGGAGGCATGTTTGTACCGCCGGAACAGCCCTGTAACTCAGGCTCTACCGCTTAAGCAACTGTTTGAAGGGTAAATCGAGCGTTTTTATTGTACTTTATAATCCCTAACTTGGGGAAATTTTACAGTAGCTCCTGCGATGGGTTTTGTACCCAAACCAGAGGCTGCCAAAGTCAGCTTGTTTGAATGTTGAATTGATTGTTGCCGCCATTGCAAAATTTAGTATCAACTGAGGAATCACTTGCTATTGAGCCACCCTATGCTGCCGCGCCCATCTGCTGGCGCAGGAGAAGCGTTTGGCCCTGCCATCTGATCCCAAACAAGCTGCATATCTAAAACACGGTCCACATGGAAGAAGAGCTACAAGTCTGGCTTAGGTTTAGGGAAGGTAGTGAGGCTGATTTTACGTTACTTTACAAGCGTTACGCGCCTGTGATGCTGCGTTATGGGGGCAAACTCACCCATGACAACGATCTGGTGAAGGACTGCATCCAGCAGGTTTTCTTCCAGGTGTGGAAGAGCCGGGAGAAGCTCTCCAACCCACCGAGTGTGAAGAACTACCTGCTCAAGTCCTTTCGCTGCGAGCTGGGCAAAAAGGCTTCCTTCAAAAGCAGGCACGAGCCGCTGCCGGAAGATCTGAGCCTGGGCGCAGAGGCCTCCTATGAGGCCGCACTCATCAGCTCCCAGTCATTTGAGCTCATCCAGCAGAAGGTACACCACCTGCTCTCCCGGTTGCCGGAGCGGCAGCGCGAAGTTATTTTCCTCAAGTACTACACCGGCCTGCAGTACGACGAAATCGCTGACATTATGGAAATTGACCAGAAGTCTGTGTACAAGCTAACCTACAAGGCCATTGATAAACTCCACCGCCTCTTTAACGAAAAGCCACAGCCAGCCGTAACAGAATCGCTGCGCAAGCGCATGAGCGGGCTGGCCAGCAGCCTGCAAGCCAATGCCAGTGCCGATGCTCCGGCACAGCAGGTGCCCGGCAACGCCTCTCTGCTGCTGGACCTGGGGAAACTGTAGCCTTATTTACTATGCAGACCTGCTTTCTACCGACCGGCGCTGGCTTTATTACAAGAAACAGCCTATCTTAAAATCTTGATTAAAAATATCTGTCACAAAAGCCTTATGAGAAAAGGAAACACACGCAGTCTTCTGCTCATGGCCACCCTGCTGGGCGGCCTCAGCGTAAGCGGCCTTAGCGGCTGCAGCAGCACAGCCTCAGAGCAGGAAACGACTACTACCGCGACCGAAGCTACCACCATGAGAATTGAGAAAGAGCCCTTTGGCACCACTCCCGACGGGCAGGAAATCAGCCTGTATACCCTCACCAATGCAAACGGTGTAAAAGTTAAGATTAGCAACTACGGCGCCATCGTGAACGCCATCATCACCCCGGATAAGAACGGCGAGATGGGAGATGTCGTGCTGGGCTTTAACGACGTGAACGGCTACATCCCTAACGACCCGCACATCGGCGGCGTTATCGGGCGCTTTGCCAACCGCATCGCGAAGGGCAAGTTTACACTGGATGGCCAGGAGTATACGCTCGCTGTGAACAACGCCCCGAACCACCTGCACGGCGGTAACATCGGCTTCGACCGCGTGGTGTGGCAGGCAGAAGAAATGCCGGAGCAAAACGCCATTGAGCTGACCTACCTGAGCAAGGACATGGAGGAAGGCTACCCGGGGAACCTGACGACCACCGTCCGCTACACCCTGACGGATGATAACGGACTGAAGATAGACTACAGCGCCACCACCGACAAAGCCACTCCTGTTAACCTGACCAACCACAGCTACTTTAACCTGTCGGCAGGCGAGGTGAAGGACGTGAGCAACCACATCATCCAGATCAACGCCGATAAGTATACAGCCGTTGATGCGTCCCTGATTCCAACGGGCGAGCTGGCAAGCGTAAAAGGCACCCAGCTGGACCTGACGCAGCCCCAGCCGATCGGGAAGTTCCTGAACCAGATACCGGGCGGCGGCTACGACCATAACTTTGTGCTGAACAAAAGCGCGGAAGGTATGACCAAGGCAGCCGAAGTGTATGAGCCCACCTCTGGCCGCGTTCTGGAAGTGTACACCACGCAGCCGGGAATCCAGTTTTACACCAGCAACTTCCTGGACGGCACCCTGACAGGCAAGAACGGCAACAAGTACACCAGGCACTACGCCTTTTGCCTCGAAACGCAGCACTTCCCGGACTCCCCGAACCAGACGGGCTTCCCGTCTACGATCCTGAGACCGGGCGAGACCTACCAGGAAAGCACCCTCTACAAGTTCTCTGTTAGGGCAGACAAGCAGTAAAAGGGGCCGGCAGCGGCACCTGCCCGCTACAGCAGCGTTTGCTGCCATGGCATTTCAGGGTTAGGTCCGCGGGGCTCTTTTGGCTAAGGAGTGCAGAAGGGCTACCGTTGTGTCTCGCCTCGTGGCACAGCCCAGGAAACAGACACCCGGCACAGGCTGCCGATAAAGTTGAACCATTAAAAACCTGCCCCGGCAGGTAGCTAAACCGAATACTAACGAATTAATAAACGATCAAAGAAATGGCCGGAACCACCCATACCGACGTGAATGCTGCCAAAGCGGCCAGCGGAAACGCCGTTACTAAAAAATACACGGGCCCGCTCATCACGGTAACGATGCTCTTCTTCATGTGGGGCTTCATCACGTGTTTGAACGACATCCTGATACCGAAACTGCAGCAAGTGTTTACCCTGGAGCTGTGGCAGGCGATGCTAATCCAGACGGCCTTCTTCGGCGCTTACTTCTTTATCTCGCTGCTGTACTTTATCATGTCGATCACCAAAGGGGATCCTATCCGCAAGATCGGCTATAAAAACGGTATTATCGTCGGCCTTGTCATCGCTGCTGTGGGGTGTGCCCTTTTTTACCCTGCCGCCGACCTGCATAGCTACGGTTTCTTTCTGGGGGCCCTGTTTATACTTGCCTCGGGCATTACCGTGCTACAGATAGCCGCTAACCCGTATGTAACCATTCTTGGACCGCCGGAAAGTGCGGCCAGCCGCCTCAACATGACCCAGGCGCTAAACTCACTGGGTACAACCGTGGCCCCTATCATCGGCGGCTACCTAATTTTTGGCGCGGTTAACGCCGAAAGCGCAGGGGCCGACTCTGTAAAGCTGCCTTACCTCGGTTTGGCGGCCACGCTCCTGGCCATCGCCGTGCTGATTAAAATCGCGAAGCTGCCAAGCATCCAAAGCGAAGACGACATTACCCCGGACGCGGGCGCGCTGCGTTACCGCCACCTGGTGCTGGGCATTGTGTGTATTTTCGCCTACGTGGGCGGGGAGGTTGCCATCGGCAGCACCCTGATCAACTTCTTCAGGCTTCCGGAAATCGCAGGGTTGGATGAGACGCAGGCGGGCCACTTCCTGGCCTTTTACTGGGGTGGCGCCATGGTGGGCCGCTTCTTCGGCGCTGTTGCCCTCTCAAGCATGAAGAACAGCACGTTTAAGTACCTGATCATCGCCGGTATCGCTGCCGTTGTGTTTGTCATTATCTCATCAGTTTACAGTATGGATGAGGCCTTGATTACCCTCGGCCTGATTGCCCTGAACTTTGTAGTACTGATGCTGGGCCGCTTTATCCCGAACAGAACCCTGGGGCTGTTTGCCGGCACCGTGGTTGTGCTCCTGCTCATTACCAGCTTTGCGACAGGATCGGTGGCAATGTGGGCCGTTATCGCCATCGGCCTGTTTAACTCCATCATGTTCCCGACCATCTTCACACTGGCGATCAAAGACCTGGGCGTGCACACGTCACAGGGTTCTTCGCTGCTGGTGATGGCCATTGTGGGAGGTGCTATCATACCGCCGCTGCAAGGCGCCATTGCCGACGCGACCGGTAACCTGCAGCTTTCATTCCTGGTACCGATGGTCTGCTACCTGTACATTATGTACTATGGCTTCTCCGGCTCGAAAGTGAAGGAGCCTGCAGCGTAAGGCACATCATAACGCTTTTTATAAAGGCAGCCTGCTACCACAGGCTGCCTTTTTTGTGCCCCTGCAGCGAAACGCGCGCCCGCGCACTAGCAGCTTTCTCAGAATTGCTTAACTTACGGCCAGGCTGCTGCAGCAGCACCATACTTAAAACGCCTGCACAGCAGTTTTAGAAGAGCCAAAGTATAAACGCAGCCTGCCTCCACCGATGAAACACCTCCCCTACATCCTGCTGCTCCTTTGCATGCTCTGTACTGCGCCGCATGTGGTGCAGGCGCAGCAGAAGCGACCGGCACACCGGCCCAGGATTGGTTTGGTGCTGAGCGGTGGCGGCGCAAAGGGGATGGCGCACATCGGCTTTCTGAAAGTGATGGAGAAAGCCGGGATTCGCCCTGACTATATTACCGGCACAAGTATGGGTAGCCTGGTGGGTGCGCTATACGCCCTTGGCTACTCTGCCGAGGAGATTGAGCGCATAGCGCTGGAACAGGACTGGGAAATGCTGCTGAGCAACCAGGTGCCGCTGAGCCAGATTGCCATGGAGGAGAAAGACTACTATGGCCGCTACCTGCTGGAGCTACCGGTGAACAACTTTGAGATCGGCTTTCCGAGCGGCTTGATCGAAGGGCAGGCCCTTAACAACCTGCTCATCCGCCTGTCCCGCGGCGCGCACGGCATCCAGAGCTTCAACCAACTCCCCACCCCCTTCGCTTGTGTTGCCACTGATCTTACAACGGGGGAAAAGGTGGTGCTGCGGCAAGGCTTTCTGCCCGAGGCGCTGCGGGCCAGCATGGCCATTCCCACCGTTTTCACGCCCGTAAAGCTGGACGGCCGCCTGCTCGTAGACGGGGGTTTGGTCCAGAACTTCCCGGTGCAGGAAGCCCTGGACATGGGGGCTGACTTCGTGATTGGGGTGAACGTGGGCGGCGGACTGGAGCCAGAGAAGAACCTAAAGTCAATGCTCGATGTGCTGGTGCAGGCTACGTTTTTCACAAGCGCCTCCAACCTGGAGAGCGAGAAGAAAAAGACGGACCTGCTGATTGACGTGCTGCCGAGCCTGGAGGGCTACAGCACCGGCAGCTTTGCCGACACCAAAGAGATCATCCGGATCGGAGAACATGTGGCGCGGCAGTATGAAGACAGCCTGCGCACACTGGCCGCCTATTTCAAGTCTTTTCCCGAGCCGATGCACCGGCCGGTGTACCGCAGCCGCCAGGACTCCGTGCAGATAAGCCGTTTGCACATCAGCGGGGCCAGCTCTATGCCCAAGCGTATTATTCGGCGCCGGCTGCGGCTAAACGAGCATGAGACCACGTCCATCAGGAGCATCGAAAACCGGATTGAAATACTTTACGGCACGGGCCGCTTCAACAAAGTTTCTTACGCCATGGTACCGGCCGACAGCGGTGGCCATTACCTGCAGGTAAACGTGGAGGAGGCAGCTGAGGCGGCGTTAAAAGCAGCCGTATACTACGACTCTGAGAACCGTGCCGGAGCCACGGTGAACTATACCCACCGTAACCTGCTCTGGGAGCGCTCCCGTTTTGTGGCCGAGGTGGACCTGGGGCAGAACATCCGCAGCGATGTGAACTACCTCAAGTACATGGGCTACCGCAACCAGCTGGCCCTGAAGCTGGCCAGCCAGTACTATAAGAACGATATGTCTTTGTTTGATGATAGGGGCAGCAAGGTGGCCATCTTTCAGCAGAACGCGAATGTGGGGCAGCTGGGCTGGCAGACCACGACTAACAACACCTGGACGCTGGGGCAGCGGCTGGAGTACAAGCTCGCGCGCCTGTACCCGCAGGTAGCCGGCCAGGTCACCATCGACTCTGTTTCTGTCGATGTAAGCGCACTGGAGCAGCTAAAGGTGCGCAACTGGGGGCTCTCCACGTTTTTCCGGCTCAACACACTCAACAGGCACGCCTACCCCACCCGTGGCTGGAGAACCGAGCTGCAGGCCAACTTTATCTTCGGCAACAAGTTCTCCGTCCGCGCGGGAGAAGAGCACCCGGAGCTGGCACAGCTGCTCGGCAACAGCGACATTGTTCCGTACTTCAAGGTTGCCCTGCAGGCGAACGGGGTGGTGCCGCTGCGCCGCAACCTGAGCCTGATGCTACGCCATGGGCTGTTCCTCTACACCAGCAACGACCTCCCGATAGGTGAAGAAACCATGATCGGGGGCTATACTTCCGTGCTGCCAAACATGGTGGAGTACCGTGCTGCAGAGCCTTTCGCCTACTATACCGATAACCTGTTTTACTCCGGCATCGGCCTGCAGGTGGAGCTACGCAGAAAGCTCTACCTGCAGGCGACATCCACCCTCATCAATACCAGTATACTGCACGGCTACCGCAGCTTGCGCGGTAAAAGCACCCGTGTCGGCTACGGCGCCACCCTCGGCTACCTCACGCCTTTTGGCCCGGTAACACTAGGCACTGCCCATGAAGACGGTTCGGAATGGCGCGGCTTTATCAGCCTCGGTTTCAGGCTGCCCTGGTAAGCAGAGTCAAATATAAAAACAGTATCCTCCTACTTAACACAGCTTGTGCAAACCAGCGAGATAAGTTCACCCAGCTTCTGCAGCAGCTGACACTAAGAATCCCTCCCTTCGCCATAATAAAGGGTATTAAGTACAAGTAGCCACAAACTTTTATACTTTTTCACGTTTATACTGGACCACAAGCAGAAACAGTCTGCTTGTGTATTTCTCACCTTAAACAAACCCTTTATGTACAGCAAACTTACCAGCCGCGTAGTTTACCCGGCACTAGCCCTTGCTTTGTTATTTGGTTGCTCACCCGACAACGACCAGGCGTCACCTGTGGCTGACTTCAGCGCAGACGCTGCCAGCGCTGCTCAAAGCGGCGGTGCGAACCCGGCCGTAAAACTCAAGAGAGGCCATTACCTGGTGGTTGCCACCTCCAACTCACTACCTGCTGATATCAAAGAGCAGCTGAGAGGGATAGAAGGGGAAGTGACAGGCCTGATGACAGAAGTAGGCATCGCCACTGTTACCTCCAGCGACCCGAACTTTGCGGCAAAAGCCAGCAAAATAAACGGAGTCGGCTCTGTTATCCGCGACATGGACATCCAGTGGCTTAGCCCTGACCAGGAAAAGGTGGTGGAGTTTGACGCCGCCAGCTATGGCAACCCGCCAGCCAGCGGAGACGACGACAGGTACTTTAACCTGCAGTGGGGCCACGATGCAGTGGACGCACCGGAAGCCTGGAACGCCGGTTACCGCGGCAAGGGAGTGCGTGTTGCCGTACTGGACAGCGGTTTTGACCTGGACCACGCAGACCTGGCTCCGAACATTGACTTTGCAGCCAGCAAAAACTTTGTACCCGGTGAGGAATTAGGCTATGCCCTTGCGGATGTAGGTAGCCATGGCTCCCACACTGCCGGCACCATCGCCGCGGCCGATAACGGGATAGGCACGATCGGTGTAGCCCCGGAGGCACAGCTCATTTTGGTTAAAGTGCTGCGCGATTCTGGCTCAGGCTCCTTCTCCTGGATACTGGAAGGCATTTTACATGCTGTAAACCAGGGCGCTGACGTGATCAGCATGAGCATTGGCGCCTCTATGCCAGCCAACGGCAAGTTCCTTGACGACAACGGCACGCCTGATGACCCGACAGATGACTTTATCGTGAGCGACACCAAAGCAGTGCATGAGCTCTTGAACGCCATCAACAAGGTGACAACGTATGCCACCAAAAAAGGCGCGACAGTGATCGCCTCTGCCGGTAATGAGGCAAACAACGGCAACAAAGACAAGTCGTTGATCCACCTTCCTTCCGGCGCCCCGAACGTGATCTCTATTTCTGCAAGTGCGCCGCAGGGATGGGCACTGGCCCCTACTACTGCCAACCTCGACTTTATGGCCTCCTACTCCAACTACGGCACGTCTGATGTAGACTTTGCTGCTCCCGGCGGAGACTATGTATATCCGGGCATCGAACGAGCCACTATAGGCGGCGTTAACCAGTACGTGTATGTGTTCGACTACGTGTTTAGTACTGGCAGTAGCCTTACCCCAGGCAAGAACTCTTACTATTGGTCGGTAGGCACAAGTATGGCAGCACCGCATGCTGCCGGCGTAGCAGCCATCATCATAGGCAAGCACGGAGGCCAAATGGACCCGGCCCTGGTAAAAGCCGCCCTCAGATCCTCTGCTGACGATCTGGGCAAACCCGGCAGAGACCCATACTACGGCTATGGCCGCGTGAACGCTTTCAAAGCTGTTTCCGCACTATAACCTACACCATACCTGCAACAAGCCTTCTCAGCCTGAACATGGGTTGGGAAGGCTTGCTGCTTTTTAGCACCTCCCGCATAAATTTAGCCTCCCCGGGCAATTGCCCTTTTACAGACTCAACACATGGCTGTACCTTTGTGGTATACAAAAACGATTTGTTTACCGCGTATTGGCCACAACATGAAACCACTGTACCCTAAGCACCCCTTCCCCGTGGAAGGCTGGGAGCGCGAAGAGCACTTTCACTTCTTCCGCACGTTTACACAACCCTTCTTCAACATCAGCACAGAAGTAGACATTACCGGGCTGTACCGCTACTGCAAACGGCAGGGGCTGTCTGTGTTTCTGGGTTACCTGCACGCGGCCACTGAAGCGGCCCGCGCCACAGAGAACTTCCTGCTACGCCTGGAGGGCGACAGTATCGTGAAGTATGAGGCGATTGACATTTCCAGCACCGTACTGAAGCACAACAAGGCTATCTCCTTCGTACACCTGCCCCACCACCCTGACCTGCAGACTTTTTGTGCCGAGTCGGCAGAGATTGTGGCCAAGGCCAAAGAAAGCAAGGGCCTGCTGTATGGCTATAACGGGCCCGACCTGCTACACAGCACAACGCTGCCGTGGTTCAAGCTAAAAGGGATGGAACATGCGTTTACCGTAAACCCGGACGACTCGGTGCCAAAGCTGGCTTTCGGGCAACTTGAAATGCAGGGAGAGCGCGTGGTGCTACCGCTGTGCATTGGCCTACACCATGCGCTGGCTGACGGTTACCATGTGCATCTGTACCTTGAGAAGTATAAAGCACTGGTAGAAAGCCTTGAAGAGCAGTAAGATTTTATAGTTACACCAAGTCGGGGGCTTCGGAAAAGGGAGCCCCCGATTACCCCTAAGCACAGTTCCTCTTACACTTTCCCGTAGCGTTGCAGGCACAGCTTCGCTTCCACCTGCCTCCTCACGAGGCAAAAAACCTCCTTTGCCCTACCGGAGATAACACTTTTGCTGATCAGGGCTCCGCCTGTAGAACCATCCCCGCTTCTGCTTTCCTCCTATCCCTGTTTCTCAGCACCCTCCCCGCCTAATCACCAGCCCCGCTATGCGAATCTACCTGCATGATGGCGTTCTTCCTGCCATTTCTGCAAGCCTTGCATTAAAAATTTGATAAATATTTCATATTTACTTGCTTTTGCTTTATATTTATCAATAAATTAGATAAACATATTCATATTTATTAACGATATAAGGTTATTATTGTCAATTTAACAAATACCCACCTATGGCTAAAGCGTTTTCCAGAATCCCGATGCTGCTGCTCTTGCTGGTAGTGGCTGCCACGTTCGTGTTTCCTTCTGTGCCACAGGTAAAGGAACCTGCTGAGCTAAACCCCGCAGATACCGCCTGGATGCTGTCTGCCACCGCTCTTGTGCTCATCATGACGCCCGGGCTGGCCTTCTTCTATGGCGGCATGGTGCGCAAAAAGAACGTACTTTCCACCATGCTGCAAAGCTTTATCTGCATGGCCTTTCTGACGGTGCTGTGGGTGGTGTTTGGCTTTAGCCTGGCCTTTGGTGAGTCTGTTGGCGGAGTGTTTGGCAACCCCTTCACCTTTTTTATGATGGACGGGGTGATAGACGGTGCGCCCTGGCCGGCAGCCCCTACGATTCCGCTGCTGCTCTTTGCCATGTTCCAGCTCAAATTTGCCATCATCACGCCTGCGCTTATTACCGGCGCCTTTGCGGAGCGCATCCGCTTTATTTCCTATACCTTGTTTCTTCTGCTGTTCTTCGTTTTTATCTACGCGCCGCTGGCACACGCCACCTGGCACCCGGACGGGCTTCTGTTTAACCTAGGAGTGCTTGATTTCGCAGGTGGCACTGTGGTGCATATGTCGGCGGGATGGGCGGCACTGGCCTCTGCCTTGTACCTGAAGCGCCGCCACGAGGTAAGCCATGCCCCGGCGCACACTCCCTACGTAATGCTGGGGACAGGCTTGCTGTGGTTCGGGTGGTTCGGGTTTAATGCAGGCTCGGCCATGGGAGCTAATCCGCTGTCGGTTGTTGCACTGGCCACCACCACAACCGCCTCGGCCTCTGCGGCACTGGCCTGGATCTTCTTTGATGCCCTGCGTGGCCGCAAGCCGTCGGCCATGGGTACCTGTATAGGCGCAGTGGTAGGCTTGGTAGCCGTTACGCCCGCAGCCGGCTTTGTCACGGTGCCGCACTCGCTGGCCATAGGCGTCATAGCCGCTGTCATCAGCAACCTGGTGGTAGAGTGGCGCACACGCTCCACTCTGGACGATACGCTGGATGTTTTCCCGTGCCACGGCGTGGGAGGCATGGTCGGGATGCTGCTGACGGGCGTATTTGCCAGCAAGGCCGTAAACCCTGCCATTGAGCTTGGCAACGGCCTCGTCTTTGGGGAGTACAGGCTGTTCTTGGTACACCTGGCCGCACTGGCGGGTGTATCGGCGTTTGCTTTTAGCGGCTCCTGGCTTCTGCTAAGGGTAACCGACAAGATCACTCCGCTACGGGTATCGCGCGAAGAAGAACTGCTGGGCCTGGACCTGAGCCAGCACGACGAGCAGCTGGAGCACCCGGAGCCGACACAGGCACAAGAGCCGCAAGCAGCCTACTCTTAGAGCCGCACGAAATCTCCGTTTATAGTTTGTAACCCCACCCTGGCCTTTTGACGGAAGGCCGGCGTGGGGTTTGCCTTTATTTTTTATACTTTTATACTTTACATCGGACGTACCAAGCAGCCCAACATGGAAGACAACCACCGAGAACTCCTGCACCAACGCTTCCCTCAGTTCGAAGCGCCGCTCCTGCATGACATCGAAAGCCAAAGCACCATCCGCAGCTTCTCCGAAGGCGAACAGATGATTCGCACCGGGCAGTACCTGCGCTCCTCTCTCCTGCTGCTAAGCGGCCTGATGAAAATCTACCGCGAAGATGACGAGGGCAACGAGTTTCTGATGTACTACGTGGAGCCCGGCAACGCCTGCGCCCTCTCCATGATGTGCACCGCCCGCAACGAAAAAAGCCAGGTGATGGCCAGGGCGGTGCAGGAATCAGAAGCCGTGCTGGTGCCACAGCACCTGACGGAACAGTGGCTGGGCAAGTATAAAAGCTGGCACAACTTTGTGATCGGCTCTTACCGCCAGCGCTTCGAGGAGCTGCTGCTCACCCTGGACAGTATCGCCTTTAAAGCACTGGACGAGCGCCTGGTCTTTTACCTGCGCCGGCACCTGCAAACGCTCGGGCCGGAGGTTAGGCTCTCCCACCAGCAAATAGCCACCGACCTGAACAGCTCCCGCGAGGTTATCTCACGGCTGCTCAAAAAGCTGGAGCAGCGCGGTGCCCTGGCACTCCACCGCAGCCACATCGAAATAAAGAACCTGGAAATGACATAGCCACCCTCACCTGGCCAGGCTGTGTGACACATGTCACCGACACCGGCCGTACATACCCGTACCTTTGTACCAGAGCATGTAAAAGCTTTGTTGCTGACCGCGCAAATGCGGGCTTCAGAATACTGAGAATACTCTGTACAGCTCAAAGGCTACGTTTAAAATATGCGCTCCCTTTAAACACAACCTCTATGGAAATTTTAGGATATCTGGCTGCCATTTTCATCGGCCTATCGCTGGGCTTAACAGGAAGCGGCGGCTCTATACTTACCGTACCGATCCTGGTGTACCTCATGCGGCTGAACCCGGTCATCTCCACCGCATACTCGCTGTTTGTGGTGGGGCTCACGAGCATGGTCGGCAGCTTCAACTTTTACCGCAAAGGGCTGGTAAACTTCCAGACGGCCGTTATTTTCGGTGCTCCGTCGCTGCTCACAGTGTTTCTGACGCGGCGTTACGTAGTGCCCGCCATCCCCGAGGATGTTGTTACGCTTTTCGGGCTTCACATCACCAAAGGCATCCTGCTGATGATCCTGTTTGCCGTTCTGATGGTGCTGGCCTCGTTCAGCATGATCCGGAAGAACAACTACAAGCCTGCCCCGGCCGGCCGGGAGGAGCAGGAGACCAGTTACCTGCCCGTGTTGCTGCAGGGCACGGGAGTTGGCTTTATTTCGGGCTTAGTGGGGGCCGGCGGGGGCTTTCTCATCATTCCGGCGCTGGTGCTCTTTACCGGCCTCGACATGAAGATGGCCGTTGGCACATCGCTTTTCATTATAGCGGCCAACTCCCTGCTGGGCTTTGTAGGCGATATTTTCAACTATGATATCAACTGGAGCTTTCTGATGACCTTCTCTGCCCTCTCGGTGTTGGGTATTTTCATCGGGTCAGCGCTCTCCAACCACATCAGGGGCGAGAAGCTGAAGCGTGGCTTTGGCTGGTTTGTGCTCGCCATGGGCGTTTACATTCTCATACGGGAGTTGTTTCTGCACTAGCCCTCCTCCCGGTGACAAAGGTCACTGTGCATCAAAATTATTATGCCGATATTTGCAATGATCATCAAAAACTACCGAAGACCATGAAAGTAGAACAGATTTATACCGGATGCCTGGCGCAAGGGGCTTACTACATCGAAAGCAAAGGAGAAGTAGCCATTGTGGACCCCCTGCGCGAGATAAAACCGTACCTGGACAAGGCTGAAAAGGACGGTGCCAGCATTAAGTACGTCCTGGAGACGCACTTCCACGCGGATTTTGTATCCGGGCACGTGGACCTGGCCAAGGCTACCGGTGCAGAAATCGTTTTCGGCCCCAACGCGCAACCGGCCTTCGCGGCCCGCATCGCTGCGGACGGGGAGGAACTGAAGGTGGGGGATGTCACAATTAAGGTTCTGCACACGCCGGGCCACACCATGGAGTCAACCACTTACCTGCTAAAGGATGAGCAGGGCAAGGACTACGCGATCTTCACCGGTGACACGCTCTTTATCGGAGATGTGGGCCGCCCGGACCTGGCCGTAAAATCGGACCTGACGGAAGAGCAGCTGGCGCAGTACCTGTACCAGTCTCTGCGCAACAAGATCATGCCTTTAGCCGATGAGGTGATCGTGTACCCGGCCCATGGCGCGGGATCTGCCTGCGGCAAGAACATGAGCAAGGAAACCAGCGATACCCTGGGCAACCAAAAGAAAAACAATTACGCCCTGCGCACCGACATGACGCAGGATGAGTTTGTGAAAGAGGTCACGGCAGGCTTACTCCCCCCCCCGGGCTACTTTCCGTTTAACGTGCAGATGAACCGCGACGGGTACGAAAGTATAGATAAGGTGATGCAGCAGGGGCTACAGGCACTCTCTCCGGAGGCTTTTGAGGCGGCAGCCAATGAAACCGGGGCACTGGTGCTGGATACGCGCAAGCCGCAGGACTTCGCCAAAGCCTTTATCCCGAACGCCATCAACATCGGCATTGATGGGGGGTTTGCCCCGTGGGTAGGCGCGTTGATCCCGGACATCAAGCAGCCAATCCTTTTCCTGGCCGAGGAGGGCCGCGAGGAAGAGGTGGTGACACGCCTTGCCCGCGTCGGCTTCGACCACGCGCTGGGCTACCTGAAAGGGGGCATGGAGGCCTGGAGGGCAGCCGGCAAAGAGGTTGACACCATTGTCTCCATACCTGCCCAGGAGCTGGCCAAGCGTTACACGGAAGACAAGGACATTGCCATTGTAGATGTGCGCAAGCCGGGAGAGTTCCAGGCTGAGCACCTGGAGACAGCCGCGCCCCACCCGCTCGATTACCTGAATGAGCAGCTGTCCGAACTTCCGAAAGACAAAACGCTGTACATACACTGCGCTGGCGGCTACCGCTCCATGATTGCCGCTTCTATACTGAAAGCGCGCGGCTTCGATAACCTGGTAGACGTGCAGGGAGGGTACAAGGCCATTGCAGAAACTAATATGCCCCGCACCAGCTTCGTGTGCCCAAGCACTCTGAAATAGCAGCTGCTTACAGGCTTACTTAAAGTATAAAGCCGGCGATAGAATTCTATCACCGGCTTTATACTTTATACTTGACCTGCAGCACAAAAATAGCCAGGTCAGCTGCCCGGGCTATACTTGCCAGCGGGTTGCCGCTAGCTTATCAGCCCTGCACTTTATCCAGGGTGGTGCGCTTATCCGTTTTAACCTGTTTAAAGTGGCTTGGCGTAAGGCCGGTAACCTTCTTAAACTGGCTGGATAGGTGGGCTACACTGCTGTAGCCAAGCTCGTACGCGATTTCCTTTAGGCTCAGCTCATCGTAAACCAGCAACTCCTTTACCCGCTCAATGCGCTGCAGAATCAGGTACTTCTCTATGGTGGTGCCTTCAAAGGAGGAGAACAGGGAGCTGATATAGTTATAGTCCAGGCCAACCTTCTCGGCTATGTAGTCCGACGTGTTCACGTGCAGCTCCTGCTCCCCTGTTCTGTGCACCAGTTCTATGATGGCCAGCTTTACCTTTTCGATCAGCTGTGTCTTCCGGTCGTCCAGCAGCTCAAACCCATTGCTCTGCAGCACCTCCCGGACCTCCTCCATGTTCAGCTGATCCTTATCGCTGGCCAGTTCGGCCTCTCCCAGCCCAACCTGCAACACCGTGTAGCCCAGGCGCTGTAGCTCTTCTGCCACCACACGCTTGCAGCGGTCGCACACCATATTTTTTATGTAGATTTTTATACTTGCCATGCCGTAAAAATAAGAAACTGCCATAGGTAATAACGCTCCTTTGCTAATAATTTATTCCCCAACCCCCACACCACAAGCTGCATACGCCCGCCCGCACTAAACTAAAAAAGCACGCCTGGCAATAAGCTGCACTATACCTTGTTCTAAATACACTGTTGTTGCTTATTTTTGTGCCTGATGCTTCCTTCTATGATACCTCCTCCTCCCGACTTCCTCCAGATACATGTTGCAGAAGAAGGCCGCCTGCTGCATTCGGAGTGGCTGCGCAGCACCAGTAGCCCGGAGTACAGAACGGGCCTGTGCTACATACAGCGCCTCATTATTCAGCGTGATATCAACCTTTGGCTGGTGGACTCACGCAAGCTTGCCCACATCACGTTTGAGGACCAGCAGTGGCTCAAGAGGGAGCTGGTTCCGGGCCTGCTGCACGGCAACCTCAGCAAAGTTGGCCGGGTGGTGCAGCCTGATGTGTTTACCTATATCTCTTTTGAGCAGGTAATAGAGAAGGCACAGAGCGAGTACAGCCTCAAAACGCAAATAGAGCAGTTTACCTCCATAGAGGCGGCACTTAGCTGGCTGTTCCTGCAGGACTAACCTAGTCTTCGATCAGTATGCCCATCTTGCCCATCTGGTAATCGCGCATTGCCTGCATAAGCTGCGTTTCGGTGTTCATCACAAAAGGGCCGTTGGCGACCACCGGTTCTCCCAAGGGTTTACCCGCCATCAGCAGGGCCCGGGTGTCTTCCTTTGCCGTTACGGTGATACTTTCCCCGTCCTGGTTAAACACCACCTGGTGCAGCCCCTCCACCAAGCCAAAACCCTTTAGTTGCAGCGCACCGTCCAGCAGGTACAGAAAGGCGTTGTAGTCCTGCGGCAGCGGCAGCGTGTAGCCAGCCCCGGCTTGTAGCGTCAGCCGCAGCGCCAGCACCGGCGAAACAGTGGCTATTGGCCCTCTCACACCTTCGAAGGTGCCGGCTACAACCTGTATTTTCACACCTTCAGACTCGACCACGGGGGTATCCTGCTCCTGCAGCGGCATGTAGGCCGGCTGATCCATTTTATTAGCTGCGGGAGTGTTTACCCACAGCTGCACGATCTCCTGCACTCCCCCGTGTGACATGATGTCGCTGGGCGGCCGCTCGCTGTGCACAACCCCGCGGCCTGCGTTCATCCACTGCGTGCCGCCGGCGTACACCACGCTGTTGTTACCCCTCGAGTCCCGGTGGTGCACGCCGCCACGGTACACAAAGGTAACCGGCGAAAAGCCCCGGTGCGGATGCGGCCCCACGCCCGTTTTACGGGGCACTACCCCTTTGGGCATTTCAGTAACGTGGTGGTGCAGCAGCAGGAACGGATCTATCTGGGCTACTTGCTGCGTCGGGAAAGGCTGCCGTACGGGCATGCCGCCCATATCCACGGTTTCGGCGTAAAGCAAGCGGGCCACGGTTCTGTCTTCCATATCATCTATGTAGTTTAATACTGTAAAACAGGTTACAAGAGCATATGTTTCATCTTTGCTTCTGCCGCCGACACGATGGGCGGCGCTGCAACAGAAAGGGCCGGTACTACTTACCGGCCCTTTCTGTTGCAGCGCAAATTATACTAGTTGATGATGCCGTTCAGCACCGCGTACTTTATGAGCGCAGCGGTATTCTTGGTGTGGGTTTTCTCCAGCAGGTTCTGCCGGTGCGTTTCAATGGTGCGTTTGCTGGTGAAGAGCTTTTCGGCGATATCGGCGTTGGTATAGCCTTCTGAAATCAGGTTCAGCACCTCCAGCTCGCGCTTAGACAGTTCTTTGTGCGGTCTCTCCTTTGGCTGGTCCTGCTGCATGGTATAGCTGGCCTTCCGAAGCAGGTCGAGAGTAACATGGGAGCTGATATAGGTTGTGCCGTTGGCCACCAGCTTAATCGCCAGCCGCAACTCCTCTTTCCCTGCGTTCTTCAGCACGTATCCCGATGCCCCCAGCTCCATCATCTGGTGCACATAGCGCTCATGGTCCAGCATTGACAGCACCAGTACCTTTACATCGGGGTGTTGCTGTTTCACCAGGCGCAGGGCTTCAAAGCCGTCCATGTCAGGCATGTTGATGTCCAGCAGCACTACATCCGCTGCCGCATGCCCCAGTATTTCCACCAGCTCTTTGCCGCTGGCCGCCTCCCCCACAATGTCTACGCCATCGGGCTGCCCGTCTAACAGTGCCTTCACACCGTCGCGTATCAGCTTATGGTCATCAGCAAGAATCAATCTAACCATAGGAGTAATCGTAAGTCTGTTTCTTTCAATAGTTGATGCAATATTATTTTGTCGTACTGCCTGGTACTGTTTGTGTCACAATAAATTATAAGTGCCTTGCCTGCTCAGCCCTTCCTCCCTTTAAAAAGGAACAACAGCCCGTCTGCATCGCACCGCAATGGCAAAGCCGATTAAAATAGCACTATAGGTTTTAATACGCTTCAAAATCCGACTATGATCTCATCAAATATATAATTATTACTACTTAATCATGTTGAAAAACGGGCAAAATCAGTATTAAAACTGTTATATTTACGTGTTTAACACCTGAACTATAGTTATTGTAGCTCTTTATATTTGCATAGGCCTGTAAATGAGCCTGCTCTTTACCCGACGTTCCCCTCTGTTTTCAGCTCGCTCTTCTTTTATCTACCAAAGTAAAGCCGGCGAAAAAACAAAGGCGCGTGACAGGGACTTAAAGAACCTGATGCGCACGAACCATAAACTAAAAATGAAAACAGGCAACGACACAGGAGGCCAAAAGTCTTTCGATGCTACGAGTGAGCAGCAGCAGGATGGGCTGATTCTGCGCATAACGGGTGAGCTGGATGCCAACACCGCCGTTGCCGCAGATGATACGCTGACGGCGGCCCTGGCTCAGCCGATCCGTTTCCTCCTCATCGACTGCAACGGCCTCCGCTACGTTTCCTCGGCTGGCCTGGGGGTGTTTCTTTCCGCTTTTCATACGTGTCAGCAAACAGGCATACCGTTCATCCTGTTTGGGCTGCAGCCGAAGATTAAAAACGTATTCTCTATACTTGGCCTTGAGCGGGTTATGCAAAGCGTGCAGACGGAGCAGGAGGCTTTACAACTTGCAAACGCATCCGATTCAGGTACAGAAGGCAAGCAATTATGAAGACAACCTATACGTTTCGTAACGGCCTTTGCCACATTTCGCTGCAGGGAGTTTTGACAGCGGCAGGGCTCTTTAAGCTAAAGCGCATATTTAAGCTCGCCCTGGCAGAGGATATCAGGGAGATATGGATAAACTGTGCCGAGCTAACCGATGTGGAGTTACCCGTACTGACCAACCTCACCCTGTACCAGCATGTGCTGGAAGAGAAGAACATTACGCTTTTGTTTACCAGCCTGACGCCTTACCTGCATAGCCTGCTGGCCAAACATCACCTCGATGTGGCGCTTTCTGTGGCCGACACAAGCGTTGCAACGCAGCAAGACGAAAGCTAACGGCATTCCTACAGTGGCACCTGCAGCGTTACGGCGGTACCTTTGCCAGCCTCCGCGTTTATTCTGAGCCTCCCGTTCAGCAGCTTCAGACGGTTCCTGATGCTGCGCAGGCCAATACCGTCGCATTTCTTCAGCTTGGCCGTGTCCGCCCCCTTGCCGTTGTCGCGCACCTGCAAGCGCAGTTTTCCTTTTGCCTGCACCACCTCAATCTCAACCAGGGTTGCCCCGGCATGCTTGATACAGTTGTTCACCAGCTCCTGCACCATACGGTACACGGCTATCTCCAGGTTCGCATCAAAGCGAGCCGCTGCATTGTACTCCTTCAGGTTGATTGTAATATGCGTCCGCGACAGCTTTTTGCAAAACTCCTGCAGTGCCACCTCCAGGCCGAAATCCTGCAGAATGGAGGGCATCAGTTCAAAAGAGATCGTACGCGTTTCGGTGATGGCCTCCTCCAGCAGCAGTGCTATTTCCTGAATTCTGGCCACTGCTCCCGTACCGGCACCCTTTGCCTGCTCCAGGTGCAGTTTTATGCCATAGAGCAGCTGCCCCAGACCGTTGTGCAGTGCCTCTGCTATGCGCTTCCGCTCCTCCTCCTGGGTTTGCAGCACCACTTGCAGGTTATTCTTCTGCTGCGACAGGCGGTGCTGTATCGTCATCTCCTTTAGCTTCAGGCTTTCCGCCAAGTCGCGCATAAAGATGATTCCCCCCGTCTGCTGCTGCTCTGCATCAAAAGTAGGAACGAGGTTGAGCTCGTACGAGCCGGGGCGCTGCATAAAAGGCACTGCCTTCAGGCGGCAGCTCCTGCCCTGCAGCACCTGTTTCACCTTCTGGGCCACCTTTGTGTCCTTTAGGTGGGGGTGGACATCGAAGATATGCCTGCCCAGCACCTGCTCCCGCTTAAAGCCGGTGTATACCTCCATCATCCGGTTCCAGGCGGTGTAGTACCCTCTTTCGTCAAAGGCGCAGATACAGTCAACGGAGTGCTCTATAATGCGCTCGAGCAATTCATGCTCCTGCTGAAGCCGCCGCTCGGCAGTTTTGCGCTCCTGCACCTCCTGCAGCAGCTCCTGATTGGTGTGTTTCAGCGCCAGCGCGGTTTTGCGCTGCTCGGAAATATCCACGAAAGTGAGGATAACGCCGTCCGCAAGCTTTGAGATAAGCAAGTCGAACCAGGCGTTTAAGTGCTCGTGGTTATAGAAGAGGCTTTGGCTGTGCGCTCCGCCCTGCTCCACCACCTGCACCATAAAATCGAAGAGGCCTGTGGCTTTTATGCCGGGAAAGAGGCTAAGGATGCGCTTGTTTATCAGCTCTGACGAACTTTGCCCAAGTATAGCCGCAGCGCTTTTGTTGGCCAGCATCCACTCAAAATCAACAATGTGCCCTTGCTCATCGCGCACGGCGTGCAGGGAGGTGATCCCAATCCTAGTGTTATCGAACACGCTGTTCAGCATCTGCTCCTTTAGCGCTTCCATCGTCAGGTCGCGCCCTATGGCAACCACCGTCTCCACTGTGCCCGCCTCGCTGAGTTCAGGCTCAATCACGCTGTGGAAGCAGCGCAGCCCTTCCGGCGTCGGCAGGTAGGTGATGCTGGTTTCCTTCTGCCCGGTCCGGAACACTTCCTGTATCCTGTCGCGTGTTTCCCGCAGCACATACTCCGGCAGGTTGAGCTCCTGGTGCGATTTCCCGATCAGCTGCTGCTTCGGTAGCCCAAAGGCTGCCTCCACCGCATCGTTCACGAATATGTGCCGCAGGTTCTTATCAAAGCGCCCGATAATATCCGAAGAACTCTCCACCACTTTCCGGTACTTTCTCTCACTCTGCAACAGGGACTGCTCCACGCGCTTCCGCTCCTCGATTTCCTGCAACAGCCTTTGGTTTAGCTCCAGCAGCTCCTTATTTTTTTGCAGCAGCTGTTTTTCCAGGCTTTCAGAAACCGGTGCGGCCTGCTCGTGCGAGACCTGCTGAAGACAGGAACGTAGGTCGTTTTTCATATATGTACAGCGTGTTCAGGCACTTTTAATAAGGCCGCAGCGTACCGTGCGGCAGCATTAGTAAATATAGCGTTTTTCATCCTATAGTTGCCCATGCCCCTAAAAGCAGCCGCACCCGCTGGTGGGCGGGTGCGGCTGCTTTTATCTCAAACACTTAATAGTTCATATCTTTGTTGATGTAGCCTCCCCGGTCGGTGCGGTCTCCTCTGTTGTAAAAGTTTCTTTCGCCGGTATCGTAGCCTCTGTCCGAAGCGCCCCTCTGCCGGCGGTTACTGCCTGGTGAGCGCTGCCCACCCGGGTCGCTGTCGTAATACCTGTTGGTGTAGGTGTTTCCTAACTCTCTTCCGCTGTAACCCTCCTCATCACTGGAGCGGCGCGAGTTGCCGAAATCCGGAACACCCCTGTTGGAGTACATGTGGCCGTAGCCTCCGCCTCCGTAACCAGACGAAGACACATAGTCTTCCATATTGCCCCTGGCCCCGCTCATAGCGCCGTAGTCTGCCGCACCGCCGTAACCGCCGTGCGCGCTATAGTTGGCGCCTCCAAACGCGGAGCCGCTGTAGCCGCTTAGCCTGCCGTTGCCGTAGCCTTGGTCGTAGCGGGCATTGCGCTCCCGCTGCATATCGTGCATATCGTTTTCATAGCTGTCGGAGGCGTCCCCAAAGCTGGAGAAGCCGTAGCCCTGGCGTATGTCTCCCAGGCTGCGGCGGTCTCTGCGGGTGTTTTCATAGTAGTTGTCCTCCATGCCATAGTCGCGGCTGCGGTAGCTGCCTTCGTTGCCGTAGTCGTTCCCTCGCCGGTCGCTGTGGCTGCGCGGGTGCTCCTGACCGCGAAAACGGGCTTCGTACTCCCGCATAAATCTGCTGTCGTTACGGTCTGTGTCTCCTCGGAAATACCGGTTTTCTCTGTCGTCTCTCATCATACTGTGTCAGTTTGTTTTACATAGTTTTACTCCCTTTCTAAACGCAGGGCTGATGATTCAGTTTCTAAACAGCCGGGGCTCCCCTAAACAGCAAAGCCTGCCGGGAAGGCAGGCTTTGCTGTTTATATAAGAAATACTATCTAACGTCTGCGACCATCGTTTTCCCCGTAACGGCCCTGGTTTGCCGAGCTGTACCTGTTTCGGGCGCCAACGCTCCGCTCTCGGTCCAGGTCACGGTTGTTGTAGCCGGTGGAGCCATAGCCGGTGTTGCCGTAGTTGGCGATGCTGTTATCGTAACCACTGCTGTAGCGGCTTCGCTCGGCACTGCGGCCGTAGTTGTGGTCCATGAAGTTGGTATAGTCCCGGCTTCCGGCAAAGCTGCCGTAGGTTGGGCGGTTGCTGTAGTCCGGGAACTCGGCCGGGGCTGCAGCCTTGCCTCTCGAGCGGGGGCTGGTGTCCCCGTAGCCGCTGCCGGCTCTGGCCCCGTAGGTGGAGGCACTGTAGTTCTTTCTGTTGTAGTCGTTGCTGTAGCCCTGGGTTCCGTAGTAGTCGTTACCACGCATGCTGGCGTTGTCGCGGCCATAGTAGCTGCCACTGCCCTCGTTTCCCACGGGGCGGTTCCAACTTTTGCCGGTGCTCATGCGGCTGTAGCTATTTCTGTCCTGCTCATTACCAGCGCCGTACGCCCTCTGGCCTTTCGAGCTGTTTTGGTCGTTTAGATAGTCCGTGTTCATGATGTAGTAAATTAGAATGTAATTCATCCCTTTTAACGGCCGGTTCAACTGCTGGTTGGTATTTATACTTCAAAAAAATCTGTATTTACCCATAAAAAAACCTTATTCAAGCAGAAGCCCCTCAGCATACGCCTAAAATCCTGCTCTCCTGCGTATAATATAGGATTTATCAAACCTCACCGAGCCGTAGCCCCCTGCTCCGGCGGGGACCGCCAAACACTGTGGCCGCGTAAGTAGTATACCCCTTCGGATGTACAAAAGCGCACATGGATAAACAGATACACATCGGCACTTCAGGCTGGCACTACAAGCACTGGATGGGCAACTTCTACCCAGCCGGCCTGAAACCAAGGGAGTTCAACGGTTACTACATCCGGTTCTTCAGCACGGTGGAGATCAACAACTCCTTTTACAAGCTCCCCACGCCGGAGACCTTTGCCGGTTGGCGCCAGGCAGTACCCGACGACTTCATTTTCGCGGTGAAGGCCAGCCGCTACATGACCCACATGAAAAAGCTGAAGGACCCACAGGAGAGCCTGAGCCGGTTCTTCGGCAGTGCCGATGCCCTGGAGCATAAGCTGGGCCCGGTGCTCTTCCAGCTGCCGCCGGCCTGGAAGGTAAACCTGGAGCGCCTGTCTGACTTTATGGCACTGCTGCCCCCCTACTATAAGTACACCTTCGAGTTCAGGCACCCCAGCTGGTACACCGAAGAAGTTTTGGCGCTCCTCCGAAAACATAACGCCGCTTTTTGTATTTATGAACTGGCGCACCACATGTCGCCCCTCCACCTCACGGCTGACTTTGTGTACGTACGCCTGCATGGCCCT
Organism: Pontibacter actiniarum; assembly: GCF_003585765.1. Taxonomy (NCBI): domain Bacteria; kingdom Pseudomonadati; phylum Bacteroidota; class Cytophagia; order Cytophagales; family Hymenobacteraceae; genus Pontibacter; species Pontibacter actiniarum. The sequence continues at coordinate 2,157,286 of NZ_CP021235.1, forward strand.
GACGGCAAGTACGCCGGGTCTTACTCCGAAGAGGCACTGCAGTGGTGGGCAAACCAATGCCTGGAATGGCAGCGGCAGGGGCTGGAAGTGTACCTTTATTTCGACAACGACCAGCTGGGCTACGCGGCCTTTAACGCACTCCGGCTACAGGAAATCGTCGGGCAAAGGCAGGTATAATTCTGGTGTGAAAATTGTACAGAAACAAACGAGAAAACTTAATTTATTCTATGGAAGCTGCCGATTGGTGGCTACCTTTACTTTACACAAGATTAGTAACCATAACATCATCCTATGGACAAAATAACAACGGATATATGCATTGTGGGTGCTGGCCCGGTAGGCCTTTTTGCCGTGTTTGAGGCTGGCCTGCTAAAAATGCGTTGCCATGTAGTAGATGCGCTGCCTGCCGTTGGCGGTCAGCTTTCTGAGATTTATCCTAAAAAACCTATTTACGATATCCCTGGTTTCCCGGAGGTGCTGGCAGGAGACCTTGTTAAGAACCTGGAACAGCAGATTGCTCCTTTCCACCCTACGTTTACCTTGGGAGAGCGCGTAGACGACCTGGAAAAACTGGACGACGGCTCTTTTATCGTGCGCACAGTGGCAGGCACCGAGATTGCCTGCAAGGTGGTGGTGATTGCCGGTGGCCTCGGCTCCTTTGAGCCGCGCAAGCCTGCGATTGAGCACCTGGACAAGTATGAGAAAAACGGCGTGGAGTATATGGTGCGCGACCCGGAGCACTTCCGCGATAAGCGCGTCGTGATTTCTGGCGGCGGTGACTCAGCCCTGGACTGGACCATCTTTATGGCAGGCCTTTGCAAGGAGCTGACCCTGGTACACCGCGGCACGACCTTCAGAGGCGCGCCGGAGTCGGCCGCCAAGGTGCTTAGCATGGCCGAAGAGGGCCAGATCAACCTCATCCTTAAATCTAATGTAACAGAGGTGCATGGTGAGGAGAAGCTGGAGGCCGTTACGGTGATGGTAGACAACACGACCCCGCACCAGATCGAGGTGGACAACTTCATCCCGCTCTTCGGGCTTGTTCCCAAGCTGGGGCCAATCGAGGACTGGGGGCTGGAGCTGGAGAAGAATGCCATTCTGGTGAACACCGAGGATTACTCTACCAACATTCCCGGCATCTATGCCATCGGCGACATCAACACTTATCCCGGTAAACTCAAGCTTATACTTTGCGGCTTCCACGAGGCAGCCCTGATGGCCCAGAGCGCTTACAATATCATTTACCCTGATAAGAAGTTTGTGTTAAAGTATACAACCGTAAACGGGATACAGGAGCTACAGGCATGAAAGACGCAATAAACATATATGTGGAGCAGGACGGCGGCGAGCGCATAGAACTGGAGGCCCCGCTGGACATGAACCTGTCTGTTATGGAGGTGCTGAAGGCAAATGAGTTCCCGGTGCAGGCCGTATGCGGCGGCATGGCCATTTGTGCCACCTGCCATGTAGAGGTGCTGCAAAGCGGAGAGCTTCCTGACATGAGCGACGACGAGGCTTATATGCTCGAAACGCTTCCCCACGCTACCGACACCAGCCGCCTCTCGTGCCAGCTGCGCGTAACGCCTGAGCTTGACGGGCTGGTGGTGCGCATTATGCCGGAGGCATAGTAGCAACTACCTTATACTTTTTATACAGGAAGAGGTGCCACGGCCGTGGCACCTCTTCTTTTTTGCGGCTGCATCACAGCCTTGGACATAGCCAAGTCAGGGAGAATACTAATGCCCAAAGCATAAAAGCGAAGGCCTGTGCAAACTATACTTGCACAGGCCTTCGCTTTTATGCTTTCAAGAAAAGGTATCCCCTTATACTTACCACCCGCTCGCCAGCACATCGGCAATGTGCATGGTTTTGATTGGCTTGTTCTGCTTCTGGATGTAGGCCTCCAGGTGCATCAGGCAGCTGCTGTCAGTGGAAACGATGTAATCGGCACCGGTCGCTATGGCGTTGTCTACCTTCTGCTCGGCCATAGCGGTAGAGATAGCTTCAAACTTAACGGCAAACGTACCACCAAAGCCGCAGCAGGTTTCGCTGTCTTCCATCTCCACCAGTTCCAGCCCGGCCACATTGCTTAGCAGTTCGCGCGGTCCTGCTTTAATGCCGCACTCCCGCAGCGCACTGCAGGAGTCATGGTAGGTGTACCTGCCCGGCAGGGCGGCGCCGTCAATACGCGTAATACCCATCACATCCGTCAGGAACTCCGTCAGTTCGTACACCTTCTTCTGCATGGCGCGGTACTTCACCAACTTCGACGACTTCACGAAGATATCCTGGTAGGCGTTGCGTACCATGCCCACACAAGAGGCCGAAGGAGCCACGATGTAATGGGATGTCTCACTGGAGAAATCATCCAGGAACTTATCGGCCACTTCCCGGGCCTCGTTGAAGAAACCAGCGTTGAAGGCGGGTTGCCCGCAGCAGGTCTGGTTGGGGTTATAGCGCACTTCGCAGCCTGCCTTCTCCAGCACCTTCACCATGTTCATGGCAGTATCCGGGAACAGCTGATCGACGAAGCACGGCACAAAAATATCTACTATTGTTCTGCTTGCCATAGGTTATAGAAACACAGCTCCTGACTCGGCCATTGCAACCTGCAGGGCGGGTTTGTTGAGGCTCAAATTTACACCTTTATTTTCGAAGAAGCCCACCAAATTTTCTGTGGCCATGTTGCCCACCAGTTCATCTTTCGCCATTGGGCAGCCCCCGTAGCCGCGCAGGGCGCCATCAAAGCGGCGGCAGCCAGCCTCATACGCAGCCGCGACCTTCTCCTGCCAGGTGGCAGGGGTTGTATGCAGGTGCGCCCCAAACTCAATGTGCTCAAAGGCCGGGATCAGATGGCTGAACAGGTAGGTGATGTTGGCCGGTGTCGCCACGCCAATGGTATCCGACAGCGACACAATTTTTACCTGCAGCTTGTCCAGCTCCTGCACAAACCCGATCACCGTGTCCACATCCCAGGGGTCGTTGTAAGGGTTACCGAAGCCCATGGAGATATAGGTAACCAGTGTCTTCCCGCTTTTCTGGCAAATCTCCTGGATGCGGGCCAGCTGTTGCATGGCCTCGGCTACACTTTTGTTGGTGTTGCGCTGCTGAAACGTCTCCGACACCGAGAGTGGAAAGCCCAGGTAGTCGATCTGCTCAAACTGCGCGGCATCCTCGGCACCGCGGGTGTTGGCGATAATCGCAAGCAGCTTGGAGGAGGTGTTCTCCAGGTCCAGCTTTCCCAATACCTCGGCAGTATCGCGCATCTGCGGGATGGCCTTGGGCGATACAAAGCTGCCGAAGTCAATGGTGTCGAAGCCAACCTTGAGCAGCTGGTTGATATACTTTGCCTTTAGCGCGGTAGGTATAAACTCCCGGATGCCTTGCATGGCATCGCGTGGGCACTCAATTATTTTCATAGTGTTTTTGCAAGTTTGTTAAGCAGGGCCTGCACCGGCCTCACCCAAAGATACACAACTCCGGCAAGGGGAAGAAATCCTGCGCCGTACTTTGATTTACAGTGCATATTTGATAGTTTAAGTAACGAATTATACTGTTGTAACAGCATCCACCGCCTATGACGAAGATAAAAAACAGTACCGTGCTGGTAACCGGTGGCGCCTCCGGCATCGGCAGGCTTCTTGGCCAGCGCTGCCTCCAGTCCGGGGCCAGCCGGCTTGTTATCTGGGACATTAACTGCCAAAACCTGCAACAGGTTGCACAAGAGTTACAGGCGCAGGGCCACCAGGTGCATACGTATGAAGTAGATGTGGCAAAGCCGGAGGAGGTGGAGCAGGCTGCACAGCAGGTAATGGACACCGTTGGGGTGCCCGATATACTTTTTAACAATGCAGGCATTGTCGTGGGGAAACCCTTTGCCGAACACTCGTACTTCGACATCAAACGCACCCTGGATATTAACGTGCTGGGGGTAATGGCGGTGACGCGGGCTTTCCTGCCACGCATGGTTGCCCGCGGCAGCGGCCATGTGGTCACCATTGCCTCCGCCGCCGGTTTAATCCCTAACCCGCGCATGAGCGTGTACGCAGCCAGTAAGTGGGCCGTGCTGGGATGGTCAGAGAGCCTTCGCCTGGAGCTTGAAGCCCTGAAGCAAGACCTGCATGTAACCACCGTTACGCCAAGCTACATAGACACCGGCATGTTTGCCGGCGTAAAGGCCCCGCTGCTCGCGCCCATCCTTAAACCGGAGCGCATTACCCGTGCGATACTGGAGGCGGTGGAGCAGAACAAAATCATACTGCGCAAACCGGCTATTGTGAACCTGCTACCCTTCCTGCGCGGAGTTCTACCAACAAAGCTCTTCGACAAGATCGTAGGCCGCGGATTTCACGTATATTCTTCCATGGATCACTTTGCTGGGCGCCCGGCAGCCGAAGCGGTTCCCCGCGAAAAAGAAGCTTCAAAACCATAAGCTATGCCAACCCCTCACTCCGCTCAAACAGCCTCCCCTCCCGCCGAAACCGATGAACGGCACATCCGGGATCTGGTACAGAAACAGCGCACCTTCTTCTCCTCGGGGAAAACCTTGGACATAAGCTTCCGCAAAGAGCGGCTCCGGCAGTTGCAGCAGGTTATCCGGCAGCACGAGCAGGAGCTGTTTGACGCCATGTTTGCTGACTTTCACAAGCCAGAGCTGGAGTCTTACGCCACGGAGGTGGGCTTTGTGGAGCTGGAACTGAAACAGACACTGCAGCACCTGCACAAATGGGCCAGGCCCCGGCGGGTAAAGGAATCGTTTATCAATTTCCCGTCGCGCAGTTACATTCATACAGAGCCTTATGGCGTCTCACTTATTATAGGCCCCTGGAACTATCCCTTCCAACTGCTCCTTAACCCGCTCATCGGGTCCATGGCAGCAGGCAACTGCGCCGTTGTAAAACCCTCTGAGCTTACCCCGACCACGTCTGCGGTAGTTGCCAAAATGATCCGCAACAACTTTGAGGAGGAGTACCTGGCCGTGGTGGAGGGAGGCGTACCCAGCACCCAACACTTACTCAGCCAGCGCTTCGACTACATTTTCTTTACAGGAAGCACGCAGGTAGGAAAGATCGTAATGCAGGCCGCCGCCGAACACCTGACGCCGCTCACGCTTGAGCTGGGGGGCAAAAGCCCCGCCATTGTGGCCGAGGATGCAGACCTGGAGCTGGCGGCTCGCCGGATTACGTGGGGCAAGTTTCTGAACGCGGGCCAGACCTGCGTAGCCCCGGACTACCTGCTGGTGCAGGAGCAGGTAAAAGAGGAGCTGATCCAACGCATTAACCAGTGCATCGGGGAGTTTTACGGCAGTGACCCCATGCAAAGCCACGATTATGCCCGCATTGTAAATGACAGGCATTTTCACCGGCTAAGCGGCTTTCTGAAGGATGGGCTGGTGCGTTCTGGCGGCCAGACCGATGCGCCAAGCCGTTACATCGCCCCGACTGTGCTGGACCAGGTTACCTGGCAACACCCAGTGATGCAGGAGGAGATTTTCGGCCCCATACTACCGGTTATTACCGTGGAAAACATGCAGGAGGCCATCCGGGTTGTGAATGCACACGAGAAGCCGCTCGCGCTGTACTTCTTCTCCTCCAATAAAGAGCAGCAGCAGCACCTGCTAAAGTACACCCACTTTGGGGGCGGCTGCATCAACGACACCATCTCACACCTTATAAACCCGAACCTGCCGTTCGGAGGTGTAGGCGGCAGCGGCATGGGCAGTTACCACGGGCAAAACAGCTTCGATGTGTTTTCGCACCAGAAAAGCGTGCTGCACCGTGGCACCTGGCTGGACCTTCCGCTCCGCTACCCGCCTTACCAAAACCGCCTGCCCATGCTGCGCAAGCTGTTTAACTGGCTCTAGCGCCGGGTGGTGGCGCATGCAGGCACAGCCGCCGTTCTTAACCCGCCGCTGCCTGCCTTCGTTTCAGGTGTGGCAGGGCTTGCGTAAACCGGCCGGCAACACGACGCACGTTAAAACGATGGAAAAGATGGCAAGACAGGAAGCTAAACAGCAGGTTCCGCCGGAGCAAAAAGGGCCGAGTTTACTGCTTTCGGAGCAGGGAAACAGACCGCTGAGGTTAACCCCTCAGCCCCAGGAGCCTTTGGTAAAGTATAGCTTGCGGCGGGGAGCGGTTACCCCGGTACCGCCGGAAATGAACAGCTCGGTGGAGGCAAGCCTGGGAGTACAGCCGCCACCACCGAAGCCACTGCTGCAAGCAGTAGTGCCCTGGGTGCTGTCACATATTTAATTATTCACTACATTCGCTTTCAAAACACTAAAACATAAATGGGTTTATTGCTTTTATACCTTGCGGTTGCATTATTCTTTTCATTCCTCTGTTCGTTACTCGAGGCTTCGCTGTTAAGTATCACACCCTCCCACGTTTCCATTGTTAATTCAGAAAATCCTTCGCTGGGCAAGGACCTCCAGCATTTTAAGGACAACATAGACCGGCCGCTGGCAGCCATACTTACGCTCAATACCTTTGCCCACACCATTGGGGCAGCCGGTGTGGGTGCAGAAGCGCAGCTTCTGTGGGGAGACGAGTACCTCACGGCTGTGTCGGTGGTCCTGACGATCATCATTCTTATTTTCACGGAGATTATCCCCAAAACGCTGGGAGCCAATTACTGGAAGCAGCTGACGCCCTTTACGGTGCGCACGCTCAAAATCCTGATCTACTCTCCCCTCTACCCGATTATCGTACTGTCACAGTTCATCACCAAGCGCCTGAAAACAGAAAAAGGCCGCAGTGTGCTTAGCCGTGCCGACTTTACGGCCATGGCAGAGCTGGGCATCAAAGAGGGTATTTTCAAAAAGGGGGAGTCCCAGATCATTCAGAATATCCTGCGGTTCAACAACATCCTGGTGCGCCACATCATGACGCCGCGCACCGTAATCGTGAGCGCGCAGGAAGACATGACCATGGCAGACTTCTTCCGTGACTTCCCGGACCTGCGTTTCTCCCGGATACCGATCTACTCCGAAAACCTGGACGATGTGAAAGGCTATATCCTGAAAGAGGAAGTGCTGTACAAAATCATAGACGGGCAGGGGAACCAGCCCCTGAAATCAATCAGGCGCAAAGTACAGGTGGTGCCGGAGCACATGCCCATCCCAACGCTGTTCAACAAGCTGCTCGAGCAGCAGGAACAGATCGCCCTTGTGGTGGATGAGTATGGCGGGACAGCCGGTTTGATCAGCATGGAAGACATGATTGAGACCCTGCTTGGCATGGAAATCATAGATGAGCTGGACCAGGTGGCCGACCTGCAAACCTGGGCCCGGCAGAACTGGGAGAAGCGCGCGCGCCGCCTGGGCTATTCGCCGGAGTAAAACTGCCGCCACAGTGTCTGTACATAAAAAAAAGCGCCTGCCAAAGCTTATGCTACAGCAGGCGCTTTACCTTTGCTACTACCTCTTACTGAAACTGCTCCTCCTCGGTAGAGCCTATGAGGGCGGCTGTGGAAGTGGTGCCGGAAGTGACGGTGTTCTGTACGGCATCGAAATAGCCGGTGCCCACAAACGACTGATGCTTCACAGCTTTAAACCCATCCTTGGCCAGGCCAAACTCACGCTGCTGCAGCTCTGAGTAACCTGCCATGCCGCGCTCCTTGTAGGCCTTTGCCAGCTCAAACATGCTGGTGTTGAGGGCGTGGAAGCCTGCCAGCGTAATAAACTGGAACTTGTACCCCATCGCGGCCAGCTCCTCGCGGAAAGTCTCCATCTCCTCCACGCTTAGCTTAGAGGCCCAGTTAAAGGACGGAGAGCAGTTATAGGCCAGCAACTTACCCGGAAACTGCTTGTGTATCGCCTCTGCGAACTGGCGAGCCTGGTCCAGGTCCGGGTGCGACGTTTCCATCCAGATCAAATCGGCATAAGGCGCGTAGGCCAGGCCGCGGGCAATGCCCTGCTCAATGCCGCAGCGCACATGGAAGAAGCCTTCGCTCGTGCGCGGCTTGTCAAGTATAAACTCGTGGTCGCGCGGGTCGATGTCGCTGGTGATGAGGTTGGCGGCATCGGCATCGGTGCGGGCCACCACAATGGTCGGCACTCCCATCACATCCGTGGCCAGGCGGGCGGCTACCAGTTTGTTGATCGCCTCCTGCGTGGGCACCAGCACTTTGCCGCCCAGGTGGCCGCACTTCTTGGCCGACGACAGCTGGTCTTCGAAGTGTACGCCGGCGGCACCGGACTCAATCATCATTTTCATCAGTTCAAACGCATTCAGGTTACCGCCAAAGCCTGCCTCGGCATCCGCTACGATCGGCACCATGTAGTCTTTCTCGCCTTCGCCGTTCACGCTCTGTATCTGGTCGGCACGCAGCAGGGAGTTGTTAATTTTCTTCACAACGTTCGGCACAGAGTCTGCCGGGTACAGGCTCTGGTCCGGGTACATCTGGCCGGCCAGGTTAGCGTCGGCGGCTACCTGCCAGCCGCTCAGGTAGATGGCGTTCAGGCCAGCCTCCACCTCCTGCACCGCCTGGTTGCCAGTTAAGGCACCTAAGCCCGCCACGTATTTCTCGGAGTGCAGCAAGCGCCACAGCTTTTCGGCCCCGTTGCGGGCCAGGGTATATTCTATTTGCACCGAGCCCTGCAGTTTTACCACCTCTTCGGCGCTATAAGGTCTGCGGATACCTGTCCAGCGTGGGTTCTCGATCCAATCTCTTTCAATTTTCTGGCTTCTTTCGTTCTTAGTCATGGCGATAGTTATGTTTTAAGGGAGTTGTTTTTGATTTTATTTTCAATGATGCTGATAAAGGGGTAGCGCGATTTTTTACCACGCCCCCTTCACCTCTTTGGCTAGTCTAGGTATTTGTAGGCGGGCAGCGTCAGGAAGTCCACGAAGCAGGTGGTGAGCACCAGCTCTGAGAACAGATGGGCGGCTTTTTCATAGTGGTAATTCTTAAACATCGCCAGGCCCACCTCTTCTTTAATGTTCTCCGTTTCCTCTTTAATCAGGTGCAGCACGCGCTCCTCGGTCACTTCCACCCCATCATCGGTTTTGGTGTGCGGGTGGTGCAGCCACTGCCATACTTGCGCCCGCGAGATCTCGGCAGTCGCAGCGTCCTCCATCAGGTTATGAATCGCGGCAGCGCCAACCCCGCAGAGCCAGCTGCCGATGTACATAATGCCCACGTTGATGTTCAGGCGAAGCCCAGTTTCCGTGATCTTGCCTCCGGGTATGGAGAAGTTGGTCAGGTCCGCGGCCGTTACTTCCGCATTCTCGCGCCGTACTTCCTTCTGATGCGGCCGCTCCCCCAGCACTTTGTCGAACTCCTCACGGGCGACGGCCACCAGGTCCGGGTGTGCCACCCAGGTACCGTCGAAACCTTTCTCAGCCTCAAAGGCCTTGTCGGCTTTCACCTTTTTGAAAGCGTTCTCGTTAACGGCCGGGTTGTTGCGGCTCGGGATAAAGGCGGCCATGCCACCCATGGCATGCGCCCCGCGCTTGTGGCAGGTCTGCACCAGCAGCGTGGTATAGGCCTGCATAAACGGCACCTGCATGGTTACATCCGTCCGGTCCGGGAACAGTACCTCCTCCCGGTTTCTGAACCTTTTGATTGCGCTGAATATGTAGTCCCAGCGGCCGGCGTTAAGCCCCACGATATGATCGCGCAGCTCGTACAGGATTTCATCCATTTCGAAAGCCGCCGTGATGGTCTCGATCAGGACAGTGGCTTTGATGGTGCCGACCGGCAGCCCCAGCGCCTCCTGCGCGGCCACAAAAACATCGTTCCACAAACGGGCCTCCAGGTGGCTCTCCAGCTTAGGCAGGTAAAAATAAGGGCCGGTGCCACGCTGCAGCAGCTCTTTGGCGTTATGGAAGAAGTACAGCCCAAAGTCAAAAAGGGAGCCAGCTATCATGTCGCCGCCGACAGTCAGGTGCTTTTCCGGCAGGTGCCAGCCGCGCGGGCGCACCTTCAGCACGGCTACGTTTTCCTTCAGGCGGTACGTCTTGCCGTTCTGCACTGTAAAGTCTATGTCGCGGTGGATGGCGTCGCGCAGGTTCAGCTGCCCCTGCACCAGGTTCTCCCAGGTGGGGGAGCTGGCATCCTCGAAATCAGCCATGAACACGTTGGCACCGGAGTTGAGCGCGTTGATCACCATTTTGCGATCCACAGGCCCGGTGATCTCCACACGGCGCAGCTGCAGGTCTTCCGGAACATTGCCTACCTTCCAGTCTCCCTCGCGGATTTCCTTCGTCTCAGGTAAAAAGTCTAGTTGCTTGCCGGCGTCGATGGCTTCCTGCTTTTTAACACGAAGCGCCAGCAGCTCTTTTCGGCGGGCGTCAAACTTCTTGTGGAGCATCTCCAGAAATTCAAGTGCCTCTGGTGTGAGTATCTCTTCAAATCCGGTTGGCATGGTGCCTTTCACGTCAACTGTGCTTTCGATGATCATAGCGTTTTATGGTTAATGTTATAGGAGTATTTTGCTGTGTTATTCCAATTATACGCGAATTAATTTACTTTGGCGAAAATTCGCTAATAAAATTTTTACGTTTTTTATGAGATTGACTCAAAAAGCGCGTAATTGAGGCATACACAAAGATTTTACCCGCCCATGAAATTGCAGGAAGATGTAATCCGGATGATCTTCGGACTGAAAGTAAAGCAGTTACGCACCGACAAAGGCATCTCGCTCACCGACCTGGCGGCCAGTACCGGCATCTCCGTTTCCTATTTAAATGAGATTGAGAAGGGAAAGAAGCACCCCAAGCCCAGCAAGGTCGCTGTGATTGCCGACACGTTGGGGGTGACCTATGATTACCTGGTGTCGCTGCAGCTGAGCAAACGCCTGCAGCCAGTGGGGGAACTGCTGCAGTCCAACATCCTCTCGGAGTTGCCGCTGGAGCATTTTGGGTTGGATATGAGCCGGGTGCTGGACCTGTTTGCCACCGCACCGGCTAAATTGAGCGCCTTCGTAAACACGCTGCTGGAGATCTCCCGCGCCTTTGACCTGCGCGTGGAGCAGTTCTACTTCTCGGCGCTGCGCTCGTACCAGGAGCTGCACGATAATTACTTTGATGACATCGAACTGGAGGCGGAGCGCTTTATGGAGCAGTACGGGCTGGATGCGGAGAGCACCCCGACCTATGCGGAACTGGCGAACGTGCTACAGCAGCAGTTTGGCATCAGTACCAGCACCGACGGCTTTGAGGCGCACCGGGAGCTGGCCCCGCTGCGCTCCGTGCTGGTGCCCGGCCAGCCGCCAAGGCTCCTCCTGAACCCCAGCCTGACGGACCACCAGAAGACCTTTGCCGTGGCCCGGGAACTGGGCTTTCAGCACCTACAGCTGCAGGAACGCCCCTACACCTCCACCTGGGTAAAGGTGCGCTCCTTTGAGGAGGTGCTCAACAACTTTAAGGCCTCTTATTTTGCGGGCGCCCTGCTGCTGAGCCAGGACCGGCTGGTGCAGGACATGCAGGCTTTCTTCGCGCTGCCCACCTGGCAGCCGCAGCAGCTGCTGCAGCTCATGGAGAAGTATAACACCTCGCCCGAAACGCTGCTGCACCGCCTGACCTCCCTGCTGCCCAAGTTCTTCAACATCAAGCAGCTGTTTTTCCTGCGCTTCCACCACGAGCCCGCCCGCGACAGCTTTATACTTACAAAGGAGCTGCACCTGTCGGGGCTGCACAACCCGCACGCCTCCTTCCTGAACGAGCACTACTGCCGCCGCTGGATCTCCTTGACCCTGTTTGAGGAACTGGAGAGGCCGGAGCAAAGGGAAAGCCTGCTGGCGGGAGTCCAGCGCTCCTCCTACATCAACTCCGACAACGAGTACCTGGTGCTGGCACTCGCACAGCCTGCCGAGAGCCGCTACAATACGGTAAGCATCGGTTTGCTGGTAAACGAGAACCTGCGCAGCAAGCTTCGCTTTTTAGAGGATGCGGACATTATCATCCGGAAGGTGAACGAAACCTGCGAGCGCTGCCCGGCTGTAGACTGCCTCGAGCGCGCTGCGCCACCGGTTATACTTGAAAAGCAACTGTGGCAGGAGCAGGTGAATGAGGTGCTGGGGAAGCTGGCCCAAGCCTAGGCCAGCTCTCCGCCGTTACACGCCGATATCCTCGTTCCACAGATCCGGCTTTTCACGAATAAACTTCTGCATTAGCTGGAAGCACTCCTCGTTATCGGCCACCTCCACGGTCACGCCCCGGGAGCGAAGCAGTTCCTCCTCGCCCATGAAGGTGCGGTTCTCCCCGATCACTACTTTCGGGATGCCGTAGAGCAGAATCGTGCCGGAGCACATGGGGCACGGGGAAAGCGTGGTGTACAGCACACAGTCCCGGTAGACGGAGGCCGGCTGGCGACCTGCGTTTTCGAGTGCGTCCATTTCGCCGTGCAGCACCACACTGCCCTCCTGCACCCTTTTGTTGTGGCCGCGGCCGATAATCCTGCCCTGGTGCACCAGCACCGAGCCAATGGGAATACCGCCCGCCTCGTAGCCTTTTCTCGCTTCTTCCAGCGCCGCCTGTAAATACTGGTCCATCGTTGTCTCGCTTTAGTTTCAGGTGTATACTACAGATCGATACGACGCGTTCGCAGAACCTACGGAGCCGTCGCTTAATCTGCCCCACTTAATCCGCTTCCCTTTCTTTCTGGTAACTAATCCGCTGCCCGCCTGTTTTAAAAGTATACCGTACATTTGCAGGCTCTTTTAGAGTACCACACCTTATGAAGATACTTCTGACCGGCGCGAACGGATACATCGGAAAACGCCTTTTGCCTTTGCTGGTAGAGCTGGGGCACGAGGTAGTGTGCGTGGTGCGCGACCCCCGCCGCTTTCACCTGCCCGACACGCTGAAGGAGAAGCTACACATCGTAAAGGGGGATTTACTGCAACCGGGCGGTTTAAACGAGTTACCTACAGCTATAGAGGCGGCTTTTTACCTGGTGCACTCCATGGGCTCCGGCCGGGATGATTTTTCTGAGGCTGAGCAGGAAGCGGCGCAGCGCTTCGCCGCGTACCTGGACACCACTGCCGCGAAGCAGGTCATCTACCTCAGCGGCATCTCCAACGACAGGCAGCTGTCGAAGCACCTGGCCTCGCGCCGCCGCGTGGAGGACGTGCTGGCCACAGCCAGGGCTAGCCTGACGGTGTTGCGCGCCGCGATTATTATCGGCTCCGGCAGCGCCTCCTTCGAAATCATCCGCGACCTGGTGGAGAAGCTGCCTGTTATGGTAACGCCAAAGTGGCTCAACTCCCGGTGCCAGCCCATTGCCATCCGCGACGTTCTCTTTTACCTGACGGAGGTACTGGGCCGTGAAGCCTGTTATGGCAGGCGCTTTGAGATCGGCGGCCCCGACGTGCTTACCTACCGGCAAATGCTGCTGAAACTGGCCGAGGTTCGCCACCTGAAACGCTACATTGTAACGCTGCCGGTGCTCACCCCGCGCCTCTCCTCCTATTGGCTATACTTTGTGACCAGCACAAACTACTCCCTGTCGCAAAGCCTCGTGGACAGCCTTCGCAACGATGCCGTGGTGCGCGACCACAGTATAGACAAGGTTATCCCGCACCGCTGCACACCCTATACCGAGGCGGTTAGCCTGGCCTTCTCCAAGATTGAGCAGAACTCTGTTGTCTCCAGCTGGACCGACTCACTGGTGAGCGGCACCATGCCCCTCAACTACATGGACTTTGTGCAGGTGCCGGCGTACGGAGTGCTGACAGACAGACAGCGCGTAAAGTTTGACCGCCCTCCCGGGGAGGTGCTGGCCAACATCTGGAGCATCGGCGGGGAGCGCGGGTGGTATAAAACGGATTTCCTGTGGCGCATCCGCGGGCTGCTGGACAAAATGGTGGGCGGCGTGGGGCTAAGGCGCGGCAGGCGTAGCCCACACCACGTTGAGGCAGGCGACACCATTGATTTCTGGCGCGTACTGGTGGCGGACAGGCAGCACAGGCGCCTGCTGCTCTACGCGGAGATGAAGCTGCCCGGCGAGGCATGGCTGCAGTTTAAGATAAGCGAAGAGCCGGACGGCAACTACCTGGAGCAGCTGGCTGTTTACCGCCCCAACGGCTTGCTCGGCCGCCTGTACTGGTACGCGGTTCTGCCGTTCCACTTCATCATCTTCGGCGGCATGGTCCGCAACATTATCCGGTACGGAGCGGAAGAGGAAACACAAAGGCAACATTCAGGGTAATATGCAAACTATAGGTTCTATAGTATAAAACTTTAAACATATCCCTAAGTATACTTCAATATCTTTTGCAAGCTATATAAATCCACCCATGACAGGTGTTCTAACAAGTTTTAGATTTTTTTCTTGCCCTCTAAAATATAGTTAACTTTGCTTGCCTATAACGACACTGACTTAATGGAGGCCATTAAAGAAACTAACTTCACCTTTGCCGGGCAAACCGGCTTTTACAAGGGCAAAGTTCGCGACGTTTACTATTTCGAAGACAGAATTGCTGTGGTCGCCACAGACCGTATTTCCGCCTTTGACGTCGTACTGCCGCGCGCCATTCCTTACAAAGGACAGGTACTGAACCAGATGGCCAGCCTCAACCTGAGCGCCACCTCTGACATTGTGCCCAACTGGGTACTCAGCACGCCGGACCCCAACGTAACGATCGGGTACCGCTGCGAGCCCTTTAAAGTGGAGATGGTGATACGCGGCTACCTTGCCGGCCATGCCTGGCGCGAGTACAGTGCCGGCAAACGCACCCTCTGCGGCGTAGCGCTGCCGGAGGGGCTACGCGAGAACGATAAGCTGCCGGAGCCGATCATCACCCCCACCACCAAAGCCGACGAAGGGCACGACGAAGACATCTCCCGAGAAGAAATTTTGGCGAAAGGACTTGTATCTGAACAAGATTATCTTAATTTGGAGCGTTATACCCGCGCACTCTTTGCCCGTGGCACCGACCTTGCAAAAGAGCGAGGCCTGATACTCGTGGACACCAAGTATGAGTTTGGCAAGTATAACGGCCAGATTTTTCTTATCGATGAAATCCACACACCGGACTCTTCCCGTTACTTTTATAGCGAGGGTTATGCCGAGCGCCAGCAAAGCGGGGAGCCGCAGCGCCAGCTATCGAAGGAGTTCGTGCGCAAATGGCTTATCGAGCACGGCTTTCAGGGGAAAGAGGGGCAGCAGGTGCCGGAAATGACGGACGAAGTTGTCAATGGCATTTCGGAGCGCTATATAGAGCTATACGAGGTGTTTACGGGCCATAAATTTGAACAAGAGGACTATAAAAACGTGTTGCAACGCATTGAGCAACACACAAGTGACAATATTTTTACTGCGAAAAGTTAAGTTTGTTAAACTAGATTTTGGTACATTCGCATTTAAATCCTTTACTGGTAGACTATGAAGTACACGATAGATAAGAAAGAAAACTACACGATTATCACGATAGATGAGAAGAAGTTGGATACTTCAATCGCCCCAGACCTGAAGTCTGAGTTCGTGAAATTGAATGCAGAAGGGATCAACAACCTGATTCTTGACCTGAGCGACGTCAAATACACTGACTCCTCCGGCTTAAGCTCTATACTGATTGCCAACCGCCTTTGCAACTCATCCAGCGGCCTGTTGATTCTGACCGGCCTGCAGGACCATGTCATGAAGCTGATCACGATCTCCAAGCTGGAGTCGGTGCTGAACATCCTCCCAACGGTGGAAGAGGCCATCGACCGTGTGTTCCTGCACGAGATTGAGCAGGACCTGACAAATAAAGAAGACTAAGTACACGCGCCTGTTGTGGATTTCGAACTCAGGATTTTGGGTAGTTCGTCGGCCACACCCTCGGCAAACAGACACCATACCGCCCAAATATTAACAATTGGCAATCAGTATCACCTGATTGACTGCGGTGAAGGTACGCAAATGCAGCTGATGCTTTACAAGATAAAGCATCAGCGCATTTGCAATATCTACATCAGCCACCTGCACGGCGACCATTACTTTGGGCTGCCGGGGTTGCTCTCCACCATGCACCTGCAGGGCCGCCAAACGCCGCTGCACCTCTTTGGCCCTCCCGGCCTCCAGGAAATCCTAAGCCTGCAGTTCAAGTACTCCGGCACCAACCTTAACTTCAACCTCGTCTTTCATGAGCTGGACACATCCTGCCATAAGAAGATATTCGAGGATAAAAGCATTACCGTACACACCCTGCCGATGGAGCACCGGGTGCCCTGTGCCGGGTTTGTGTTCCGGGAGAAGCAGAAGCCGCGCCCGCTCATCAAGGAAAAACTCCCTGACTTTCTGCGCCCGCCACAGCTCGTGCGCCTGAAATGGGGTGCGGACATCCTGGACGAGGCAGGCAACGTGCTTGTGTACAACCGCGATGTAACGATGGAGCCGAAGCGCAGCCGCAGCTATGCGTACTGCTCCGATAGCCGCTACAAACCGGAATTACTCCCTTACCTGCACAACATCGACCTGCTTTACCACGAGGCCACCTTTACAGACGAGCTCCGTGAGCGCGCCGACTATACCTTCCACAGTACTGCCCGGCAGGCTGCAGCCCTTGCCCTTGCCGCAGAGGTGCGGCACCTGCTCATCGGCCACTTCTCCGTCCGGTACAAAGACCTGACGCCCCTGCTGGAGGAGGCCAGGGAGCATTTTGCCAAAACGGACTTAGCCACCGAAGGCAGTATCTTTTGCGTGCAGGAGTAAACTTCTTCGCTCCGGTTGTAGGCCAGCGCGCGCCGTTTAACCTCAGCAACTCCGGGCCGAACAGCTGTAGGAAAACTCTTACCTTTCTCTACACCCGCTACGGAGCTCAGCGCCTTCGCCAGCACACTCTGGCAAAGGCAACAGGAACCCAACTCTAGGGTATATAGCGGTAAAACAGCAAAAAACATTGACCTGCAGCCTTTTCCGGCCCCAAAAACAACCCTCCCTGTGCGCGTCTTACAGGCCACAGGCGCACACCATCCCTTTAAAGCGACACGTTTTGCTTTTATACTAGCTGCTGATGTTGTTTCTTTACAGGTCCTGCACAAGGCGCAGTTACGTTTAAAGCTAAGCAGCATCATGGTTCACACAAGCCCATCACAGCACGCGCACGAGAAAAAGCGCACACAGCTCTTCCTGGTTCTCAGCGGTATCTTTATCTCCAATGCCCTCCTGGCAGAACTGATCGGGGTTAAGATATTTTCGGGCGAGGCACTGCTTGGGCTGCCGGGGGCGCAGATCCCGACACTGGGAGGCGCTAAACTGGACTTTAACCTGACAGCCGGCGTAGTGATCTGGCCTGTCGTCTTTATCACCACGGACATTATCAATGAGTACTTCGGCAAGGAAGGGGTGAAAAAAGTGAGTATCCTCACCGTGCTGCTCATCCTGTACGCCTTCCTGGTCATCAGCGCCGTAACCGGTTTGCCGCCTGCCCAGTTTTGGCTGGATGTAAACAGCACCGATCCGCAGGGCAACCCCTTCGACATCAACTACGCCTACAACAGTGTGTACCGCCAGGGCCTGGGCATAATCGTCGGTTCGATGGCCGCCTTCCTGCTCTCGCAGTTCCTGGATGCCACTGTTTTCCACTGGCTGCGCCACATTACCGGCAGCAAAAAGATATGGCTGCGCGCCACCGGCTCCACGCTGGTCTCCCAACTCATCGACTCGCTTGTGGTTCTTTTCATAGCCTTCTACGCCTTTGGCAACTGGTCTATGGAGCAGGTGCTGTCGGTGGCGGCCATCAACTACATCTACAAATTCTGCGTTGCCGTGCTGCTAACGCCACTGCTCTACGTGGCACATTACCTGATTGACGGCTACCTGGGCAAGCGGCAGGCGGAGGAGCTAATGGAGGAGGCCGCCGTGGAAAGCGGGGACTAAAGCAAAATTTTCGCGCTTGTAATCAAAAGCTTAGGCCACAAGTATAAATTTAATTTGGATTTATACTTGTGCTGCCCTTACCTTTGTAGCCTTGCAAAATAGAAAATGCCTGCACATTTAGCACATACACAGATTTTCATCACAGGCTACGAGCTACACGACCTGTAACAGCTCCCCAATCTCTTTTGGGGCTGCTTCGGCCCCTCCTATTCTATTTTTTGTTGGTTGATTTTTAGACTGGAGGGACATTTATGTTCAGAGGAATCGCCTTGGTATTTCTTGGCGCGTGTAGTTTTGGTGTGCTTTCTACTTTTGTAAAGCTTGCTTACAAGGAAGGTTTTAACTTGGGTGAAGTAACGGGCACTCAGGTTTTTTTTGGGTTGATTATTCTTTGGACACTCGTGCTGTTGCGAAAGCTGCTTGGCGGCAAAAGCAACAGCACGTCGTTCAAGGAGAAGCTCAAGCTGGTTGCCATGGGCACCAGTACCGGCCTTGTCAGTATTTTCTACTACAAGTGTGTTCAAACTGTTCCGGCATCCATTGCCATCCTGCTGCTGATGCAGTTTACCTGGATGAGCCTGCTGCTGGACGCTATCATAAAACGCAAACTACCGAGCCTAACCCAGGTGCTTATGGTAGTACTGGTACTACTGGGCACTGCGCTGGCCGGTCGGCTTTTTGCGGGCACAGTGCCAGACTTTGACTTGACGGGCATTGCCTTTGGCTTACTGGCTGCGGTCTCCTACACGTTCTTCCTGATGATCAACGGATCCGCGGGAAACAACCTGCACCCGACCACTAAAAGCGCCCTGATCCTGACGGGTGCCTGCGTACTGGTCTTCAGTATATTTCCGCCTCAGTTTTTGGTGAGTGGCGCCCTGTTCAACGGCCTGTTTAAATGGGGATTGGTGCTGGCGCTGTTCGGCACGGTCATTCCGCCGCTGTTCTACGCGTACGGGATTCCGAAAACGGGCCTTGGGCTAAGCGCTATACTTAGCGCCGCAGAGCTTCCGGTAGCCGTGCTTATGTCCAGCCTCATACTGCACGAGGAAGTGTGGGCGATGCAGTGGATCGGTGTGGCACTTATTTTAACGGCCATTGCCTTGTCTAACATCAGTTCCCTTGGGCAAAAGAAGAAGAAACGCGCTGCCGCAGTGGCAGCTTAAAGTATAATTGTTTTTGGTTGATTGATAGGATGGTTAGGAGTTGCTTGCTGCAGCTGCCTGGCCATTTCTGTTTACAGGCTACCTTACGTCAAAAGGTGCCGGCCTGCTTCTAAAATACAACTTTATTCCCCCACCCCCGTAGCACCTGCACCTCCCCTTCCACGTAGTGCCTGGCCTGTAATACACGCCTCCGTACACAATAAAGAGCGTTTTGCCACGGTTTACTATAAGCAGTGCAGTATGGCGAACGCCGTATCCTGCACCGCTGAATTTTTATAACCACGGCCCCAGAACCGATACAACATGAAAACGCTCATCGCATTTATAATCCTATTCTCAGTAACCTTTGGCTCGCAGCAGGCACAGGCACAAACCGGTAAAAGCTATAGCGAGTGGCTGAAAGGCAAAAGCGGAGGCAGCAAGGCCACGGCCAAAAAAGCTTCCGCCAAGGCGAAGGCTGCCGGAACAACAGCAGAGGCCGCCTCCGCTCCTGCCATGGCGGCACCCAACGGCACCTTCAGAGGCACGTTAGCCTGCGCCGACTGCCAGGGCATACGGGTGGAGCTGACACTCACAGGTGCCCCGAAAGACGCCAACCGCTCCTTTACGATGAAACAGATGTACGTGGGCAAACCAGAGAGCAAAGGTGTGGTTAGCAGCAGCGGCAAGTGGTTTTTGGCAAAAGGCAACATACAGAACCCGGAAGCGGTGGTACTGCAGCTGATACCGACAGCCGGCGACGTAGAGCCGGTCTACTTTCTGCAGGTAAGCGAGCGCGAGATCAAACTACTCAACCGCCAGCAGGATGAGTTTAAGGATTCCCGGAACTACTCGCTCCGCAAACTATAGGCCGCCTGTTCCGAAATGTCGCAGCTGGGCTAGGCATGTTTCCAGCATTTTCACGTAATTTGCACCCGGAACAAAGAACACCCTAACCTATGGCACGATATCTTACAGGAATCCAGAGCACGGGCCGCCCGCACCTGGGCAACCTGCTTGGCGCTATCATTCCTGCTATCAAGTTCTCGGAGACCTCTAACCAGGAGGCGATGTACTTTATCGCAGACATGCACTCGCTCACTACCATCCGTGATGCCGAAACGCTGCGACACAACACCTACTCGGTGGCGGCCGCCTGGCTTGCCTTCGGTTTTGACACTGACAAGCATATTTTCTACCGCCAGTCCGACGTGCCGATGGTAACGGAACTGAGCTGGTACCTGAGCTGCTTCACACCGTTCCCGATGCTGGCCAACGCCCACTCCTTTAAAGATAAGTCGTCGCGCCGCGGCCTGGCTGATGTGAACGCCGGCTTGTTCACTTACCCGGTGCTTATGGCCGCCGACATCCTGATGTACGATGCGAACTTTGTGCCCGTGGGGAAAGACCAGATCCAGCACCTGGAGATCACCCGCGACATTGCCAGCTCGTTTAACCATGTGTACGGGGAGACTTTTGTGCTGCCGGAGGCCAAGACAGACGAAACCGTTATGACCGTACCCGGTATTAACGGGGAGAAGATGAGCAAGTCCTACGGCAACATCATTGATATTTTTGAGGCTGATAAACCGCTGCGCAAGGTCATCATGAGCATTGTAACGGACAGCAAAGCACTGGAAGAGCCGAAAGACCCTGAGGGGGACACCGTGTTCCAGCTGTACAGCCTGCTGGCGTCGCCGGAGCAGATTGAGACGATGCGCCAGAACTACCTGGCGGGCGGCTACGGCTACGGCCATGCCAAACAGGCGCTCTACGAGCTTGTGATCCACAAGTATGCCAAGGAGCGGGAGCTGTTTAACTATTACATGAACAACCTGCCGGAGCTGGACAAGAAACTGCTGGAAGGAGCCGAGAAGGCCAAGGCAATAGCACGGCCGGTACTGGAGCGCGTGCGTCAGAAGCTGGGATACTAGCAGCTACCCATAAGAGAAGAATACAAAAGCACAGAAGCGGCAACGGAGAAATCTGTTGCCGCTTTTTTTAATGTTTATACTTTAAAGTTGCGCTTCCTTTTTTTACATATCATACATTATCTATATATTATGAGCTCATTTCAAATCAACCTAAACACCTGAACCTAAAACTTATGGCAAATGCAGTAGCAGAGAGCTCCCCCCTGACGCGCGTTACCTCCGAGCGCTACCTGTCGCTGGATGTGCTGCGCGGGCTAACCGTAGCACTGATGGTAATAGTCAACACCCCCGGCAGCTGGGGCTCTATCTACCCGCCTCTCCGGCACGCCCCCTGGCACGGCTTTACAGTGACAGACCTGGTTTTCCCGGCCTTTTTGTTTGCGGTAGGCAACGCCATGAGCTTTAGCATGCGCAAGTTCTCCCTTCAGCCGGACAGCGTTTTCCTCAAGAAGGTCTTTAAACGCACAGCGCTTATCTTCCTGATCGGGGTGCTGCTGCGCTGCTACCCCTTTGTGGCGCACGCTGAGGGCGGGGGCCTGGAGCTGATCGACTTCTCTACGGTTCGCATCTTGGGTGTGCTGCAGCGCATTGCCCTCTGTTACCTTATTGGTTCCCTGGTGGTGCATTACCTAAAGGTGAAGGGCTCCGTTATTTTCAGTGCCGTGGTGCTGCTCGGGTACTGGGCCGCCCTGTACTTCTTCGGCGACCAGCCGGACCCGTACAGCCTGGAAGGCAACGCAGCGCTCAAGTTTGACCTGCTTTTGTTCTCCCCGGAGATCTTGTACAAAGGCTACGGCATCCCGTTTGACCCGGAGGGGCTGCTCAGCACGCTGCCTGCGGCGGTGAACGTGATTGCCGGTTACCTGGTGGGCGTGTTTATTCAGAGGAGCGGCAACAACCTGGGCACCGTGCTGAAGCTGAACCTGGCCGGAGCCGCCGTTATCGCCGTGGCCTTGGTTTGGGACCTGGTATTCCCGATCAACAAAGCCCTCTGGACAAGCTCTTATACGTTGCACTCGGTTGGCTTGGTGATGGTGGTACTGGGCACGCTTATGCTTGTTATTGAGGTGGCCAAGTTAAAGAAGTGGACCTACTTCTTCGAAGTGTTCGGCAAAAACCCCCTTTTCATCTTCAGTATGTCTGTGCTTGTGATCAAGACCCTGAGCTTTATAAAGGTGGATGAGGAAACGCGCCTGAGCCGCTGGATTTACCAGAACTGGTTCCTGAGCTGGGGTGAAGGGGAGTTCGCCTCCCTGATGTTTGCCCTCGCTTACATGCTGCTGCACTGGCTGATGGGCTACTGGATGGACCGCAACAGAATCTACATCAAAGTATAAGTACAGATATACCCAGAAACAGCAGCGCCCGGCACAGAAATATGCCGGGCGCTGCTGATTTTTAGCATTTTAAAGTATAGAATTAAGATCCGTAGTAGCGGTTATACCTTTCGTCATACTCGTTGTTGTCCAGCATGTTGTCGTCGTTCTGATCCCAGGCACTGAATACACCGTCGGAGTACTCCCGCTCGTTGATCATCTTATCGCGGTCAGCGTCCCAGTCGTTGTAGTAGTTGGAGTTGGCAAAGCCGGTTCTAAATTCGTTCTCGTCGAGGTTGTTGTCTGAGTTAGCGTCCCACTCGCTCCAGTTCTGGTCTGCCATGCCGTAGTCTCTCGTGGCTGTAGACCACTCGTTTTCATCAATAAGCTCGTCGTCGTTCTGGTCCCAGGTGTCGTAGAAACCGCTGTTAAACTCGTTCTCGTCCAGCAGCTCATCGTCGTTCTCGTCCCAGTCGCCGTAGCGGTTGTTAGAGGCAAAGGTGGTGTTGAACCTGTCTGTGTCCCAGTTGTCCATCACACCGGCATCCTCCTCCACCTCGTTGGTGGCCACCACTTCGTTTTCTTCAGCGGTTTCGTAGTTCTCGCCGCCACAGGCTACCAGGCCAGCCAGCAGGGCAAAGCAGGCTCCGTTTCTTAATAACTTAAATAAGTTTATCTCTCTCGTCTTCATAGTTTCCGTTTTTAGTTCAATCAATTCTCTACTTTTAGTTTACGATGCCATGGTGCCAACAGGTTTGAAGGGCTCCACAAGAGAAGTGAACACCCCTCCTGTATAAGTGCAGGTAAGCGAGAGCTTAGCGAAACGTGAAAAAAACGGTGCAATTTGAACAGCGCAGCGCAACAGGTTTCCGGCCAACCGGAAGGCACAGGCACAAAAAAAGCACCCACTACTGCAAAGGCAGCCGCAAGTGCGTCTTCGGTACTAAAGTAAAATCCCGCTGTTACTCCTCCAGTATGATCAGGTCGGCAGAGGCACGGTTAAGTGCAATCGGGATGTTGTTGATCACGGCCGTACGTATCAGCGTCTGGATGTCGTGCTCATGGCCGTGTGGCGTCTCCGCATCAATGAAGAAGATAATCTTGTGTACCTCTCCCTGCAGAATTTTAGCCGCCAGCAGGATATCGCCGCCGCTAGGGCCGTGGCCAAAGCCTTTCACCCCCAGGTCCAGCATGTCGTTGAGCAGCTTGGAGGTGTTGGTCGTTCCGATCAGTTCATGGTCCTTGAGCACCTCATGGTGCACCTTGGCCCAGTTCAGCAGATCATTCTTCCGGCTGTTGTGCGCAATTAACGCAATGGTTGTTCTCATAAAGTATAATTTATACGGGCTGCCTCTCTGGTAGCTTCGCCCAAAGATAAGCTTTTTTACCGAAGTGCAGTCGCCCTGCTGCACCGCTTGGTAAAGCGGCAACGGCCACACCCCACTCAGCCACTACCTCCGGGAGCAGGAGGAGATACTTGCCCAAAAGCCTGCATAATTGCACAATTTTTGCTATCTTTGTAATAGATGCTTTTTTTCATCTCTTCCTGAATTCAGGCTCCTTACCACTCCTGGCCCTTCCGTTTTTTATAACCAGCCAGCGATTTTAATCCAGGAGCGTCCGTAAAGCCTTCTACGGCTTTCTTCCGGCGGCATCAGCATAACTGTTACAGCCGCACTTCCAGCAACACCAGAAGAGACAGAAATTGTATCCCTGGCAGCTATGCCCTGCCGCTTCAAAATGCCCCTAAGCCGCGCCAGCGCGTATAAGCTATAGCACGGCTTGCTTTACGAAAAGAGGGCTGATCTTTTAACTAAAAACACACACGTATGGGTAGATCTCAGAACACCTTCATGAAGAAACAACGCGAAAAGAAAAAGCAGAAGAAAAAAGAGGAAAAGGTGCAGCGTAAGCAAGAGCGCCAGGAGAACTCCACTGGAGGAAGCCTGGAGGAGATGATCGCTTATGTGGATGAATTCGGAAACATTACCGACACCCCACCTGAGGAACAGAAAAAAGATTCCCCCGATGAAGAAGAAAAAGCTTAACACGCGCGCTGCAGTACCGCCAGGGCAGGCTACGATGTATATCTAGCCTGCCTTTTTGTTTTCTGAGGCACGCTGCTGCAGTGGCTCATTCCCTTCTTTTACAGCCGCTCCTTCTCTTTCCGCTCCGCAGCACTGCTGCTGGCCATACTGACCGGCTTGGCCGGGAACAAAAGGTGCTGGATCTCTTTTACGTACTTCAGGCTGCCGTTGGGCACATTGCTAAGCACGATGAGCGCGCTGTGCTCTTTGGGGTTTCGCAAAAGATAGGTTGTGTAACCGTGCCATAAGCCGGCGTGGTACACCACGGTGTCGCCACTCGCCACCTGCCGGATACGCCAGCCAAACCCGTAGTCTTCGTCTTTCTTCCTGAGGCGCGAACCTGTAAAGGCTTCCGCCAGCGTTTCCTGTTTTACCAGCTTTTGCGTGTACAGCGCCTGGTCCCACTTATACAGATCCTCTACCGTGGAGTACACCCCTTTATCGCCAAGTACAGTGTCTAAGTAGTCAGGGGTCCTTTTTCTACGGCCGCCCGTGTGGCCTGTGGCCACCCCATCGTGCTGCTCCGCGCGAGCTGTGCTGAACGTAAAGGTATCCGTCATTTGCAGGGGCCCAAAAATGTGCTTTTGCATAAAGCGCGCGAAGGGCTCCCCCGACGCCTTGGTGACGATGGAAGCCAGCAGAGCGTACCCGGTGTTGCTATAGTCGAAGTGGGTATTGGGCTGATAGTAGATGCCGGGCTGGTGCACCGCCATCAGGCGCAGCACGTCCTCGTTGGTGATCGGCACCCTACGGTCGGGCCAGAGGTGATCACTGAAATAGGTGTAGTTCGGCAAGCCAGACCGGTGGGTAAGCAAGGCACGGATCGTGATGCCTTTGTAGGGGAAAGACGGAATGTACTGCTGCACGCTGTCGTCGTAGCTAAGCTTGCCCTGCTCCTGCAGCATCATAATTGCCATGGCCGTAAACTGCTTGGACACCGACGCGAGCTGAAAGGCAGTTTGGGTGGTCAGGGTGTCTTTGCTCCTGAAGTCGGCGTAGCCAAAGGCACCCTTGTAAACGACCTGATCATACTTGGTAACCAGCACCGTTCCGTTAAAGCCCTTTTTCTTCTGGAGGTACGAGAAAGCGGAGTCGAGCTGGCTGCCCAGCTGCCTCGCCCGGTCGGCAGTAAAGGAGGCCGGAGCCGTTACCCGCTGCCTGTCATCCTCCACCTCCTTCGGGGCCGGAGGGGCAAGCGGTGCCTCCTTCTTGGTTTGCTGGCAAGCAACCAGGGACAGAAAAACGAGCGATGCGCTAAGGCACCTGTGCAAAAGGGATTGTACTCTAAGAATGGTCATACCTCAAAACTACCAACACCAAAACCAGCTACAAATGTAAGCGTTCGGCTTCAGTACGCTAGTATAAACGAACAGTTTTTGCGGATCTTGTTTCTGAGGAGCCCCGCGGCAGTATTTTTTGCAGGTATGCGAAGGTCGGCCAGCCGGGCGTGCCCCCTGCAAAAGAAAAGCCGCACCTACCCCGCCAACAGGCATCGGTAAGTGCGGCAAGTATAAAAGCACCAGCACAGGTGCTGGTAAAAAAATCCGGTGTTGGCTGTTACTCAGCTGTCCAGAGTACGCGCTCCTGGTCAGAGAGGATCAGCAGGATGCGGGGCGGGTTGGCAACCAGTACCAGGCGCATCTCTACTCCCGGGAAGGAGTCTGACTCAACCCAAACGCCCTCTGCCTCTTCGCTGTCTTCCAGGGCCTTTGTGTCCAGCGTGCTGGCCATGTAGGCTGTCGGCAGCAGTATATCGGCATCTGACTTTATCTTGCCGTGCACGTCTTCCAGTACGTCCTCCAGCTCATCGCCGTACTCTTCGTTAAAATCGTCCTCCAGGTCGTGCAGCTCTTCTTCTATGTCATCATAGCGTGCATCGTTGTAGTCAAGTTTGCTTAGCTCTTGCTTTTTCTCCAGGATGGCCACAATGGACTCGTTCAGGGCTTTTGCGTTCATGTCGTATCGTATTTTTTACAAAGTTGACAACATGCCTCAGCAATTGCAAGTAATCACATTGATAATTTGCCCGCCGCCGCCCCCTTTTGATACTGGCTTAAAAAATGTATTTTTACATAAACGTCACCTTAAAACTAATACAAAACTATGGCAACAGATATTCTGCCACTGAACGGAACCGATTACATTGAGTTTTATGTGGGCAACGCCAAGCAGGCGGCACACTATTACCAAACAGCCTTCGGCTTTAAGCTGGTGGCCTATGCAGGCCCGGAGACCGGCGTTCGCGACCGCGCCTCCTACGTGCTGCAGCAGGAGAAAATCCGCTTTGTGTTTACCACGGCCATCAACCCGGACTCTGACATTGCCCGCCATGTGCACCAGCACGGCGACGGCGTAAAAGTGCTGGCCCTGTGGGTGGACGATGCCGAGGAAGCCTTCAGAGGAACAGTGGAGCGCGGTGCAAAACCCGCTATGGAGCCCAAAACCATAAGCGATGAGCACGGGGAGGTGAAGCTTGCCTCTATCCACACGTACGGCGAAACCATTCATACTTTTGTGGAGCGCAAAAACTACAGCGGTCCTTTCATGCCGGGCTTTGTAGCCAGAGAAAGCATTGTGAAAGTAGAGCCGGTTGGCCTGAAGTACGTGGACCACTGCGTTGGAAACGTAGAGCTGGGCAAGATGAACGAGTGGGTGGAGTTCTACGAAAACGTGATGGGCTTTAAGCTGCTCCTGACCTTCGACGACAAAGACATCAGCACCGAGTACACCGCCCTGATGTCGAAGGTGGTGTCTAACGGCAACGGTTACATTAAATTCCCGATCAACGAGCCGGCCGCGGGCAAGAAAAAGTCGCAGATAGACGAGTACCTGGAGTTTTACAAGGGTGCCGGCGTGCAGCACATCGCCATTGCGACCGATAACATCCTGCAAACGGTAAGCGAGCTGCGCAGCCGCGGCGTGGAGTTCCTGTACGTGCCGGAAACATACTACGAGGACCTGTTCGAGCGCATCGGCAAGATAGACGAGGACATGGACGACCTTAAGAAGCTCAACATCCTGGTAGACCGCGACGACGAGGGCTACCTGCTGCAGATCTTCACTAAGCCGGTGGAAGACCGCCCTACCGTTTTCTACGAGATCATCCAGCGCAAGGGAGCACGCTCTTTCGGCAAAGGCAACTTTAAGGCCCTGTTCGAGGCAATTGAGCGCGAGCAGGAGCTGCGGGGCAACCTTTAGGCCGGAAATAAAGTATAGCCGCGTGTAATTGTGGCTAAAATACCTTTATTTTGATATAACTATATTTCACACCAGTTCTTCGGCTGCGCGTTTAGGGCAACAAGAGCTGGTGTGATTTTTTGTCTTGGCACTTTGCCCGAGGCAAAACAACCCACACAGAATACCGCTACTAAAATAACAGCGTAAACAGACTATGATTGAGACATCTGTAAAACAAAAGATTGACCAGTGGCTGGCCGGCAACTACGATGCGGCTACCAAACAGGAGATAAACGGCATGCTGGAGCGCAACGAGCACGAGGCGCTGTCAGACGCTTTTTACCGCAACCTGGAGTTCGGCACGGGCGGGTTGCGCGGCATTATGGGGGCTGGCAGCAACCGCATGAACCGCTACACCCTGGGCATGGCCACACAGGGGCTGTGCAACTACCTGAAGCAGAACTTCCCGGGTGAGCAGGTAAAGGTGGCCATTGCCCACGACTGCCGCAACAACTCCGATGTGTTTGCCCGCATTGCCGCCGAAATCTTCTCGGCCAACGGCATCAAAGTATACCTGTTCGAGGCGCTGCGCCCGACGCCGGAGCTGTCGTTCGCCATCCGCCACCTGGGCTGCCAGAGCGGCGTGGTGGTAACAGCCTCGCATAACCCCAAAGAGTACAACGGCTACAAAGTATACTGGAACGACGGTGCGCAGGTAACCGCCCCGCACGACAAGAACATCATCGGCGAGGTGAACAAGATCACGTCTATCGATGAGGTGAAGTTTGAGGCAAACCCGTCCCTGATCGAGCCGATCGGCAAGGAGGTGGACGAAGCGTATATGCAGGAGGTGCAGAAACTGTCGGTTTCCAAAGAGGCCATCCAGCGCCAGCACGACCTGAAGATTGTTTACTCCTCGATACACGGCACCGGTATAACCCTGGTACCGGAAGTGCTGAAGCGCTTCGGCTTTACCAACGTGCACGTGGTGGAGGAGCAGGCAGAGCCGAACGGCAACTTCCCGACGGTGGTGTACCCGAACCCGGAGGAAAAAGAAGCCATGACGCTGGCCCTGAACAAGGCCCGCGACATTGACGCAGACCTGGTGATGGCCACCGACCCGGACTCGGACCGCGTAGGCATCGCTGTGAAAAACCAGAAAGGCGAGTTTGTGCTCCTGAACGGCAACCAGACGGGCGCCCTGCTCATCAACTACCTTTTGCAGGCCTGGCAGAAAGCCGGCAAGCTCACAGGCAAAGAGTTCGTGGTGAAAACCATCGTCACCACCGACCTGATCAAGGAGATCGCCGACAGCTATGACGTGACCATGTACGAAACCCTGACCGGCTTCAAGTATATCGCGGAGGTGATCCGGGAGAAAGAAGGACAGGAAGTGTACATTGGCGGTGGCGAGGAAAGCTACGGCTACATGATCGGCGACTTTGTGCGCGACAAGGACGCGATATCCGCCTGTGCCCTGATCGCCGAGATGGCGGCCGTAGCCAAAGACAACGGCCAGAGCCTGTTCGAGATGATGGTGGGCATGTACACCAAGTATAACTTCTACAAAGAGGAACTGGTGTCCTTCACGAAGAAAGGCCAGCGCGGCGCGGAGGAAATCCAGCAGATGATGGCCGACATGCGCAACAACCCGCCCAAGCAGATCGCCGGTGCCAACGTGGTGGAAGTACGCGACTATAAAATGAGCACCCGCAAACTGCTCATGACCGGGGAAGAGCACAAACTGACGCTGGAAAGCTCCAACGTGCTCCAGTACCTGGCCGAAGACGGCAGCAAGGTATCTGCCCGCCCTTCCGGCACCGAGCCGAAGATCAAGTTCTATATCAGCGTAAACGAGCCCCTTGCCGCTGCCGCAGACTATGAAGCCACGGAGCAAAAGCTAGCGCAGAAAATTGAGCAGGTACTGAAAGACCTGAAGCTGAAGTAAGCTCTTTTATACCTTGAAAGTAGTGGCTAAGCAGCAGGAGTAAAACCCCGTGGCTTAGCCATTTCTTTTACTCCTGCTGCTTTCCAGCCGCTTCGTCAGGCAACACACAAAGCAAGGCCGGCTCCCCTGCCCTTTGCTAAACGCGAGAGGTACCCCGAAGACTTTTCAGGCATCAGCCCCCCGCCGGAGCTGGTGCCTATGCCAGGCAGCAGGCTATGCCCGCCGGGGCAACAAACCTGCTTTTTCCGGCTAACAACACCGCGCCAGCTGCGGTAAAAGTAACGCAGGCTTCTTACATTTACGGCGGCTTGCAACAGGCAAGCGCCACCACCTAAACACGACGACTACTCCATGAATGAGCTATTCCAACATATAAAACAAGTTGTAGAAACCCGCCGCACCACCAAACCGCTGAAGATGAACGGGGAGCGCATCCCCGATGAGCAGGTGGAGCAGCTCCTCCGGCTAGCCGACTGGGCCCCTACCCACGGCCACACCGAGCCCTGGCGCTTTATTGTATACACTGGCGAGGCAGCCACTGGCTTTTGCCAGCAGCATGCCGAGCTATACAAACAGAACATTGCGCCCGATAAATACCAGCAAGACAAGTACGAAAAGCTGCTGCACATGGGCGACAAAGCCTCCCACATCCTGGTGGCCTACATGCAGCGGGGCAACCTGCCCAAGATACCGGCTCTTGAAGAAATTGCAGCTGTTTCCTGCGCTATTCAGAACGTGCTTCTGGGTGCCACTGCCCTTGGGCTCGCCAGCTACTGGGGCTCCGGGGGAATGGCCTACCACCCCAGCATGAAGGAGCACCTGCAACTACGGGAGGAGGACCAGGTGCTGGGGATCATTTACCTGGGCTATGGCGACAACGCTTCGGGCGAAGGCAAACGTGTTACCCCCCTTGCCGATAAGGTGGTTTGGCGGCGGTAGTTGCCCGTTCACTTTCATACTATAGTCAATTCACTATATTTGTAGAGCAACATTTTTCCGTGAAACACGAAAAACGAGTTAGCGATCAAACGAAATTTAACCATACCGCATGAAAACTATCCATCAGTATAACTTCGCCGGCAAAAAGGCCCTGGTACGTGTAGACTTTAACGTGCCCCTGGACGAGAACCACCACATTACCGACGATACCCGCATCAGGGCAGCAGTGCCAACCATCCAGAAGATCCTTGACGATGGCGGCGCTGTCATCCTGATGTCGCACCTGGGGCGCCCCAAAACAGGCCCGGAAGAGAAATACTCGCTGCGCCATGTGGTGCCACGCCTGGAGCAGGAGTTTCACACCAACGTTCGGTTCGCACCGGACTGTGTAGGCCCTGAGGCGGCGCAGCTGGCCCATGAGCTGCAGCCGGGCGAAATCCTGCTGCTCGAGAACCTGCGTTTCCATAAGGCAGAGGAAAAAGGAGACCCTGACTTTGCCAGGGAGTTGGCCGCACTGGGCGATGTGTATGTGAACGACGCCTTTGGCACCGCGCACCGCGAGCACGCCTCCACAGCGGTTATCGCACGCTACTTCCCGAACGACAAAATGATGGGCTACGTGATGCAGGCCGAGCTGGACAACGCCAGCCGTGTGCTGGACAACGCGGAGCGCCCTTATACCGCCATCATGGGTGGGGCCAAGATCTCCGATAAAATCCTGATCATAGAGAAGCTGCTGGACAGAGTGGACAACCTGCTCATCGGCGGTGGCATGTCCTACACCTTCGTAAAGGCTGACGGCGGCCAGATTGGCTCCTCCCTGGTAGAGGAAGATAAGATTGACCTGGCCAAGCGCCTGATTGCCATGGCCAAGGAGAAAGGTGTCAGAATCATGATCCCGATCGACTCCGTTATCGCAGATGCCTTCAGCAACGATGCCAACGTAGACACCGCCCTGAGCCATCACATTAAGCCGATGTGGATGGGCCTGGACATAGGTCCGGAAGCGCGCGAGCAGTATGCCGAGGTAATCCTGAACTCCAGAACCATTCTTTGGAACGGCCCGATGGGCGTGTTTGAGATGTCGAACTTCTCTGTGGGCACAGAAGCCGTGGCAGAGGCAGTAGTGGCGGCAACGGCAAAAGGCGCTTACTCCCTGATTGGTGGTGGCGATTCTGCGGCAGCCGTTAACCAGTTGGGCTATGCCAGCCGCGTGTCTTACGTATCCACGGGAGGCGGCGCGCTGCTGGAGTACATGGAGGGCAAAACCCTGCCTGGCGTGGCTGCTATTGAGCGCAGCGACTACTAGTTTAACTTTCCCGAACATTCCTTAACCCAGCGTTAGGGAGTATCAAGTATAAATAATGTCTGAGAATAGAGTTACCTACAAAACAGCGGAAGAGGCACTCGCTGTTATCAAGTCCGGCGACCGTGTGTTTATACAGGGAAGCGCCGCCACACCGCAGTTCCTTATCCGCAAGCTGGCAGAGCGGGCGGATGAACTGCGTAATGTAGAGCTGGTCAGCATAACCACTTACGGTGAGTTTCCGGTGGCGGAGGAGCGCTACAAAGACTCCTTCTTCATTAACTCGCTCTTTGTATCGGCCAACGTGCGGGATGCCGTGAACAGTGGCCGCGGAGACTACACCCCTATCTTCCTGAGTGAAATACCGCACCTGTTCAGGTCAGGTATTTTACCTCTGGATGTGGCGATTGTGCACGTGTCGCCGCCCGACCGCCACGGTTACTGCTCCCTGGGCGTTTCGGTGGACGTGACCCGGGAGGCGGTGCTGAGCGCCAAGCACGTGATCGCACAGGTAAACCCTCAGATGCCCCGCACGCACGGCGACGGCTTGATTCACGTCAAGCGCTTCGATGTGCTGGTGGAGGTGGATGAGGCCCTGCCGGAGGTAGACTACAGCCTTCGCATCACGAGCAAAGAGGAAGCCATTGCCAAGTATATTGCCGAGATGGTAGAGGATGGAGCCACCCTGCAAATGGGGATCGGCGCCATACCGGACGCCGTGCTCGGCAGCCTGACAAACCATAAGGAGCTCGGTATCCATACCGAAATGATGTCGAACGGGGTAATGCAGCTGGTGGAGAAGGGCGTGATCACCAACGAGCATAAGTACAGGCATCCGGGCCGTATCGCCACAGGCTTTATCGTGGGCAACCGCAAACTGTACGACTTCGTGGATGACAACCCGCTTATCCTGATGCAGCGCACCGACTATGTGAATGACGTAACCATCATTCGCTCCAACCAAAAGGTAACGGCTATCAACAGCGCCATCGAAATAGACCTGACGGGCCAGGTGGTGGCCGACACCATCGGCTACCACCAGTTTTCGGGTATAGGCGGGCAAATGGACTTTATCAGGGGGGCAGCCCTGTCTCCGGGAGGCAAGCCTATTATTGCGCTGCCTTCTGTTACCAACAAGGGGATTTCGAGAATTACGCCGCTGATAAACGAAGGGGCAGCCGTGACCACGACCCGTGCCCACGTGCATTACGTGGTGACCGAGTACGGTGTAGCTTACCTGTACGGCAAGAACTTACGCCAACGCGCCAAGGCCCTGATCAACATTGCCCACCCAGACCACCGGGAGCGGCTGGAACAGGAGGCCTACAAACGGTACGGCTACATCTAAGCACTGCAATTTGTGCAATTTATGCAAAGGCGCACCGCACGTCGTCTCTAATGTAATTATTTATAAAAAGTCCCTGCCACTGTAGAGCGGCAGGGACTTTTTGTTTATATTGTTCCAATACTATTCTTTTACAAACCACTGCACCCCGCTATGAAAGCCGCTTATGCATAAAACGTATACTCCTATTTTCGTGCTGCTCCTGCTGCTGCTGGGCAGCTGCAGCTACGAAACAAAAACGGTCTCCTCCCCTCCCGTCAGAAAGCTGAAGATGGAAGAGGCGACTATTGCAGCGATACACCAGTCTTTCCGGGAAGGCACCTGCACCTGCCAGCAACTGGTGGCGGCTTACTTTGAGCGCATCGAGAAGTACGACAAACCTACCGGCCTCAACGCCATTGTGGTTACAAACCCTGATGCCATGGAGCGTGCCCGCGAGTTGGACAGGGAGTTTGCCGAGACCAAGAAGCTACGGCCCCTGCACTGTATCCCGCTTATCGTAAAAGACAACTACAACACCGCAGGCCTCCAGACAACGGCCGGTTCGCTGGCTCTGAAGGGTTTTAAACCAACCGAGGACGCTTACCAGGTGCGGGAGCTGAAGAAGGCCGGCGCCATTGTGCTGGCGAAGTCCAACATGGCGGAGTGGGCGTTCAGCCCGCGGGAAACCATTAGCTCAATTGCGGGCGAAACGCTGAACCCCTACAACCTGGAGCACGTACCCGCCGGCTCTAGTGGCGGAACAGCCGCTGCCGTGGCAGCCAACTTCGGCACCGTCGGCCTCGGTACAGACACAGGAAACTCCATCCGTGGCCCCTCTTCGCATAATGCGCTGGTGGGGTTCAGAACAACGATGGGTTTAACCAGCCGCGCAGGCATTATTCCGCTTTACCTGCGCAACGACGTGGGCGGGCCGATGGCGCGCACCGTAGAGGACGCCACACGGGTGCTGGAGGTGATTGCAGGCTATGACCCGGCTGACCCGCTGACCCGGCACAGCCAGGGTAAAATGCCCCTGAACTACCAGCAGTACCTGGACAGGAACGGGCTGAAAGGTGCCCGTATCGGGGTGCTGCGAACTTTGAGCGAGGATACTCCCGACCCGCAGGTAAAGGCGCTGTTTGAGCAGGCAATCGCAGACCTGAAAGCACTAGGAGCCGTTATCGTAGACTCAGTTGACATAGCCGGTTTCGACAGCCTGCGCCAGAACCAGTGGTGCGATGTGTTTCAGCACGACATCAACGGCTACTTAGCGGCCCAGGGGCCTGCTGTGCCTGTCAAGAACCTCGACGAAATCGTAGCCTCAGGTAAATACGCACCTTCCGCAGCCGAAAACCTGAAGTACTTCCAGCAGCACCAGTTCACCCCAAAAGACAGCTCCCATACTTGCGGGGATGCCTACCACGACCCGAGGAGGATCGCCTTCCGAAGCGCCGTAGAAGCAGCCATGGATAAGCATGAAGTAGGTGCCCTGATTTACCCCACCTGGAACAACCCGCCGGCCAAAGTCGGCGACACGTCCGGCTACAAAGGCGACAACAGCCAGGTGATCGCACCGCATACTGGTCAGCCTGCCTTCACGGTTCCTATGGGCTATACTTATGAGCACCTGCCGGCCGGCCTGCAGTTCCTGGGCCGCATCTACGATGAGCCAGTGCTTATCAGGTACACGTATGCCTATGAGCAAGGCACGCAACACCGAAAGCCGCCGCTGAATTTTACCAGGGGCACTTCGCAAAAAAGATAGCTTTGGACTGGTTTCGACTCCGGTTGGACGACATTAAAAAAGGCCTGCAGAAGCAAACGTTCTGCAGGCCTTTTTTAATGTCGGCACAGCTTAATCCGAGTCCTCCAGTTGGAAAAGCTCCTCCACACGTACGTCAAAGATCAGCGCCAGCTTTAACGCCAGCACCGTAGACGGCACAAACTTCTTGTTCTCGATGGCATAGATCGTTTGCCTGGACACCCCAAGCTTGTCCGCCAGGTCTGACTGGGACATGTTGTGGCGCGCACGCTCTACCTTTATGCCGTTATTCATAAGCGACTTAACCTACAGCAGAAACGATGTTGCTCTTCTTAAAGGAGTAAACCCCGATAAAACAGAGAACCTGCAGGTTGATCAGGTAAGAGGGCTCTACCTCAAAGTCCGGGAATACAACATACCCCAACGCAATAATGGCCAGTGAGGCAATGAACGTGAGCTTGATTGCCTCCAGCCTTAGCCGCTGCAACAGCTCGTCGTACACCTTTTCCTTGGAGAGGGCATACACGGCCAGGCCGACGATGCCAATGATGTCTAGCAGGTGCATCGTTTGCTTTGAGAGCAGTTGGTACTCTTCACGATAAAAGCCATCTGTAAAGCCTGCCACAACAGAGGGCAAGGAGGCAAGCGCAAATACTACCAGGCCCGGCTTTCTTAAATAGTAAGGGAATAGTTGTGTTTTCATTTGGTGTGAGTTGATCTACACAAACGTAAACAAAAGATTACAATATGTAAAGTATACATTACATATTGCGCTAAATAAATTTCGGGTGCCACAGGATAAGTAGTTCCCTTAGTGCCCTCCTCGCTGTACGCTTAAAGTACATGCTGTGCATAAGGTGCATGTAGCAAGTCCATAAAAAAAGCCTCTCCGGTTGGAGAGGCTTTTGAGTTTAGCTGTTCTGCGGGTTCAGGATATTATCAATCCGAACGATCGCGTCGTCAATATGGTACCTGGTCAGGTCGTTGGCATGGCGGGTGCGGGCGCTTTTTAACTGGCGCTGCAGCTGCACCAGCTCGCCTCTGGCAATGGAGCGGATATCGGACTGGCTGATGTCAACGGGCGTGCCGTAGCGGCTGCTTTTGCCCGGCTTCTCGTTCAGCAGGTAATCCATGCGGTCGAGGTACGCCTTCTGCAGGTTTCTACGGTAGATGTCAATTGTAGCTCCGCTGTATACTTCGCTCCAGATGCCGCGCTGCAGTTGGCGCACCATGTCCAGGGCATTATAGTTTACTTTGTTCACCTCGTTCTCCATCAGGCGAGCCATCCTGTCCGGCGACAGCAAGTTGTTCAGGTGGCGTGCCTGTAGGTTCCGGATACTCTCCACATAGTTGGCATGGTGAATGTTGCGGCTGATCTTAGCCTGGTTCAGCCACTCCGGCGAAGAGAAGGCATTTTTCAAAAGCCAGTCCAGCGAGGCGGCCTGCTCTTTGGCAGAGACCGGGTTGTAGATGTATCCCTCCTGGTTCGGCTTCAGGCGTTCCTCACGCACACCGCCCACGTTCGTAACCACATGGCCGATGTAGCGGCTCCACACGCCCAGTAACTCCCCGTAAAGCTCCTGCAGGTCATCGTAGTCGTTTGTTTGCGCGGCGGTCCAGTCATAGAGCTTTGGCGCCACCTGCTTCAGGTTCTTCAGGCCGTAGGTGCTGGCTTTCACCACATCCGCACCTATCCCCTCCGTCTGGCTCTCCGGGTCGAAGCCACCGCTGCCACTGCCGAAGCGGTACATCGGGTCGTTGGCCTTTTCCTCTATCCATTTCGCAAGCGTTGGCACTTCCTGTTCGGCCGTTTTCGCCTCTGGCAGGTAGCGGTAGCCCCAGTTGATCACATAGTGGTCGTAAGGCCCCAGCTGGCGCACGAAGCGGATGTTCTTGTCTCCGGGCTGCGCCACGTAGTTGTAGCGGGCATAGTCCATGATGGTTGGGGCGATGCCGTACTTCTGGGTAAACGCACCGGAGCGCAGGGAGTCGACCGGGTAGGCCGAGCTGGCCTTCATGTTGTGCGGCAAGCCCAGTGCATGGCCCACTTCGTGTGTAATCACCTCTTTCATCATCTCGCCCAGGTCCTCCATAGGCGTATCCAGGGTACGGGCGCTCGGGTTGGCGGCACCGGTTTCGAGCAGGTAGCGGTTACGGTAAGAGCGCAGGTGGTTATGGTACCAGATAATGTCACTTTCGATGATCTCCCCGGAGCGCGGGTCAGACACGCTTGGCCCCATGGCGTTGCGGGTCGTGCTGGCCACGTAGCGGATCACGGAGTAGCGCACATCCTCCGGGCTGAAATCCGGGTCCTCCTGCGGGGACGGCGGGTCTTTGGCGATAATGGCATTCTTGAAACCAGCCGTCTCAAACGCCTCCTGCCACTGCTCCACGCCGGCCTTAATGTATGGGCGCAGCTTTTGCGGTGTGGCCGGGTCCAGGTAGTATACAATCGGGTTTACCGGCTCCACCAACTCACCGCGCTTGTAGGCTTCGATGTCTTTCGGCACCAGCTTCCAGCGGCGGATGTAGGATTTCTCATCTGCCTTCAGGGCTTCGGAGCCGTAGTCGTACTGGTTGATGTTGAAATAGCCTACGCGGTAATCGTTGATACGCGGCTGCATCGGCACCTTCGGCAGCAGCACCATCGACTGGTTCATCATGATGCTGATGGAACCTGTGGCGGAGTTGGACGGTGGCTCGGTGGCATCGTAGGTAAAGTCCTGCTTCACCTCTATGTTGAGCGGAAAGCTTTTGGCGCTCTGGATAAAGCTACGGTTGTCGTCCAGTTTGCTCACCTTGTACTCTTTGCGCATATCGGCATCCAAGCCGCTGAACGCTTTCACATCGCTCAGGAAGAACTTTGTCACATCAATCACATAACCCGGGGAGTTGGGTGTGAGCGCCACGATATCGAAGGCATAAAGCGTAGGCTGGTAGTTATTCGCCTTTACCGACAGGCTGATCGGCAGCGAGTCCGCGGCATAGGCGTTGTAAGACTTGGTTTTCAGAACGATCTTATCGGCAAACTTTTGCCATTCCACCATCTGTTCATTCACGGCCGAGCCAGCGTTGATGTAACCGCCACCCAGGCCGGAGGGCAGGTTGGCAAAACGGCTGATCCACAGAAAGTCGCGCTGCAGCAACGAGTCCGGTATTTCGTAGTAGTACTTGTCGCCCACTTTGTGGATGGTAAAAACCCCCTCATCCGAAATGGCGTCTTTGGTGATTACTTCGCTGTAGCTTTTCAGGCCGCTCCTGGAGGCCGGCTTTGCTCTTTCGGAGCTCTCGGCTTTAGCACTGGTGTCGGTTTGCTGCTCTGCTGCCTTTGTAGTGGAGCAGGAGGTTTGGGTGAGGGCCACCAGCAAGGCGAGGCTGACGGCATGGTAGAACTTTGGCATTTTGGTTTTAAGAATGATGTGTACTTTGCTTAAGCAGAGCAGCAAAGTGCCCTGGTGCGGGTTGCACCTCTAAAGTTAAGTTTAAATTGAGAAAGTATCTATAGCCTGTGCTGAATATAACGGGCGCAACTGCCGTAAAGCATCTTCGGCACCGGTAGCACACAGGCGCTGTTACGGCTGCAGCCGCAGCAGAAAACAAAGCCGCCCTGCCGAGGGAACCTCAACAGGGCGGCGCAAAGTATAGCCATAGCGTTACGCTGTGTGGCTAGTGTGGCAGGCTAGTCTGTAGCCACCGTAACCACCACTTTGCCGTTCGTTTTGCGGGTTTCCACCTGCTTGTGCGCCTTGGCCATGTCTTCGAAGTTAAACACATGCGATACATGCGACCGCAGCCTTTCGTCGCGCATCATGTCTGCCAGCTTTGCCTGGTCTTCGCCGCTGGAGTGCACCAGGTAGTTCTTGGCCTCTATGTTGCGCTTCTTCGCTTCCGCCTGCACTGCCTCTGTGGCCCCGCCGAGAATCGAAATAATTTTACCGCCGTCTTTCAGGCAGGCCAGCGACTTCCGGGTGTTCTCCTCGCCCAGTGAGTCCAGCACAATGTCGGCGTTCATCACCACGTCCGCCACGTCATACTTGTGGTAGTCCACCTCCTCGTTCGCCCCCATTGTTCGGAGGAACTCATGGTTCTCGGGAGAGGCCGTACCGATGACGTTCGCGTTAAAATACTTGGCGATCTGGACGGCGTAGTGCCCCACTCCGCCCGCTGCGGCATGTATCAGCACCCGCTGCCCGGGCTGTATGTCGGCCTCGTTTACCAACACCTGCCAGGCAGTGAGGGCAGCCAGTGTAGCGGCGGCGGCTTCGTGGTGCGGAATGTTGGCGGGCTTGTGGGCTAGGTGCTTCTCCGGGCCCGCCACATATTCGGCGTAGGCTTTGCCGTGCCCCGGGAAGTTCACCATCCCGAACACCTCGTCTCCTTCTTTAAAATACTCCACCCCTTCGCCTACGGCCACTACCTCGCCGGAAATATCCCAGCCAACAATAACAGGTGGGGTGTCCTTCATCTTTTCGTAGAGCCCTTTGCCTTCGCGCACTTTGGTGTCTACCGGGTTAATGCTCACGGCTCGTACTTTTACCAGCACCTCCCCCCGCTTTGGCGAGGGCTTGTCTACGTCCTGCATTTTGAGGTTATCCGCAGGCCCTGGTTCGTTTAAAACAAATGCTTTCATAGTGTATGGTTATAAGGTTGCACAAATACACTCTTATACAACTTGGCCCTGCGGCAAAAGGTTATGGGCTGCGCTGCGCGCTGTTCACAGCTGCCCCTTATCCCGCCTGTTCAGGTAGCGGAGCATCTCCTCCACCGATACAAGGTCTCCTTTGGCATGGTACTTCTGGATGCGCTCCATTTCGCCGGCGATCAGGCCGGCCCTGGTATCCTCCACCTTACCCTGCGAGTGCGTCGCCTCCTGGCTCCAGGGAAGCGGTTCGCCCGGCTGGCTAAACAGGTACAACTGCGGATGGTGCCGCTGCGCTGCCGTCACGGCTGCCATCAAGGCCCTCGGCTGCTGAAAGGGCGAGGCCGACACCACGATACGCGTATGGCCTTTCGCCCTGGCATACTGCGCCATCGCCTCCGCCTCTATCAGCGTGTGCAGTTTGTCTGTTTTGGCCGGCACGGGCACCCCCGCTATACTTGCCTCCTGCACGCCCAGCCGCCGGAGTTCCTGCTGCCAGCGTGCGAAGCCGGGGTACCCGCTGATGGGGCCGGAATGAATAAAGAGGACCTGTTGCACCTGTTGCTTCTCCAGCAGGTTTGTGGCTCTTGCCAACACGGAAGCTTGGTTGTCTTCGGTCTGGCCGAAGAGGAAGACTGCGTCTGCCGGCGCTTCAGGGAGCGTATCGGCCAGGCTACGGATGATGAGTTCTTCTAACATAGCCCCTTTATACGGACCGCCACCAGGCAGGGTACCGCCATACATTCCGCAGGATTTCGTACTTTTGCAGTATGGCAGAACAACAGAAGAACAACCCGCTGCACGGGGTAACGCTGCAGAAAATGCTGGAGCACCTGGTAGAGGTGTATGGGTGGGAGCACCTGAGCACCAAAATTAACATCAACTGCTTTAAGAACGACCCTAGTATCAAGTCCAGCCTCACCTTTCTGCGCCGCACGCCCTGGGCCCGCGAAAAAGTAGAAAGTTTATACTTGTATACTCTTCGCAAGATGCGGTAAGCTACACGGTGTGGCAGGCGGCACTGTAGTGCAAAGCCATTGATGTGTGGCTCAAATTGCTATATTTACTGATAGAACGCCCCTACCTATGAAAACAAAGTTTATACTCCGCTTCCTCCTCTCCTTTCTGACCATTGGCTGCACCATGGCATTTTTGCAACTGTGGGATGTATGGAAACGCCTGCTGCAGGGTGAACCTGTGGTTGGGGCAGCCGCCTTGGCAAGTATGGATTTCAGAAGTATAGCGGTTATCGGTATCCCCGTGGCCATGATGTTAGTCCGGCGGGAGAA
The DNA here is from genome assembly GCF_003585765.1 of Pontibacter actiniarum. Classification (NCBI taxonomy): domain Bacteria; kingdom Pseudomonadati; phylum Bacteroidota; class Cytophagia; order Cytophagales; family Hymenobacteraceae; genus Pontibacter; species Pontibacter actiniarum. The sequence goes on from NZ_CP021235.1 coordinate 2,197,963, forward strand.
GCGGGAGAAGCCAGCTGCCGCACAAGATTAAGTAGCCTGCGCCTCAACTCTCCCTATAGCTGATTACCGGCACCAGCACCGGTGCGGTGATGGAGATACTGGCACAGCACACCTGCCTGCTATCACCTGCAGTACCTGACTGTTGCTGGTACAGGGGAGTGCGCTATGGATTTTTCGTGTTCGGTGTGCCGCTGGTCGTGGTTCTGTTCAACAGTTACCACTTTTTAATGCGTTTAGCTAAGTGCCCTTTAGGTTTCGTGACTAGCAGCTGCCTAAAGGATAACAAAAAGGAGATCAGAAAAAACAATCTACTAATTCCTCACCTCCAGTTTTCCGCTCTCCTGGTACATAAGCCTGCCTACATCCACCAGCTCCCGGATCAGCCCTGTCACGGTTTCGGCGTGCTTCGGCTCGAACTGCCGCACCAGGTCTTTGGGCAGGTAGGGCTGGGCCTTCACCAGTTGCAGCACCTCCTGCCGAAGCTTGTCCTGCTCCCCATGCTCCCGCGCCTTCTTCCGCTCGGCCAGGCAATGGTCGCAGATGCGGCAGCGGGTATCGGTTGTTTCCCCGAAGTACTCTAACAGGAGCTGTGTGCGGCAGCGGTTAGAGGTTTCTACGTAGCGGCCCACTTCCTTTGCCTGCTGCAGCGCCCGCTCCCGTAGGCTGTCCAGCTTTTTAGTGTTCAGGATAACCCTTCCGGCCGCCTCGCGCGGGGCGGTGAAAACAAGCTGCGGGGCGTCGTGCTGCGGCTCGTAGTTGAGCACCTGCAGCTTGTGCAGGTACTCCAGCTTCCGACGCAGTTCCTGCTCCGGCACTTTCAGCAGCTCAGCCATTTTCTGCTCCCGCACCTTCACAAAACTCACGAAAGCCTCCCCGCCATAAAGCCTAAGTATAAGCTGTATCAGTTTATCGTGCTCCGGGTTCTTTAGCTGAAAACTGTACAGCTCCGTGTTCTCCAGCACCAGCATCAGCCGCGAAGGCATGTAATAGCTCTCATTCAGTTGCACGTACCCTTCGGCCTCCAGCCGCTTAACGGCATGGTGGGTCTCCAGCGGCTTCAGCTTGTACTGCTTGGCAAAATCCGCCAGGCCAAAGTCAAAGCTGCTGAGAAGACCGCTGCCCGTGGCCAGCTGATAATAGTTAGCCAGGCACTGGTACACTCTCCGGATAAACTCAACAGGAGGATGCGCCTCTTCCACTTTCCGCTGCAGCTCCGCCACATCGTTCGGCCCGTACAGGAGGGTGGCATAGGCGTACAGCTCATCGCGCCCGGCACGGCCCGCCTCCTGGTAGTACGCCTCCAGGCTCTCCGGCAGGTCCAGGTGCACCACCAGCCGCACATCGGGCTTGTCAATGCCCATCCCGAAGGCGTTCGTCGCCACAATTACGCGCACTTTGTCCTCCACCCAGCTCTGCTGCACGGCGCTTCGCTCCTCAAACTTCAGCCCGGCATGGTAGGCGGCCGCGGATATCCGGCGGCTCTGCAGAAACCTGGCCATCTCCACTGTTTGCCTGCGGCTGCGCACGTATACGATGCTCTGCCCCTGCATCCGTTGCAGAATCTCCAGCAGGCGGTTGGCCTTGTTCTCGGTGTACAGGCAGGAGTAGGAAAGATTGGCGCGGGCAAAGCTTTTCTGGAATACGTTTGGCTTCGGAAACTTTAGCTTCTCCTGTATGTCCTGCTTTACCTGCTCTGTGGCCGTAGCCGTAAGCGCAATTACCGGCACCGCCTTTGGCAGCACCTCGCGCAGCTCCGCCAGTTGCAGGTAGGGTGGCCTGAAATCATAGCCCCACTGTGAGATACAGTGCGCCTCGTCCACGGCCAGCAGCGACACCTTCATGCGCTTTACCCGCTCCTGAAACAGGTCCGTCAGCAGCCGCTCCGGCGACAGGTACAGGAACTTGATGCCCCCGTACACACAGTTATCCAGGGCAATGTCTATCTCCCGGCGGCTCATGCCGGAGTAAATTGCCACTGCAGGGAGGCCGCGCCGTTTCAGGTTCTCCACCTGGTCTTTCATCAGGGCGATAAGCGGCGTTACAACCAGGCAAATGCCCTCCAGCGCCATGGCCGGCACCTGAAAGCACACGGACTTACCGCCACCGGTCGGCAGCAGGGCCAGCGTATCCTGCCCCGCCAACACCGAGCGCACGATCTCCTCCTGCATAGGCCGGAAGGAGGCGTAACCCCAGTAGGCATTAAGTATGTGGTGGATGTCCTGCACGGTTGGGAAAGGCTTAGACTACAAAAGTAAGGGATGCCCTACAGAAAACAGCAACTCGCCAGCAAACTTTCCCCGCAGCCTCAGGGCCGCTGCCGCTTTCACGGGCTACACCGGGTAAAATAAAAAACCCCACCTCGTGTGAGGTGGGGTTTACAGGTATGTTGTATACGGTTACGCAGCAGCCGACTGTCCGTCTTCGCGGTCCTCGATCACCTTCTTCAGCTTCTCGATGGCCTGCGCGGCACGTTCTTCGTCGAAGCGGTTGATGTTAAGCAACATCTTCGTTTTCTCCTGGCGCGTAATGGTCGGGTTATTCAGCAGGCGTATAATTTCCTCTTTCTGCTTGGCAGAGGCATAGCGCACGCTGGCTGACTGCTCCTCTTCCGCCGGAGCGGCATCCTTCGCCTGTGGTGCCGTTGCGGCGGTAGAAGATTTCATGGTTGCCTTCTTCTCGGTAGGCACGGCAGGCTTGGCAGTTTGCTCGTTGCCGCCGTAGTCCATCTCTTCAGAGGGAGTAGGCTCGTAACCGGCCGCACGTATAACCCAGGCCAGGATGTTACGGTAAGCCTTACCGATAGCGCGTGTCTGCGCCATAGAGGCAATGGCGAACTCCTGGTAATACTTCTTACCCTGCTCCCGGTTAGAGCAGATTGCGAAACCTGCCCCCACTATCTGCTGGCTCCGTAGATCGAGCAGGTTTACCTTTGCCTGGTATTTTATCTCATCGTCTGTGCTGATGTTCACCACATGCTCCACCACAGGCAGTATGCCCAGTCGGGAACCGGCATACTGCCAGCCTTCCACGTTCACATACTCTTTCCCCTGTATATTCTGGAACAGGCGGTTTTCCTTGATGAATTTTGCCAGGTCAACAGCCAGGTGGAGCGTTTCATCAGACTTGGCTATATCATAGCTTTCGACCTTTGGTTTGCTCTGCACTTTCGTCTCTTTATTTGGTTGATTCATACTCATTTAGCTTCATAGTTATTGTACATATATCTAACAGAGCCGTGCAGCAAATAGTGCAAAAAATCAAAAAAAATACACATTTTACACTACTGAATATCAAGTAGTTATAAATTATTTTCAGACACTATTCTGTTAATGCCGGCCCTGCGTCAAAAAGCTAAAAGTTGAGCAAAGGGTGAAGTATAAATACGAGGAACCAGGCCTTTGAGATACCCCTCGCAGAAAGTATAAAAAGTGGCCGCGTGTGTGCTGTGGCTGCTATTAACTCGCAGCGCCACCTGCAGCAAACATTTGGCAAAACAACGGGCGGAGAAACTGCCTCTCTCTTTGTGCCGCTGCTTCCATCACACCAACTAAGCCCTGCGGCAACAAGACAGGCTGTTTGCTCGTGTTATACCTGCTGCCCCTTAACCGCTTGTAGCGAAGCGCTTCCGGCCGTAGAAACCGGAATAAACGAATAGCAACACGGCGTTGCAGCAGGTAGCCTAAACATACCGCATGAAAACGGAAAAAGAGAAGATGCTCTCGGGTGAGCTATACAACCCGCTGGATGCACAGCTGTCGGAAGAAAGGCTGCGGGCGCGGTTCCTCCTAAAAGAGCTTAACGACGCCAGCGAAGACCAGAAAGAGGAACGTGCCCGCTTACTGAAAGAGCTAATGCCCCACGCAGCTGCGGACCTCTGGATACAGCCTCCCTTCTACTGCGACTACGGCACCAACCTGCACATCGGCGAGAAGGTGTTCTTTAACTTTAACTGTGTGGTGCTCGATGTGATGCAGGTAAACATTGGCAGCAGAACGCTGTTTGGCCCGAACGTGCAGATCTACACCGCCACGCACCCCCTGAACCACCAGGAGAGAGCCTCCGGGCTGGAGTTCGCAAAACCGATCAGCATTGGAGAAGACGTGTGGATTGGCGGCAGCGTAGTTATCTGCCCCGGCGTAACAATCGGCGACCGCGCCGTTATAGGGGCCGGAAGCGTGGTGACCAGAGACATTCCCCCCAGCGTGTTCGCCGCCGGCAACCCCTGCCGCGTCATCCGGGAGCTGCCTTAGCATTTGGGCACAGGTAGGGCCCGCCTGCCGCTGGAGACAGCACTTACTTTAACAGGGCGAACTTCTGCCTTATCACTTCCTGCACCGGCACGTGCTGTATCTTACTCTCTAACCAGGAGATGATATCCAGGTAGAGGAATGGGCGGCGCTCGATAGGGTTTTCCGCAATAGCCATCAATTTATCTTTGAGGGCTGTAAACGCGTGCTTCAGTTCATGCGGTGCCACGCTGCCAAGGTTGCGCAGAAACCGAAAGATCTCTACCTGCATCTGGTGCTGGTCGTTCATCTTACCCAAAAAGCGGTAGACAGACCTGACCTGTAGTTCCAGTTCATAATCATCTCCCGCCTCGTAATAGGCAATGAGCCTCAGGATACGGGCAAAGCACTGGATATCCTCCCGCAGGTTGGTGTCCGGGTAGTTGATGATCTTGTTCAGGTACGTAATTGCGGTCTGGTTATCGCCGCTCCCGAAGTATAGGCTGGCAATTTTGAAAAAGAAAATAAGCCTCCGGTGCGGGTCGAGCTGCGGCTCGTACTGCTTTAGCTTCTTCAGCAGCTCAGGCACCATGGTGATGCCCCCCGAGAAGTCTCCCCGCATGAAACAGGCGTTGAGCTTGTTGGTGTAGATGTAGAGGAACAGTAAGACCTCTGTGTTAGGGGTATCCCGACGGTCTTTATCCGCCGCGTAGCTTTCCAGCTCCTGCAGCACCTGCTCAAACCGGGAGTAGTACTGCAGGTTAAAGAGCGCCGCCAACAGGTTATGCAGGCCCTTGATGTAGAGGGCGGACTGGTGGTGCTTCATTTCGGGGCTGGCCTTAAACAGGTCCACCCACTTTTGCGCATAGCGGTAACACGCTTTAAAATCCTGCACCAGGTAATAGTACCACACGTGCGCCTGGAAGTGGTAAAGCCTTTCCATGAACCCGGCCTTGGAAAGCTCTATCGCAGGCAGGCTCTCTCGGAAAAAGTTCTTAAAGCGCTCAAAGTCCTCCCCGGTTTTGGCGTGGCCTGCCTGCACGTATAAGCCGTACAGCCGCAGGGCAACATTGGAGCGCTCATGCATCTGGGAAACATGCAAAGCGAGCTCCGTGGCCTCGGCCGACAGGGAATCGGCACGGCCACTAAGGCTCCGGGTAATATACTGCGACTCAATCTGTTTTTCAAAATCGATGGCCGTAAGGGCAACATGCTGTAGCTGGGCCTGCAGCGCCGCTGATTTTATTTTATCCAATACCTTCAGGCACTGTTGATAAAGGCCCTTGTTGTACAGCACACGGGCATAGCCTAGCTGCTCCTGCAGCTGTATGTCCGGGTTTTGCCCGGAGTGGTACAGCCGCAGGCTGGAGAGCAGCTGCCTGTACAGGTTGGCCTTGAGGTTAGGCAGCTGCACTTTTTTCAGGCTGGGCACAAGCTCCGGAATCTTCTCGTCCTCATACTGCGCCAGGCTGTCGAGGGCATCAAAAAGTTGCAAAAACTTTAGCCCTTCGTTTGCCCCCTGCCTCTTGGTAAACAAACGGAAATGCCTTTTCTCAGAGCGGGTGAGGGATTTCACCAACTGGAAAACAGGGTCTGTACTTGGGTTAGGCATTGTATGCGCTCGTTTGTTAATTATCTGTAAATTAATACCATATACACAAATACACGGTCTATGGAAATTGTAGCCCGTCTTCAAATCTTGTTTTTGTAACAGCAGGCTATGGCGGATCTTTAAATCAGTACCAAAGACCAAATAAAGGATGTCAGCTCAGAAAATACAAATATTTGATACAACCTTACGAGACGGAGAGCAGGTTCCGGGCTGTAAACTGAACACACACGAGAAGCTGGTTATAGCCAAACAACTGGAGCTGCTGGGGGTTGATGTGATCGAAGCCGGATTCCCTGTTTCAAGCCCGGGCGACTTCGAGGCAGTGAACGCTGTCGCCAGGCAGACGAAGGAAGCCATCGTCTGCGGCCTGTCCAGAGCTGTTGAAAACGATATCCGCACGGCAGCCGAGGCGCTGCAGGGCGCCCGCCGCCCAAGGATCCACACCGGCATCGGCACCTCCGACCTTCATGTAAAGTATAAACTGCGCACTACCCGCGAAGAGGTGATATCACGTGCCGTGGAGGCCGTAAGGCTGGCCAAAAGTTTTGTGGAGGATGTGGAGTTTTATGCCGAGGATGCCGGCAGAACAGACAACGCGTTTCTGGCCCGGGTGTGCGAGCAAGCCATCAAGGCCGGCGCCACCGTGCTGAACATACCGGACACAACCGGCTACTGCCTGCCAGAGGAGTACGGAGCCAAGATCAAGTATCTTTACGAGCATGTAAACGGCATCGATAAAGTGTGCCTTTCCACGCACTGCCATAACGACTTAGGTTTGGCCACGGCCAATTCCATAGCCGGTGTGGTAAACGGTGCGCGCCAGATCGAGTGCACCATCAACGGTGTGGGGGAGCGGGCCGGCAACACCGCCCTCGAGGAGATCGTGATGATCCTCCGCCAGCACCCCTACCTGAACCTGAGCACCGGGGTTAACAGCAAACTGCTGACCGAAACATCGGCACTGGTTTCGCACATGATGCGCATGCCCGTGCAGCCCAACAAAGCCATCGTGGGGGCCAATGCCTTTTCACACTCCAGCGGCATTCACCAGGACGGCGTGATCAAGCACCGGGAAACCTACGAGATCATCGACCCGCGCGATGTTGGGGTCGATAACTCCTCCATCGTGCTCACGGCACGCTCGGGCCGTGCGGCGCTGGCTTACCGGCTCCAGAAGCTGGGCTACAACTTCGATAAAGAAACATTGGATAAAGCATACGGAACGTTCCTGCACGTTGCCGACGTGAAAAAGGAAGTGGTGGACGAAGACCTCCATGTGCTGGTAGAAAAACAAAACCTTGTTGCAGCGAACTGATATGGGAAAGACCTTATTCGATAAAATCTGGGATGCGCACGTGGTGCGGAGCATCCCCGGCGGGCAGGATGTCTTCTACATCGACAAACACTTAATCCACGAGGTAACAAGCCCGCAGGCCTTTGAGGAGCTCGAAACGCGCGGCCTGCCCCTGTACCGGAAAGACCAGATCGTGGCCACTGCCGACCACAACGTGCCGACCAAGAACCAGCACCTGCCCATTGCGGAGCCGCTCTCGCGCTCTCAGGTAGACAGGCTCTCGGAAAACTGCGCAAAGTATGACATTCCGCTCTACGGCCTGGGCCACCCTTACCAGGGCATTGTGCACGTGATAGGCCCCGAGCTCGGCATCACGCAGCCCGGCATGACGATGGTCTGCGGCGACAGCCACACCTCTACTCACGGAGCCTTTGGGGCAATCGCCTTCGGTATCGGCACCAGCCAGGTAGCGCAGGTCATGGCGTCGCAGTGCCTCCTTTTATCCCGCCCGAAGCGCATGCGCATCACCGTGGATGGAGAGCTGAGGCCGGGCGTTACAGCCAAAGACCTGATCCTGTACGTGATTGCGGCCCTGGGTACGGGTGGCGCCACAGGCTACTTTGTGGAGTACGCCGGCAGCGCCGTTCGCTCGCTCAGCATGGAGGGGCGTATGACCGTTTGCAACATGAGCATAGAGATGGGCGCACGTGGCGGCATGATAGCCCCGGACGAAACCACCTTTGCCTACCTGAAAGGCCGCCCGTTCGCCCCACAAGGCGAGCAGTGGGAAAAAGCCCTTGCGTACTGGAGCACCCTGTACTCAGACGAGGACGCCAAGTTTGAGGTAGAGTACCGCTTTAAGGCGGCATCCATCACGCCAATGATAACCTACGGCACCAACCCGGGGATGGGCATCGCACTGAATGCGGCCATCCCATCGAGCGTTGGCGCCAGCGAAGTGGCCAGCTTTGAGAAGTCGCTGCACTACATGGGCTTCCAGCCTGGGGAGTCGCTGCTTGGCAAGCCCGTGGACTACGTGTTTATCGGCAGCTGCACCAACTCCCGCATCGAAGACCTGCGCCTCGTTGCCAAGTATGTGGAAGGAAAGAAGAAAGCCAGCCACGTGGAGGCCATCATCGTGCCCGGCTCCAAACAGGTAGAGGAGCAGGCAAAGGCCGAGGGGCTGGACAAGATACTGGCGGCCGCCGGCTTTGAGCTACGGGAGCCCGGCTGCAGCGCCTGCCTGGCCATGAACGAGGACAAAGTACCGGCTGGCGCCTACTGCGTTTCCACCTCTAACCGCAACTTTGAGGGGCGCCAGGGTCCGGGGTCCAGAACGCTGCTGGCCAGCCCGCTTGTAGCTGCCGCCTCAGCGGTAGAAGGTAAGATTGTTGACGTAACCCAATTTGTGAGCTAATGGAAAAGTTTGAGATCCTGCAGTCGACAGCCGTGCCGCTGCCGATTGAAAATATCGATACAGACCAGATTATACCTGCCCGCTTCCTTAAAGCCACCTCCAGGAGCGGCTTTGGCGAGAACCTGTTCAGAGACTGGCGCTACGACAGCAACGGCAACCTGAAAGCGGAGTTTGTGCTCAACAGCGCACGCTACAAAGGCCAGGTACTGGTGGCGGGGAAGAACTTTGGCTGCGGCTCCAGCAGAGAGCATGCTGCCTGGGCCCTCTATGATGCTGGCTTCCGCGTGGTTATCTCCAGCTACTTTGCCGATATCTTCCGTGGCAACGCCCTGAACAACGGCCTGCTCCCTGTGCAGGTATCAGACCAAGTACTGGAGCGCCTGTTTAAGCAGATCGAGAAAGACCCGGACGCCGCCTTTACCATAGACCTGCCTGCCCAGCAGCTGCGGGTGCCGATGTGGGAGGAGACGATCCCCTTCGACATCGACCCTTACAAAAAAGAATGCCTGATTAACGGCTACGATGACATTGATTTTTTAGTGAACCAGAAAGAGGCGATCGAAGCCTACGAAAGGAGAAGAACATGGGTGTATTAAACAAAAGAATCGCAGTGCTGGCCGGAGACGGTATTGGACCGGAAGTATGCCAGGAGGCCGTCAGGGTGCTGAAAGCTGTGAGTGAAAAATTCGGGCACGAGTTTACATTCGATAGGCAGCCGATGGGGGCCTGCGCCATTGAGGCCACCGGTGATCCCCTGCCCGACCAGACGCTGGAGGCCTGCTACCTGGCAGATGCCATTCTGTTAGGGGCAATCGGGGATCCCAAGTATGACAATAACCCTGCTGCCAAGGTAAGGCCGGAGCAAGGGCTGCTCAAGCTTCGAAAGTCGCTGGGGCTGTACGCCAACATCCGGCCGGTGACAGCTTACGAAGTGCTGCTCCCCTACTCCCCTCTAAAAGATGCGCGCATTGCCGGTGCCGACATGCTGTTTTTCCGTGAGCTGACCGGTGGCATTTACTTCGGCGAGAAAGGGCGCATAGCTGACAGTGCGTATGACCACTGCACCTACAGCCGCTTCGAGATCGCCCGTATAGCCCACCTTGCGTTTAAGGCGGCGCAAAACAGGCGCGGCAAACTCACGCTGGTAGACAAAGCCAACGTGCTGGAGACCTCCAGGCTGTGGCGCGAGGTAGTGCAGGAAATAAGCCCTTCGTACCCAGACGTAGCCGTAGACTACCTGTTCGTGGACAATGCCGCCATGCAACTCATCCTTAACCCGAAACAGTTTGACGTTATTCTGACAGAGAACATGTTTGGCGACATCCTCTCGGACGAAGCATCAGTGATTGCAGGCTCGCTGGGGCTCCTGCCATCGGCCTCCGTTGGTGAAACGGCAGCCCTGTTTGAGCCAATCCATGGCTCTTACCCGCAGGCCAAAGGCAAGAACATCGCCAACCCGATTGCCATGATTCTTTCCGCCGCTATGATGCTCGAGCACTTCGGGCTGCAACAAGAGGCTGACCTGGTGAGGAGATCTGTACAGGTGGCTCTGGATAAAAAGATTGTAACGCAGGACTTAACTCCTCCAACCCTTGCTTACTCCACAGAGCAGGTAGGCGCTTTTATTGCGTACTGCGTTTTGGGAGGAGCTGTAGAAGGCCTGCACAAGAAAAACATGGAAGTGGGCATGAGCACAGTTATTTAAGCTGCCCTATGCACCGTGGTGAAAGCCACCTGTCCCCAGCACAAGAGGTGAAGCCACGGTTGTGGTTTCACCTCTTGTGCATTTAGGAGACTTCTCTGCGCTCATACCACTCCTACCCCGATACAGAACTTAAAACAAACGGTGCAACGCCTATGACGGCAGCATGTTTACACGCACCAGCGCTATTACAGCCATCAGCAGAAAGATGGCATTCACGACCCAGCTGGCGTGTGCTTTTTTAGAGGCGGCGTACAGTGCCATTAAAAGGCAGCCAAAAATCTGCATCCCCAGGTACTGCACCGATTGGCTGCTGATAAAATTCAGGCTGTTCAGGCTGAAAGCCAGTAGGGCAAACACTGCTCCTACCCAACCTATACCTTCCCACACATACTTTCGCATTGGCAACTTTGCTTTAAGATTTAGAGTTACTGCAAAGTAAAGGGGCAAGGATGGCCATAAAAATGCTAATATTGGCTTTAGTGATGCAAAAAATGAATCAGTTTACATGGAGCTACAGCAGATAAAGTACTTCCTGGCACTGGCCCAGGAGCTGCACTTCTGGAACACCGCTGAGCGAATGTTTATTACACAGTCTGCCCTCAGCAGGCAAATCAAGGCGTTAGAGGAAGAGCTCGGGGTTCGGCTTTTTGAGCGGAACAAGCGGAGTGTGAAACTTACCGAGGCCGGCGCGTTTTTACGGGAGCAGTGGCTGCCCCTACTCGATGAGATTAACCGCGTTCACCTACAGGCCCGGAAGATACACGAAGGGGCCTTTGGTACGGTGCGGATCGGTTACCCGGGTTCTATTGCCTACAGCTTTATGCCCGATCTGATCACTAGTATATCCCAGACGCTGCCGGAGCTAAAGGTGGAACTGGTGGAGCCGACAGACATCAGTTTTGAGCAGCTGCTGCTTAACTACCAGATGGACCTGGCCTTCAGGCGCGACCCCGCGGAGAACCCGGCCCTGCAGTCTACCTGCCTGTATTCGGAGCCGTTTACGCTGGTGGTACCCAAAGACCACTGGCTTAACGAGGAGAACTTTGCAGGGCTCCACGACCTGAGGAACGAGAAGTTTATCCTCTCAAACCTGGCGCAGAATACTTTTTATACTTCCAGCCTTCGGCAGATTTTTGATGACCAGGGCTTTGCCCCTGATGTGCGCGTTGAAACGGACTTCGGGGCGATGGTGCTCGGCCTGGTCTCGAAGGGACTTGGCGTCACTATCCTGCCGCATTCTTACTCTTTCAGTGCGTTGCCCAACGTGCGCTTTATCACACTGCCGTATAAGGTGAACCTCTACGTAGCCTGGCGTAAAAACGACAGCAGCTCCGTACTGAAAAACATACTGTGTCAGGTGTCGGAAGCAGGCGCTACGTACATAACAGGCAGCCGCTAAGATTGGGAAAATGCTTCAGCACCTTAACTCTAAACAACATACCTAACGCTTCAGAAATGAAAAGCAAAACCCTCCAGAACGTTGGCTCCGTAGCCGTTATGTGCCTAACTCTGTTTGGCTGTGTCACGAGTAATCAGAAGCTGTTTTCCTCCGTTGAGCCAGCAAAAGACCCCTCTTACGGGTATACAGCAGAAAACCCCATCGCAATAAAAAACACGGACCTTAGCAGTAGCGTTAACTCCTCCTATTACTTCTTGTCTCAACTGCGGTCAAGTAATGGCAACAAGCTTGAAATAATCAGAAGGTACTCCGTAGACAACCCCAACTATACAAAGGCCGCGGCTCCTGTTGTAAACCAGCATACAGGTGCCCCCCTTAGCTATGGAACTGGCCCCTTCTTAGACTTCTACATGCTAAAACCGGTAAATGAGGCCGACACCATTAAGCTGTACATCAACCCTTATCACAAAGGAGAAATAAAAGTACCGGTTGGGCTACAGTTTGAGAAGGAGTAAAGAGCCGCGCTGGCCGCATGCCCAGCTGCTCCTCGCTACAGGCAAGCTACAATACCAGGAAAAGGATTGTCCCTGTCGCTCTTAAAGCTTTTATCTTTACAAGTATGCTGATAGGCTGAGTTACCAGTTCCAGCCTGCGCCTGTCTTGTAATATAAACCAACACGCCAACTAATTTAAACTATGAAATGGACAAACCAACTCACTCAGAAGCTACAGCTTGAGTACCCGATCATCCAGGCACCCATGCTGGGGGTCGCTACGCCAGAAATGGTGGCGGCGGCAACAAAAGTAGGTTGCCTGGGCTCCCTTCCCTTAGGCGATTTCCCTGCCGAAAAGTGCGCTGAGATGATTCGCGCGACCAAACAACTAACACCCCGCCCTTTTGCAGTCAACATTTTCGCCCACGACATACCCGCGCCTTCGGATGAGCTGAAAGAAAGGTACGCAAAAGCAAAACAGTTTATAGAGCAGTTAGCGCAGCAGCACCACTTGCCGGTAAAGCTTCCGGGGTTTGAAGAGTTAAAGCTTCATAGTTACCGAGAGCAAGTAGAGGCCATTATAGCAGAAGGTTGCCGGACCGTGAGCTTTACGTTTGGCAACCTGGATGCACCGTCAATCGAGAGGCTGAAAAGCAAGGATGTTACGTTAATCGGCACCTGTACTTCCGTTCAGGAGGCGCAACTCCTGGAGCAGTCTGACATAGACGTTATTTGTGTGCAAGGCATTGAAGCAGGCGGGCACCGGGGGAGTTTCACCAACGGTTACCTGCCGCAAACGGGTGGCTTGTCCTTGTTGTCGCAGGTATACGAGTCGGTGAGCGTTCCGCTTATTTACGCTGGGGGCATCTACAACGCAAAGACATTGCTGGCGTCCAAAACACTGGGGGCGCAGGGCTTCCAAATCGGAAGCCTGCTGTTAGGCGCTGCCGAGAGTGCGCTGAAGGAGTTTGAGAAAAGGAGGCTGCGAGAAGTAAAGGAAAGCGAGATTGTCCTGACCAAGAGCTTTTCCGGGCGCTATGCAAGAGGAATCAAAAACACCTTTATCGAGGCCGTAGATAGTTCGGAGCATATTTTACCTTACCCTTACCAAAACAAACTGACGAAGGAATTACGCAAACTTGCAAAAGCCAACGAAAACCCTGACTTCGTGAGCATCTGGTTGGGGCAGTCTATCAACGGGTTTAGCAACCAGCCAACTGCAGACATTCTAAAGGAGTTGATCAAGGCAACGGAGCAATTTTAGCGTTGCTGTGGTTTCACCAATACCTTCAGGCATAAGTATAAGCAATGGACTGGTGCATTTTTCACGCCACCGCAACCAGCAGAGGCAATTTTGCATAGCATCAGCAGAAGTATAAACGTATAGCTGCCCCTATCACACCTCCGCCAGGTGGTACACCGGCAAAGAAACGACGAACGTACTACCAGCCCCCAGTTCACTCTCTACCCAGATACTGCCACCCTGCGACTCAATAAACTCTTTTGAGATAGAAAGCCCCAGGCCAGCTCCGCCTTTGTACTGCTCTTTACCCGGTATCTGCACAAACTTCTGGAATATCTTGCTGTGGTTTGATGCATCAATACCGGGGCCGTTGTCGTGTACTTTTATCAGCACCTGCCTCTCCTCATCCTCTGTTGTGATGGTGATCACGTCGCCTTCCGGGGAGTAGCGCACGGCATTGCTGAGCAGGTTAATCAGCACCCAGGTCGTTTTCTCTACATCAGCCATGACATCGGTTAGCTGGTTTTCCAGCTGCACCTCTACCCGCAGCTGTTTCTGCAACAGTTGCAGGCTGATCACCTCTTCTGCATAATGAATGATGTCCGTGATGTTCGTTTTCTGTACGTTCAGCTGAATATTCCCAGATTCCAGCCGCGACACATCAATTAACTCCCCTACCATTTTCTGGAGGCGTGACGTTTCCTGCTTCAGCGTACGGATAATGCCTGTCTGCTCTTCATTCATAGCGCCCACCCGTTCATTCTGGAGCAACTTTAGGCTGTACCCTATGGAGGCCAAGGGCGTTTTCAGTTCATGTGAAACGGTTGCCAGGAAGTTAGACTTTGCCTGGTCCAGCCGTTTGAACTCACTTACGTTCCTTAGGGATACAACGTAGCCGTATAGCTCACTTTGCTCCTTCAGCTCGTTGTAAGAAACAATGTCTAAAACACTTTTACAGTAATATGCTTCCTCCCCTCCTTCAGTAACGGTTAGCAAATGGTCATCTGATGTTCTGCCAATCATGATATCTTTCACCAGTTCCCGGTACAGGTCGTTCTCGTTTTCCAGCTCCTGCGACTGGCGCCCCACCAGGTTTGCCCGCTCCATGCCCAGTAGCTTACAGGCAACTGGGTTTGCCTCTGTTACCTGCAGGTTGTGGTCCAGCAGCAGCAGTCCTTCATCCAGGTTCTGCATGATAAGCTCAATCCGCTTTTTCTCTGACATGAGCACGTTCAGGTTCGAGAACTCATACTCCTGCAGTTTCTTCAGCATGCTGTTATATACCTTTGCCACGCGGCTAAACTCATTGCGGCCCCGCACAGGAATCTTTTTAGAAAAATCCTTACCAGAGGCTGCCTGAATAGAATCCACCAGCATGTTGATAGGCTTGGCTATGGCTGCGGGAATTGTCAGCAGAAAGCCTAGCGTCAGCAACAGAGCCGCAGTCAGGGCCACTAAAGTATAAACTCTAGTCTGCTGCGCTATGTGCTGTGCATGGTCGCTTTTCGAGATCATGGCATCCATGTTCATGCTGAGCATCTGGTCCAGCTGGTCGCGCAGCAAACGGTACCGCGGCAGGAGCTCTACGTAGTAGGCATTGGCATCTAAAGAATCGTTTAGGAGCAGGATGCGGTAGTGCTGAAAACCCTCCGCCACGTCTTCCACCAGCTGCCCCTCGCCCGGCTCGGTGATGTTGCCCTGCTCCTTGCGCAGGTTAGCAGCAAACACAGCCATGTTCTCCCGAATCATATCGGCTTTTACCTCGGGCGTTACATCCGAAAAGAGTAACTGCTGTTTGGCGGCCTGCATGTTATCGAGCGATGAGATCATGCGCTTGCCCACCTGCAGCGTGTAGAGGTTAGCTTTGAGGATATTACGCGCGGCCCTGTCCAGCTTGTTAACGTTGGTGACAGAGTATACCCCGAGGGCTAATAACACCACCAGAATAGTCAGGTAGCCAAGCGTAACTTTTGTTTTTAACTTCATGAAAGTATAAATAATGTTTTAAAGCTACTGAGATATTCGATGCCGCTTAAACACTCACCAGGAAAATGTCCAGGTCTATCCCGGCATCTGAAACGGCACGGATGATACGGCGGGTCTGGCTGATCTTAAACCAGTCGCTGAAAGACTTTCGCCCGGTTACGCCGCAGATAAGCAGGGTAGCTTGTTTGTCCTGCGCCACCTGTAGTATCTCCTGTGCCACGTGGCGGCCTTTCAGCCGGATGATCTGCCCGCCCAGCTGGGTAGCCAGCTGCAGGTTATTGATCAGGTGGCGCTGCTTAGCCAGGCCAACGGTATCCGTGTTTTCCTGCTCCGTCTGCACGTACACCACATACCACTTGGCCCGGAAGCGGTCTGCCATGCGCGAGGCTTTTCGGATAATCTCTTTTGCCGCTTTCTCATTGGTGTTGATGCAAGCCACCAGCTTGTCCAAGTTTTTGCGTGAGGCCATGGCCACTTCCAGATCAATGCGCTGCATCAGGTGGTTGGATACTTCGCGCAGGGCCAGCTCGCGCAGCTGCAG
Organism: Pontibacter actiniarum; assembly: GCF_003585765.1. Classification (NCBI taxonomy): domain Bacteria; kingdom Pseudomonadati; phylum Bacteroidota; class Cytophagia; order Cytophagales; family Hymenobacteraceae; genus Pontibacter; species Pontibacter actiniarum. Next base: position 2,213,880 of record NZ_CP021235.1, read on the forward strand.
CAGGTTCTCCTTCTGAAAAAAGTTTTTCAGGGCCGCCTCCACCTTTACCTTATCGTAGATCTTCCCCTCCTTCAGCCTGTCCAGCAGCTCCTCTATCGTGAGGTCGATGTTGACAATATCGTCAGCGGCTTTCACCACCTTGTCCGGCACCCGCTCCGACACCTCCACCCCTGTAATCTTTTCGATCTGATAGTTCAGGCTCTCGATATGCTGGATGTTTACGGCGCTGATCACGCTGATACCAGCCTGTATCAGCTGCTCCACATCCTGCCAGCGCTTTTCGTTTACAGAACCCGGCACATTGGTATGCGCCAGCTCATCTACGATCACGACCTCTGGCCTGCGCTGCAGCACCGCCTGCAGGTCCAGCTCCTCCAGCATGCGGCCTTTGTAAAAGATAGACTTGCGCTTCATCACAGGCAGGCCTTCCAGCTGCGCCTCGGTTCCAGCTCTGCCATGCGTCTCCACATAGCCAATCAGCACATCTACCCCGTGGGCCTGTAGTTCCCGGGCCTCCTGCAGCATGCGGTATGTTTTTCCGACGCCAGCCGCCAAGCCGATGTACAGCTTAAAGCGCCCCTTCTTCGACTCCTGCAGCAGCCGCAGAAAGCGATCTGCAGATTTACTGTTATCCTCTTCTTCCTTTGAGTTCATGTTTTTCAAGCTTACATGGAGCAGGCATGCAGTTAGCACTACCTGCCTGCTCCTTCTAGAACTTCAGCGCAAAAGAGGTTACCAACAGCAGATTATTGTCTTTTATGCCTTCATCGCCGGCAAATATCCTGTCTTTGGAGTCGTAGCCGCGTGCCTCCACCCGCCACAGAAAGTTGGGAGCCGGAGCATAATCGAAGTTCAGCGAGGCGCTGGAGGTCTGGAAACCGTTGGGGCTTTGCGTGGAGATGATGATCTGGTCTTCATCGTTATAATGCTCTACACGACCTGCCAGGGCAAACTTTTCGCTTAACCGGTAGCGCGCCAGCACCATGCCGGCGTACCAGCTGCCTTGCTCCCTGCTATCCCAAAGCTCCTGGCGACCATAGTCCACGCTGCCGGCTAAGTTAAACCTGTCGGAGAAAGTATAAGCCGCATAGAAATTATGGAAGTAGCGGCGCTTGCTATCCGTTTCATCCGGCGCTTCGTTGCCGTAGTAGTTGTTGTAGCTCAGCGTGAGCTGGTCTGTAGGCGTATAGCTAATGCCGAAGCCCAGTGATTTGGCGTCGTTTGTCTCCTGTATGTTCTGCCAGCCGTTCAGCACCAGGAACTTCATCGTCACCTTGTCCGACACCTCCGCCGTTAGTTGGGCACCCGTTTCAAAGTAAGGTGAGTTTTCGGCCATGAGGGCACGCGTGTAGATTTCGTTGTTGAGGGAGAAAGTGCTTTCATAGCCAATATGCGAGGGCAGAATACCCATATCCAGCCACACGCCTTCGGCCAGCTTTACCCCGGCGTTTGCCTGCGCGATGAGCTGCGTCAATTCATTTGGCTCGGCAGCATAGTTGGCCTGCACATAAGTACCCGTGTGCAGCGCCAGCGTGGCCCGCACTTTATCGGTGGCATAATCTGCCTGCAGAAAACCCCAGTTCAGGTTAAACTCGTTGTGGCGGAAAGCCTGGGTGGTATAGAGTCGGTCTTTGTCTACAGGTTTCGAGAAATCATAGGCATAGTATACATCCACGCCGCCGCTCAATTTAAACGGCTTTTCCGCTTCTTCCATACCTAACGAGTCGGCTGTTTGCGCACTTGCGGCAAAGGTTACCAATAAGTACAGCGCTAAAAGTATGGCGAATAAGTATTTCATCTGTGTAAATGTTCTTGTTGATGCCGCAGCCTGCGTAGCCGCGGCTTTTGTGTATGTTTTAGTTGATGAGTACCAAACCCAAGTATAGTTGAAACATGTAGTCGCTGGTGCGAGCTTGCAGCTCGTACCTTGCCCAACCCTCACTTTTACTGCTGCCAGTTTAAACGTACTGACAAAGAGTAAGATCAATTTGTATCTGGCACAATTTAATCCATGCTTTGCGCTAAAGCTGTACTTGCTGAATGTGTGATGTGGGCGTGAAGGTACGAGCAACAAGCTCGCACCAGCGGCAGAGTACATCTGCAGCGGGCAGTAATCAAGCTACCGCTGCGCGTTCAGCTGATCCAGCGCCACATTCAGCTTCAGCACGTTTACTTTCTCCGGGCCAAGTATACCCAGCAGCGGAGCCTCTACCTGCTCCTGCACCAGCGCCCGCACCTGCTCCACGGGCAGGTGGCGTACGCGGGCAATGCGTTCTATCTGCACCAGCGCCCCCTGCGGCGATAAATGCGGGTCCAGGCCGCTACCCGAGGCTGTTACCAGCTCTGCCGGCACCTCCTTGCGCTTTACCGTTGGGTTCTGCTCCAAGAAGGTATCAATGCGCTCCTGTACCTCTGCCAGGTACTCCGGGTTAGAAGGGCCCTTGTTTGAGCCGCCGGAGCCGCCGCCGTTGTACGCCACCGCCGATGGGCGGCTGTAAAAGTAGCGATCTTCGGTGAAGGACTGGCCTACATTTTCGTAACCAACCACACGGCCGTTCACCGTTACTTGCTTTCCCGCTCCCCCGTTTGGAGCAGCCATCCTGGCAATGGCCCAGATCGAAAGCGGATACAGGAGCACAAAAAAGCCGATGCACCATACGGTCAGGATCAGGCTCTGCTTCATGATGTTTCCTGTGCCCTTGGGCTGAGAACTGGCCCCTCGGTTAGCTCTCTCCTGCACTGGCTTCTCTTTTATATTAGTTTCCATTTCGGATAAATTCAGATGTTTATACTTCTACTTTGTAAAGGAGCCGGGCGTAAGGCTTTGGCTCCTTCTTATACTTTTATACCTATGCAATTACAGCCTGACTAGCCCAGTCCAAACATGACCAGCAGCATATCAATCGCCTTGATACCGACGAACGGCACGATCACCCCACCCACTCCGTAAACGAGCAGGTTGCGGCGCAGCAGAGCACTTGCCCCAATCGGTTTATAAGCCACCCCGCGCAATGCCAACGGAATCAGGACCGGGATAATAATAGCATTGAAGATTACCGCCGAAAGTATGGCCGATTGCGGACTAGCCAGGTTCATGATGTTGAGCCCCTGCAAGGCAGGTATAAAAGCGATGAACAGGGCCGGCACGATAGCGAAGTACTTGGCTACGTCGTTGGCGATGGAGAAGGTGGTGAGCGTGCCGCGGGTGATGAGCAGCTGCTTCCCAATCTCCACCACCTCGATCAGCTTGGTTGGGTCGTTGTCGAGGTCCACCATGTTGCCAGCTTCTTTGGCTGCCTGTGTACCGGAGTTCATGGCCACGCCCACATCGGCCTGTGCCAGTGCAGGAGCATCGTTTGTACCGTCGCCCATCATAGCTACCAGCTTGCCGCTGGCCTGTTCTTTCCGGATGTAGTTGAGTTTGTCTTCCGGTGTGGCCTCTGCAATAAAGTCATCTACCCCGGCTTTTTCGGCAATAAACTTCGCTGTTAAAGGGTTGTCGCCGGTTACCATCACGGTTTTTACGCCCATCTTGCGCAGGCGCTCAAAGCGCTCCTGTATGCCCGGCTTAATGATGTCCTCCAGCTGAATCACCCCCTGCACTTCCTCGTTTGCTGCCACCACCAAAGGGGTGCCTCCGTTAGCGGCAATCTTTTCAATCGTTTCCGTTACGTTTGGATGTAAGAGGTTGCCGGCGTTCTCTGACATTTTACGAATGGCATCGTAAGCTCCTTTGCGGATGCGTGTGCCGTTTGCCAGGTTAATACCGCTGGAGCGGGTCTCGGCCGTGAATTTGATAAACTCCACCTGGCGCATGTCCGGCTGCGGCACACCTACATTCAGCTCCTGCGCCAGCTCCACGATAGACTTACCCTCAGGTGTTTCATCTGCCAGCGAGCTAAGCACCGCCTGCCGGATAAAAGCATCTCTATCTACACCCGGTGCCGGGTGAAACTTAGTGGCTCTGCGGTTACCGATGGTAATAGTGCCTGTTTTATCCAGCAGCAGCACGTCAATGTCACCAGCAGTTTCCACGGCCTTGCCTGATTTGGTAATTACGTTGGCGCGAAGTGCCCTGTCCATCCCCGCTATACCGATGGCCGAAAGCAGCCCCCCGATCGTAGTCGGGATCAGGCACACAAACAATGCTATCAGGGCGGCAATCGTAAGCGGTGCGTTGGCATAGTCCGCAAAGGGCTTCAGCGTGACGCAAACCAGCAGGAAAGTCATGGTAAAACCTGCCAGCAGGATCGTCAGGACAATTTCGTTGGGCGTTTTCTGGCGGCTGGCTCCCTCCACAAGGGCAATCATCTTATCCAGGAAAGACTCGCCCGGCGCAGTCGTTACCAGTACTTTTATCTGATCTGACAGCACCTTGGTACCGCCTGTTACCGAAGACCGGTCACCGCCTGCCTCCCGTATCACCGGAGCAGACTCACCTGTAATAGCAGACTCATCAATGGAGGCCAGGCCGTCTATAATCTCCCCGTCCGTTGGGATTAGCTCCCCGGCCGATACCACGAACACATCGCCTTTTTTGAGCTGGGAAGAGCTGACTTGGGTTACGTTTCCTTTGGCGTCCACCACATTGGCAGGCGTTTCCTCACGTGTCTTGCGCAGCGAGTCCGCCTGTGCCTTGCCGCGAGCCTCGGCAATGGCCTCTGCGAAATTGGCGAAGAGCAAGGTTATGAGCAGAATCAGGAAGATGGTGATGTTATAGCCCAGGCTTCCCTGCGAGGTATCACCTGAGATGAGCAGGTACAAGGTGACCAGCAGCATCACAAAGGTGCCCAGCTCCACCGTGAACATCACGGGATTTTTAATCATTTGCCTTGGATTGAGTTTCACGAAGGACTCCGCCAGTGCCTGTTTTACCAGCGGCCCTTCAAACAATCCGGTTTCTTTATTTTTAGCTGTCATTTCTTTTGTATTTAAGGCGCAGACACAAGAGGCGTTGCCACAAACTGGCAGACGGGGTGCTCCAATGCGTTACCGGGCTTACCCGCTTCGCTTCTTGCTGCGCCGTTTATATCTTTTAGTAGATGGTGAAGTATTCTGCAATAGGGCCCAATACCAGCGACGGGAAGAAAGCCAGTGCAGCCACAATCCAGATCACGAAAAACACCATCAGGCCAAAGGTGCCCGTATCGGTTTTCAGCGTACCGGCAGACTCCGGGATATAGCGTTTGCTGGCCATGATGCCAGCTATGGCCACTGGCCCTATAATGGGTAGGTACCGGCTCAGGATCAGCACAAAACCTGTGGTGATGTTCCAGAAGGGCGTGTTGTCGCCGAGCCCCTCAAAGCCGGAGCCGTTGTTCGCGGCAGAGGAAGTATACTCGTACAGCATTTCGGAGAAGCCGTGGAAGCCGGGGTTGTTTAACCAGCCGATTTCCGGGTTCTGTACATACACATAGGCCGCTAGCGCCGTACCTGAAAGTATAAGGAAAGGGTGCAACAGCGCGATTATAATGGCGATCTTTACCTCCCGGGCCTCTACCTTCTTACCCAAAAACTCTGGCGTGCGCCCCACCATCAACCCGGAGATAAACACGGCAATGATGATAAAGACAAAGAAGTTAAGGAAGCCCACACCCACCCCTCCGTAGAAGGAGTTGATCATCATGCCCAGCATGGTATTCATACCTGAAAGCGGCGTGAGGGAGTCGTGCATGGCATTCACGGACCCGTTGGAGGTAACCGTGGTGCTGGTGGCCCACATACCTGAGGCAGCAGCGCCCAGGCGCATTTCCTTGCCCTCCAGGGAGCCCAGACCTTGATCAATGCCCATATTGGAAATGGCAGGATTGCCGTTCATCTCGAAGTATACGGTTGTCGTCAGCAGCAGCAGGAAGCCTACCGTCATGGCACCGAACACCATCCACCCCAGGCGCTTGCGGTCCAGGTAAAAGCCTAGCGCAAAAGCCAGCCCAATCGGTATCAGGATGATCACCATGTTTTCTACCATGTTGCTCAGGTAGGTAGGGTTTTCGAGCGGGTGCGCGGAGTTCACCCCGAAGAAGCCACCGCCGTTGGTCCCCACCTGCTTGATCGCGACCATAGCGGCTGCCGGGCCTCTGGATATCTGCTGCTCCACTCCTTGCAGAGTAGTGATGGTGTCTTTGCCTTCGAACGTCATCGGTGTGCCCTGCGTGGCAACTATTACCGCTACCACCACACTTAAAGGCAGCAGAATGCGGGTACAGCTTTTCAGGAAATAGTCGAAGAAGTTGCCCAGGTGCTGTGTGCTGCGGCTGCGCATGGCGTTGAATACCACGGCGCAGGCAGCCATACCTGTGCCTGCCGTCACGAACTGCAAAAAGCACATGACCCCCAGCTGCGAAAGGTAGGAAAGCCCCGTTTCGCCGGAATAGTGCTGCAGGTTGCAGTTTACCAGAAAGCTGATAGCCGTATTAAAGGCCAGGTCAGGCGACATGGACGGGTTGTTATCGGGGTTCCAGAACGGGTGGTGGCTCTGCGTCATCAGCAGAAACATAGCCCAGAAGAACCAGATCAGGTTAATGCTTAGCAGCGCGACCATACTTTGTTTCCAGGTCATTTCGCGGCTGGCGTCGATGCCGCTCATGCGGAAGAAGAAGCGCTCCAGCGGTGCCATAAAATCAAGCCAGGTACGCTCTCCTTTGTATACTTTCGCGATGTATTTGCCCAGTGGCAACCCAATGGCTACCGTGAGCAGGAACATGGCGATTACTCCTAGTATATCAGTTAACATTTTTCTTGTGTTGTGGTAGTGAACTTAGAATTTCTCGGGTTTTAGCAGCACGTAAAACAGGTAGCCAAACGTGACGATGCTTAGGATGAAAAGTGCAATCATATCTTTTGTGTGTATAGATGAGCTTCATAGGTTGGAAAGGCATTAAGGCAGCATGTTGTGCGTCATCTGCTGAGAGCAACGAACCAGGGCCGGCCCCATCAGCAAGCGCCACTGCAGCGAGTTATCTCCGTTGTAAAGGTGCAGGGCATACAGGTAAGAAACCTGCAGCGCGTGGCGCACCTGCTGATCGCCTTCCTGCAACAGCTTGTTTGCCTCCCGGAAGCATCGGCGGGCGCCGTCGAGGTTAACGGCATCGATAAAGCGGTTGGTGTAAGAGGCAAAGCAGGCCAGCTGGCGGTGCAGGTTGCGCTTGTTCTCTTCTAAACTAATCTCAGGTGCCAGGTCCGGAAATTCCTGGCTCAGCTCCTTCGAAATTTCATGATGCTGTATCATAGCGCTCATAGAAAAGAAATTAAATGTTGTCAAAAAAATCAATGGATTTGTAAAAGAGCCAGAAGCAGGCAAGCCCGGCTACCAGCAGTAAAATCGTCATCAGCACTTCATTCATAGTATAAATGGTTTGTTGTGCCAGACCTTTAGTCAAGGGGGGTGCCAGGAAGTATAAAGTATGGGCTACCCAAGTATAAACCGCAACTAATCAAGCCATTTCACACTTGCGCTTTTCCTGGAGGTGATCCAACAAAAAAGCCGACCCTACCATTTTGGTAGGGTCGGCTTTTCATATCGGTAGGCTATACTTGCGGAAACGCGTCAGCGGCCGCTATACTTAGCTCCTTTTTGATCACCTATACTTGAGGCAGTTTTTAGTTCAGGCCATACTCCTGCACCTTGCGGTAAAGCGTGGTCAGGCCGATGTGCAGGCGGCGGGCGGCTTCGGTTTTGTTGCCGTCGGTCTGTTCCAGTATTTTCATGATGTGCTTGCGCTCCACGGTACTGAGGGAGGTATCGCTTTCAGAAGCCTCCAGGGAGGGAGCTGCTGTCCAGAACTCTGCGGGCAGGTGCTCGGGCGTCAGTTTTTCTTCATCGGCCAATATAACGGCACGCTCCATCACGTTTTTCAGCTCCCGGATATTTCCCTTCCAGGGGTAATGCTTCAGCTTCTGAATAAACTCTTCGCTCATCCCCTCCAGCCGACGGTTCATTTTCAGGTTGTACAGCTGCAGGAAGTGCTGCGCCAGCAGAGGGATATCCGCCTGTCGCTCCCGCAGCGTTGGCACCCTTATCTTGAACACCGAGAGGCGGTAGTACAGGTCAGGACGGAAGCGGTCTGCCTCGGCTTCAGCCTGCAGGTCGCGGTTGGTGGCGGCCACAATGCGCACGTTCACTTTTACAGGTTTTGTATCGCCCAGCTTTGTAAAGGATTGCGTCTCCAGCACGCGCAGGAATTTGGCCTGTAGTTCCGGCGGCATCTCCCCTATCTCATCCAGGAAAATAGTACCGCCGTTGGCTTCTTCGAACAAGCCTTTCTTATCGGCCATCGCCCCGGTAAAGGCTCCTTTCTTGTAGCCAAATATCTCCGACTCCAAAAGGTCTTTCGGGAAAGCGCTGCAGTTGACGGCCACAAACGGTTTGCTGCGCCTTGGGCTGGCACTGTGGATGGCCTGCGCAAACAGCTCCTTTCCCACGCCTGTTTCGCCTTCGAGCAACACGGTCGAATCCGTGGCAGCAACGCGTGCCGTTAGCTCTTTGGCCTGTTTTAAGGCGGGTGTATGGCCGATAATGGTATCTAAGGTAAACTTAGCCTCCACTTGCTTTTCCAGCTCGGCCACCCGTTTGCGCAGCCTTGCTTTGTCGGCAGCCCTGGCCACTGTTACGATCAGTTGCTCGTCGTTCTCCCCTTTGGTCAGGTAATCAAAGGCCCCCTGCTTCATAGCACTTACGCCATCCTGTATCGTTCCGAAGGCCGTCATCAGGATCACCTCCGGCAGCGGGTACTTTTCCTTTACCTTGCGCAGGATGTTCAGGCCATGGTCGTCGGGCAGCTTCACGTCGCTCAGCACCACCTCCACCTCCTCTGCATGGTTCTCCAGCAACTCAAACCCCTCGCGGGCGTTTTTGGCCTGCAGCACCTGGTATCCCTCCAGCTCCAGCACACGTGCCAGTACCTGCCGCAGGTTGTTTTCGTCATCGATGAGGAGAAGCGTTGAATTTGTTTGCATTACTAAAAGGTTTTGGTGCCGCCAAGTTAAGGAGTTCTTTCGTTACATGGTGAGTAAGCTTTTCCTAAGGAAGAGTTCTCCTTCTGATTATACTTCTACAGGCATGGCAATGCATAGCTTCATTCCACCACCGCCCATTCAAAACACAACCCAGACACTTGCAGGAGCTGCGCACGCTGCGGGGTCTTGTTGGCTGCTGCGAAGCAAGCGCATCCTGTTAATCCTCTAATCCTACAAATCCTGCTTCAGGTATTTATAAAAGTCTATATTCTTATACTTGATGTTATCAATTTTTGTAACTTGTATTTGCGTTACACCACCTACTACTCGTTTACATGACTACGAAAACAAATAATACTGCCAAACCCAAGGCAGAAACAGATTTGGCATCCTTTCCCTTTGCTATTCCCAATACGCGGGAGATTGCTTTAGCTGAGAAACAATCCAAAGATCTCCTATTCTCGCTGCTGCAGAAATGCCTGGTTGACCAGCAGGCCGATAAGGCCCCTATGAACTCGCTGTTTAGCATCAGCAAAGTCAACTTTTTGTGACTCCATACACTGTGGCACTACCTCTCGGCGCTATGTAGGGTCCGAAGCGGAGGATGATGTCGGGGTTCCAAAACCTGTAAAACAAACTATTATTCGATTACATACCACTTACAATGTCAAAATTTATTACTGGTAAAGAGCTGGAAGATGCTGTTTACAATATTATCTGGGAGGCAAAAAGAGATCTTTTGATTGTGTCACCTTACATCAAGCTTGATGACTATTTTAAGAACCTGTTTAAAAAGCACCTGAACAGCCCAAAACTGCACATAAACATCATCTTTGGGAAAAATGAAGGGCAGGTAAGCAAGAGCTTCAGTAAGTCTGATCTGAAATTCTTTATGCAGTTTCCCAACATCAGCCTGGTTTACGTGCCCAACCTACACGCGAAATATTATGCCAATGATGAAGCAGGAGTTTTAACCTCCATTAACCTTTATGACTACTCTTTCAAAAATAACATAGAATACGGTGTGATATTCGAGTCGAAAGGTATTAGTCTGCTATCAAAGCAGTCTGATACGGCCGTGTGGGAAACTAGTCTTGACATAGCAAATGACCATGAAGTGGTTTACGTAAAGCGTCCGATTTTTGAAAAAGGTTTACTTAGCAAAAACTACATGGGCTCTAAAGTACTACTAGATAGAACGGAAGAACTTTATAAAGCCAAAACGCTGGAAAGAGGCAAAAAGAGACTTGAGGATTTTGAAGAAGAGCTTGACGCCAACGACTACGCAAAAAGGCCTAGCAGAGAAGAGGTCGAGAAGCAGCCAAGGCCTGTCTACAGTGAACAAAAAGTTTCTGAGCGGCCTTTCCAGCCAGGCTACTGCATTAGAACAGGAGAAAAAATAGCCTTTGACCCAGAGCGGCCTTTAAGTTATCAAGCCTATAAAAGTTGGGCTCAATTTGGAAACGAAGATTACCAGGAAAACTTCTGCCACTACTCAGGTGAGCCCTCAAAGGGTGAAACAAGTGTTCGTCGACCTATACTTTACAAGAATTGGAAGAAGGCGCAGGAATTTAGCAACAGCTCAACCCCTAGGTTTGCCAAGGGTTTATAAAGGCAATACATACAACACTTGAAACACAAGAGCGAAGAGCAAAAAATTTGCTCTTCGCTCTTGTGTTGACAAGGTCTACAGCGTACTTAAAGAGGTAGACTTATAGAGACGCGGCAAGCCTAGGATCTTGTACAGTGCCCCCCTTCTACCACGGAATTTCGCCAGTTTCAGGATTGGTCTCTTCGCTGAAAAACTTTCCTGTTGGTCCGTTCTGGTCTAGTAGCGCATACCTTACAATGCGCTTCCCGGCTTCTTCGACCTCACCCCCATTGTGATTCGTGAAATCGGTTTTGGTATAGCCGGGGCACACCGCATTTACTTTAAAGGCCGTGTCACGCAGTTCGTAGGCCAAATGAACGGTGTACATGTTCATGGCGGCCTTTGAAGAAGCGTAAACCGCATACTTGGCATAGTCATAGGCTGGCCAGCTTGGGTTGCTTTGCAACGAAAGAGAGCCTACGCTGGTGCTTACATTCACAATTCTTGGCTCGGCCGACTTGCGTAGCAGGTCAATAAAAGCCTGCGTGACCCTTGCCACGCCCAGCACATTGGTGTTGAAGGCTGCGGTAAACTGATCTGCTCTCGCCTCAAGTGCGGTATACGGCATCCCCCCGTTGATTCCTGCGTTATTAATAAGCACATCCAAGGCACCTGATTTTTTACCGATGTCCTCACGGGCAGCTTTGACTGAGCTTTCATCTGTTACATCCAGTTGGATGGCCTCTGCGTTGGTCAGCCCTTCCGACTTCAGCTTTTCAACCGCCTCGAGCCCTTTGTTCAAGTCACGGCTTCCGAGGTAAACGTAGAATCCTTTTTGCAGCAGTTGCTTTGCCGTTTCAAAGCCGATGCCTTTGTTCGCTCCTGTAATTAATGCTGATTTCATTTTTAGTGCTTTTTAGATGACTTAGGCAAAAGTGCACCTTCTAAAAATGAAGCCGTTTACCATTTGGTAAAAACAGTTCTAGCGGATGTTCTTCCGTATTCTGCTCAACGACTGCTGCGTCACCCCTAAGTAGGACGCGATATAAGCTAAGGGAACACGGTTGATAAGCGACGGATAGTTTTCCATGAACTCTAAATAACGCGTAGTAGCGTCTTGTGAAATGACGGGGCCTTTTCTGGACTTTTGGAACATGCAGGCATGCACCATCTTGTTCTTGATGCTGTCCCAGCCTACAATGGTGTGGGAGAGCTCTTCCCAATCCTGCTTCGAAAATAGCATGAGTTTACAGTCCGTACAGGCCTGTATGTATTCTGTAGAGACCAGGTTAGCTTCAAAATTGATGTAATCAACCACTAAACTGTTTTCGTTGATAAAGCAACGCGTGATTCCTTCCCCTTTGTTGTTGTAGTAACAGCCCCGCATCACACCTTCCACAATAAAGCCGACGTGCCTGGGGATACTTCCAGCCTGGGAAAAGTACTCGTCTTTTTGCAGGTCTGCTGCTATTGCTCTTTTTTCAACAAAGCTGATTTGTTGCTTGTTCAGGTTGCCAAACTGCAAAATGTACTCTATCAACTCTTTCATGACAGTAAGTTACACAAACTCATTTTTGAAGAACTTACCATATGGTAAAAAGTATCGCTTCCTTACTTAAAAAAAGTCATTGCAAGGATGAAGTCTTCTTTCACTAAAATGTTATCATCAAGTATAGATAACCCTGATCTTCTTGCAGCACTTTGCAGCAGCGGTACACAGAGTAAAATACAAAAGAGCAAAAGTCCATTCGGTATTCCTACGCCACATTTTACGGTTGCCCCACCGCCTTTGCTGGCACAGCAACATAGGGGAAGCTGTCTTTATACCTGTTCAGCTTCTTTTCGAACAGGTGCCAGGAGGCAACGCTCAGGCCGACTAAAACCAGGGCTTCTACCGTTAGCAGTAAAGGGCGGTTAACGGTACCCACACCCAGCTGCTGCAGGAGCCGCTCGGTAAAGTACGGGACGAAGTTATGGAACAGGTAAAGACCATAGCTGATCTGCCCCACATACCGCATGGGCCTTGAAGACAGCAGCCGGCCAGCTATGCCTTTGAACCCCTGCGCTGCACCAAAAGTGATGCTGCTAAACAAACTGATCACCGCAAAATCCCTGCACACTCCTAAAACAGGCATTGATTTCAGCAGCCCTGGCGTAAGCTGCAGCACCCCGAAAATAACCAGGCCTGCTACCCCTCCTGCTTGTATCCAGGCAGCAAACTTGTCGCGCCGCCGGGCATCGCCCCTAAAGCTCCTGCTTTTCTCACACAGCGCCAGCAGCGCCCCCGCCCCCAGGTAGTGCAAAGAACTGATGGGGAGCACCCCTGCTCTGCTTCCTCCCACTTCCAGCAGGAGACACGCCAGCTTGAAGGCTGGGGCAAGAAGTATAAACCCTCCCATGGTTACAAAAAGGTGGCGCCTCGGCGTAAAAAGTATAACGAACGGCCACAGCAGGTAAAACTGCTCTTCCACCGCCAGCGACCACAGGTGCGAGGCCTCTCCTATCCAGTGCCCCTCCCTAAAGATGGCTATGTTCGAAAGATAGCTCAGGTGCCACCCGAGGTAACGCTGTATGTTGACGGAGCCCAGCAGTGCGGCAAGTATGACCACCAGGTAGTAGAGCGGAAATATCCGGAGAAACCTGCGGGCGTAGAAGCTCCTGACGACCTGCTTTTTAGCCACCCCCAATGCTTCGGCCTTTGTGCGGGCATCCAGCAGTATACCCGTGATCAAATAGCCGCTCAGCACAAAAAACAGCTGTACCCCCAAGCCTCCGAATCCTGTTTGCTTTACCTCCGGCGTCCAGTGGAAAAGCACGACAGCAGTTACGGCGATTGCGCGGAGGCCGTCCAGTTGCACCATGTAGCCTTGCCTTGTCAGCTTCAAGTTCATAAAAGTTCTCCTCCCTGCCTCTGGCCTCACCGAAGCCTGTAAAAGCAGGCGGCAAAGGTACAAAAAGACAGGAGCTTGCTATAAAATATCGGCTGCAGGTCTATATTTGCAGGCAAGCCCACTTTACCTGCAGGAGTTCCCGTAGTTGAAAAAGCGAAGCAGGTAACTCTATAAACTATAGCCACTATGATGGATGTTCTAATTCTTCTGGCCGGATTTGCGGCCTTGATCTACGGTGCCACCAAGCTAGTGGACGCTGCCTCCAGCCTGGCATCAAGACTGGGCGTGCCTAATATTGTGATCGGCCTGACCATTGTGGCCTTCGGAACATCTGCACCGGAGCTGGTGGTGAACCTTTTCGCGGCGGTAGACAACAACACGGCAATGGTGCTGGGCAACGTGCTGGGAAGTAATATCTTCAACGTGCTGGGTATTTTGGGTATCTCCGCCCTTATTTATCCACTCAGTGTGAAATCCAACACCACCTGGCTGGAGGTCCCGCTGAGCTTACTGGCTGCGGTTGCCGTGCTCGTGCTGGCCAATGACACGTTTCTGGACGGGGATGCATCTAACGCCATTTCCCGCACAGACGGGATCATTCTGCTGCTCTTCTTTTCCATCTTCCTGGTGTACAACATTACCTTGGCCGTCGGGGGAACAGGAGAAGATGAGACACCCACGCAGCAGTATACTTACCTGCAGGCCTCCCTATTTCTGCTGGTTGGCCTTGCCGGGCTGATTATCGGAGGTCGCCTGATCGTGATGAGTGCCGTGAGCATCGCCGAGTCTTTTGGGCTTTCGGAGCGCATCATTGGCCTTACCATCGTGTCGATCGGCACCTCGCTGCCGGAGTTGGCCACCTCGGTGGTAGCCGTCAGAAAGCGTAACGTGGATATCGCCATAGGCAACGTGGTAGGGTCTAACATCTTTAACATCTTTTTTATACTTGGCATTTCGACGGTCGTAACGCAGGTACCGGTGCAGCCTGAGGCAGGTACAGACATCATGGTTACTATTGTATCCAGCCTGCTTCTGTTCCTGTTTATCTTCACAGGAAAAGGAAGGCAGCTGGCGCGTTGGGAAGGGGCAGTTTTGCTAGCCCTCTACGTTGGCTATATCCTGATGCTTCTATTCTAGGCTGGCACCAGGCGCTAAGGCTGTTTATACTATTTGAGTACACAATTTCCCTTTGTTAGTGCCTGCAGCCTGCACCCCTCACTTTATTCACAAAATATGTAGCTCCGCCTGTTGTTTTAGTCATTGCAACACCATTCCTTTGCTGCGATGATAGCTACAGGTATACAGGTTATTAAAAAGCTCCACGTGCTGCTGGCAGTAATGCTGTGCGCTGTGCTGGCTTTTGCCATGCCTGTTCCTGTACAAGCGGCACCTTCCCAGGAAGCTGCACAGCAGGATTTGCTAGACCTGTCCGTAGAGAAGCAGCTGGTTCTCTTTGCCGGGGAGATTTCCTCCGGAGAGCCGGAGGCTGTACTTCAGCTAGACAAGGCACTGCTGACCCCGATACTGAGGGTAGTCCTGCAACAGCTTTACCCTCAGGCACAAAACGCAGCTCCTGCGCCGCACTTTCACCCTGCCTCCAACGGCGGCTGCGGCTTGCATACCATCCTCACTAAAGGCCCTTAGAAACACCCTCCATTCCTACTCCTTCTCTGGTCTGAGAAGCTGTTTTGCTGTGCTGTTTATAGCACGGGAATGTAACGTATGTTTCTATTTTTTGCCTTAGTGGGCTTGTGCACATGGAGCTGTTCCAGAATCTCCTCGATTTTATTTTACACATTGACCAACACCTGATTCTGCTGCTGCAGGAGTACAGGAACTGGATCTACCTGATTCTCTTTCTAATCGTATTTTGTGAGACAGGGCTGGTGGTCACTCCTTTTCTTCCGGGCGACTCGCTGCTTTTTGCGCTTGGAGCCCTGGCAGCCATTCCCTCGTCAGGCTTACAAGTAGCGTTGTTGCTGGGGCTGCTGTGCGTTGCGGCCATCTTAGGCGACTCTTTCAACTACCTCACGGGCATCAAGCTGGGCGCTAAAGTCTATCATAAGAATTATTGGTTTCTGCGCCAAAAGCACCTGCAGAAGGCTGAGCAGTTCTACGTTCGCCACGGCGGGCGCACCATTATCTACGCGCGCTTTATACCCATTGTGCGCACTTTTGCACCCTTTGCGGCAGGCATGGCAAAAATGCACTACAAGCGTTTCCTGTACTTCAATGTGGTGGGGGCGCTGCTCTGGGTCTTCTTTTTCATCATGATCGGCTACCTGTTTGGCAACCTGCCTGCAGTAAAGCAAAACTTCTCGCTCCTGGTCATGGGCATTATAGGCGTTTCCATGTTACCCCCTGTTTTAGCGTTTGTGAAACAGCGCCTGGTAACACCGGTCAGGCAGTAACCCTTCATGTTGCAGCTGTTTCTTGGCGGCTATTGCTAAATTCTATACTTAAACAAAGATGAGTCTTTTATCAAAAGGCAACGCCGTCTCCACCGGGGGGCTCCTTATTTCGCTTGGTATCATTTATGGCGACATCGGCACTTCGCCCCTGTACGTGATGAAGGCCATCATCGGGGATGCCCCTATCTCAGAGGCGCTGGTGTATGGCGGTATATCCTGCGTGTTCTGGACCCTTACCCTGCAAACTACTATAAAGTACGTGCTTCTCACGCTGCAGGCAGATAACAATGGGGAGGGAGGAATTTTTTCCCTGTACACCCTTATCAGGCGCAAAGCAAGTTGGTTGGTTGTACCTTCTATGGTCGGAGGGGCAGCTTTGTTGGCGGATGGTATCATCACTCCGCCCATCTCTGTCTCCTCCGCTATAGAGGGGTTACGCCTCCTGTATCCTGCTATTCCTACCGTTCCGCTGGTGCAGGCCATCCTAACGGGGTTATTTCTCATGCAGAGCTTTGGAACCGAAATCGTAGGGAAGGCTTTCGGGCCCATCATGCTGCTTTGGTTTACCACACTGGCCTCCCTGGGTGCTGTCTCCGTGGTGCAGCACCCGGAGATACTGCAGGCGCTGAATCCTGCCTATGCATACAACCTGCTGCTGTACTACCCGAATGGCTTTTGGCTCTTGGGGACTGTGTTCCTGTGTACCACTGGAGCGGAGGCCCTGTACTCGGACCTGGGCCACTGCGGGCGCCCAAATATCCGCCTGAGCTGGGCCTTTGTGAAAACCTCTTTGCTCTTAAACTACCTGGGGCAGGGAGCCTGGCTGATGACGCAAGAAGGCAGCAGGCTACAGGGAAATCCGTTCTATGGCCTGATGCCGGATTGGTTTTTACTTTTCGGCATCACGATAGCGACCATTGCGGCCATCATTGCGAGCCAGGCGCTGATATCCGGCTCCTTTACGCTTATCAGTGAGGCTATCCGCCTAAACCTGTGGCCGAAGGTAAAGCTGGTGTACCCCACCAACCTGAAGGGCCAGCTTTATGTGCCCAGCATTAACTGGCTCCTGTGGCTGGGCTGCGTGGGAGTGGTACTGTACTTCCGCGAGTCCGAGCACATGGAGGCAGCGTACGGCCTGGCCATCACCATGGCAATGCTTTCCACCACTGTTCTGATGTCTTACTACC
This sequence comes from Pontibacter actiniarum, assembly GCF_003585765.1. NCBI lineage: Bacteria > Pseudomonadati > Bacteroidota > Cytophagia > Cytophagales > Hymenobacteraceae > Pontibacter > Pontibacter actiniarum. The sequence continues at coordinate 2,230,915 of NZ_CP021235.1, forward strand.
TCTATACCAGGTTTAAATCCAAGGTAGTGGTCTCGCTGTTCCTGGCTACTTATCTGCTCATCGAACTGGCATTCCTGGTGGCCAACCTTAACAAGTTCCCGCACGGGGGCTGGGTCTCCCTGTTGCTTGGCATGCTGTTGCTGACGGTGATGTACATCTGGAGAAATGCCTACTACATCAAGCGTAGCTTCACAGAGTATGTTCGCCTGCCTGACTACCTTCCTGCCCTCGAGGCCTTGAGCACTGATGAGACGATCCCGAAGTATACCACTCACCTGGTGTTCATGACAAGCGCCTCTGACCCAAAGGAAATCGAATCTAAGATCATCTATTCTATTTTCCAGAAGCGCCCCAAGCGGGCTGACATTTACTGGTTTATACATGTGGAGACAACAGACGAGCCTTACACCACCGAGTACAAAGTACAGCACATAGCGGAGGGCGATGTGATTCGCATAGACTTTAAGCTGGGGTTCAGGGTGGAGCAGCGGATTAACCTTTTCTTCCGCAAGGTAGTGGAGGAGCTTGTTGAAAACGGAGAGGTAGACATTACCAGCCGCTATCAGTCCCTGAGCAAGCAGCACCTCATCGGTGACTTCCGCTTCGTGGTGCTGGAGAAATTCCTCTCCTACGATAACGACCTGCCTCTCAAAAAGCGCCTGATCATGGAGTGCTACTTTAACCTAAAGCAGTTTGCCACCTCCGAGAGCAAGTGGTTTGGCTTAGACACCAGCTCTGTGAAAGTGGAGAAAGTGCCGCTGGTGATAGCTCCCGCCAAGTTGCCCCAGTTAAAACGCGTGCTGGCTTAACGTGTAAACGTGATGATTCTGACAAAAGAAACGCTGCAGGCAAAGTTCTCGCCCCGCAAGCTCCTTCTCCCCCTGCTGTTGGGCCTGGGAGTGGTGGGCTACATGCTGCACCAGAGCTATGAACCGGGTCAGTTGCAAACGCTGCTGCAGGCAAACCCCTTCTGGCTGGCTATGGCTTTGCTACTGCTCCTCGTGCGGGACTGTGGTTATATGCACCGTATCCGCTACATCACCGAAAAAGAGCTTACTTGGAAGCAAAGCTTTCAGGTGATCACGCTATGGGAGTTTGCCTCCTGTGCCCTGCCCTCTGTGGTAGGCGGTTCCACCATTGCGTCCTACATCCTGTTCAAAGAGGGCATTGCCCTCGGGAGGTCCGTGGCACAGGTGATGGTGACAGCCCTGCTCGACAACCTGTACTTTGTGTTGGCGGTGCCCCTGGTGCTACTCTCTGCAAAAAGGCAGCTGCTGCCCGAGCTGGAGACGCTGCATGAAACAGTTAGGCAAAGCCTGGGCATTGCCTTTGTAGTTTCATACCTGCTGATCGCCCTCTATGCCTTCACCATGTTCTACGCTTTGTTTCTTAACCCGCTGGCTGTGAAGCGGCTTCTGCTAAGGCTAGGGCATACCAGACTGTTTCGACGCTGGAGACAAGCTTTGTTTCGGCATGCCAATGAACTGCTGCTAGCCTCAAAGCACCTGCGTACGAAAAACAGGGCTTACTGGCTCCACGCCAGCATCTCAACTGCCTTTGTCTGGACGGCCCGCTACGCCATCATCGGCTGCCTGGTAGCTGCGTTCACGCAAATGGGTATAGGCGATCACTTTGTCGTGTTTGCACGCAACCTGGTGTACAAGATCGTGCTGCTGGTGTCCGTAACTCCTGGCGGAGCAGGGCTTGCAGAGCTTGTTTTCCCGGCTTTCTTCGGGGCTTTCCTGGGGAGCTTTACCACCGTTATTGTGCTGCTCTACCGCCTGCTAACCTATTACCTCTACCTGGTGGTTGGCACCCTCGTCTTCCCCCGTTGGGTAGCCAGGGTTTATACTTCTGAGGTAAGTGCTCCAATGCCTGCAACAGCGATCAGTACAGCTCACACATTCCCTTTACACATACCTGTAGCACCGTCGCAACATGAATAACCTACGCAAAAACCTGACCCGCCGCAAAAGTGTCACTGCGCTACAGGCGGACTATGAGCGGGACGGCAGCACCCACGGAACAGACCTGGTTCGTACGCTCCAGCTGAAGGACCTTGTCTCCTTTGGGATTGCCGCCATCATCGGTGCCGGTATTTTCAGCACCATCGGCAATGCCAGCGCAGCCGGCGGCCCCGGTGTATCGCTACTCTTCATCTTCACAGCTATTGCCTGCGGCTTTTCAGCGTTGTGCTACGCCCAGTTTGCCGCGGCCATTCCTGTATCCGGCAGCGCCTATACGTACGCCTATGCCTCGTTTGGGGAGCTGGTTGCCTGGATCATCGGCTGGGACCTTCTGATGGAGTATGCCATCGGTAACATCGCCGTAGCCATCTCCTGGTCCGACTACTTTACCGCCGTCTTGCATGGTGTTGGCTTCGGCGTACCGGAGTACCTGACGATGGACTACCTCAGCGCCTCCCGCGGCTACCAAACGGCGCTGGAGCTGCTGGCAGAAGGGCAAAGCCTCTCTGCCTTGCCCGGGCACATTCAAGCCGCTTATGTTGCCTGGCAAAACGCCCCTTCTCTGGGTGGCATCAAGTTGGTGGCGGATTTCCCGGCCCTGGCCATTACCGCGCTCATCACCTACCTGGTGTACATCGGCATCAAGGAATCGAAGCGCACAGCAAACTTGCTGGTGCTGCTGAAACTGCTGGTGATCCTGCTGGTAATCTCTGTGGGTGCCTTCTATGTAAAAACTGACAACTGGACCCCGTTTGCTCCAAATGGGCTGGCCGGCATCATGAAAGGAGTATCTGCCGTTTTCTTTGCCTACATCGGCTTTGATGCGATCTCTACCACGGCCGAGGAGTGTGAGAACCCGCAACGGGACCTGCCGCGTGCCATGATCCTGGCCCTCGTCATCTGTACTGTGCTTTACGTAGTGCTGGCGTTGGTGCTCACAGGCATGGTTCCTTTTGGCGAACTGGCCGTAGGAGACCCGCTGGCCTATGTGTTTTCGAGGGTGAAGCTGGATGTTATTGCGGGCATCGTAGCCACGAGTGCCATTGTGGCTATGGCCAGTGTACTACTGGTGTTTCAGTACGGGCAACCCCGCATCTGGATGACCATGAGCCGTGATGGGCTTCTCCCCGGTGCCTTCTCCCGCATCCACCCTAAACACAAAACGCCATACTTTGCCACCATTGTGACTGGCGTGGTTGTCGCAGTGCCTGCTCTTTTCATGAACCTGACAGAGGTAACGGACCTGACAAGCATCGGGACGCTGTTTGCCTTTGCGCTGGTATGTGGGGGCATCCTCTTGCTGGAAGAGAAGCAAAAAACAGCGATTGCCACACACAAAGGTTTCCGGGTTCCTTACATCAACGGCAAGTACATACTCCCGGTACTGCTCCTGGCTGCCACAGTACTGCTGTTCCTCTACAACAAAGCGGCAGTTACAACCTTTTTCAGCATGAGCGGCGGTTGGGGAAGCCTGCAACACAAGATATCACTGTACGGCTTTATTGGGGTTACGGCGGTTCTGACGGTGCTCACTTTCAACCGAAACCTTTCCCTGATTCCGGTGCTGGGCCTCCTGATAAACCTGTACCTGATGACGGAGCTGGGACTGACGAACTGGAGCCGCTTTATGGCCTGGCTGGTTCTGGGACTGGTGATTTACTTCGCCTACGGGTACCGCAACAGCAAGCTGCACCAGCAGCTGTAAACGTCTAAAGCATCCGCCCTTGAAACAACAGAGAGACATGGCCGTTCACTTCCTCCTACTTTTGTGGGGTGGGTTGCTGTGCCTTTCTGTGTACCTGAGGGCGGAGCAACTATCACCGGGTGTTGTCTCCCACAGGTCAGGTTCCTCTCCCGAGCAGCTTTCGGCAGAGGAGCAGGCTACCCCTGTAGCCTGGTCAGCGGGCTCTGCCCCGCAGCGTGCCACAAACCCTGTCGATCCGGTGTTGCCCGGCCTGGTGCCGTTCTGCTACCTACTGACTCAGCAACTTACGCAGCTTAATCTAAAACCCACCAAGGCCATTCTTGGCGGCTTCTCCACCCTTACAGAGCAGTTCCGGATACTGCCCAACGCTCCTTAGCCACTTCCCCCTCTCCTTGCTGACAAATAAGGGCTTCATAGCCTCTCTCTCAGCATTACCCTTTGTAAAGAAGCTGCTGCAAGCTGCTTCGCCAACCATAATTACATAGCAATGGCTAAACATATTTTTGCGACGAAATCCGTCGATAACCTCATCAGAGAATCCGAAGGTGGCGAGCACGGTTTAAAACGAACGCTCACCGCCACAAACCTGACCATGCTGGGCGTGGGGGCCATCATCGGGGCCGGTATATTTGTCCTCACTGGTACGGCAGCGGCCAACGCAGCGGGACCGGCAATCGTCATTTCCTTTCTTATTGCGGGCCTGGGGTGCCTTTTTGCAGGCCTGTGCTATGCCGAATTCGCCTCTATGATTCCGATTGCCGGCAGCGCCTACACCTATGGCTATGCTACGCTGGGCGAGTTTATAGCCTGGATCATCGGCTGGGACCTGATTCTGGAGTACCTGTTTGGCGCGGCGACAGTGGCCGTAGGATGGAGCGGCAACTTCGTAAGCTTGCTCAAGTCATTGGGCATTCATGTTCCCGCAGCTATTGCCTCGGCCCCGCTGGCCTACAACGGCAGCTCCTTTGAGCTTACCGGAGCCCTCATGAACCTGCCAGCAATCATCCTTATCCTGATCATGACCGCCCTGCTGGTTGTGGGGATACAGGAGTCTGCCAAGCTCAACAACGTGATTGTGATCGTAAAGGTGGCCATCGTGCTGCTGGTAATCGGCTTTGGATTCCAGTACGTGAACACGGCCAACTGGGAGCCCTTTATTCCTGCCAAGGAAATCCTGACCGACGGCAGCAGTCGTTACGGCTGGCAAGGCGTGGTGGCCGGTGCTGCCATTGTTTTCTTCTCTTACATCGGCTTTGACGCCGTCAGCACAGCTGCCCAGGAGGCCAAAAACCCTCAACGCGACATGCCCATCAGCATGCTGGTGTCCCTTGGTATTTGCACGTTGCTTTATGTACTGATGTCGCTGGTACTGACTGGCTTGGTGCCTTTCAAAATGCTGAACGTTCCGGACCCGGTTCTAGTGGCGTTGGAGGCGGCTGGCCCTGCATTGAAGTGGCTTTACTTCTTTACCGGAGTAGGTGCTGTGGCAGGATTGGCCTCTGTCGTACTTGTTATGCTGATGGGCCAGCCGCGCATCTTCTACGCCATGAGCCGCGACGGGCTCCTGCCTGCAATATTCGGCACGGTACACCCGAAGTACAAAACACCCTATGTTCCCACCATTCTCACAGGGCTGGTAGCAGCCGTGGTAGCCGGTATCTTCCCGATCGGCTTGCTGGGTGAGTTGGTGAGCATCGGAACGCTGCTGGCCTTCGTGATTGTCTGTGCCGGTATTATTATCCTCCGGCGCACAAACCCGAACATTCCGCGTCCGTTCAAAACGCCTTTGGTGCCGCTCGTTCCTGCGCTCGGCATACTTATCTGCGGGTACATGATGGTGAACCTGGGCTTTGACACTTGGTTGCGCCTGCTTGTGTGGATGGGAATCGGTGTGGTTATTTATTTCTTCTACGGACGCAAGCACAGCAAGCTGCGGAAGCAAGATACATCCCCTGCAGAAGCAAGGGAACTGGTTAGTTAATATGTTGAATCTGTAAAGTCCGCCACTTCTGGTGGTGGACTTTCTTTCTATCTCTTACATCACAAATAAAATATAACATGGATTTACAATCAATCATTATCGGGTTAGCTTCTATTGCACCTCTTGTAGCGCTCGCCCTTTACTTACACAGCAAGTATAAACAGAACCTCTCGATGAAACTTCAGGCTTTCCAGGCGGTGGCCGCACGGCAAGGGTTGGTCATTACAGAACAGGACATCTGGGACCCTGGCTATGCAATTGGCCTGGACAAACAGAGCATGAAGCTACTCTACACCCAAAAGATCGATAACCAGGAACGGGAGATCGTGCTGGACCTGAACGAAGTGCAGCAGTGCAGCGTGAGCAACACTGCCCGTGACGTAAACGGAGGCAAAGTAATTGACAACATAGACCTGATCTTTACATTGCGCAATGCCAGACACTCTAAGCACACGCTCGCGTTTTATAACCGGGAAGAGAGCCTTAACCTGCGCGAAGAACTCAGGCTGGCAGAGAAATGGAGAGACATCGTGAATGTACATCTTATACAGCAGCCGAGCCAGGCTTCCGCAGAACGAAAAGGAAACCTTTCTTTTTCTTAAGCCCCTGATGCTACGCCCGACGTACTGAAATAAGATTTAGCTGCATGTGTTAAGGTCTGAAGCGAGCCGCTTCAGACCTTTTTTTGTATTCTGGTGAGAGGGACTCCAGATCCTCCGGGGCAAGATAAGGCTGGTTTTGTAAGTACCGAGCTGCTTTGAAAGGGAGTGTAATTTAAACTGTGTCATTTCATGCTTTTCCATATGAGAATAAGTTTGCCTTTTTATGATTTCAATTTATACAACGGTCTCGTACAGGCTAAGGCGAGGCATCAGCCGAAGCTTAAGCCTGTGCTTTGTTAGCCAATCCTGTTTTTAGATTCTTTTTGATTTCAGCACCTTGATGTACCATGGATACCTGTCGACTTTTCTTTTCTCTAAGTCCAGAATCAGAAAGGTGGCTGTTTCAATTCCTTTATTAATTTAAAGAAATTGTTGACCGCCCTTATTTCTTAATTTAAGTGTCTCTTTTTCATTAGAGTAGCTTTCCCTGCCAGGTTCTGTACAAGTATAGATGTCAACTAAGGAAAATTTTTGCTTTCCTACTCTCCACTCAACCAAGTTACAGGTCTTTAAACCAAAGCGAAAGTTAGCGTCCTGATATAGTTCGATGATTTCTGATTTATAGTATAGGCTATCGCTGTTATCAGTAGTCCATTCTCCTATAAGGTCTTTTCTTTTTACTTGACCAAAGGCAGCCAAATCAAGAAGTAGAAAGAAAGCTATAAACCAGTATGTTCTTTTTTCAATCATTTCAGTTTTGGCTAATGTCTAGTATAAAAGACGGCGGAGGCCGTCGGCCGATGCTGACTTTTATACAGTGTTAGCACCTGTATTTTTTATTTTAACTCTGTTACTTTCTCAACCTTGGCTTTTTTTATATCGAAAGCAACTATTCTCTTTTTGTAAATCGGGCTATCGTATCCGTGAATCAAATTCTTGTCGAATGAGCTTAAGTCCAGAACATCGAATATTTCTGAAAAGGTTGTGAGAGTCATTTTATCAAGGTCTGTAAGAATTATCTTCTGCATTGTTCCTTTTAGTAAAGTCCTTGTCCAAGTCGGTACAGCTACCCGATTAGTGTTCGTTTCCCAGACAGGCGGGCCAGCAATGCAATCGCCGATTTTATATTTCCCGTTTTCTTTGTTTACAATATAACATTCTCCTCCTATCGGGGCGCCCATTGCAATTTCATTCAGGTTATAATATTCCACCTTGAATTCTCCTGTATAGGCGGTTAGCTTCTTGTCGGTATTATGAAAGTCCCAAGGGTTAGGATATGAGTCCATTAAATATTTAATATTGGTGCTAACGTACTGGGCTTTGCGGTGGCGTAGCTACCGTAAAGGTGTTGTTGGCAGAGGTAGTATTTATTTTCTGGTTAGACTGTCATAGGGTACACTAACTGGGGCTGGCGGAGGAGGAATTAATATGTCTTCTGTAGTGCTAAAATGCCGATTCTCACTCTTACTTAGATTTTGTTTTTCAACAATATCAAGTAATTCATATAGCGTCTCATTTAACTCACCTTGCATAGTTCCAACCATTCTTGCTTCTCCATTGTCGAACACGAATAGCAATGAGTGAAATGCTCCATCTTCTTCAAAATAAAAGCCTTCTTTCAAACTATTGAAATTTATAGAGTCCACTAATCTATAAACTCTTCCCATACTCCCTGAATCAAGCTTTGTCTTATAATTCTCGACAACAGTTTCGCCATGCTTTTCTCTTAAACGGTAATAGACGGTACTATCATTATTTATCTCTACGTCCTTGCTATACCTTTCATCGCTCCATCCTGGAAATATAGAAAAGCTAATGCGTTCGAAACGAACATTTTGCTTTGTGGTTGAAATGGGTTCGGCAGCTTTTTCGACAGTGCTTTTATTTATATTCTCTTCATGACTCCCGCAGGAGATTAGAAGCACCAGAAACACAAATAGCAAAGAGTTCTTCATAATTTCTTTCACTGCCAACGGTGCTGGTACAGGCTGCGGGCGAGGCGCAGCTGAGTATGGAGCCTGTGCGGTGTTGGCGGAAGCTGTTTTCAACCACCAATTGAATTTCTAAAAAACCTATAACATTCTTCTGTACTTATGTTGGCTACAACGTTAAAGTACCAATCACTACCGTCTTGTACTTCTACTATTTCTTTTTTCCAGTCTTTGTGGTCAAATTCGCTCTCTTTGGAAAAACAGTTTATCCAAATCAGTTTCTGCCCCTTTTCATTTATGCCCCAAAAGTATTGTCTTCTATAAGTGGATAGGTCATTGACTTCTCCGATAGCTAAACTGTCAGCACCTATTTCATCAACTTCTGCACATCTTCTCAGGATTCTCTCGGCAATTACAATATCATCAAGCGAAGGTGTAAAGGGAGTAATAGTGTCTTTTTCCTTAGGTCTTAATAGCATGCTAAATGTAAACACATCACGGTTTGGTGACTCATGCTCGCTGAATACCACACCAGAGAAACTATCAGTTTCAACAAGTACGTTGGCAGAACTATCTATAGAAGTAACTGAGTATTCCATACCGTTAATTTCCTGTGTTTCTGTCTTACTGCTGCACGACGTGAAGTATAGCAAGATTATCAGCAAGAATATAAGGTGCTTCATTTTCCTTTATAGTTAAAGTTACCGCCAACGTGCTTGTGTAAGCTTCCCCAGATTTTGGGCCATTGTAAAGTTGGTTTTTAAGTTACAATTTCCTCGAGTAATTCCGCAGGCGTTCTAAAATTAAGTGCCTGGTGCGGCCGGTGATGGTTGTAGTCCTGCATCCATTCCTCTGTTTTCTGCCGCACCTCCGACAGGGTTCTGAACACGTAAGCGTTAAGCAACTCTCTCCTGATGCTGCCGTTGCAGCGCTCGATGTAGGCGTTCTGCATGGGCTTACCGGGCTGAATGAACACTAGCCTGACCTTGTTTCCTTTGCACCAGTCCTCCAACTTGTGGGAGATAAATTCCGGTCCGTTGTCCACCCGGATCATCTCCGGCAGGCCCCTGAACTCCCTTAGGTACTCCAGCACCCGGATCAGCCGCAGGGCCGGTATGGACAGGTCCGCCTCCATGGTGAGGATCTCGCGGTTGTAGTCATCGACTATGTTCAACAGCCTGAACTTTCTGCCGTCCCAGAGGCTGTCACTCATGAAGGCCACTGACCAGACCTGGTTGATCTTCTCCGGCTGGAACAGGGCCTGCTTGACGCGAGCGGGCAATCTTTTCCGGTGCCTTCTCCTGATGTTTAGTTTGAGCTGGCTGTAGACCCTATAGACTCTCTTGTGGTTCCACTCATGCCCCTTCCTCCTGATCCGGTGGAAGCACTGCCAGAAGCCGATGGTCGGGTGCTTCTCCACCAGCAGCTGCAACTGCTCTTCTATGAGGCTGTCGTCTTTCTCTTTTGGCTTGTACCCATAGGTGCTTCTGGCTACACCCGCCGCCTTGCAAGCCTGACGCACGCTCACCCCGTGCTCCTCTACCATAAACCCCACCAGCGCCTTCTTCTCGTCAGGCTCTAAAGCTTTTTTTCCACTGCGTCCTTCAAAGCGTGGTGCACCAGCGAGAGCTCGGCGAACATCTTCTTGAGGCGGGCGTTCTCCTCCTCCAGCTCCTTCATCCGCTTGAGCTCCTTTACCTCCAGCCCCGCGTAGCGCTGGCGCCACTTGTAGAAGGCGGCCGTGGTGATGCCCAGTTCCCGGCAGAGCTCCTGGGCGTTGCGGCCCTGCTCATGCTCCTTGAGGGCCTTGATGATCTGTGATTCTGTGAAGCGTGTCTTCTTCATTCCATTATAAAGTTATAGGTTTTTGTAACTTTACAATGGCCGACTTTCAGGGAAGTCTACGTAATTGGCCATAAGGCGGCGTAGCTGGCTTATGGGTGTGGTTACCTTTTAGTACTTTTTATTTTTGGGTGAACTTAGTGAGTTCTTTTATATACATATCACCGAAGTTTTCTTTGGTCATTGTAATAAATCCTTCTGTGTGGTTGCCGCTGTGCCTTAAGGTTTCCCTGTTACTCCTTTGCTGGGCAATCTTCTCACTGTCTTCTACTGTCGTGAATTCGTCTTTCTCACCTGCCACAAGAAGCATGTCATACTGTATTCTTTTCAGCTGTGAAGTATAGTTGGCGGCACCCTTAGGTAAGATGATGTCCCTGTTCTTCAGTGCCTTTATTTTTGCTACATAGGCAGTAGGATCATACACATAACCTTCACCTATCAGAAAGTCCGCTTTTTCCTGTTGCAGGGCAAGAGTTGCGACGATAGTCCCCATAGAGAAGGCCAGTATACCAGTCCTATTTCCCTTGATGCTCTTCTTCGTCCATCCTAGTACAGATTGAAGGTCAGTGGCAAATTCGTTGTAGTAAAGGTTCAGTGGGTTTATCTCAAAGTCTGAGCTTTTACCAAATCCCCTGTAGTCAAAGGCGACCACAGTGTATCCGCTTTCTGTTAGCGCCTTAATGTGGTAAAGCCAATAGGGCATGTTGCCGCCGTCGGCATAAGCCAGTACCAATGTAGTTTTGTTGTCTTTAGATGGTGCTGGCTTTATAAGCCACGTGTTTAGATCATATCCATCAGGAGTTCTTACTACCTGCTGCTTATAATTCATCCCTAGGCTATCTGGTGTGGTAACATACTCTCTTACTGGCTTGATAGCATAACTGTCAATGGAAAAAAGCAAAATAATAACTAGAAGTATGTTTTTCATTTTATAGTTGTGTATTAAAGGTAACGTGCTTGGCCATAAGGCGGCGTAGCTGGCTTATGGGTGTGGTTAGTGGATGTTGTTCTTAAATTCCCCAGCTTTCATACTTGATGAATTTGAACTGCTTTTCCTTCTGGTCAAAGGAATAGACAGCTCGGCCACCACCAGAGTTTAACAGCCGTATTTCTCCTTTCTCTTTTTTAGCTCTCAAAGGCAGGATTGGAACATAAAACTGCCCGTTTTGAAAGTTTAGAGGGAAAAGGTAATGGTAGATGATTCCATCTTTGTCTTTTAAAATTACGCTAAGCTCACCTTCATTTTCGTTGACTATTTTGATAAAAGTGTTCCCTATTATAGTCATTAGGCTGTCAGTCACTACTTCGGGTTGATTACTCAAGTAAAGAGTGTCGTACTTAATGCCACTCTTATCAAGGTCCTTTAGATACTGACTTAAGGCGTCATAATAGATATTATTAAGTCCATAAGCTTCTGTAGAGTTTATACTTTGTCCCAGCACAGCTATTGGCATGAGAAGTAGCAGCAACAGAAGCTTTTTCATATTTTCTTTTTCTATAATTTAATATACCCACTAACGTTGCTCGTGCAGCCTAAGCCTGTAGCGTAGCAAGGGTTAAGGCTGAACTATGTTGTGGGTTGTGGTTTTTAGTTCGTGTTCATTTTTAGTCTGACATAGTCCCCAACTTGAAGCATGAAATATGCCGAAGCTATTACATAAGCCAATGAAACTATGGCATAGAACAAAATTATTCCATTATTTGAGTTGATACTTAATATCCAGTTTGCTCTACTTTTTTTAAAGTATGTAAAATAACCAAGTATAAAAACTATGATAGCAAGTGTTAAACTTAGATACAGCGGAACGTTTATTTCAAAGTACTTAACGGCAACAAACCTTAAAATAGAATATACATTAATGCCATGAAATAAGAAGGTTATAAAAAAGGAATGCTCTCTCGGACCAACACCTTCTCTATCTGTTCCAAATGAATAAATGGTTCTATCAAGAATGTGATACCAACCTAAGAAAAGAGCATCCAAAGGGTTAAACCTTCTTTTTATAATCATTTTATAAATCTTCAATTTTTAACTGTCATTGCCCACAACGGCTCGTACATAAAGCGAACAAGGCGTAGCCGAAGTTTGGGTTATGTGCTTTGTTAGCGGAATGCGTTTTTTATTTTACTATTGTCTTACCAGGTCTTTTCTCTAAATAGTATTTCCGCTTCTTCATATAGTAGTCTCCCCACAAGAGCCATCGCCTATTCCTACTTTCACCTTCTTTTCTTCTTACCACTTCTCCTTCTTCATTTATTTCCAAAAGCTTTTCCTTTCTATAAAGGAGCTTGTAAGGTCGATTTGCAGCAGCATAATTAGGAACTTCGAGAGCTTTGAATGTTTGCCTTGCAGAATCAGGTAATGACATTATAAATTCATCAGGTTGTTCTGGATTATAAGCAAGGTAAATCGTGTCACTCTTCAGTTTGTATATTCCATTTGCTTTATCAGACATTAAATCTCCAGCAAAACGATATTCAAAAGTCGAATCTGGGTTCAATTGAATGGCTGTTCCAAAAAAACCTATAACAGGAAAGTTACTACTATAATAACCTGAAACATCTTTACTCGCTTGGCAGGAAAAGAGAAGAGTAATTGATAAATAAAGTATAGTTATTCTTATTCCTGTTTTCATAATTACTGCGTACCGCTAACGGTCTCGTATAAACGACGGCGAAGGCCGTCGGCCGAGATGACGTTTATAACTTGTTAGGCAACGTTACTTTTTTAACTATTTTCTTTTAATTATTGACGTTTTGAATCCAGTTTGTTACTGTTTTCAATCTAACTTGCATTCTTCTGTTTGTCCACTTGAAGAATATTCCTTTTTGTAAATCACCTTATCTTCGTCAAATTGGATTGGCATTACAAATCCTTTTTCAGCAATTGCTAATCGGGCGAGTTTATTCTCTTTCAAGTTAAAGACAAGTAATGCTGTAATCGGGCCTTTTTGGTAATCTGTCGTTAGCCATTCCTGTAGAGCCAGATATTTAGATTCTGAATCCCATTTGTAAGGTCGTCCAAATATTCTTTCTTTGATTGTCTGTCCGTTTACAGCAACAGAATAATATTCAGGCCCAAATCTGATTTCTCCAGCAAACAGTAATTCAATTTTATGTTTTCCGTCTGGAGATTTATAAGGTTCAGTTTTATTCATTTTTTAATGTTGCCTAACGGTACTCGTGCAGCCGATGGGCGATGCGTAGCAGAGCATAAAGGCTGCACTGTGTTGGTGGCTGGACTTATATTATTGTAAAAGAGGGTTTAATAAATAGAGTCTAGCACTTAACTGGAGGACAATTGCTAAAAGTGAAGAAACTTGTGAATCAAAAAAAAGAAAATATTTTCATCGCTTTCATATACATGCATCAGTTTGTCCCATGTTTTACCACTAAATTCAAATTTATTGCCACTACTATCACTATAACCCCATTTATTCGAAATATCCTTTTTTAGAAAAGCTTGTTCTTTATCTGATCTGTATTCTAAATTTCCAGAAAGGTCTCTTTTAATGGAAGTTACCACATCATTTCTTTTTTCTTCATAGGTTGGATTGCCAAAAATATCCGTACCGATTTCAACTCTGTTGTTCTTGCTGTCTTCTATTATTACCTTATCGAATATATCGACATCAAATTTTGCCTTATATCCTCTTTCTGAGATGTATCTGTTAATGACATACCTGAAGAAGGTTATTTTGGCTTCTTCATCCTCTAATATGTATTTGTAATTCAAATCAAGATACTTCTTCGTAAAAGCTAATTTATTGTTGTTATTATCGCTAAATATTAGATTATCAAAAATGTCTTTCTTCAAATAAGCCGTATATCGTTGTGCTTTAGATTCATATTGTAGATTTCCGAAAATATCAAATTGGATACGCTGAGCATGTATTTGCAGGCTAATTACTGTTAGCAATAGCAAAATAAAGTACTTTTTCATAGGGATTATATCATCTGCAACATTAACTTTTTCATTTGGCTTGCTACCAACGGTCTAGGCTTTGCGGTGGCACAGCTACCGTAAAGGTGTTGTTATGCTTAAAGCGTTTTTTATCTTATTATAACAAACTTTGTTCAATCATAGCACTTCTTACTTTTTCATATCTTTCTTTCAACTCTTTTGGAGGTTCTTGTCCACAACAGTATTTCATTTTCTCTTGTTGCAGCTTGTTAAACTCTACTTTTAGGTCGCTTCGTTGAGATATGAACAACTCCTGAATTTGAATCAGAATGTCTGCTAAGTTCTGCGCCGAATAATAAACTGTAACGTGGGCTAAGCTATATTCTTTTTGTTTTTCAAGTTCTAGTAATTGAATTTTTAACTGTCCTATAGTATTATAAAAATCATAAATCAAGTTGATTGAACTTGATGATAAGTAAAGCATATTGTCAGCAATATCAGTATGACATTTACTAACAGAACTGTCATACTTTTTTAATGCGTCATTGATACACGAAGTGTCAATACAGGATCCTGACAAAGAAACGTGTAACTGTTGAACATCAAATAGTATTTTGGAAAGCGAAGAATAGACTCTTTTTTCTTGTTCTCTTATGTCGTCCTTTGCCTTAAACTTTTGGTCTATGCTTTTATCTAATTCTTTTATTTTTCTATTATTCCTGTTTGTCAACCAAAGTATTGCAATAGGTAGCAAGAAACTTGTTAGGGCTACTGTCACAAGTCCTGGATTTTGTTCTAAAATGAGTTTAATTATCTCTTTCATTTTCTTAGATGCTGGGTTGTCCCACGCTTAAGCATAACGTGCTTGTATAAAAGGTGAACGAGGTGTAACCGAAGTATAACTTTTATACCTTGTTAGGCCTACGTGATTTTATTGTTTCTAAAATGTATTTCCATAGCACGCCAGTAAAAGTCTCTGAACTGCTCATCATTATATTTTACTCTCATTGCTGCCAAAACACTCGAGAGATCAAGCATGCCCCATTCCCAAAGCATTGTGTTAAAGTTGTATTTGAACATTTTCTCCTTTACTTCCGCTCTTATTGCATTAACTTCATCTTCTGTTATCCCCTTCTTTGATAAAAGGTCAATCAGATTCCTATGGGTATCGTCTGTATACTCAGTATCTAAATAAGGTTCTAATATCCAAGTCCAACTATTTGTCGGCTTTACAATAGGTATTTGGTTCCTACCTACGAAATCTTCCAATTCAGGAAGCTGT
This sequence comes from Pontibacter actiniarum, assembly GCF_003585765.1. Lineage (NCBI taxonomy): Bacteria > Pseudomonadati > Bacteroidota > Cytophagia > Cytophagales > Hymenobacteraceae > Pontibacter > Pontibacter actiniarum. The sequence goes on from NZ_CP021235.1 coordinate 2,246,129, forward strand.
ACCCTGGAGATAAAAATGGCTTCCTTTTCTTTTTTAATAAAAGGCGGATAAGAATCTAAACAAACTGCATCTATCAAGTTTACTGTAATTAATTTCTCTGGATAAGCAGAAGAAGGCTTAAAGGGATATTCTGTAATTTGAATAGTCGAATCATTGATTTTAGACTCACCAATTCCGCAAAGCATATTTTTTAGTTCATAAGCACTCGAGCCAAAGAATGCTCCCTTAGTCTCTTTATTATTCGCTTTCCTGAATATGCTTTTAAAAAATTTCATTTTTTTACATGAAGCCTAACGTGTTGGGCTATAAGGTGGCGTAGCTAACTTATAGATTTTGTTGGGAGATGTAATTCTTATATCAACTTCTAATCTTTAAATCTCCACAATCTACGAACCCCATCTTCATTGGAAAGCACTAAAGAATCTTTGTCTGCTTTTATTACTTTCATTTTTAAAAAGGGAATATTATCATCAAGATATATCAAAGTATCATTTCTTAATTTGTACTCCAAGTACTCAAATGTGTCTACAAACAAAATTGAGTCGTCTTCGATACGAAAACTCGCATTCTCAGATTCTCCTGAAGTCCATATTCCTTTTATATCTTCTTTAGTAAATGAAGATTGTGAACCTGATTGCAGTGATTCAACTGCTGGAGAAGATGTGTTACCTTGATGTTGCACAACAGGTTCTTTCTCGGTTTCTTTTACACTACAGCTTATCAGAAGCAACACAAAGAAGATGGTGTATATTTTCTTCATTTCTTAATTCTTATACCTCCCAACGGCTCTGCTATAAGGTGGCGAAGCTAACTTATAGGTTTTGTTATGTGCTGGCTGTTTTTCAATTGAGATTTTTTATTGTGTCAATTTTTAGTTTCTCAAGATTTAAATCCAGTTTATTCCTTTTTACCTTCTCTTTTAATAATTCAAGTCTTTCGATAATTATGGTTATAAAATATTCTTGCCGTTCAATCTCACTATGTCTGAAAAAATTTTCTTGGTCAAGAATAACAGGAATCGCAATTGATTTCTCTTTTCGACTGTAGCTTCCTATTTCTTTTAAAGCTTCACGCAAACTTGATGCTGGATTAACGTAAAATTGAATTAGAATAAGCTCGAAGTCTTTTCCATATACCTGCCATTTTAGTGGTTTAAGTCTCTCATTTAATCCATTCTCCCCCCATACAAAATTTTTCACTAACTTTTCGTGGCTTTCACTTGATGGAAGACTCACATAAAAACCAAAAATCTTATTATCCGCAATCGTTGTCACTTTATATTTTAAATTCTTTTGCTTGCACATAACGGCTCGTACATGAGGTGAGCAAGGCGTAGCCGCAGCTTTGCTCATGTGCTTTGTTAGCGGCTACAGTTCTTTATTTTTCTGTTTCGCTAAACCACTCTTGCCCATTTTCAAGACGCTGCAAGAAATCAGTGAAGGAATCTCCAATATATATGTGATACTCTTCGCTTAGGTCGATAAATGGAGTTAGCACTACCCGAAACTCTTCTTCGTCTTTTTTTTCTAAAGCTATTAACTCACCAGCTCCATTAGAACCTATTCCAATAGTATTTGGAAGGTTTTCAAGTATAAGATACTCTTCATTCTGCTGCTTTAACTCGTTCAAGTCCCATAGCCTCACATACTCTTCGCCAACTGAATCTTCGAAGCCTTGATAGTTGATAAGGAAACCTTTATAATCTTCGGGCAAAGTAAAACCTACTCCACTCTCTAATTCTTTAATGGCTTCATTGGAAGCTTCTTTCCGCTTAGGGACTTTATATTTAGCGAGTATAGCTTCTATATGGGGCATAAGATAGTCTTGTTAAAGCTTTTATTTTATACTTCCTGTTACCGCTAACGTTAATTGTGCAGCCGAAGCCCGAAGCGTAGCAAGGGTTAAGGCTGCACTTTGTTAGGCTACGATATTTTATTTTTCATCCTTTAAGAATATAACATCTGGTCGAACTTCTTTTCGCCATTTATCACCATACTTCTTGTCCAGATAATTAAAGATAACTTTGTTATATTCTTCTATACATTCATATGCTGGTGGAGTATCTCCGAAGTCTAAGTACTGTACTTTATACTTTCTCTCAAACCTATACTGATTCTTATGAACTACAGGTGCAATACTTCCAACTAAGAGTAACTTTGGTTCACCACTTACTATATCAGCTTCGGCTACTCTCCTGTCATAGGAACAATCAGCTTCAAGAGTAATGTGGAGACCTGTTAATGGTTCTGACACCACGCTTAATGCTGTATCAGTTTCACTATAACCAAAGTAATGGGTAATCAGGTGGTATTTCCCTTCTGGAACACCATCAAATCGGAAATAACCCAAGCTATCTGTAACAGTACCAAACCCCTTATGCTTTAAGGAAACATACACATCAGCCAATGGCTTTTTATTCACTCCCGATACAACTATACCTTCTATATAAGCCTTAGTTCGATTCTCTGTTTGACAGAATGAGTCAAGGTAGGTTGTGAGAAGGAGTAGTATCAGGAAAACTGTTTTCATAATTTTATTGAAGCCTAACGGCCCCGTGCATGAAGCGTGCAAGGCCTTCGGCCGCAGCATGGCTTATGCACCTTGTTAGCAGTATTACTTCTTTTACTTATGTTATTCAAAAAATAAAAGCCAGATGGCACCACAAATCAAAGGAACAAATCCAAGTATCATTTGTAGTAACCATTCATAAAATGTTTGCTCTACGGATTCTTTGTTTCTCATAAACTTCATCCAGAAATACATATGCCTATCAAGTCTTCTTTGCACTATCTTGTCAAATACTTTATATAAAATCATAAAGACTAATGGACCAATATAGAATGGGGTGTGGGATTTTTCGATAGGAGGAAGATTTTCGCTATAGTTCGCTACAGACCAACCAAAAATTGAGATTGCTATTATAAGGCAACAAGTATATACTAAATTATTTCTTAAATATTTATGAATCGGTGGCACTAAAAAAGTTGGTATCCATACGAAAAATAAAGCTAGATAAAGCATCATTGATTTTCTGTATTACTGCTAACGGCTAGGCTAAACGGCGGGCGAGGCCGTCGGCCGAAGGCTGTGGTTTAGGTGTTGTTAGCGGTTGAAGTTTTTATTTCTTTCTCTGTTAGCTACATTGTAGAAATGCCAAACAACACTACTGTCTCCGTCTACATAAATCCTCATCTTACCCCCGCTCTTTTTCACCACTTCCAGAAATGAAGCATAGGTCAGGGATTTATATAAGTTTTTAAAGACAATAGTGTCAATGTCTTCGTAGTACACATAACTTACTTTCGTTTTACTATTGTCGCGTTTGTCTATCCAGTAAGAAGCTAATCTTTTATCAGAAATAAAGTTTCCGCTTGTTTCGGTATCCAATTGTGAGTTGAACAAAATTATTTTCTCATCTTCTCCAAGTATGCCTAGACTTTGAACATAGGCTATCTCGTCTTTTGATAGGTCCGCACCTTCTTTGCTACCCAATCCACAAGAGGAGAGAATCACTAAGAAAAGTAGATGAATAATTCTCTTCATTTAATATTTATCTGTTACCGCTAACGGATAGTGCAGACGAAGTGCAAGGCGAAGCTGAAGCATTAAGACTGCACAGTGTTACCACTTGTTTTTATTTTTTCGATTCTCTCCGGGTATTTTCCAGTTTCTACAAATTGAAGCCATTCAGCTCCCTCAAAAACGACATTACCACTACTAATTTTCACCTTTTCCCAATTGGCTACTATTCGGAGAAGAGCCTTCCATACTTCTGCTGATTTCTCATCCTTAAGTTCAAGCGTGATTCTTAGCTTACAATTTTCATCTGTTATACACTTGAAGAAAACTCCTTCCTGCGACTGCTTGACTCTTCCAGTTGATTGTATATAATAACCTGAGTAGTCTGGGTAAGGCAGTTCATCTACTCCTTTTGCTGTTCCACTGTAATAGCGGAAGGATACACTATACCCTCTTTTCCTTAGCTCATCAATCCAGTAATCTGGTGTAGGAACTTCTTTATGTGGCGCTTCGATGAACACCTCACTATCACTCGTCCAAGGCTGGGTATATCCTTCTATAGACTTTGGTTCACTTACTTCAAGCGATGAGCAAACTATCTCAAAAGTATAAGGCGTATCGAACTTTAGCCCGAATCCTTCCTCTATTAAATCTATCCCTTCTATACACCATTCACGGCTTGGGCTGAAAGCATGGCTACTGCTATAAGTCCATTTGCTAACATTGAATGGGTGAATATCATACTCGATTAGCTTTTGATATTCGCCAGCTACATAGGTACCTTCTACTTGGTATCCGATCGTTATCTTCAGAGCAATATTTGGCTCTCCTTCAATCGTAGAGACATAACCATCCTCAAACCAATTGTTTTGGTCAAGCCATTCTTCCAGTTTCTCTCTACTTTCTATTATCATTTAAATGTGTGGTAACGGACTTGGCTTTGCGGTGGCGCAGCTACCGTAAAGGTGTTGTTAGCTTTTGTTTTGCTTTACTATCTTATGTAAATGGGAAACATTCCTGATTTCAGCGACTGTAGCCTTTCTCAGGTTCATCGGCTCCAAACTGCCTAATTCCCCCCAAACGATATTTACAGGATTCAGGTGAGTATGCTCATTTTCATTCCCCACGTAAGGCACCTTGAAAACGCTGTCAAACTTCCATTGCCCCTGAACTCTGCTCTTGATTACTTCACCCACGTATGCCACTAGATTGTCGTACAGTTCAGGCCGAGCCACATCCCGCCCCAACTTCTCTACCTTAGACGACACCAAACCCAGGCTATCATAGGATTTGTCTAAATCAAGAATGTCTATGTTTAGTCTATGTGACAGCTCTTGAATGAGCAGTTCAACGTTGTCAATCAGCTCATTTTTATACTTCGAGTAATATCGCCAATGCTCAGTTGAGCTGCTTCGGCCCTGAGCATAGTCCTCTTTCACCTCTTTGGACCAACTGGCGAACCGATTCATGAACTCACGCTTCCAGATGTCCCCTTTACCACCCTCTCTCTTTATACTAGGGTCCCGAACCACCAGAAAGTTACCATCATTGAGCTCATACACCAAGTCCTGTTCAAAGATGCTTCCATCAGGCCTTCTTTCGCAGAACGCCTCCATCAGCTCAGGAATAAGCTTTCCCTGCTTCCTAAGTATTTCCTGTACTTGAGCCTTCGAGAGTTTCTTATCATGAAGAAGGTTTTTGTTCTTCATGAGTTAAATGCAAGCTAACGTGTTCGTGTAGCAGAGCCGAAGCGTCAGCAAGGCTTACTGCTACACCTTGTTGGGCTATCGTGATTCTTTCAAATACTCTTCTACTACAGCATTAAACTCACCTACTGAAAAGCCAGGGGTGCCATTGACTCTATCCTCCTTTTTGCAATTCTTATTCAAGTAACTTCGCAATTCTAAATTTTCCTTCTGAATACTTAACTTCTTGGGCAAACCATTTTTCCATTTCTTCAATGTATCTGTGGTTTTCAGCTTACCCTCATTTATTTCTACTAATCCACAGGCTTTAGCTGCTTCTACACTTTCTGAAAACTCCTGATAGGTTAGAATGGCATGATTTACATAGTCAAAATAGCCAATAATATCCAGCAAACACGCTCCTTCTTCACCCTTTTCTGAGCGAAATACAGATTGGATTACAATGGAGTGAGTGTCGCTAAACTCCATTCTTCATTAATTATGCATGCAGCCCAACGTCTCGTATAAAAACAGTGCGAGCTGGGGAGCTTGATTGTCCGCAGGACAATCAGGCGCTGCAAGCGAGCACGAAGCTTCGATTCGAGACTGGTTTAGGCATTGTTCTTATATATTGTTGGCAGCCGTATTTTTCAGCCTTTTCTTCGTATCAATCGCTGCTTTATTAACAACCTGCCAATCGTTTGTTTTTATAAAGTCGGTTATATATGGCAGGTTATTCAATGTTTTATCATTTATGTGATTTAATATTTTATCAAAGTCTGAAAGAATTTTTCTTTCCCTCTCGTCAAATGCCAATTTAAAAGAGTCCGATTCGGGATAATAAAAATCTTCCCATTGGTTAAACAACTCTGAAGATACTTGAGCAATCGGCACGTTCTCCTGATACGCCAATTGTTCTTCTTTGGAAATCCACAGATCAAGGACATCTAAAAGATTTTTCCTTAATGTATTTGCCATTTCATTTTCGCTTATGTCCGTCATAGTTTATATGGCTGCCAACTACTGTATATACGACAACATACGCTTATCTGCACTATGTACGTAATAGCCGAACCCTCTTTTAGCACCTTTTTGCTGGCTGGGTCTGGTAGGAGTCGGTAATGCATGCATAGGAGTATATCTTTTAGCTAATGTAACAGTTTGCTAGAGATTATCCAATGGGCTGACGATTTTATCCAAGGCATGGGTGGTGATGTGGGTGTAGACCTCTGTTGTCTTGCTGCTCCTGTGGCCCAGCAGCACCTGAATGTAGCGCAGATCCGTTCCCTGCTCCAGCAGGTGCGTGGCAAACGAGTGACGCAGCGTGTGGGGCGTGGCGGGCGCCTTCACCCCGGCCTTCTCCTTGCTGGCCCGGAAGACGTTGCGGATGCTTTCCACGGTGTACTGCCCGCCCGTCTGCCCCTCAAAGAGCCAGACCTTCGGCCTGTAAGCCTTATAGTAGGCCCTGAGGTTCTCCAGCAGCCTCTGTGAAAGCAGCGTGGTGCGGTCTTTCTTGCCCTTGCCGCCCCGTATGAGCAGCAGGTTGCGCTCCGACTGCACATCCGTGAGCCTCAGGTTAATTACTTCGCCAATACGCAGCCCTCCTGCATACAAAAGTTGCAGCAGGCAGCGGTGCTTCAAGTTATCAGTGGCCGATAAAATCTTGAGCACATCCTGCTTGCTCAGCACCTGGGGCAGGCGTTCGGGCTTCTCAGGCCGCTCTACCTGGTTTAACTGTACTTCATGGCGCGATAGCACGCGCTGGTAGTAGAACTTCACCGCGTTGATGGATTGGTTTATAAACGAAACTGAATAGGTGCCTGCCTGCACCATGCTCCGATGGTAATGGTTGATCTGTTCTTCTGAGAAAGCATTGATGCTTCCCAGCCCCTTAGCTTTATGCACATTCAGAAACCGCAGCAGCAGGCTGTGGTAGGTGCGAAGGGTGCTGGGTGAGTAGTTAAGCAGAAACAGCTTCTCCAGGTACGGCAGCGGGCAAGGGATGTAGCCACTGTCCTTGAGGTAGCTTTGTTCCCAGAGCCTTGCCTGCAGAGACATGTCCTGCACCCGCATGGTTTGCGCCAGCCACAGTTGGGCTACGCGTTCGAGTTCTGTGAGAAGTGTGTGCATACTGCTGCCCTCTCCGCTTATGACAAAGCACTGCACCTCCGGCAGCCACTTAGCTACCTTGCTTTGCTTCAGGCTGATATAGATCTCTTTGCTGTATCGGTAGCTGAGCTGCACATACTGCTTGCCCTGGTGCTCCAGGAGCTGAAGGCGCACCACGGGTTTTACAGGCACTTTCCCCAATGGTTCGGCCATGGCTTTGTCCTGCTGCAAAACCACTGCTCCCAGTGCCGGTCGCAGCCGCCTGGGTTTAAACAAATAGCTGGTGTCCACTCTGGCCAACCCCTGAAAGTGCTGGTGCGCCATTTCGATGGCCTGGCCCGTGTGGTGCATGACAAAGCATTTGTAGGTCTTGCTGTAGCGAATCCACGTAGCTTCTTTAAGTCGTTTGGAGATAAACGGGTTCGGCTTGTGCCAGATGCGGATAAACCTTTTGCCCTCTTGTTCCAGGGGATTGAGGAAAATAACGGGCAGTAAGTTTGCGTAAGACATGACTATAGAGACTGTTAAGCCCGTAAAAGTAAAACCTTTAAAGGCCTTAGCCGCGTTAATACGCGAGTATACACGGATATACGCGCTTATTAACACAGCTAAGGTATGAGCCAGTCTAGAAAATGTGTCCAGTGCGATGCAGCCATCGTGGGCAGAAGCGATAAGCGCTACTGCTCCGATTCCTGCCGCCACCTAGCCAACAACGCGGTCAAGCAGCAAAACCGGCACGAGCGCAGGATTCTCCAGGTCAACGCCGCATTAAGAAAGAACCGCAGCATCTTGAAGCAGCTCAGCCCGCAGGGAAAAACCACCATTCCCCGCCAGTACCTGGAGCTGGCGGCTTTGACTTCCGCTACCTAACCCAGGTGTACCGCACCCGGAAAGGAAACACCTATCACCTCTGCTACGATTATGGTTACCTGCTGCTGCCCGAGGAGAAAGTGCTGATCGTGAACTGGCAGCCTTATATGGACGAGCGCAGTTAAAGGAGCGCTGTATTGGGGAAACATACTTGCTTTTTCTACAGCATAAATGATTCTAAAACTGCCTGGTCGCTGTGGATAAGGTTTGATAGTTCCATCCTACGGGCTACTACAGTAAAAAAGCCGCTCCACATAAAATAGAGCGACTTTTTGATTCGATATAATTTGAAATATCTTCTTTGGTTTTGTTTGAATCATGAAGGTTTTGACTCTCTTCGTGCTTTGCTACAACATTGAAGCTAAAAATTTTCTCCTATTTCACATCTTTGAAACAGGAGAAAGTTTCCCCACCTCTCTGCTGCATGCTGATACCAGTGTTTTGTAATAAAAAAATCTCAGGGGATTAACCGATCTTTGCGCAGTTGCGTGAATAGGTCGAAGAACGACTCTTCAGTGTTTTGGTAAACCAGGAACCCTAACTTGCGGCTCTTGGACATGTCGGTCATCACCTCAATAGGTCGTCCCAAATCCAAGTCGGTGTGCCAAGGCGAGGCAAGGCGGCTCAGGTCCGGCTCCACCAGGCTGTGCCGCTCGGCAATCCCGCGCCACAAAGTGTCGTCCTGCGCCATTTCGTCTTCAAGAAGATGAATGGTGCCATCAAAGCCTACCGGTTCAACACCAAACCAACTGGCCAGGCGCTTCCACAGCCACTTCCATCGGAAGTATTCCCCGTTCACCACATTGAAGGCTTCGTTTTGCGCGGCCTCCGTAGTGGCTGCCCACATCAGGTGCTTAGCCAGTACGCGCACGTCGGTTACATCCGACAGTCCGTTCCACTGCGCCTCAGAGCCGGGAAACCTGAAAGGGCGGTTCGTTTCCTTGCAAATGGAGGCGTAGACGGCCAGGGTAGTGCCCAGGTTCATCTGGTTGCCTACTGCCTTTCCGATAACCGTGTGCGGCCGGTGAATGCTCCAGGTAAAGCCACCCCGCTCAGCAGCGGCGTATACTTCATCCTCCTGAGCATAGTAAAAGTTCTCTATATCCAGCCGGGGCTGCTCCTCGCGCAGGGGCGTTTCGGGCAGAAAGCCCTCTTTGGCATAGGCCTCGAAAGGCCCCAGGTAATGCTTCAGCCCGGTCACCAGCGCCACGTGCTGCACCGATTGCTTCGGAGCCAAGGAATCCAGCAGGTTACGGACCATGGCCGCGTTCACCCTTATGTTTTCCGCCTCCGTTTCCATGCGCATCCAGCTGGTGAAAAACACGTGCGTGGGGGCAACATCGGCAAGGGCGGCCGACAGGCTCTCCGGGCGGAGCAGATCTGCGGCAACCGGCTGCAAGCCCTCCAAGCTAACGTTCGGGTTACGGGCCAAGCCGTAGGTGGTCCACCCCTGCTTGATCAGTTCTTCCGCGAGGTTGCTTCCCGTGATCCCGCTCACTCCCACCACTAAAGCTATTCTATTCATACTAGGTTACTGGTTATACTTTCATGTAAAGTCTATAGGTACGAATTTTAGCTTCCATAGGCTGACAGCAAAAAATCCGACTTACCCTTTCTTAATAGGCATCTACGGATCTTGTTCCAAGGTTATTGCCTGCTGAAAATCCCCTCCCGTGATTCAGGCCCTAAATCTTCAAGACATCGTTAATAGGGTTCCGACTTGTAGAGAATCTTCACCGGGTAGTTGTCTATCACCACTCGCTTAATCAGCTGGTGCCGCTCCAAGCCCTTGAGCTACTTGGCCAGAACCTTTGGGGAGATACGTATACCTGATAAACAGACAAAGCCAGTGAAAGAACAGGGAGGTAACCTATCTCATAACACCACCTCTTCCGGGACAAAAGAACAGTGGCGTAACTAGTGTTGTAATGGATTGACAATGCTTCGCAGCTGAACATAGTCGGCGCTATAGAACAACAAAGGCTCCCCGTGATGAGGAGCCTTTGTTTATTTGTAGCCTTTAAGCTCAGTTATGCTAAAGAGAAGGACTTTCTAAACAGGGCAATGTTTGCAAAGGATAGTGGAATACTGATGAATGAGCAGATGGAGTGTTTTCTACAGAAAACCCGCTAAGGGTTAAAATTTGTTTTGTTTACAATTGACCTAATTTGATTGTCCAGTTTGGAAGCGCTCTGCTGCAGCATGGTAACCAACCGATGAGCCTCATGGTCTTTATGAATCGTTCTTTCCAATATAGCAACAAGGCCCAGAATGTTGGCCAACGGAGCCCGGACCAGATGAGACTGATCGAAGGATACTTCTCGTAAAACTTTAGATTTAAGTTTATTGTCCTCTTCTGCCTTGTTTCTTTTTAGTAGAAGCTCTTTTTCATACTTCTGCCGATCTTCTACTTTAAAGATAGTTGCATGGATGATTTCCCCTTCCCCCGCTTTACCGTCGACTGCTACTCCGTTAAACAAACAAGAGAAAGCGCCGTTTGAGGTCTGAATATTTAGATTAATCTCCTTTACTTCCTGGTGCATTTTCAGGATAGGCTGCACGAAAAGCTCATAATACATGACGCCTGCTTTATCCAAGAAATCCGTCATCTTTTTATCCGCTATTTCTTCCTCACTGACTCCAAGCCACTTTAACAAAGTTTGATTTGTATAGATGATGTGACCGTTCATCTTAATGGTTAACAGGCCACAGGGAGCAGTATCATATAAGAACTTGAAATCTATGAAATCGTTTTTGGGCTCTTGTTCCATGAAAGTGTTATTACTCAAAATTGATATAGGCACTAATAGCTGCAATCACTTCTTCCGGAGCACTCAGGTGGGGACAGTGACCAGTAGCTTTCAAGATCTTCAGAGTGTTACCTTTCGCTTTCTTCTCCAAGTAATACCCTACTGCTAAAGGAGCTAGAATATCCTCAGAACATTGCAGGGTAAGGCTCTCAGTTTGAAGTTTCTCCAAATCGGCTCGATTATCAGACAGGAAAGTCACACGGGCAAATTCCTTCGCAATATCCGGATCAGTGGCGCAAAAATTTGCCACCAGTTCTTCTCCTAGTTCTGGTCTGTCCGAATTCCCCATAACCTGCGGCGCCAGAAAGCTTGACCAGCCCAGGTAATTACTGTCCATCAGTTCTAACAGATTGCCTAAATCTTCTCTATCCAAACCTCCTATATACTCCCCATCGTTTATATAACATGGAGAAGGAGAAATAAAAATCAACTTACTAAAATAAGAAGGTTGTGCTATTGCCGCTTTCACTCCTATCATAGTACTTACAGAATGCCCTATATAAAGCGCGTCTTTAATATTCAGTGCTTCTAAAATTTCCAGAACATCTTTTGCGTAGCCATCTAAGGAACTATACCTTTCAGAGTCGTAAGCACTCAAATCAGATTGTCCTGACCCTACAAAATCAAAAAGGATCAGTTTGAACTTTGTCCTATACACGGCAGCTAAATGCCGCCACACATTTTGGCTGCATCCAAATCCATGGGCAAATATAATTGCTCTATCTCCTTGGCCGATTGTGCGGACATTGTTTCGCTTGAAAACGTCTGTCATGCCATAATAAGGTTAAAAATGGCAGTCAGGCGCGCCAGGGTGTTTTGGATTTTGCACATGTGTTGCGGCGGTAGCCTGGAAGCTCCTTTTTTCATAAAACAGTCTCAGTCCGCTTTTGTTGAGCGGCTGAGCATCATATCACAAATGTAATACGAAACATCACACATTGCAATTTTTCAGGATAACATCCAGATTAAGAAGATAAAGGTTACCGCTAAAGCTTTTTCTACAAGTTCTCTCAGAGGTCCATAAAGAGAGTAAGTTGTTACATTTGCCTTTCTGGAAGAGTTGGGCATCAATAAGGGCGTTGCAATCACGTTGGGTAAGCTCTCTGGTGCATTGCTCTGCCCCTGGAGAAGCTAACTCCACTCTTTAGCAGGGACAAGCACGCGCTCCTCTGACTTGTTCTGATATACCTTGACAAAGATTTATTCTAGCAACCACAAATAGTACAATGCAAGCAGGAACGGCAGCCGCATATTTTGATAAATAGGCGGCTTTTTGTTTCAAGAGTATCAAAAAAGATTTTAGCCCTTGTTACTCCTTCCCTTTACATTTGCATTGGTTGCTTTACCTGTAGCACTCTTTACCTTTCTAATCCCTGAATCACATCTTATCGTTTCTCACTTATGATCATTATTGACCTAAATAAGAGCAAGTAATATTGATGATAAGTTCAATTATTGATAGCACCAGATTTTAACCAGTTTCAGTTTTATAACTCCTGGTGTTTTCTCCTCTCGATGCGTGCTGGCTCGTGAGAAGGGGTGGCCTCAGGAATACTACGCTCAGTGCTTTTCAGGCTTTGCTACCGTACAACTTCTATTTCTATGCTACGGAGGAGTCCTTACCGACAGGTTAACGGCAAGTAAGTTATTACCAGTTTACCTCATCCCTATGATACTGTTTTGTTTTGTTTCGCTGGCGGAAATTCCGGGCAGAGTTACAGCTCTTCTGTTCCTGCTTCTCATTGGATTATCGGCCGGTTTAGTCAGCATTGTCAGTTCCGCAGTTATAGCAGAAACAGATGGAACAAACCGGGTGGGCCAGGCACGCTCCCTTTCTAGATGATCAGGGTATTTAGCACGGCCCTTGCTCCCGTATCCATAGGTCTCCTGCTGTACGAGGGAGCAACTGGGAGTCAGAAAGGGTCTGCCTGAGCAGCTTTACCACGCCTCGTTACATTGAACAGCTTCAAGGCCGCTGAACAGGTAATGAGTTCTCGAAAGGAAAGTTAAAAGCCTTTAGGTAAAACTGAAGTTTTTTATGTTTCTTACAGACTATACTATTAGTAAGTCAACAGCTAATGGCGGGCTAGGCGTATTATTTCCCCTGACGGTATCGCACTACATTTTTACTCTCTCCAGCACATACAGACTACAGGCAAAGCAAATTGCTAGTCTGCGGCGCCAGAAATTTTAAACATTTAGGCGCTCCCAAAGTTTCAATACAAGCAAATATGGCCTTCAGTACGTTTAACAGCTGGTATAAGCATCACAAAAGTATAGGACTTCTCTTAGCATGTACAGCCTTTTAGAAGCATTTCTGACAAGCAGAACAGACATAGCCGGGGACTGCCTAAAGGAAGTATGTTCCAACTTTGAGCCGCTGAGAGCCAAGCGAAACGAGATTTTACTTCCCTATGGCACTGTTTGCCAGCACTATTATTTTGTGAACAAAGGCTGCATCCGGCTTTTCACTATCAATAAGGATGGGGTGGAGACGACAAGGTTCTTTGCCTTTGAAGGCGGGTTTGGTACTGCCCTACCCAGTTTTATCGAGCAGAAACCCGCCTTTGAGTACATGCAAGCCATCGAAAAATCTGAACTCCTCAGAATTGCCAGAGAGGACTTCTTTCACTTGGTGGAAACAATACCGCCCTTTGCTTTCATATACAGGCAGATTTTAGAACAAGGCTTCATCACCGCCCAAAAGCGAATCTATGGCTTTCAGGGATTTGATGCCTTAGAGAAAGTAAAATGGGTTATTGAGCATCAACCTGACTTTCTTTTGCGGGTGTCCAACAAAATGGCAGCCTCCTACATCGGCCTCTCCCCTTCTACCTTAAGCAGAGTTAAAGCCCGGCTGTAGAAACGTTGACTTAAGGCAATGCTTTGTGTTTGAAGCACTGGTAGTTTTGTAAAAAACGAACCATGCTTTACAAACTGCAGTTGCTCCTCATCCTTTTTATCCCCATGCTCGCTTTGGCCCAGAACACCAGGCCAGATAGCTCTAAACGGAAAAAAAGCTCCAATCAAGTGCAGTCGAAGTATACGGCTGTAGCGCATCAGCTCACATTGGAAGCAGCCATAGAACTAACAAGTAGGGCACGGGCTGCTGCCTCCTCTTTGGATAAGGACGTCAGCATCGCCATACTGGATGGCTCTGGTCAACTGGTTATGCTGACAAAGGGGAATGGCGTGGGACCGCACAACACCGAAGCCGCCAGAAGAAAGGCTTACACGGCGCTCTCCACCAAAACCCCTACCCTCATGTTGGCCCGCAGTGCCAGAGCCAATGCCGACACTCAGAACTTGGCCAACCTTCCGGAGCTGTTGCTGCTTGGCGGCGGATACCCCATCTGGCATAACGGTCAGGTGATAGGAGGTATCGTCGTAGCTGGCGGCGGCGGACCTGAAAACGACCATACCATCGCTAAAGCCGCATCCACAGCAGCAACAGCACTACTTATACCTTAACTCTAACACGCACAACATGAAAAACCTAGCTCTATTACTCCTGTTTGTTCTCATAACGACAGTTACGCATGCCCAAACTTCATCCTACCAGTTGTCGAGCCATATTTTGGATGTGGCCACTGGCATGCCGGCCAAAGGTGTCCCGGTTCAGCTGGAAAAACTGGATGAAACAACCCAGCAGTGGATACAGGTCGATGAAAAGAGAACGGACGACAACGGACGAATCAAGGAATTTCTGTCCACCAAAAGTCCTAACGTGGGCATATACAGGCTTCGCTTTTTAGTAGCTGATTACTTCAAGGGCAAACAAACGGAGAGCTTCTACCCGTTTATTGAAGTGGTCTTCCAAATTAAGGACAAGGAACACTACCATGTTCCCATCACCCTGTCCCCTTACGGCTACGCCACCTACAGAGGAAATTAACCTAAAGCAACACAGCATGTACAGTTTCGCTTCTCCTAGGCGAAACTGTCCTTTTTGGAGTGCACTTTCGTTACACTAACGGTCAGAGAACCATTCGAATCCTGTCTGTTAAATGTCCAAAAGCTGCAGTTTGTAAGGTAACCTGCCGCCTTTTATTCCCCTTGAAGTAGGTGTGCTTGTCGTTTAGCTCCGCACCGCAGTCGCCATGCAAACGATGTCCTTTCTTGCCGAAGTCTTCCTGAAGGTCGTCAGAGAGCGGGTAGCGGCTCTTGCGCAAGTTGCTATGCCTCATGCTGATGCCGATGTTGGGCAGAGGCTGTAGCTGCCTGTCTCCTGCTGATAGTAGGCGTCCTGGTGCAGCGCTGCCTAGAGGTGCAGGTGGCATGTCTCCGCCGAACAAGCAGTTCTCAATGACGGGCTACTTCTCATGGAGAAGCGCCTCGTGCACGCTCGGCTGGTCTGGAAGAGCGCCCTGCCCCCTCTATACGAAAGGGCTCTAGATCTTACTCTTTTGACATATCTCCTTTTGCAGGGAAATGCCCCTGTAAAAGAGGATCTTCCGCACTGCGCCCGCGGGAAACATACAGGCAGCACCCGTAGGTGTTACCGCTTTGCCGGGAAATATTCACTACGCCACGCACCAGGCAAGGCATAAAACCCTGGTACGAGTCAAAGAACTGGAACAGCGCATTGCACATGCCCGCGACCTGGTGGCAAGCGCACAAATCGAACCGGTCGACTTTCGTGAAATCAAAACCGCGTGCACGGCCACCATCGAGAAACTGGAGGCAAAACTAAGCGCTTTAGCGCGGGAAACGGACTTGCAGGGGCTTTTAAAGAAGGGTTTAGAGCAATTGCTGCGCCTGGACTACCTGTACGAAAACGGCAGCAATCGGGAGAAGCGCCTGCTGATCGGTTCGATATTTCCGGATAATCTGGTATTTGACGACGGAAGAGTTCGAACCGCTCGGGTAAACGAGGTTGCCCACTTTATCTATCAGATAAACAGTATATTAGGTGTAAAAAAAACTGGACAAAGAGCCCAAAAAAGCTCTTGTCCAGTAAGGTGCTCTTAAATGTACAAATTTCGAACCATTTTCTGGACGATTTGAGGATGTTGGCGCAAACCTGGAGATAAGCTAACTGTATTCAATGTTTGTTGTGATGAAAGGCCGCTCTTTTAGCTCTTCCAAACCGTACCACATGATCCCCTCCCAATTTTAAGGCCGATCTAAAGTAGAGAATTCGGAATTTTGTATGCTCTTTTGTGCCCATTTTTCCTGGGTCACACCCTCTAACGAACTGTGAGGTCGGAAGCTTTATATTCCTGCCGCCAGGCCTCGATTTTCTCTCTGGCATCCTCCAGCGACAGGAACCAATGCACGTTCAGGCACTCATCCCGGAAGCTGCCGTTGAAGGACTCAATAAAGGCGTTATCGGTTTGCCCGGCCTGGAGAAGTCCAGCGTCACCTTATTGTCATAAGCCCACTTGTCCATGGCCTTGGAAATGAATTCACTCCCGTTGCCCACTTTGATACGATCCGGCACCCGACCAAGTTCCTGCTTTAACCGCTCCATGACAGCCATTACCTGCTCCCCTCTGATACCCTGATCCACCTCAATGGCCAGGCACCTACGGCTATGATTATCGACTACAGTTAAGGAGCGGAACATGCGGCCATCAAAGAGCTGGTCAGCCACAAAATCAATACTCCAGCACTCGTGGTTACTGGAGAGTTCCGGACGCTCCAGCCGGTGGGCGGCGACCTTACTTCTCCTCGGCCGCTTGCTCCTCAGATTTAGCCCCTCCTCTTTGTAGAGGCGGTACACGCGCTTATAGTTATCTCGCCAGCCTTCCCGCCTGAGCAGGACAAAGATGCGCTAGAACCCGTAGCGAACCCGCACCTGGGCAATCTCCTGCATCCGCTTTCTGATCACGGAGCTGTCCCTGGTTTTGGAGCGGTAGTACCAACCTGAGCGGTGAAACAGCACCACCTCACATGCTCTTCTGACCAAAATTCGGTAGTCCTTCTGTAGTTCTAAGGCCAGCCGCTTTACCTGGGCTTGCTAAAGCTTTTTCCGCAGCACGTCCTGCAGCATCTGCTTGTCCAGGCTCAGGTCCGCCACCAGCTTCTTCAGCTGAAGGTTCTCCTCCTCCAACTGCCGGAGCCCAGGATAGTTCCGACACTCCTAAACCACCGTACTTCTTCTTCCAACTCTAGCAGGTAGCCTCTCCTGATGCCCATCTTGCGGCACACTTCTTCGACCTTAGTACCCGTCTCTGCTTGCTTGATGGCGAGGATGATCTGCGCCTTAGTAAATTTTGATTTCTTCATGGCAATTCGTTTTATGCTAGTACGACAAATCGCCCGTTTTCTCTACTTTACAGCAGTCCGGTTTTTCGGGGGGGAGGTCAGATCTCATTCGTCCCCACATTTAACACAACCCTTGATTTGCATACAAGGATCAGGGTTTTGCATACAGTTAGTAATATAACCTTAGCGATCTTTGGCCTATAAAAATCAACATTATGGAAATAAAGAAAATGACATTGGGAAGCCAGGGTTTGGTTGTACCAGGTATTGGTTTAGGGTGTATGGGTATGACCGGCTTTGAAGAGGCAAACATGTACGGGGAGGCAGACGAGCAGGAAGCCATCGCCACCATCCACCGGTCCCTCGAATTAGGCGGCAACTTTTTAGACACGGCAGACCTGTATGGTCCATTCAAAAATGAGCAGCTTATCGCGAAAGCTATCAAGGGCAATCGCAGCAAGTACATTATCGCTACCAAGTTTGGCTGGGAAATAGACGACAACAGCAAGGTAACCTGGGCCATCAATGGCAAAAAGGAATATGTAAAAAAAGCGTTGGAGCGTTCCCTTAAAAACCTTAACACCGATTACATAGACTTGTATTACTTGCACCGGCTTGATAAAAACACCCCCATCGAAGAAACGGTTGCCGCCATGAGTGAGCTGGTGAAAGAAGGGAAAGTGGGTTATATCGGCTTATCAGAAGTTTCCTCGGATACGGTAAAAAGAGCGCATGCGGTTCACCCGATTACGGCCGTACAAAGTGAATACTCATTGTTTGAGCGTACAGTGGAAGAACGGGGAATACTGCAAACCCTACATGATTTGGGCATAGGTTTCGTGGCCTACTCACCGCTGGGCCGCGGTTTTTTGACCGGACAGATTCGTACCACAGACGATCTTCCGGAGAATGATTTCCGCCGTGCGATCCCCCGCTTTCAGGAAGCCCACTTCTCTAAAAACCTAGAGTTGGTCAAGGCTGTTGAGGCCTTAGCGAGAGAAAAGAACGTTACCCCTTCCCAATTGGCGCTAGCCTGGATCATGAGCAAGGGCATTTTACCCATTCCGGGCACCAAACGGAGAAAATACCTGGAGCAGAATATAGCGGCCACCGCTATTCAATTAAGCGGAGCAGACCTAGCTGGTCTGGAAAGTATTGTGCCGTTAGGGACTGATACCGGTAAACCGTACGATGAATTTAGCATGGGGCTTATTGACTGATTAACTCTCCGCGGCTGCATTTTTTGACAATGCAGCCGTTATTTTATAAGTTGTGGTACTTAAAGTAGTGTTATGAACTCTATTAATTCTGTCTCGGAATTTCACCGGCTGTTGTCTTTGCCAGAACCCCGCCATCCGCTGGTGAGTGTCATAAATCTGGCAGAAAGCGTTTTCCTGGAAGACAAGGTTTGGGAGGGTTTTATTAACCGGTTCTACTGCGTAGCCCTAAAAAGAGAAGCCAAGGGTAAAATAAGGTATGGTCAGCAACACTACGATTACGATAACGGTGTCTTGAGTTTTACTGCACCCAATCAGGTGCAGTATCTGGATCTGCAGCATATGGAATGCGGGTCGGGCCATCTGCTCATCTTCCATCCGGATTTTTTGCTTACCCATTCCTTGGCAAGCACTATTAACGGTTATGGTTTTTTTTCTTACGCAGTCCACGAGGCGCTGCATCTTTCCGCTGAAGAAGAAGATGATCTTATCATTATACTCCGCAAGATCGACAAGGAATGCCTGCATATTGATAAACACACACAGGGAATCATCCTGTCACAAGTCGAGTTGCTGCTTAACTATTCCAACCGCTTTTACGAGCGACAGTTTATCACCCGCAAGAACCACAACCATCAACTGCTTACGAAATTTGAACTTCTTGTTGAGGAGTATTTCAATTCCGATGCTACCATGCAACAGGGACTGTTAACGGTACAGCGTGTTGCAGAACGCATGAATCTATCGCCAAACTACCTAAGCGATCTCCTGCGCCTACACACCGGACAAAACACCCAGCAACATATCCACGAGAAGTTGATCGAAAAGGCAAAGGAAAAACTATCCACCACCAACTTATCGGTGAGCGAAATCGCTTATGCTTTGGGCTTTGAATATGCCCAGTCATTCAGCACGCTTTTTAAGAAGAAAACCCAAATGTCACCTCTGGAGTTTCGACAGTCATTTAACTGACAGCTCCAGGCTGCCACGGCCATCAGGAGCGCATAATAAAAAAAGCCTCTAAGCTCCAGCAGCGAAACTCACTTCAAATCCGGCTCCAAATTAACATAACCTGCAACTGCATGCCCTGTCTTTCGCCGCACCCGGTACGTCCCGCGGGCAAGCCGTGCCAACCTGTTTTGCGGTGAGCGTGGCGCTGGCGTGAAGACCGTGCTTCCAGATACCCGACCAAACCTTACCCTGTGCATGGCTGCCTTTCAAGGCTGCAACAAACTGTAAACAACCTGTTGCAAACTGCCACGGACTGTCTGTACCTCGAATGCTCCTCTGGCTGGCGTACAGCGCGTGCCTGCGGTTCCTGCCGATGCGGGAGTGTGCGGGGCTTCGCTTTCCCGTCCACAGACCTGCAAATGCAGTGTTTGGGCGCTCTGTATCGCCACAACACGATGCGTTTCAACGCCATGCGAAGGCAAAAAACATGCAACCGAACACACCAACGGTTTCACAAGTGTTTTCCGTGACAACTGCGTGATCCGTGCCGTAACATCCGCGCAAACCGCGGTTCAGCGGAGGGCGGTGCGCCGCCATTTTCCTATAAAGCACAAATTCATATGAGAACCAAGTAGTTACAGCCGCTCATGCCGCGGCCGCTCCCCTTTTTGGCTAAAGCACTACGGAGGCAGCGCCTGCCCCGGGTACGCCAGCACAGCGCAGCCTACTCCCCAAGGCAGTCGGGGCTCTTTTCCCCGCTCCCGTACCTGACAAGCAACCTGCACCTATCTAGCACGGCCTCCGCCGAGGAGCAGTTCGTCTCCCTGTTTGCCGCCTTCTGCGCCCGCCTGTCCGCGGTGGTGGGCAGTGTGAAGGAGTACTTCTTCTCTAGGCACATGAGGGGCTTGCCATCGAGGATGTAGAACCGCCGTTCCGTCACTTCGTCTCTAGTTTCGCCCTCCCCCACAAAACTCCACGACACATGCCTGCAAAGGGCAAAGAACACGGTGCCGTCTTTCATGAAATACTCGTCTGTCGCCGAGAAATGGCTGTATTCGCTGTAGGTGTGCCTTATCAGCCGTAATCCTCCTTCATCCGAGAGGTATACCACCCTTCCCACTTTCTCACCGCGGCAGTTGTAATCGAAGAAGGTGGAGTCCATACCGCCGCTTTCTGCTCTGGAGGCTATGTCATTGTACTCCCTTCTGAGGTCCTCCAGGCTCTCCAGCCTTTGTGGTGCGCTGGTAGCTGTATCGGGTGCCTCTGCCGTAGTGTCGACCACACCTTTACCGCCAGCTCCAGCCGCAGAATCAGTCGGAGGGCTCTCCCCGCATGAGAAGGCCGCGAAAAGGGTCAGCAAAGAAAGTAGCTTTCTCATAGTGTCTGTGTCTATCGATCTCCGATGTCACTATAAACGGCGGTTCCTCACCAATAGCCAGAATGACCGCAATCACGGAAGTCGCTTGCGTATCAAGGGAGTAGGAAGCCTAAGCTAAAGAACGGTCCTTCCCTCCCGCCCTATCGAATGGGCCGCCCCAGGGCTTTTTCGTATACAGGACAGTTACCCTAAACAAAAGGCGGCACTGGCTTATCGCTTCAACAAAATGACCTACTGCTCCCTTCTATAAACTGCAGGATGAAATACGTTTAACCCATACAACCTGTAGGCATCAATTTACCACAATAGCAAACTCTTGTTTCGGTATTCTTACCTTTTTAAGGTTGGCGAAGAAATCGTTTTCTTCATCACGATAGCCTAATGCGAGAAGGACAACACTTTTGAGTTTCCTTTTTTTCAATTCTAGGAGTTTATCAAATTTTTCAGCATCGAAACCTTCCATTGGTGTGGCATCTATTTTTAATGCAGCAGCAGCGATCATTCCGGTTCCTAAGCCAATGTATGCTTGCTTAGTGGACCAAACAAAGTTATCATAGTCGGTCTGTGCCAGGAGGTGGCTACTGATCGTGGTTTTAAAACCGGACAATTCTGCGATTGGTGTTTCTCTCTCTTGGGCAATTAACTGGATGTAAGCATCAATACTCTCCTGGCTGATTGAATCAAAGGCAGCAAACACCAGAAGGTGAGAGGCATCGGCAATCTGAGAATTAAACGAACCTTCCCCCAGCGTTTTTTTCAATGACGGGTTATCGACAATAAAAAGTCTATAGGGCTGGATTCCAATAGAGGACGCAGAAAGACGAATTGCCTCAATTATTTTTTCCAAATCTTCGTTCGACACTTTTCTGTTACTGAATTTTTTTGTGGCGTAACGCCATTTTAGATCATCTATCAATTTCATTTCTATTTCTTTTTCTTTTTAAGAATTATAGAGCAAAGCTAAGGATAGCGGGTTACCTTTTATAACTTAGTATCAAAAAGTAATAGTGACATTCGAGTAACCAAGTGACATGTTATGGAAAGAAAAGTAGAACCGATAAAGGAATGTGGTCAAACTATCATGGCAATTCATGATGTGATGGACCTGCTCAATGGCAAGTGGAAAGTATCGATTATCGCCTGCCTTTGCTTTGAAAAAATGCGGTACTCTGATCTGCTAAGAGAAGTAAGGGGCATATCGGGAAAAATGCTGGCGCGAGATTTGAAAGAACTGGAGATGAATCAACTTATCACAAGAACTGTTTTAAATACCCAGCCCGTGACGGTTGAATATGAGATAACGGAGTACGGCTCAACCCTTAAAAATTTAACGAGTACGATTGCCGAATGGGGGCTGGCACACCGGAAAAGGATAATGGATAACTAATCGCACTGTTTGAGAGCGAACACTGCTGCTAATCAAGTTGAAGCTTCTAGTACTCCACCCTCTCATACTATTGAGGGTACGGGGATATTATTCAGTGGTTTGCACAGAGCGAAGGCGCTGCTGTTTACACAAGCTGTGCCCTCACTCTAATCGGGGTAAGGATAACCAATTATAAAGATTTAACCTCCTCGTTGGATTGGGAAAACAAAATCGACCCTATTCCAGCGCCCGGTTTTGACACTTATACTTCCACGTAACCTGTTACATCTTCACAAGAGGCATCTACCCTTCTGGTGTTTTGCAATGACGTACCTACTTACCCCCTGCCTCTTATGCAGCACTAGGTGCACTCTCTTCCCTCCCCCATGCTCGGGCGCCTTCACTGCCTGCCAGCTTACGGCTTGCTGATCGGTTTCGCCAACGATGCGAACGGGATCTGCACCCTCTGAATAAACTGAGTACAGATATATGCTCAATATACACGCCTTTACTCCAATCTAGATACAATTAACCGTAATATGGAAACATGCCCTCTTTAGGATTTGTGGAATTTTGCATTGTTAACTTTAAAATCAAATAACAATGCAGAACGTAAGATTTAAAAACAGAACCTGGGATTTAGCAGGGCATTTACACCTTCCGGAAAACTTTGATGACACGCAGCAATATCCTGCCGTTGTTTGTGTACATCCGGGAAGTAGTGTGAAAGAACAAACCGCAGGCTTATATGCGGCCCAGCTGGCCAAAAACGGGTTTATTGCTTTAGCCTTTGATGCTTCTTTCCAAGGTGAAAGCAGTGGCGAACCGAGATTTTTGGAAGACCCTGCAACACGTGTCGAAGATATCCGCTGTGCGGTAGACTTTCTCACAACATTGGCGTATGTGGACAATGGCCGTATTGGAGCAATGGGTATCTGTGCAGGTGGCGGGTATGCTGCAAATGCTTCCATTTCGGAAAAAAGAATCAAAGCCGTTGCAAGTGTGGTAGGAACCAATCCGAGCAGGGCTTTCAGGGAAGGAAATCCGGAGGCAACACTTAAAGCAGTTGCGTTACAACGAACTTCCGAAGCCAATGGTGCAGAAAAGCTCATCAACAACTGGATACCCAATTCTGCCGAGGAAGCCAAAGGGGTAGGCATGGAAGAAATGGATTTGTTGGAAGCCATCGACTACTACAGGACAGCCCGTGGGCAACACCCGAATTCCTGTAATAAATTACTCTTTACAAGTATGTCCAACCTTATTCTTTTCGATGCTTTCCACCTGGCGGAATATTTTCTCACGCAACCGTTATTGGTGATTGTGGGCGATAAGGTGGGAGGCTTTGGGTCGTATCGGGATGGGTTCGAGTTGTATAACAAAGCTAGATCTACCAATAAGAAAATCCATATTGTAAAAGGCGCAAGCCATTATGATTTGTATGACCGTCCGGAAGCTACCGAAGAAGCATTGAAACAGATCATTCCTTTCTTTCAGGAAAATCTCTAAGCCATTTAGCTGATGGCAGGCAAAATGGCATCTGCGAATATTTACTAAACTTATTGATTTATCATGAACACAATTCTAAGAGTATCAGGTGTCATTTTGCTTCTTGCTGGATTCGCCTTAGCCTTTAAGCCCGATTTATTCGGTAAATTTTCAGCCCCTATAGATGCTTATCGGATGATAGAAAAAAGAGTAAAGTGGGGATTATTGATAGGTACTGGAATTTTCCTGATTTTCCATCACACCTGGACATCGTGGGGATTGATCGCAGCAGTATTATTAACGGCATTAACGTTTGGCGTCATCATGGCAAGGCTGCTGGGTTTTGTGCTGGATGGTTTATTCACTAAGCAGTTTTTGTGGTTGGGAATAGAAGTGGCGGCTTTCACCCTATTCTTTTTCATTCTGGAGGCAAAAATACTAAAATAGCCGAAGTAATAATTTTATGACATTGAGACAGTATGCAAATCATTGATTCCTTATCTGAGTTCCATCGGTTGTTATCCCTTACTCCGCCGCTGCATCCGCTAATTAGTGTGGTGCAAATTTCAGAATTACACGCAGTAGATTCTGAGGTATGGAAAAGGTTTGCCACAAGCTTTTACACGATTTCATTGAAAAAGAATATTCAGTCCAAAGTGAAATATGGCCAGAAATACTATGATTTCGACAGTGGCACGATGATTTTTACAGCACCTAAACAAGTGCAGTCTGTTGAAGCTGAGTTATCCAATAAATTCAACGCAACTACAGGATCCGGTTATGTACTGATGTTTCATCCGGATTTTTTAGTCAAACATCACTTAGCCGGAACCATTAAAAACTACGGTTTCTTTTCCTATGCAGTAAGCGAGGCGTTGCATCTTTCGGAAAAAGAAGAAAGCAGTGTGATTGCCATTTTCAGGAATATAGAAGAGGAATATCAACACATAGACCACCATACACAAGGCGTTATTCTTACGCACATAGATTTGTTGCTCAATTACAGCAACCGGTTTTACGAAAGGCAGTTCATCACCCGGAAGGCAGTAAATGATACTTTGCTTGCAAAAACCGAACACTTGGTCAATGAATATTTCAACACTGAAACGGGCTTGCAAAAAGGTATCCTTACCGTAGAGTATTTGGCAAACCTACTTAACTTATCCCCAAACTATCTAAGCGATAGCTTGCGTTCGCTTACTGGACAAGGTGCACAGCAACTTATCCATGAAAAATTAATAGAAAAAGCAAAAGAGTACCTCACAACAACCACTTTATCGGTTTCCGAAATTGCTTATAATCTGGGTTTTGAGCATTCGCAATCGTTCAATAAGTTGTTTAAAAGCAAAACCGAAATGTCGCCTTTGGAGTTTAGGCGCTCGTTTAACTGAAAATTTCTACCTCAACAATGGATGTTGAGCAGTTGGGCTCAATGTCAACTCATATAAATTCTGCTCCCCTACTCTCCATTAAATCAGGGAACAAGTCTTTAACTTAAAGCGACAGTTTGCGTCTTGGTTTAGTCCGATGATTGCTGATTTATAGTAAAGGCTATTGCTGCCTCATATTCTTCAGAAAGCCTAACACGCTATCCGTCCGGCCAAGTGCCGGGCCACCCCGGCTCCCGGAGCGTTCGCCTCCCTGCCCGGACCTCTTCAACCATTGTTTGCGACACGCCTCACCACAAAAGCCATGAGGTGACGCCACAGCTGTGGCGTCACCTCATTCACCGGGTAAGCTTGTTTTCGGCACCTGCTCCCGTTCTTCGCGTGAAATCGATGACAGCTTCGTCTGCACAGCTTGCTTCAGGGCCACCTGCAGCGAGCCTGTGCTGCCGCCGTGGAATCACCTGAGTCCTGTGGCCTTGTGCCGATCTGCTCTCTTCGTTTTTAGCCTATCGTTCGCTGTGCTGTCACCGTGTGGCCTACGGACGAAAAGCTACACTGCAAGATTTCGAGATAGCCGCGAAGCTAACGTTAAACATTCGTTTCTATCGTCATGATAATTGAAGAGGAAGATATCGCCTTCGGCTTGTTTGCCTTAACAGCTGGGGAAGTAAGTGTGAAAACCAATTGTTTCTTCAGATGCAGTTTGCCTTTTTTCATATATCTTTTGCTTAAGGTTATATTCGAAGGTATACATAAACCTGTAAATTGTACAATATATTAGACGTAGGGATAAGTCCCTTAGACGAACTTGCTAAACCAACCGACATATATTCAATCCGGAGACATTGTTTCCCTGGCGGGTATCATCCATGCACTTTGCAGGCAGGTAGTTTGATTGGTAGATTGTATGGCTAAAAAGCTGCCGCTATGGCTGGTGGTGCTTGGGTAAGGCAAGAATCTGCGGCTTGGCTTCATGAAACAAACAGCGACTGCTGCCTTTTCAGGCTACGTCTACTTACCCGGCGCTCCTAGCGGATGTTGGGCAGGTGGTATACGGGGATGCCCCTTTGGTAGCAGGAGAGGTTGTCTCTGTGCCACAGGGCTCTTCTGCACTTCCTCTTCAGAAAACGCTGCAAATTGGCAGTGCCCTTTCCTCGGCAAGCTTATGTGAGAGGCTGAAACGTAAAAGTGCACTTTCACTTTCTAAGCCGAGATCTGATCCTTTCTCTTCCCGGAACCTGCTCCCGGAAAAAGGAAACGTACGGAATGCTCTGTGCGTTAGCGCCTGGCTTTGACGATTTAGGCAGGCCCACAAGTGGATGTGCATGAACTCTCCTGCTACCCTAAACGATAAAGATGCTCAGACAACGGGCTTTGAAGTTGTACGTGTTTTTATAACGGACACTTCAGTTTTTCACTCCGTTTTACATTCCCGCCTTTTGTCCTTCTAAAACTGAGAACGTGCCGTGCACCCAAGGTAAGGCTGCCAGCACCACGGCAACACATCTTGAAATTGGATCACCTCACTTGGATGCAAAGTACGACACTGAATGTATCTGCTGCGTCGCTGATCGTTAAGTCATGCCTGTTAGGGTAAATGATGTCCAACCGCCGCCTGGCATTCTGCAGTCCTATGCCAAAGTTAGACTGCTGTTTAGACTTTGGGGCTTTGGGTTTGCTGTTCTTCACAGAAAAAACTAAAAACTGGTCTTCACAGCATAGCCTAACGTTTACCCAAGCCTTGTCAACGGTACTGTTGATGCCGTGCTTAAAGGCATTTTCAATAAAATTCACCAGAAGAAGCGGGGGCAGCTCTACGTCCTCGCATCCCGCTGTATCAAAGTTGTACGTGATGGCCACACGGCTGTCATGGCGTAGTTCTTCCAACTGAATATAGTCAGTCAGGAACCGAACCTCCCGAGCCAAGGCAATACGCGCTGCCTTGGCTTCATACAAGGAGAACCTCATGATATCAGAAAGGTCTAAAATAATTTTAGCTGCACGCTCATTATCAAAGACAAGTGAATACAAGCTGTTGAGGGTGTTAAAAAAGAAATGAGGGTTTATCTGGGACCGTAAGAAGCTTAACTCCAGCTCAGAATTAGCTTTCTGTAACGAAAGGTTCCTTCTTGATGTGTCAAGGTTCTTTTTATAGAACTTCATGAACAGGGTGAACATGCAGAAAGGAAACACAAAGGACATGACCCAGGTGAATGTGTTGAGTGACATGATGTCGGACACCTCCTGTATCCTATAGCGTGTAAATAACGCCAGGAAAACCTTGTTTTCCTGGAACAAATGCGCCAACAGGCCCAGGCAAAGGTTAGAGGCATATGCGGAAAACACGTACAAGCCGACCAGAGAGACAGCTACTAAAACCCAACTCCCTCTTTGAGCAAGTGCTGCCAAACCATAGGCTACTGTATAGTGGTTCACAGCCACGATTGCCAGCAGTGCCACAATAAAAACATGAAAAGAGGGAGCTAACAGATCTCCCTGCAAGGGCAGTTTGAGCAAAAGCAGAAGCAGGCAGAACATCCCTAACCACATGATCGCATGCAGAAGAACCCTGGTGGAAAAACTATAGTCTTGAAAGATTTGAACGACTAACTTCATCTACTCGGTATGATTGCAGGTACGAGCCCGCTTTGATTTCTCAGTATAAAACTTCTGTAAAAAATAGTACACCACGTACTCCTGCAGGCGCTGGTCGGACTTAAACCACCTGTTCATGCTCATATGAATATAGCTGCTTAAATTTCCCTGCAGTGCTTTCTCATCCTTAAAATTAGCTGCTTTTATTTCATTTACAACCCGGTCCCTTCGCAAAGCCAGGAGCCTGCCGAGTATAGTGGATGACTCTTGCTGCAATAGCTTTTTCCTCAGGGATCTGTATTTTTGATCGAGTTCCACCCTTAGTTCCTGATGAAACTCGGCGCCTAGGCTGGCAGCCACTGCCTGAACAAAAGTGAGTTTCTCCCCTAAATCTAACTGAAAGGTATCCAGCCACGCGGCCACATTCTGCAGCGCAAAAAGCAACCGGCTGTCCTCCTCCTCATCCAGCACCACCTGCTCATTTGCAGCGAGAAACAGGGCAGAATCATGGTAAAAAATACGCTCTGAGAGCACCATCAACGCGGCACTATACCTTTCCACCTCTCTCACGTAAGTATCGAGCTGCACCTTCCACACGAGCCTTTGCCTGGTAAAGGTAGCCAATGCAGTGGTTAAACAGTCCAGGGCCCTGGTAAAGCTTCCTTCTCGCTCTTGTAAATGCAGGCGAAGTCGAACATGATAGTGTGGGTCAGCATACCTCACAAAGAAATATTGGCTTATATCGCCCGCCGCCACCAATTTATCCACGCCTCTTTTGACTGTTTCTGCCAAGATCCTATCAGAGACATGGGCGCCGCAATAGATTTTCATATAGAGCCACACACTCCCCGGGAAGAAGGAGCGCTGAAAAACAGAAGCAGCTGCTGCGCCTCCTTCTTTCGGCTTCGCCTTAGCCCCCACAGCGGGAAGGTGGTAGAGCGGCAGGACAATTTGATTCGTAAAGCTATTGGGGCTGCTGTTCCCCTCAAAATGAAACCATTCTGTTAGGTGAATAGACTTCTGCACTTTCATCTCTTGCAGAAAAATCTCCTGGTACTCCCGCTTTTCCATGTGACAAACCAGTTGGTTATCAGCTCTTGTGATAGCAACAGTAGGCGGAAGCTTCCAGCGTTCACAGAATTCAGCCAGCTTTTCATATTTATCCTCACTTTCCAGGATGTGTTTTACATCTTCTTCTGAGAACCTCCAGGTTGCAGGTGACAGTATGATGTTTTTATAGGATAGCCGGGGCAGAAACGTCATCCCTTCTGCCCAACCTCCCCAATCGATCTTCAAGGCATGCTTTCCCTGGTGCTGCACTGCACACAGGAAATGGTACACCGGCAAAGAGTGTTGCCCGTAATTGTGGGCTGTAGACAAGCGTGGAATAACCTGTTTGTTGAGGCGTTTGGAGCGGAGCACGATGGTGTCGCGCTCAACGCTAACGGTTAAATCAGCAATCGGCAATGAACACTGATCCCCAACAGTTGCTTCAGAAAGGTAAGGAATCTCGAACTCCCGTAGCACAGGTCGTTGTAAGATGTTTCCAACACGCGCTTCCGGCAGGTGCAACACTTCAGCTAAGACAGTATCAGGCATGAGCTCCTGCTCTTTTTCAGCAACTTCCAGGCTTAGGGCGCGGATCGCAGGGTCTAAATGACCGAACCTCCCCAAGAGGCAGTTTGCCGTAGTGCCACCAACAGATTGAAGGTAAAGCGGGCTGGCAGATTCGGAGGAAAGAAAAGAAAACATGGTGGCAAATGATGCCGGCAGCTGATCCGTCTTTGGGTGGAATTTAGCAATGTCCTCGTCTCTGAGCTCTATCGTGTTCAGCTCCTGCTTCACGGCCTTCTCGTACAACCCCTGCAGGTAGCCATGCCACGGCTCCACCACCGATCCGGGTTGTCTTCCTTCCTTGTAGGCTGCCTGTAAGGTAATGTTGGAGACATTTCCAATACTGGAAAGGACAGGGAATCCGATGCCTGTCTCAGAATCAAGTACTTCAGCAAGCGGCACTTCCTCCGTCTCGTACTTCTCCACGAAGGCCGCCTTGAAATCTTCCAGGAGTTGCTCGTGTATGGTTTGGCTTCCTGTAAAGCGGCTTACGACCTCTACCCCTTTTAGTACATTGTTCACAGTGGCCTCCGAAATGGTGGCCTGCTCCTGCGCTTCTTTAAAAAGATCAACCTGGAAAAAGTTGCTGTTGTACACGGGGATGCCCAACTCCTGGATGCCCTGCTTAAAGGCACGCACTACCTTGTCCAGGTTAGGCTTTCCACTACTCTTACGCAACAGGGCTATTCCTTCCTGGAAGTCATTCAGTACCCTTAGGTACTCCCTCACCCGTTCACCACCCAGGCTGTGTGCTATGCTCCTCAACGTCCCGGTAAGTGAGGCAAGCGGGTCTGGGTTGGTCACCGATATCTCCAGCTCACTCACCAGCAGCTGGGAAGCAATGAGCTCATAGGCAAAACGCTCTTTTTCAGCGGGTTCCTCATCAAAATCCATCAGGTCGATTATTTCTTTCACCGAAACCCCGGACTTGGCAGCGGTAAAAATTGTCTCGAGGAGGCTATCCTTTTCGACGGAGGAAACCCTGTAGCTCCTTAGCCCTTTTTCCACTTCATATTCCACATACCTGTAGCTATCCCCCACTTCATACATGGAGTTGTTCGGGTAGTACTTCAATACAGGCCATATGCTTATGTCCTTGCTGATATGGTGACTCAGGGTAAACAAAAGGTGCATGTCGATCCTGACATGCTTGTGGCTTGTGTAAGAGGCAGCTGCACAAGCCACGTTGTCCTTCGTGCTGGTAACACGCCCGACACTACACCCTGCAAAGGTCCCAAACGGGGTACAACGGCTGGAAGCTCTTATCAGGTACTTCTTAAGGCTGCTGATCACCCTGTCCTTGTTGGCCTCATTTCCTTCCAGCATTTTAACCGTCTTGTCATAAAGGGTAGGTGAAGCCCAAAAGATCGCCTCTAGAAATGTATCGTTCCTTAACTGCTCCTCCAGCAGCTCATCCAAGGTTAGAGAGGCATCATGCCTGATACTATTATAAGAAAACAGGGGGCTACGCATCACAAAGCGACCGAAATGATGTATTTTAGACATGATACCTATAGGTAGACTTCTGGTAAAAATTGTATATATGTTTTTGTGACGGGATGAGCCAATCTAGCACATGCGTCAGATGACCTTCTTGGGCACAGGCCTTTCTCCGAGGCCGCTCTGGTACCTGAGTGTTTGAATAGCAGCAGCGGAAACAGGCGTCCCATCCAGAAGCGCGTGTCTGTGTTTGGGGCTGACAAATCGGGCTGTGCGGCTACCAAGCGGCATCGGCGAAGGCTTCGTTGGGTGAGAGGAGGCAGCAAGAGGCGCACCTGAAAGGGTTGTTGCCTCAGTGGCTCCAACACCGCCTGTCATTCTTACGTCACGCCCTCTTCAGAAAAGAACCTCTCCACAAGCAGCTGCGCTGATGCAGGAAAGTTGGGGGAGCGGGCTATCTGCAGTGGTCTATTAGTAGCGTATGCCAAACGCTTGCAGGCCAACAAACATCCTGCTTCCCGACACCTACCCCTGGAAATAGAACTCCTCCGGGACCTTCTTAACACATCCAGGCAACCTGGCTCAGTGACGCCAACACAGGCTTGTTACTTTAGCCATTTGTTTGCTTCGTTCTTAATGCTCTCCCTGTAAGTAGAACCAATAATGATTTCTTCGTCTGCAACGGAGGTTTCTAGAACGTTTCCATCAATTCCCTGGATGGAAGAAGTTCGCACAATAAATGAACGGCTTACCCTTGTAAACTCATGGGGGGGAAGAATCTCCAGAATACGCTTCATGGTTAAATAGGTGATGATCTTTCGGTCCTTCAAGTAGATCTGGACATAATCCTTCATGCCTTTCACCAACAAGACGTCTTCAAATTTAATATGCAGCAGTTTCCCATTCACTTTTGCCCAGAAATGGGTATTAAACGCCTGCCCCTCGTTTTCCTGGTACTTCACCTGGTTGGTGCTATTGATGAGATGGTGCACCTTGTTGACTGCTTTGAGAAACCGTTCGAACGAGATAGGCTTTAGCAGGTACCCAGCAACGTCTAACTCAAAGCCCTCCAGGGCGTAATCGGGCGAAGCTGTGGTCAAGATGATTTGGGGCTTTACATGGTTCAGTATCTTTATCAATTCAATGCCACTCATTGTTGGCATTTGTATATCCATAAATACTAAGTCCGGCTTTAACGCTTCAATGTACTTTAAGCCTTCAATGGCGTTACCGGCTTTTTGCAGTACTTCAAGAAAGGGAACTTTACGGGCGAGTTTTTCGATCACTTCCTGAGCCAAAGGCTCATCATCGATAATAATACACTTCATCTGGGGAAACGAATAAATTTGTTTTCAGCACTCATACGAGGAACTTTTTCTTTCATTTGGCAACAAAAGACCGGCTAGGTATATCCCCTTGAGCATTATGACTGTCTGCGGCACGTTTCCGGCTGCTCAAAATCACCTTGACAGGCAGTAAGGGTATTTAGTTCCATGTGGTAACGCCTTGTTTACCTGCTGTAAGGAAGCACTCCCATGGGCTGAAGGTTCCTGGTTGATGCGGGATGAAAAAACAGCTGCGGTCCTACAGGAACCCCTTCTCTTGCCAGAACTACCGATAAAACCGGTCTTTGTCCTTCTAAGATCTATAAAAAAATGAAAGAAAACCATTCTTTTCCACAAAAGTTGCTCGCCTGTTAGCCTCCAAGCGTCTTATCCTGTCACGCGGTTGCTTTCGAACTGCCAGGTTCCGGCGTGCGGGTCCCCAGCGGCGCGGTAACCTTTGCTTGCTGTACTTATGGCATTATATTTCCAAAAATTCGGCCTGCAATCGTTTTGTTCTCCAGGATGATTTCGGCCTTGCCTACCATCGAATACTTTATAGGGAGCTCCTGTCCCAGGTTTGTCCGCAGCTTTTTGGTGTCAAGCGTCACGTAGCTTTGTACTTTCCCCTCAACGGGCACCGGGAGAATCTTTGTAATTTTCCCGGTCAGGAACCCAAAATCCGCTGTAGGGTAGTTGTCCACCGTAATGACGACTTCCTGCCCCAGTATAATCCTCCCGGAGCCCTTCACAGGGTACAGCAACTTTATTTCGAAGTCGGTGGTCTCCGGCACCACCCAGACAACATAGTCCTGCGTGTTGCTGGCATCAATCCCCTTTGCGATAAACACTCTGCCTGCCATAGGGGTCGTGATTGCCTCACAAATGTTTTTGCTGTCGTTTTTATGGACAAAGAGGGTATCCCCAGGTGTTACCCAGTCTTCTTCCTTCACATGGAAAATAAACTCCTGGTTAGCGTCATCCCGCTTCAATAGAACCTTACCGGGTTGTTCTTTTGCCTGGATCAGTACCTCAGCTGAAACACTGTCGGGAAATGAAATGGTATTGCTGATACCTACACCGATGACAGAAACAATGAACAGGATGGTAACGCCCCATCTTGTAATCCAGTGAGGAACCCTTCCAATGATTTCCTCCATTTCATGACTCTGCTCTTCGGAATTTAGCGGGTTGTAGTTTGGCATACCTTGTATGGTTTAAGCTGCATCCAGTTCCAGTTGATTTTTCACCAGCTCAAAATAGTAGCCACGCTGGTGTACTAAAGACATATGGTTACCCACCTCGACAACTTCACCGTCTTTCATGACAACAATTTGATCCGCCTTTTTAACCGTACTCAAGCGATGCGCAATAATTAAAACAGTCCGCCCTTTATAGAACTCATCCAGGTTTTCCATGATAACGCGTTCATTGTTGGAGTCTAAGGCACTTGTCGCCTCGTCAAAGAACATGTAGTTAGGCTCTTTATAAACAGCCCTTGCAATAAAAATACGTTGTTTCTGCCCACCGCTAAGCCCGGATCCGGTATTGCCGATTCTGGTGGTAAAGCCCAGGGGAAGCTGTGAAATGTACTCATGCGCGTTGGCTACATGCACGGCATTCATCAGTTTCAGCTCATCAATTTTGTTGCCGTCCAACGCGATGTTCCGTGCAATCGAGTCCGAGAAGATATAGCCATCCTGCATCACGGTTCCGCACTGACTCCTCCATAACTTCGCCGAGAGGTCATCAAGGTTGCTCCCATCCACGAGTATGGTTCCTTCTGTGGCTGGGTAAAACTTTAGCAACAGCTTTAACAGGGTTGTTTTCCCACTCCCGCTGGCCCCGACGATGGCCGTCACTTTCCCCTGGGGGATATGAAGGTTTATGTTTTTCAAAACCATCTGGGACTTGGCATGCCCATACCTAAAGCAAACATTGTCTAGCGTGATGCCGGGTTTAAACCTACTGTTGAGCCCTTTGGCAAAAAAAGCCTGGTTGAGGGAATGCCCAAAATTCTCCTCGTGTAGACCTGCTACAAGGCGGCTACTTTTTTCCTCATTTTGCTTGTTGTGGATTTCCCCCAGCCTCTCTAAGCTGATTTTGGCGTCCTGAACCGTCTTTACGAACTGGATAAGCTGAGATAAAGGGCCGTTCATCTGCCCGATTATGTACGATATGCTCAACATAACCCCCAACGATATCTGCCCGTCGATCACCAGGACTGCCGCCATGAAAGAAATTACAATGTTCTTCAGCTGTGTAAAGAAAGTGGACCCTACTTCCTGGTACTGCTCAAGTGCCAAACTCTTGAGGTTGATTTTAAAGAGCTTGGACTGGATCTTTTCCCACTCCCACCTGCGCGACTTCTGGCTGTTGTACAACTTTATTTCCTGCATGCCGGTAATGATCTCATAAATGCTGTTCTGGTTTTCCCTTGCCCTTTGAAACCTGTTATAGTCTATGTTTCTTCTCTTCTTAAGAAAAAGAAAGATCCAGGCAACCGATATAGCACTCCCGGCAAGGAAGATGAACAAGAAGCGTACATCATAAATGCCGAGGACAACGGAAAAAATCACTAGGTTGATGATCGAAAAAAGTGTGCTGAGGGCAGAACCTGTGAGAAAACTCTCTATCCTGTGATGGTCACTGATCCGCTGGGTGATGTCGCCAATATTTTTAGATTCGAAGAAATTAATGGGCAGCTTCATTAATTTAATCAGGAAATTAGATATGATAGTGATGCTGATCCGCGTACTAACATGCAGCAGGATCCAGTTCCTTATCAGGTTGACGAGCAGGCTTCCGATGAACAGGGCGAGCTGGGAGATCAGCACGAGGTACACAAAGTTTAGGTTCTGCTTATTGATCCCAAAGTCTACCAGGCTTTGCGTCAGAAAAGGAAAGCACATGCTAATGAAGCTGGCCAGCACCATTCCCAAGAATATCTGGAAGATGTATGCCTTGTAGGGCCTTATGTACTGCATCAAAAACCCGATGCTCGAGGAATGCTGCTCTGTCGCAACCTCCTCGCTCATGGGCTGGTAAAACTCTGGGGTTGTCTCCAACAGCAAGGCGATGCCTTTATTGTCCTGCGTGCTAACCCAGCATTTTTTGAAGGTCTCCACATCCACCTCCACAAGGTTATGGCCAGGGTCGCCTATGACTAGCTTCTCTTCCCTTCTGTACCAGGTCTTCCCTTTGATGTCATACAGTACAACAAAGTGATCTTGGTTCCAGTGTAAGATACACGGCAATGGAACCTCTTCCTTCAGTTGGTTGTAAGACAGCTTTCCTACCAAGGTCCGGAAGCCAATTTTCTCAGATGCCTCGCTTAGCCCCAGAAAGCTCACCCCATTCTTCGTGATATGCGAAATGGAACGTAAGTAATCCAGCGTGTATTCTTTCCCATAAAATGCACTCACCATTCTTAAACAGGTTGGACCACAATCCATGTAGTCCAACTGTTTATAAAACTTATATTTAGAATGCATCGGCAGCTTTATTTATTTGAAACGTTATTTGATGTCGTGGGCCAGTGGGTCTCAACAGTGGTGCTTTGGCTTCCTCCAGCGATGTTGTCTAGTTCCTCCTCGCTATCCTTTATCTCTGAGTCACCGAATAGTTTGAGCTTCTTTAATTCGCTGATCGTTTTCTTGTTTTTAATTTTCTTGCTCTTTTTCATATTTAACGCTTTTATACCACTTCTTCTCTTCCGCCAAATAACTGGCTGATTTTAATGCGCACGGCTGGATGCTTTTCAGCATCATAGAGGGGCGGCTTGTACTCCTTGAATCCACCGCTCAATGTATGCGACTCCGCATCAGCAATAGCCACGTCACCTAAGTCCGCCAGGCTTTTTTTCTTCGTGTTGATTTTTAACAGCTTTTTCATGTATCTCTTTTTTTTCTAATTTGTTGAAAAGCTCTATCGAGGAAAATAATTTTAGACCAACCCTAAAAAGGCTTAGACAAACGTTACATCCCATCGTTCAACGTGGCAGCCCTTAGCACGGGTCCCTGCTTCAAGTGTTTGTTGAGCCACCTGTCTACTTCCCAAAGGATATGCAGGTAAGACGCTAATAAGGTATAGGCATGGGCTTCGTCTGGTAGAGACACAAACCGGGCTGTTTTACCCAAGCCTTTCAATGCCGCAAAATATTGCTCTGTCTGCCTGTAGTGGGTCCCAGGATTTTCGTCTGTCTCTCCATGGAAGAGCAGAATTGGTCGTTCTAACCTGTGGGCGTTCTGGAAAGGAGAAAGCCGATGGTATAGTGCCTGCTCTTCCCAGTAGGTTCTGTACTCCCGCTGGAAACCAAAGGGTGTAAGTGATCTGTTGTATGCCCCGCTCATGGCGATTCCGGTTTTAAACAGCTTTGTGTGTGTTAACAGGTTCGCCACCATGAATGCGCCATAGGAATGCCCCATAACCGCTATGTTGTCCACATCGACGATGCCCGTGCCCTTGGCAGCGGCTACTGCTGCTTGGGCATTCAGCTCGATTTGCTCTAAATAAGTGTCGTTCGGGCTGCTTCCGTTCATACCTATGATAGGGAACGAGACATTATCCATGACAGCATAGCCAGACAAGGCCAGAAGCTTTTGCAGCGAAAACGAAGATTCAAACATATACGGGTAGGTATAAACCTTACCCGCACTGGCACTGCTGATGTAGTCCATGGGGTAGGCATACATCAGGCAACGCATCGGCCGGTCAGCCCGCAGGCTGTCCTTGTTATAGTACAGTGTCGCCTGTAAGGTAACGCTGTCACTCCGCAGGTACGTTAACTCTTTTTTGACAAGCGACCTGTTTAGTAACGCCAGGTTATTTTTGTTATAGGTTAAGATACCCTCCCGCCCGGTCTTCAGGTACTGCCGGACTAAGTTTACTGGAACCGTCTTGGACTGCCTGGCTACGATAAAGCTGTCCCCGCTCTCCTTAACGTCTATCGCCACCACGTACTCATAGAAAGGAGCACGTGACCGCCAAAGCTCCTGCCTGTGCTTGGTGGTGATGTTCAGCTTCTCCAGCACAGGCACGACCTCCTTCTTTCCGTTGAGTGTTTTCCTGGATAGGTAAACGCTGCCATCCTGGAAGAATAGCCTTTTAAAGCCTCTGTCTCTGATGCTGATAAGGCTACCTTGGTCAAAAGCCGTGCTTTGAGCATTAAATTGCGCTAATGTGTCAAGTAATTGGCTTGTGGCGGGATTAAAAAGCAGCCAGTTGGTCGTTCGCTTTGCCCACCACTTTTCCACTAAAATAGCCAAGGTGTCATTCAGCCAATGTACATCGTCAAGCCGCAGGCTAGTCTTCTGCAACACCACAGGAGCTTTATCAAATGGGGCTTGCCAAGAATATAGCAGATCCCTCTCCTTCTGTTCAACCTTCGGGTCTCCTCCGTCCTTTGCTTGCACCCAGGTTAACGTAGCCCCTACATCTGTTCGCCAGGCAAAACTACGGGGTACATTGTAGGCGGCATCTCTTCCGAGCGGCCTTATCACGGGCGGCACCTCTATTGTAGTAACCTCTATTCCGTCTTTCCCGAGAATGACCACGTCTGAGGGAAACCGGTGCACGGTCAGTGCATACGAATATGGCTTCTTCACGTAGTGCACTTTGATGTAGTTCCCATCAGGAGAAGGCGCAAAGTCAGCTATGATCCCTTTTTGTCCTAAGTCAGACACTTTCCCTTTGAGACTGACCTTTTTGAGTTGTGCCGTAGCGTAGTATTCAAAGAACATTTCATCTGCCTCACTCTTCAACAGTCCCTGATAAGTGCGTTGCGGCAACACGTTGTGCTCATTTTCATACACCGTCGGCTTGCTTTCGCCTGGATCAGGTTCTCTCTGGCTTCGAGGCGGTACCGCGGTAAAGACAAGCGCCTCTTCACCCGGAAGCCAGGCGAACATCTCCTCCCCTACCAGGGAAAAGCTTAGGTACCCTTCGAATATTCTTTTTGCCTTTCTGGTTTTAACATTTACAACCCACAAGCCTACCCCCTTGTCCTCCATGAGCGCCAACCCCAGATACTGGCTATCGAATGACCACTTATAGTCCGCAATCTGAAGGGTATCAGGTAAGCCTTCAATGGAAAAGGTAGCGGAATCCTCCGTGGCGTATTTAAAGGAAATGGCGTTGTACCATTCCCGGTCAGCAGGCAAGTTTGTGCCAGTGTTAAACTGGATGCCGGCCAGGTTTAGGACCCGTTCCCCATACTGTATGTTCTTCCGGTGCTGAAACCGGTCATAGCTACAGAACAGGATCAGCTTCCTGTCAGGACTTAGACTCATCACGGGTTCTACAGGTAGTTTCACTAACTCCTCAATCGCTTTGGAAGGCGTTTGATACGCTAGGGAGTGTTGACCGTGGCAGGACAGGTTGGTGCCCGCTAATAATGCGCAGCACAGGAGTAGTTTTAGTATTTGTCTCATTTTGACGCTTTAGGCAGTTACACTTGCATTGATCTTCTTCGACACGCTTCCCTCTCTTGCAATTTTTGAATCATAGTATTTAGCCAGGTAATGGTAAATCACTGTTTCGTGGATTCGTTGCTTTGCAAGAAATGTCCTGTTAAGCGTCATGTGTACATGGCTGCTCACAAAACTCGACAAAGAAACCTGCTGAGGACTGTGGGCTTGCTCGAGCAGTGGCACCAGTTCTTTCGTAATCAACCTGTTTCTCTCTGATCTGCGCTTAAAACAGTCGACTGCCTCCCGTACATCCTCCATCTTATTCGTTCCTTTCTCAAGCATGTCGTATATGTCCCTGGCTTTCGCCCTGTACCCATTGTTGAGGCTGATCCACAGCTTCTTGGACTGGCTTCCCTTGTTTGCCTCTTGGTAAAAGTATTCCCTGAGCTGGCTGACTAACTGGAACTTCTCATAAAGTGTCAACCCAAAATCATCCAGCAGCCTGTCCACGTTCAGCAATGCAAGCAACCACCTGTATTCCTCCCCCTGGTCGCCGTTTAACAGCTCCAGAAACTCTGTGATTGCGATACTATCGTAGAAAAACAGGCTTTCACTCCAGTTAATTGTCTCTACACCATACCTTTCTATCTCCCTTTGGTATGTATCAATCTGCACCTTGTGGATTAAGCCATTTTTCAGAAAGTCCTGTAAACACTCTTTCATCCGGTGAATAACTGTACCCCACAAGCGAACACTGTCTGCATGGTAGAACCGGACTCTTAAATGATGACCATGTTCATCATAGCGAAGAAAGAACCATTTTTCAATCACCCCATCAAGCAAAAGCGATTCAGCTAAGGGCTTGATTGCCTCAACCAGGATCCTGTCCGCTGTTTTGTTCCCCGTGAATATTTTAAAGTACAGCCACGATTCCCCTACCTGAAAATCCCTTTTCACCGCTTTATCCAGTGGCTGTGTATGCGCTGAAGGTATACTTGATACTTGTGGCAACTTCCTTTCCTTTGTGCAGAAGGGAATGACTAACTCATTTGTATAACTTCCCCTGTTGTCTTTGATAAAACAGTTATCCGGTGTGAACAAAAATTCCTGAATGACCACATCCTTTTTCTTCAGTTTGTCTGCCAGTATGTTCAGGCTTAACTCGCACGTCATACTTAACAAGAGTTCGTTATCTCCTTCCACTAAGACAACTTTATCCGGAATGTTGTACTTGCTTTGAAGCCTATTGAAATAAGCCCGGAAGGCATCACTTTTTTCTTTCAGGAAATCCGTCCTTTTCAAGTTCCAGGTAGCGCGGCTTAGGATTATTTTTCCGTATTTTACCCGGGGCAGGAAGGGCTGCTTCTTGAATACAGACCAGTTCCAGCTGCTTAAGCTCTCCAAACCCTGGTTTTGAAGGTCACACAAGAACCTATACACCGGGAGGCCTCTTGCATAATTATGGGCATTGGTCAACCTGGGGATCACCCTCCTGTTTAGCTTTTTGGACCGCAGCACCACTGTTCCTCTTTGGATAGAAACAGCCAGGTCCTGTAACCTGATGGTAAACTCATCCTCCACAGAAGATTTGGTCAGGATGGGAATTTCATAGGAACGAACCGTCGGTCTCATGATTACATTTCCTGTCCTACCATCGGGAAGGTGAACGATCTCTGCATAAATCACCTCAGGGTGCAGGCTCTCCTCCTTCTGCAGTGTTGCCTTCACTTTTGCTTGTAGTTGCTCATCCCCATGGCAGAACCGCGCGAGTAGGTTTGCACCGGATGGCCCGCTGATACCGTTTAATAAAAACTGAAAATTTCCTTTGTCCAGATCTTCGGATGAGCTCGACAAAAAACTCCCAAACAGGAACATGCTGTCGGGCAGGTTCGGTTTTCTGCGTCCTTTCTCCCGGCATGCTTGTGACTGCTTAAGATCAACTTCGCGGCTCTGATTCTGCATGGCATCCAGTATCGCCTGCAAAGCGTTGATTTTCTCTTCCCCCCACGTCATACCCGGCGCGCGTTTGCTTTGCGGCACATGAATGTTATCCAAAAGAGGCATATAAGAAGCTCCTTCGGGGTCAGTCATTTGGTAGCCAATGCCGTTTTCCGTGTCCAGCGCAACTAATAAAGGAACTTCCTGCTCTCCGTACTTCGCCTCAAACTTCCTGCTGAATTGCGTTAAAGCGGACGACTTCCCCGGCTCTTGCAGGCTTACCCAGGCTTCGACTAAGCTACTTACCTCCTCGATCACTCCACGGCTAATGGTGTTTTGTTTTGTTTGAAAGAATAAGTCGGTCTGCACCAGGTCTTTTGTACCCACAGGCACGTGCCTCCCCAGAATCCCCTTTACTTTCAAGGCGGCTTCTTTCGTCCAGTCACTTAATTTCACGGTTGCGTTGACCGCTTCTAACTCGGCAACTAACGCATCCGTCCCGTTTAGTAACTTTAGCCTTTTGATCAGTACACTGAAGTAATCCTCCCCTGTGATGGAGGGCAGCAGGTCACTGACTAGGATTTGGGATTCGATTAGTTGCTCTATAAACTCAGTTGATTCCTCCTGGTCGAACCCTGCGGCTTTCAAAGACTCGATCAATGCACAACGGGACACACCCGCTCCTGCCAGCTGCAGTACATTTCGGATGACACGACTCCCTTTGAAGGAAGAAAGCATGTACTTTCGGGTAAACTTTAACGTGGAAAACTCTATGTACCTGAAATTTTCACCTACCTGATAGATGGTCTCATTCGGAAAGAACAGAAGTTGCTCCTTAATGTGGGGCAGCCGGTTGATGTATTCGGAAAGTGCTGACACATAATACATATCCAGCCTTGACACGGACCTGAATTTATCTGATCCAAACGTGATATCAGTTGACGCTGAGAATGTTCCCAAGGCACACCCCGCGAACAGCCCGAACGGGGTGCAGCGGCTGCTCATACGAATGTAATACTTGTAGAGTGACTTAACTATCTTTTCATCGGCTGCCAATGGCTTCCCATCCTGCAGGTGCTTATCAAGTGCATAAGTGAAGTCCGGGGAGGCCAGAAAAAAAGCCTTCTTGATAAATGGATTTGAAATCTTGTGAACGAAATCATGACAGACATGTGCATGGCTGTTTTCTATCAAATCGAACGAATCCTCTATTGGAAGTGCAGATGTTCTTAGCAGGTAGTAATCTATATCGTTAAATAATTTCATAGATAAGCTTCAATTAAGTTGCGTTGTTTAGAAGATCCCCAGGCTTCTAATCGTTTCTGAAAATAAGACCGATGTGCTCCAAACGGGTCTTTCCACTGGCACATTGTCCTTGGCTCCACGACCCGTTCCACAACAGGTCACTTTCAGCCACTTTTGTAGCACCACCCTCCATGCTGCAGCTTTCGCTGCTCTTGCAGGCTGCGCACTGTGTACTGCCCCAATTAAATGTAAAAATTCTAAGGCTGCCGTTTTTGGGCAGCCTTAGAAAATAGATTAAGCCAAATACAATTAGGCTGTTCTTGTTCCGCAGCAGTCTACCGGCTCGGTAGTATCCGCCTCAAGCTCTTTGACCGTGTTTCTGGTCAGGAACAGGCAGGTCGCCTCGTCTCCTTCATCCGGGTCGCCGGCACCGCCTGCCAGCGCCTCAAGCTGCTTTTCGTCTAGTTTCGCGATGGTTTCTTTGTCCAGGGACAGCGGGTTTACGTTGTTTTGCTTTTTCATTTTAGTTCATGTTAAGGTTTGAAATTCTCTTCTGTTATTGATCAAGTAACATTCGAAAGGTAGGAACACCGGCGCTGGAACGGGAACTCTTTAGACGTACCTGGCCAACCCTTAGACAAAGTGGGTGTTTTTAGTCTTTTCTGGATGCGGAACTATGAAAAATAGTAGCTGTGCAAGGAATGTCCTGGAAGAAGAGCAGCATGAGGGCTTTAGAGTTGCTGCTAAATATGCAAGTTGCTAAGGCACATAAGCAACAGGAGATGACTGCACCCAGGCGGTAATGGACAGCTGTCTTTTGCTGTACGGCAACACGCCCTTACAGGAAGTGGGCTTACAAGTCTACTGCCCAAGCCGCTTGAACATCAAACAAAAGCCTCCTCCAGCGTCAACTGAGACGGTCCGCGTCGCTCACGCCACCGAATGTACGCGTTGCGTATTCGGCGGCTCGCCAGGCATAACGCTGCCGCTCTTGATACCCACAGCACCTTCATCTGACCTGCAGGCAGGGCGCGCAAGCGCTCTCGTTTGGACCTCCATGCCGAACGCAAGGCGCTCTGTGTTTGGTCCTTCACTACCTTGGAGGTCCCTCCGCAGCGCTTACGGCATGTTTCCCTGTGACTACTACGACAGCTGCTGATTACACCTTCTGTACAAGGCAGGTGAGGGCTCCCCAGGGAAGATTCCACCTAACCCAGCGGCATCTGTACGGAGTCGTACACTGGACAGAGGTTTTGAAAAGATATGCTTGCCCGCAACTCTCTGCCGCACATGCTAGCGTTTTATGCGCACTCTCGTGCTCGGTAATCTTTACTGCCCCCGCCAAACCTGCTTGCCGCGCGCCACTGGCTTGGCCAACCTGTTGGTAAGGTCTTGCCCCCTCCGGCTAATCTGTGGACTCATCATAAGAGATAGGATACGCCCACTAGGAGGGGCACATAAGGCGGCAGGAGAAAAGAAGTTTGTCTGTTGCTGCCGGAGCGGGAGGCGATGTTGATGATGCCGTTGCCCGTGTTCCGGTTTGCAGGGCCCCTCATTTCTTCATAACTAACTGCTTACCGCTTCCTACTACTTGTAGACCTCCAATAAAAAAGAGGTTCGAACTAGTTAGTTCGAACCTCCCTGCAAGTAGTGTATGCGTTTGTACACAGCAGAACCTAACTAAGCTGTTCTTGTTCCGCAGCAGTCTACCGGTTCGGTAGGCTCAGTCTCTGCTTCCAGGCCATTGTTCCTGGTCAGGAACAGGCAGGTCGCCTCGTCTCCTTCATCCGGGTCGCCGGCACCGCCTGCCAGCGCCTCAAGCTGCTTTTCGTCTAGTTTCGCGATGGTTTCTTTGTCCAGGGACAGCGGGTTTACGTTGTTTTGCTTTTTCATTTTAGTTCATGTTAAGGTTTGAAATTCTCTTCTGTTATTGATCAAGTAACATTCGAAAGGTAGGAACACCGGCGCTGGAACGGGAACTCTTTAGACGTACCTGGCCAACCCTTAGATAAAGTGGGTGTTTTTAGTCTTTTCTGGATGCGTTGCTACCCCGAGCACAAGCATTGCCTTATGTGTCAAATGATCACAACAGTCCATAGAGGGCCAAGGCAGCAGCGAGCTGTTCCAGCACCTGAATACCTGAGTTGTCCAGCCGCAGCAGGCACTAGTATGTGTCTACAGGTAGCTCACGGCTAAAAAGGTGGTGAGGTTTTCCACCAAAGCATCTCAGAGCTTAGCGGCTCTTCGGACAGAAAACTACATTATGCTAGCGCTCAGAGGGGTATGACAGTCATGTTTGGGAAGACGTTATGCACAGCACCCAGCCAACACACGGAAGTCGGATAAAGCCAATACCTGAGAGAGCAAACAGCAGGAAGCCTATGGTAGGGTTTCACTTCCCCCAAAACAAAGAGGCCGGTGTGTACCGGCCTCTTTGTTTTGGGGGAAGTGAAGATATCTAAATGCTTGCATCCACGATTCCCAGAAACATTCCTGCTCATCAGTGGAGGGAGACTTCCCTTACCGGCTCCTCCTTTGTAACAAATCCGGAAAGCAGCTCTAACGTCTCATGCTTTTCATGTACGTTCCGGTTCATGTCTCGCCA
Source organism: Pontibacter actiniarum (assembly GCF_003585765.1). Lineage (NCBI taxonomy): Bacteria > Pseudomonadati > Bacteroidota > Cytophagia > Cytophagales > Hymenobacteraceae > Pontibacter > Pontibacter actiniarum. The sequence continues at coordinate 2,290,289 of NZ_CP021235.1, forward strand.
GATTATCTCATCAGCCCCGTAGGTGTACAGAAGCTCAGGAAACTTCTCTTCAAAATAAGCAACTGACCCGATCAGGTGGTTTTTCTCATCCTTTGCTGCCTCTCTTCTTAACTCCCTCAAACGGCTTTCACTCCGTAGGCAGCTTCCCGATATGGATAACATGGTTTTAACCTTTCTTCCATGTCTTTGCTCAAACTCTTTTTTGAAATCCTCAAAAAGCTCCTTCTCAGGAGCCAGTTCCGCCACCTCATGAAAAATCGACCTTACATAGTTCGTCCCGTACTGCAGGGCGCGATGAAAACCACGTCCGGTCGTACTTAATGCCCACACCTCCGGAACGGAACCATGATATGGCGGCAGCACGATCTTCTTTTCCCGCAACTTTTCCTCTTCTTTCAAATATGAAACGATAGTGGCGAACTTTGTATCAAAGGTGACGGAGGAAGTCCCTTCATGCTGCAGTAGCTCTATTTTAGGAGCCCCCCCATTTGCCAAGCCTAAGTCAATTCTGCCTCCGTAAATGTTATGCCATAGCTTAACTTGCGCCGCAACATCAAAAGGGTTATGGAGCTTTAACAAAATCCCACCAGTTCCTACACGTAGCTTCTGCGTTATGCCTGCAATAACCGGTATGATTGGCAAAGGGCATCCCCAGGCAGACTTTCTGTTGTACAAATGATGCTCTGCCAGCCAAAGCCTGTTAAAACCTAATTGATCTGCTTTAACTGCATAGTCCAACACATTGCTTAACCGCACCATGCTGTTTGACATGGCATCCCCCTCTCCAAACTCTAGCAAACTGATTTTCATATGTTATGGATTTGTTAAAGAAAAAAAACCTCATCCCACGCCTGTGGCAGCATGCCACTGCTACGCAGTATCACATTGTAGACTCCTTGGTTTCCATTCAACAAGGTATCTTCGCCAGGGGGATAGCCGTTTCTCACCGCTTCACCTAGCCAACGCTGTGCTACTGCCTGACACTCTTCACGGTTGGTCACGTCGTAACACCTTTTAAAAAGCCAGGAAAACCCGGCGTATCCATGACAAAAATTAGCCTCCTGGATAGGTAAAAGGCTTTGGTTGTAGTTTAAGAAGCTTGTAAGCACTTCGTTCCCGAACCTAAGGTGGTCGCGATTCTGCAAAACGTTTCCCGCTTTCAAAATGCTGTAAGCAACAGACAAATCACTTGTACACCACCCGATGTTGGCGTTATGTTTTCTCGCTTGGGATAGGGGAACACCCTTATTCGACACCGACCGCGGAAATAAAAAGTTTTCTTCTGTAGGCTCATAGGGTTTGTAGAGGGCGTTTAGAAAGCCCAGCAGTAGGCGCATCAAGTCTTCTACAGCATGATAGCGATGCGTTTGGCAGACACTCGTGAGAATCAAAAGCATCCCGCAGACGCCGTGTGCTAACCCTGTGTTGATAAAGTAGTCCCCGGCTTGTTGGTGCCGCTTGTTTGCGATATACCTGCCATGCGTATTTTCCTGAATTTTAGTAGCTAACAGTTCAACAAGCTCTTTTATATACCTTAGCCCCGCTGGGTACAGCGCCGCATATTTGGCTAAATAAAACACCCCTCCCATGGAGGAGTACATTGGATCTAAATCCCCCCGCTCGATTTCAGCCTTCGACTTTTCATATACATTGCTAGCTAGCCAGTCAAGGAGTACTGTAGTATTCCCATCCCTGTCCAGGTACTCCTGCCTTTGTAACAGCAGTAAAACGCACCCTAGACCACTTAGCCCATTACTCATGGCAGTCGTAAAGCGCAGGCCATGCGCTGTTCCCACCCGTGCCACCACCCTGTTGATGATTTCCACTGCCTGATTGGCAAAAGCCGTATCTTGGTAATACTCGGTCAGGGTGAGCAGGGACACAACTTTCCCCAAATTTCCCGTGTACAGCGCATCCGGTGCGGCAGGGTCAAAGGAGCTTATGCCCACCAGTTTTCGGGCCACCACCTCCGACACCGCTTTCATTTCACTAGCTTTAGATGCCATGGTTTAACCCTTCAACTGCAGGCAGTTCCCTATCAAGGTATGTCATCAATGTGATGCCGATGCCGATTATTCCCCAAGCGTAAGACAAATTGAATAGGTCAGCATCCGGTTTGAAAAAGGAGCGGAAGCCACAAAAACCATTCTCCTCCGTTATATTTCGGGGAACCTGGTGTATCCAGTAACGATAGGCAGCTAGGTACTTCTCCCCTTCAGGATCCAGCTCAGAAAGCTTTAGAAACAGGTAGGCTACCCCTGATGCACCGTATGTCATGCTACCATCGTAGGTCAGCTTATCTTCGTACCTCCTGGCTAAACATACGTTTAATATCTCCCGTGCCTCAGCTACCAAATAATCATCTTTAACCGTGAGCCCCGCCTTTAACAAGGCATATGCCACTCCCAAGTCACCATAGCAAAGACTAAACTGCGTATCCTGCACCTCTTCCCCCAGGATGTGAGGAAAGAGTCCCTTAGGGTTCTGTCGTTTATGCTGCAGGACGAATGCTGCCGCCCGCTCAATTAAATCCCGGCACTTATCTTGTACTATGCCCCGCTCAAACACGGCCGACAGAAAGGCAATGATCATACAAGAACCATGGCTCAAGCCTAAATAGACTTTGTTGTTCAGGCGGGGACTTCTCCAACAGATGCCTCTGCTGGCCCCCTGTATCGCCTTCGCATCGATGGCTTCTACAATCTCTGCTAGCAGCTGGTCGTTCTTAGCTGATCTTTTGGCATGCAACAGGTAATTGCCTGTGGCCAGCGCTCCAGAGAAAATGCTGAAGTCCGCATGCTTGATCTTATTTCTACAAAGGGCATGTAAGGTATCCTCAATCGTGCTGAGATAGGGGCTTGCCTCGTAGTCTAGTAACCCTTTCTCAGTGGCTTTGATAAAAAAGACTCCCAGAGCTGCAATGTTGGCATCGTAAGAGTCTGTGGGGTAAACTCTTTTATAATACTTGTAGTCTACCAGCTCTAAGGCATTGCCTAAGTATGCTTCAGCAAGGGTATAATAGGAAGGGTCGCCGGTGAACTTTGCGTAATAACAGTAAAAAAAGCAAGCACCCAGCCAGCCATTGCTTAAGGTAGGACTGACAAAACAGTGGGTGTGTTTTTGTATACTTGCTTCAAGCTGCACCAGCAGGGCCCTCAGCTCCCTCTGCCCCTTGGGTAAACCCTTAACTGTACTCGCGTCTTCTATTGGTAGCATAAATGATGACATTGTTTAAATGGTATAACCTTTGATAAACGCTTTACACCAGGATTAACCGCTCTAGTCTGCAGATCAAGTCCTTGACCCATTCAATTCCGGCACAAAATGAAAGCAAGTGGTCTCTTAGGAGTGTTGCCCGGGCAGCTGTTTGCTGCTGTAACAGGTCTTCTCTCTCCAATTTATCTACCAGTAAGGCCAAGAGGGAGCACCGTAGCACATGATAGTTACTCTGTTCAAACAGCTGCGCAAACTCAACCACCTCCCTTGTCAGCTGCTGCAACGGCATTTGATCTGCTTTCTCTTCTAAGGAGACGTACCGGTAGATGGCGAGCCTTTCTGTTGTGTGCACCTCCATTTCATGATACCAGGAAGAGAAGAGGACGCTGGGTCTGGGATAAACTCCGAACTTCATATAGCCATTAATATACATGTTCAAGAAGTTGAGGATAGAATACTCCTTCAGTATCTTAAAAAGGCCAGCATTAACATGGGCATAATCAAACCGCAGATAGCATGAGCTGGAAGGGAGGCCATTCATCAAAAACTGAAATAGCTCCGACCAATTTTGGACGCACTCATCTACCCTCTTCTGCGCAAGTAGTACTTTGCCTAGGTTCAGGATTTGCTCCAGCAAATCAAAGAACTGGAAATAGCAGCCTTCATTGAATAATTCATATCCCACGGAGAACTTCCTGCTCAGGTCATACTCGGCTTGAGCATATGCTTTGAGTTTATAGTGGCAATAAGCTGTTTTAGGAAAAACCTGTGCCTCCATGTATTTTCTCAGGAATGGACTTACATCCTTGTTTGCGTAGATTTCCTGCCTGACTCCCTGAAGGTCAGCTAAGATCATGCAATAGTCTGCGTTCTCTTTAAACATGGCCTGGTTCAGGACTTTCAGCCGCTCACGATACCGCTGGTAATGGGCCTGTCCAGGTGCTGAAAATTTCAGGGAGTCGACTTCCGCCTGTTCCAGGAATTCCAGGACTTTAGCATACTTGTATTTCCTGTCGCTTTTCGTAGTCGCAGTACTTAGTTGACAAAGTAGTTCTTCCATTGTATTGTGTTTTCCGCCATGAATGATTTGGGAACAACGCTATAACTCGTTGCTCCATAATACCTGCTACTCTACCCTGTTCAGCACGTCTTCATTTCCCAACTTCTTGTTTTGCGCACCTTTCACCGTGTTCTTGCCAAACTTGTAGACAAAACCTAACTGAATCCGGCGGCCATCATAGTAATTGGTTAAGTTGGTGTTCACGTTAAAGGCGTTGATTGTGCCCCCTGTCACATCCCCTTTGAACAAATCCGTCACAGCGAGGGTGTACTGAAGCTTTTTGTTGAGCAGGTCGCCTTTCAGGGCAACCCTGGAAAAGTTGTTGGCGACAATGTCGATCAAGCCATACCGGAAAGGCCCCGTGTATTTGTAAGAAGTCTCCAAGCGAAGTCCCCCCGGAAGACTAAATGTATTCTCTAGACCAACACTGTGATAAAAGCTCTTAGGAATTGAAATAGCTTCAAAATCCTTCGTTTCGATCGCTGAGTTAAAAACAGCCCCGTAGGCAAATACACTCCCAGACCACCAAGGGGTGATTTTATACCCATAGTTACCCACAAGGCTATAAGAGCTAAGGTCAAAGTTCCTGTCTTTCCAGATCGTGATATCTCCTACGGCCTCCGGCAACTGGGTATAGACATCCTTCTCCTCCCTGTACTCCACCTCTACATATAAATTCCCTTTGTAGACTGTATTGACGGAGTATGAGTTGCTGTATTTGGGCCGTAAACCGGGGTTCCCCTCTGTTATCGTGAAGTCATCCACATACGTCCTGAAAGGAGTCAATACCTGAAACCCGGGGCGCTGGATTGTTCTTCTGTAGTTAGCGGAAAGCTGCACATCATCCGTTAAGGAGTGCTGAATCATCAATGTGGGGAAAAAATCCAGAAAGCTTCTGTCAACAGCTCTTGTACCAGAAGTAATGTTGTCCACGCGCATCGTAGCATACTCCGCCCGCAGTCCTGCACTGATGTTGGTGTTCTTGTTGACAAGCTTGTCAACTGTCAGGTAGCCGGCCGTGATGTTTTCCTCGAATTCATTGATAAAGCTGAACGCACGCTCCGGTACAAAACCGTCACTGGTCAAAACCTCCTGTGTTGGTCGGGTATTGTTACTGGAGTGTGTTATTTTGGCGCCGGTAGCAAGGTTCAAGTTATTTTTGTAAGGAAGATTCCAATCCATTTGCCCGACAAGTATATCAGCTTGGCTCGTATTGATGTTCCGGACCGTCCTCAGCTTTCGGATCAATCCCCCCTGCTCATCCGATAGGTTTTGGAAATGCATTTCCGTTTTTTCCTTCCTTTGAGCCGGGGTATAAGTAAAAACCATGTCAAACGATTTTCCCTTTGCGGCCAGCTTATGGTTGTAGAACACACTGTAGTTCTGCACAAGATTATACCCGGCGTCACTGAAATCCGTGGACAGTAGTGAGTCCGTAGCCCCGTTCACCTCACTGGCAAATCTAATTCTGTTCTGGGTAAGACTGCTGTGCATGGTTCTACCATATGAAGTGGTAGCCTGTACCCCTAGCACGTTGTTCTTATCGATGGTATATTCAAAACTCCCTCTTACAGAAGGCTTATGGGACATAAGGGAGGAGGAAAGGTCTTGGTGAAGTACGACCTTCTCACCGTTCGTGTTTAAAACCCTGTAGCCGCTATTTTCACTATAGGATATACCTGCATTATAGTTCAGGTTTAGGTTGGCTACCCACTTCTCTTTCCTGTAGGTGAGGGAAGTGCCACTGAGCACTTTCCCTTTAACTCCTTGGGAAGCAGTCAATCTCGCGGACCCGGTTAACCCATAATGTTTTGATTTTTTTGTTGTAATCTCAATGACTGTGCTTACACTGGCAGGGTAGCGGGAAGAAGGATTGGTAATGAATTCAATGTTGTCTATCTCATCACCAGTCATGGAGCCTAAAACAGTACTTAACGTAGCACCTGGCATTTGCACCTTGTCCAAGAGAATCAATACACCCCCTTTTCCGTTGACGGTTATCTCCTCCCCTTTTACCTGCACAAACGGCAGTGCTTGTAAAATGTCCTGTAGATTGTCTGATTGAAACGTACTCGCGGCCACATTCATGACATATCGGTCTGCTTTTCGTTCCATCACCTGACGCTGGGCCGTTACCGTCACCTCTCCTAAGACTTTTGCCGATTCATTCAACACAATAGCTGGCAGCTCCAGCTGGTTTCCTTCATAGAAAAACGCCTGGCTATAATAGCGGGAATAACCAACTGAGGACACAGCCAGAAAGTAACGGCCTGGTAGCGCCTGCTTGATATGGTACTGCCCATCCTCCCCTGTGATAGCACCCTTCACCACCGTACTGTCGGTGACATCCAGAAGGGTAACAGTGGCAAAGGGCGCTCCTGCATTTTCCTTTTCCAGCACCTTGCCAGAAATGACGTCTTGGGCTTGCAAGGAAGACCCCATCAAGATGAGTCCCACAGTTAGAGTAAGCCAGTGCTTCCTTGTGTTGAATTTTTCTCTCGCCTTCATACTTTCGCAATTAATTTTTTGTTTACACCATGAGCAAAAACTGCCAACAGGCTTTAACTCATCCGCGATTCATTGTTTAAATCAAGGAAAGAAGACAAAAATCTAAAACTCTATTAGACCAAGTTGCAAATGCCTTAGACCAACTAAAGTATTTGACCTCCCCCCGAAAAACCGGACTGCTGTATAGTAGAGGAAACGGGCAATAGTCGTATAGTTTTAAAAGCGAATTGCCTTGAAGAAATCGAAACTCACCGAGGGGCAGATCATCTTCGCCATTAAGGCCGCGTGGTGATGTTCCACCGCTCGGGCTGGTATTACAAGGCACAAGGGAAAGAAAGGGACTTGGTGCTGCGGGCGCGCATGCGGCAGATCGCCCGGACGAGGGTGCGCTACGGCATGTGGCGAATTTACTCAGCTGGCTGCGCCGGGAAGGCTGGCCAGACAACCATAAGCGCGTCCACCGGCTCTATAAGTTGGAAGGACTAAACCTGAGAAGCCTGCGGCCCCGGCGCTGCCGGGCCGCTGCCCACCGGTTGGAACAAGTTCCTGCCACGAATCTGCATGTCTGCTGGAGCATGGACTTTGTGGCTGACCAGCTCTTCGACGGCCGCAAATTCCGCGGCTTAACTGTAGTCGATAATCATAGCCGCAAATGCCTGGCCATGGAGGTGGACCAGGGCGTCAAAGGGGAGTAGGTGGTGGCGGTGATGGAGAGGCTAAAGCAACAACACGGCCGAGTGCCGGAGCGTATCAAAGTAGATAACGGGAGTGAGTTCATCTCCAAGACGCTGGATAGGTGGGCTTATGTAAACAAAGTGACGCAGGACTTCTCCAGGCCCGGCAAACCCACGGATAACGCCTTTATCGAGTCCTTCAACGGCAGCCTCCTCAGGTGAGTGCCTGAATGTGAACTGGTTCCTTTCCTTGGAGGGTGCAAAAGAGAAAATAGAGGCCTGGAGACAGGAGTACAATGGCTTCCGGCCCCACAGTTCACTGGGTGACATAACGCCGGAAGAGTGGGTAAATAAGAATATATCAAAACCAGAATTATCTACTTTTGACCGGTCCTAAAATTGGGAGGAGCTCAGCGACAGATTACTGAAGGAGGGAAAAGTTGCTCACACTTTTAGGGGAAGCTTCTACCGGTATAAAAGAGGTCGGGGCAGCCACAAGTGCTGCCCCTTCACCTTAACACACACACCTAAACGTTCTACTTTATGATTTGCATGTGCGCCTCACCGTGCTTTACTTTTAGAGCAGGGCCGGCCTGTCCTCCCGCCTGCGGATCAGCTAAGTCATGGACGTAAAAATATTGCCCAACTGCCTCTTTCCTGTTGATGCGCAGCACCACAAAGCCGTGCTTTGTCAAATCGATGTAGCGCATGTGCGGGTTGTACTGCGGGAGTCTGTGCAGGCGTGCGATCTCCCGGGCCTGCTCCATCGGCATGTAGTAATCATAGTTCGCGGCCGTAATGCTCGGCACCACCCACTCGGAGGCGATAGCCCCTTTCCCGCTCTCCCCGTTATAGCTAGCAGGGTTTAGGTAGTCTTCCGTCACATCCAAAGCCAGGCTGCTGTGGAAGTCTCCTGTCACGAACAGCACCTGCGAGGAAACTCTCTTGCGCAGGTGGCGAATGATACGTTGCTTTTCGAATGGATAGCCGTCCCACATATCCATGTACCTGGGCCGCTCGGGCTTTTGAAAAGCAATATTCACGCCGCCAAACACCACCTGGTTGCCGATGACCTGCCAGCGGTAAGGCTGCTGCAGTTTGTTTAATAGCCAGTCCCGCTGCTCCTGGCCGAGCATGGTGCGCGTGGAATCCTGGTAGCGCGGCCTGTCAATGTTGCGGGGCGGACGGTCTCGCTGCAGTCGCTCGTCAAGCACCACCAGTTGCAGCAGCTTGCCAAAGTTAAAGGCGCGATATAGGCGTTCCCCCTGCTGCTCCCGGACCGGCAGCCACTCAAAGAAAGCGGTCTTTGCAGACTGCTTCCGCTGCTGGTAGGTTCCTTCTTCGCTGGGGTTGTGGTTGGCGGCGCCTTCCCGGTTGGCGTTGTTGGCGATCTCATGGTCATCCCAGATATTGATCATCGGGTACTTTGCCCGCAGTTTCACCAGACTGCTGTCCAGGTGGTACTGGTTGTAACGCTGCCGGTAGTCCTTTACCGTCACCACTTCGTGCCTGGGAATATGAAAGCGGTGCAAAGTGGTGTCACCATATACCTTAGCCGGGTACTCATAAATATAATCCCCCAGGTGCACGACTGCATCCAGCCCTTCCTGCTCGGCCAGTAAACCATAGGCATGGAAGAAACCAGCTTGATAGTTGGAGCAGGACACGAAGCCAAACCGGAGCTCTTTGGCGTCCTTAGCGGCCGTTTTGGTCCTCCCTGTCATGGAGTGCCCCCCGAGGGCTTCAAAGCCATAGTAGTACGTCTTTCCCGGCCTGAGGCCACCGATATCCACCTTTACCGTATAGTCTCGGCTGCTGTCGGTGAGGACCTGTCCTTTTTGCACGATGTGCTTGAATGCGGCATCAGTGGCCACCTTCCACTGTACCTGTACCTGCTGGTGCCGCGGAGGCGTCACCCTGGTCCAGATGATGACCCGCTCGTGCAGCGGATCGCCACTGGCCACCCCATGGTAGAAAGGGGCTTTGTCCAAGGCATACAAGTTTGTCAGCTCTGGAGCGTCCACCTGCGCTTGTGCGCGAAGGCCAGCCAGCAGCCAAACAGTTAAAAAGAAAAAGCCGGGGAAGGCCCCGGCTTTTTGCGATTTATGGAATATCATACTTCATCACTTTAGTCATGTCAGACTCATCCAGCACGGCGGCCACGTAAGGGACACCCACCTCAGAGATCTGCATATCATACTCGCCAACGCCACCGCTGATCAGCATCTGGCTTGCATTCCAGTTATTGGTCGCCTCGTTAAAGGTCCTGATGTTAAGTCCCGCATCATCCACATAAGCAAAGAAGAGACGTCCGTCCGGGTGAACGGCAATGTTAAAGTTATCGCGCTCGCTGCCTACGTTCACCGGCTCCCCGATAGCGCTCCAAGTGCTGCCGTCGTACTTCATCACATAGTTAATGCGTCCATTGGCAGAGTACTCCTGGTAGGCCGCATAGATGGTGCCGTCCGGGGCTACGTCCATGTCTACGTTGATGTAGCCGTTTTCCCCATTGGCGCTGAACTGCGTGGCACCGACCGCTGACCACATGCCGTTCTCTAACTTGTACACCGATGGCTTGTTGGCATCGCCCGTACGTTCCATGATCGCCAGGTATAGCTCTCCGTTCCTGCGCACAAACTTTGTCGCCGAGGTCAGCACACCGGCAGGCGGGTTAGACACCCAGGCACTGTTGTAACCGTAGATGTTCAGGCCTCTGGAAGGTAGGCTAGCCTCTGACCTGTCGCTGAAAGCAACGTAAGGGGTGTTGTCTTCGGCCAGGCCCAAAGACACATAGTCTGAGCGCCCTTCGGTGAACTGCTTGTTACCAACCGGTGCCCAATTGCTTCCGCTATACGCCTGTACCGTCACAGCCTGCTTGCTGTCTACGTAGTCTTTGTAAGCAACATACGGTTTCCCATCCTTATCAAACGCCAGGGAAACGTAATCTGCCTTTTCCTCTGAAAAGCCGGTGCTGGCTCCCAGGTAGTCCCAGGCGGTGCCGTCATAGGCGACCACTGCGATCTTTTCTTCTTCACTTGGTACAGACTCTCCGTTGATGGTACCGTCTATCTGGAAAGCCAGGTAGGGCAAATGGGTAGCCGGGTTAATAGCCATCACCAGCCCGTCTGTTCTTGGTACCAGGAACCCCTCATTGCCGATCACCGACCAGACAGGCGCTGTCAGGCGCCCAACCGTTACGGTAAATACATCAGAGTCCTCTCCATCCACGACTGTATAGGCCACAGGGCTGGTGAAATCATTGCTTGACTCGCCGCTTGTCTGCGCCGCGCCGTTTACCTGCACCTCAGCGCCGGCTGTCGTCTCAAAGCGCGCCACCAGCTCTGTGATCGCCGCGTCAGACGGCACCTCTACTGAAATAGCCGTACCGTTCACCGTGCCTTCATAATCTTTGAAGAGCACGCCCGGGTTATCTTCGGCATAAAAGCCAAAGGACAGGATAGCCGCCGAACGTACCACCTCGACGGTGTAGTTCTTGGTGGTGTTATCTTCCGCCGTAATGGTATAGATCACAGGAGCGGTCATGTCAACCACACTGGTGCCGCTCACCTGCACCTCGTTGCCGACGGTCACGATCGAGCGCTCAGAGGTAGTCGTAAAGGAAGGAACCAGTGCCGCAAGGTTTGCTGCGTTCGGCGCCTTCAGCACGATCTTATCCCCTGTGATCACTCCTGCTACATCCTCATCCACGCCTTCGTTGTGGCTGGCTAACAGGCTAAAGGAGGCAAAATCCTTGGCCGCATTGGGCTTTACATCGTCCTCATCGTCTTTACACGAGGAGACAAGCACTAACAAGAGCAGCGCCATCAGGCTGCTCAGTTTGAAAAGGTTTTTCATACGTATTGGTTTTAAAGGTTAGATGTTTCTTTTGGCATCAGGATCGCCTTGATCTTAGGCTGCTGCACCAGGTATTTTTGGACATCGCGGGATAAGTCGGCCGCCGTGATGCCGTTGAGCAGTTTTTCGTAGTCTGTGAAGTACTCCCAGCCCGCCAAGTCGTAGTAGAAGTGACGGCGAAGTTCAGCGCTCCAGAATGTGTTGCGTTTTATGTCCTTCTTGCGCTCTTCTAGCAGCTGTTTCTTAACCCGCACCAGTTCCTCTTCAAAGTAGGTGGGATCAGCCGCGGCATGAGCAATTTCATTTTCCACCTCCCCTACCAAGAAGTCCACATTCTCCGGGGCGCAGGTAAAGGCAATGCGAATACGGTAGAGCGGCGCCGGCTTTACCGTGGAGGAGGAGGCCACCCCTACCCCATATACTCCGCCGTTTTCCTCGCGCAGGTTCACGCGCAGTTTGGCTTTAAGGACCTCCTCTAGCAGCTGTTGGCGTAGCATGTAAGGATAGTTAAACTCAAAGTTATCCCCTTGGTAGAACAGGTTTACCTGGCTTTTCTGAGCCTCTCCGGCGTGTTCGACCAGGGTGGCTTCCTCTTCTTTCACCTCAGGCCCATGGTAGACATAGTCGGTGCGCACTTCTGTGGCCGGCAGCGAGGCAAGGTACTGCTCTACATAAGGCTTCATCTGCGCGGGCGTAAAGTTTCCCAGGATGATGAAGGTAAAGCCCCTGGCCGAGCCGAAGCGCTCCTTGTACACCGACACCACGTCCTCATAGCGCAGCTGCTGCTGTACACGCTCCGGCGTAAGCGCTGCCGTCACATAGCTCTCGCCGTTGAGCATTGTAGTGAGAGCCCGGCCATAGGCATAGGATGGGCTGAGCAGGGAATTCTCGATGGACTCAATCGCCCGCTGCTTGGTGGTGACAAAGGTGGTTGAATCGGCCCGCGGGGACATCCACTTGAGGTGCAGCAACTGGAACATCGATTCGGTATCGCGGGTATCAGCACTGGCGGCAAGCCCTTCCCTGCTTTGGGCGATCACCATGGTCGCCGAGGCCGTGTTGCCAGCCAGAAAGCGGCTCAGGCCACTACGGCTAAACTCCCCGGCCCCGCTTAGTCCGATCACAGACTTGGCAAACAGGCCCGTTACGTATTTAGAGGAGTCCAGCGCATAAATGCCGCCCTGGCGGAAGCCGGACAGGATGATGCGGTCATGGTCAAAGTCCGTTGGCTTAATGACCACGCGCGCGCCGTTTGACAACTGCCAGACAGTCGCGTCAATGGCCTCAACACGCTGCTCGGCCACCACATTGCCTGGCGTGGGGAGCACTGGCAGCAACTTATCCGGGATTTCCTCGGCGTTTTCCCAGGGCAGCACCTGTTGGGCCTTTGCCTGGGCAATCCAGCTTTTGAGCTCCTGCTCGCTCGGTACCTGGATGCTGTCATTTTTCGGTGCTGTCAGCAAAAGGACTACGTTCCCCTCCCCCTGCAGGGAAAGGATGTAGTTCATCACAGCCACGGAATCCAGCTTGGGCATGAATTCACGGGCCAGCTCCAGCTCCGTCTGACGGCTGACCATGGCGTGGCCCTCATAGAAGTTGGCCTTGATCTCATTCAGGTAAGTCCCGGCGTCGCTTTTTTCCTCCCCGTCAGCCGACTGGATGAGCTGCATCATGTAGTTCTTGCGCACCTTTTCGATCTCGCTTGGGGTAAACCCGTAGCGCATAATGCGCTCCTGCTCCACCACATAGCCTTTCACTCCTTCCGCTATCTGCTCCCGGTAAAGGGAGGTGCCTCCCGCCAAGGCATCCGTGCTGCCCAGCAGGTTGCTCACAGAAAGGCTGCCGCTACGGAAAGGAGTCTCCGTTTCAGAAACCCTTCTAAAGCGCTCAGAGGCCAGGCGGTCAAAGAAGACACGCATCAGGTAAGCCTGGTATGCCTCTTTGGTGGTAATGGCCGACATGCCCTCCATTTTCCGGAAGAAACTGAAGTCCAGGTTAGTAGCCTCTGCATCCGTCACAATGGCTGTTAGCGTATCCCGGTGGGCTGGCACCCCATAATACTGGCGCTCCCGCGCGTGCTTGGGATTTCGAAGCTTTTTGAAGTTTTTTCGGATGAGCTTTTCTACATTTTTGGCATCCACATCCCCCACGACCGCAACGGCCATCAGGTTCGGCCGGTACCAGTCCTGGTAAAAGGAGACAATGCGCTCCCGCGGAAAAGTCTTCAATACCTGGGTCTTCCCGATCGGAAGGCGCTTGGCATAGCGGGAGTTATTCAATAGGATAGGCAGGTACGCCTTTCGCATGCGGTCAGACGCCCCCTGCCCTTTACGCCACTCCTCCAGTACCACCCCGCGCTCCTTCTCAATCTCCAGGCTGTCGTTGAGTACGCCGCCCGCCCAGTCAGCCATGATGGTCATGGTCTTTTCAAGCACCTGCTCATTTTCCAGGGGTACCTGCAGTTTATAGACAGTTTCGTCAAAGCTGGTGTGGGCATTCAGGTCAGAACCGAACTTCACCCCCTGTGACTCCAGGAAAGTAATCAGCTCATTCTTCTCAAAATGCGTGGTTCCGTTGAAGGCCATGTGTTCCAGGAAGTGCGCCAAGCCCTGCTGGTCCTCTTCTTCCAGGATCGAGCCGGCCTTGAGGTAAAGGCGCACAATGGCCTGCTTCTTTGGCTCTGCATGTGGGTAAATATAATAGGTCAGCCCGTTTCGCAGCGTTCCTTTTACCAGGTTTGGATCCTGCGGCAACTCTTGCGCAGAGGCAATACAGGTCCATAGTACTGCCAGCAGTACCAATAATTTACTTCGATAAGATATCATAGGTGTGTTATTTCTTCTTGATCAGCACGAGCTGCTGTTGGATATGGTCCGGTCCCGGTAACCCGAGCGTATAGTCTTTGGAGTTCGATTCAATTTTGATAGAAAGGCTGTTGTCCTGCGCAGGGTCCAGGTCATGTTCGAGCCAGGCGATCTTAACCGGCACCTGAAACACCCCTGGTATGAAAACCACCGTGTTACTATTGTGGAGCACCCTATAGTCGCGCCCCTCCTCCAGGCCACTACCCGGAGTCACCGAATACGTCACCTGAATAGGGTCAAACTGGCGTTCGGCGCTCAGGTAAATGTGGTAGGCCACCGTGTCCCGGCGGTTATAGCGCACCTCCACCGTATCCTGGTTATCCACATGAATATGGAAGAAGGGGTGATCAAACGGCTCCACCTCTTCTTTGTTACAGGCAGCCATCACCAACGGCACAAACGCTACCAATACGATCTTCAGCAGTTTTTTCATCGTTTAATTAATTACAGGGTTAGGTTGCATGGCTTTGTTTGCATCCAATTCCAGCGAGGGGATCGGCAGGATAAACCGGACATTCGGGTATTCCAGGAAGCAGACAGCGGCGGCACAGCCTTCTCCCCGCACCAGGTCTTCTTTCCGTCTGGTCACATCAAACAGCCTGTGTCCCTCAAAGGCCAGCTCCTTGCGGCGCTCCACGTTGATGGCCTGATAGAGTTGCTCCCCGGTCAGCTCCTCCTCCACCGGCGCAGCCGAAGGCATGGCGCGTTCCCGGATACGCTTTAGGTCCGCGGCAGCCAAGGCCTGCTGCCCCAGATGCCAGGCTGCCTCTGCCCTGTTTAAGATTACTTCCGAGAGGCGCACCACTTTGGGGTCAATCGGCCACTGGTCATCCTGCAGGTCTTCGGCCTTCCCGTATTTCAGGGAATAATGCTTCCCGCCACTTTCGCCAAACACGGTACCGCGCACATCTGCCGGATCATACAGGCCCCACAGCTGCTCGGAGGCATACGCGCGAAAGGAAGGGGTAGAATAGACGGCCGCCACGGTGCTGGCACTGTAGTCGCGGTTATAAAGCTGCCAGATTACCTCGGCGCCCGGCTGCTGCTCCAGGTACATGGCTTTGTAATTGGCACTGTCGGTAAGCATATAAACAGGAGCCTCAATTACTTTATCTGCATAGGCCTTGGCCTTCTCCCAGTCTTCCATGTACAAATACACCCGCGAGAGCAAAGCCCAGGCACTGTAGTGCGAAGCCTCAAACGGACTTAATACCGGCCCATTCTGCAGAACCGATGCCCCTTCCTCCAGGTCTTTGATAATCTGGGCATAGGTATCTTTCATCGTGGCACGCCTCACCTGATCGTCCGGCCCCGGGGTCTTCAGCAGGATAGGAGCCCCCCAGTGCTGGGCATCTGCCGTAAAGGTGTAATGCTGCGCGTATGCCCGGCTAAGGTCATAGTGACACAGGGCCCGCATGATCAGGGCCTGGCCCCTTATGGCCTCCAGCTCCTGTACAAAGGTCGGCTCCAGCTCTTTGAGCCGGGGGATAGCGTTGATCAGGTTGTTCACATTATCCAGGGCCTCAAAGATGTTGAGCCAGATGTGCCCCACAGCCAGCTCATCATCGTCAGGGTTGCTCTGGAAGTTATGCTCGTTAAAAAGGACCAACTGCGCATCCGAGCTGTTGCCCGTCATCTTCAGGCGTACATCATCGCTGGCTATGTCGGGGTACATCAAAAACTCCCGGCTATAATAATAAGACATCCGGTTATAAGCCCCAGCCAGCGCGGCCCGAGCTCCATCCATGTCTTGCAGCAGGACCTCCTTGCTGACCCGCCCGATAGGCTCTTTCTCAAGAAAATCTTTGGTGCACCCGGCACTCAGCAGCAGCATTAGCCCTGCACACAGGCTTCTGTATCGTTTCTTCATACTTTGACTATATTCCAAGGTTAAGCCCTGCTGATATCACCTGCTCCACAGGATAGGGCGAGAAGGAGTTTTTATAGGTGTTCCGGTCTTCTCTATTCCTGTAAGGAGTCCAGAAGCCCACATTGTCCAGCTGCACATAGGCATTGGCGTGCTGCAGGAAGAACCTGCTGACCAGCTCTGCCGGCAGGCTATAGCCCAGGCTGATGTTCTGCAGGCGAAGGTTCGTCTTCTTATGGATAAAACGGGTGGAGTTGCGCATGGAAGACTGGCTCACGCCCCAGATCAGCTTAGGGGTAGTAGCCATATCCCCCGGGCGCTGCCAGCGGTCGAGCTGGTTTTTAGACTGGTTGTCCTCCATATAGTATACCCCGTCAGACTCCGCATTGCGCCGCAGGCTGCTGAAGGCATAGCCGCCCACCGTGTAGTTGAGCAGCACGTTCAGCGAGAAGTTCTTGTAGCTGACCCTGTTGGTGATCCCGCCAAAGAAATCAGGGTTTGTCGAACCGACAGGCACCCGGTTGTTGACATCGTACACCCGGGTCAGGTTGCCGGCCGCATCATACCAAAGCGGGGCCCCGTCCCGGGGGTCCACCCCGGCCCAGCGCACCAGGTAAAGCGTGCTGGCGTCTTCACCCACTTGGCGTATGCTCGTGCCAAAGGACTTATCGTTGCCGTTGTAAAGCTCCAGGATCTTGTTGCGGTTATGCGCCAGGTTCACATCTGTCGTCCACTGCAGGTCTCTGTAGTTGATGTTTACTGTGGAAAGGGTAAACTCCACGCCCGCGTTTTGCACCTTCCCTACGTTGCGGTAGATCCGGGTCTGGCCGGTGGCCCTCGTCACATCCACCTTGTCAATCAGATTGTCGGTGATATTGCTGTAAAACTCACCTTCCAAATACACCCTGTCCCAAAAGCCGATGCGGAGCCCCGTGTTGAACATATAGGTCGTCTCCCAACTGAAGTCCGGGTTTTCCCCGGTGGAGATCACCGCGCCGGGGCTGTTGTTGTAGGCGTAGTCGGCCCCGAAGCTATAGAGCCCTTTGGCCGCATAATTGCCGATGCGCGAGTTTCCGTTTGTTCCGTAACTGGCTTTTAGCTTGAGGAAGTTCACTGTCTTGCTTTTCCAGAAGGCCTCATTGTGGATGTTCCACGAAGCCCCTGCCGAGGCGAAGTTCGCCCACCTTACATCATCGCCGAAGCGTGAATTGCCATCCCGCCGGAAGTTCAACGTCACGTAGTAGCGGCGGTCCCAGTTATAACTCAGGTTGGAGAACACTGAGAAGGCACTCTCCTCCTCGGCGCTGCTGTTGGCCCGCTGCGTCTCATAGGGCGTGTAGGTGATTTCCTTGATGTGGTCGTTGGCAAAGTTGTAGCCCGAGCCGGACAGGGAGGTTCGCCTGCCATCTGAGGCTTCCGTGCCCAGGAGTGCATCCACCTGGTGCTTGCCGATGGCTTTGCTGTAGTTGAGCCGGTTTATGCTGATCCACTTCAAGAAGTTCGTCTGCGCCCTGTCGGCATACCCCATCGGGTTGCCCTCTAAATCCCTGCCCGACCAGTTCTTGCGGGAGGCATACTGGTCTTCGCGGATGTTGTAAAAATCAATCCCGTTACGGGAAGTAAAATCCAGTCCGTCCAAAATGACCAGCACCGCGCCCACGTTCCCGTTCACGGCAAAGGTGTTCTGGCTGTGATCGTTCTGGGCCGCCTCGGCCAGCTTGTTGAACAGCTTGCTGCCTGTCACCCCATCGTACAGGGCGAAGTCACCGCTTGGCTGGTAAGGATTGATGTTGGGCCGCGTCGTATAATAGTAGTCGCCCGGCGTGAACAGCTTGTTCTTATTATAGGAGCCGCCCATGCGGAAGTTCAGGTTGAGCCGCTTACCGATACGCTGGTCCAGGTTGATGCGGGTAGACAGGCGTTGCGTGCTGTTGGCCAGCATGGTTTTGTCTTCCTTGTAATAGCCTGCCGAAATGAAGTATTTTGTTCGCTCATTTCCCCCGGTCAGCGAAAGGTTGTAATCCGACGTCTGACCGGTGCGGAAGAAAGCATCATACCAGTCCGTGTTGACTGTATCCGCCTCTCCGCCATACGGATAGGCAGCCGGATCCAGGCCACTGTTGGCGTAGGCCTCGCGCGCCAGTTCCCGGAACTCATCCCCGGAGAGCACTTGAAACTTAGTATCGCTGATGCTGTTGATGCCCCTGCGGACACGCACATTCAGGCGGTCCTCTCCGCTCTTGCCCCGCTTGGTCGTAATCAGGACCACCCCGTTGGCACCGTTGGCCCCGTATATGGAGGTGGCCGAGGCATCTTTTAGTACGGTAATCGACTCAATGTCACTGGGATTCAGGTAAGATAGGGGGCTCACGCTGGCGCTAACGCCTGGAATAAGGTTTGTGCTCCCCCCGGTGTACACCGGCACCCCGTCCACGATCCATAGCGGCTCGTTGGAGGCGCTAAAGGAGGCTGCTCCCCGGATCCGGGTCTGGTAGCGGGGGCGGGCACTGCTGGCATCATCGCTCTGCACCTCAAAGCGCAGGCCCGGCACCACCCCCTCCAGCAGTTGGTCCACCCGGTCTGCCGGCCGGTGCTTGAGCTTCTCAGCCGTCACAAACTCCACGCTGCCCACCAGGTCTTCTTTTTTTTGCTCCGTACCGTACCCGGTAACAACAACCGACTGCAGCTGAACTAAATCATCCCGGAGCATGACATTGACAACCTTGCGTGCCTTTACAGGTACCTGCTGCGGCAGCTTACCCATGTAAGAAAAGACCAGCACCGCGTCCTCTGAGGAGACAGGAAGGTTATACCGGCCGTTCTGGTCCGTCACCGTTCCTTTGCTGGTCCCTTTCAGGACCACAGTTGCCCCAATCAGCGGCTCGCTGTCCTTCTCGGAGAGCACCTGACCGCTGACCGTTCTCACCTCTTGGGCAACTGCTGCTGGCTTGGTAAGAATGATCCGGCTTCCCTTCAGCTGGTAAGAGATATTGAGAGAGCCAAAGAGCTCATCCAGGATCAGTGCCAGCGGCTGCCCCTGGTACTGCGTAGACACTTGTGTGTCCAGCGGCAAAAGGCTCGGGCTGTAGGCAAAATCATACCCGTAGTTCTCTTCCAGCGCATCCAGCAACTCCTCCAGGCTTACCTTTCCCATGTCTAGGTAAACGGGCTGACTCAATGGATGCTGCCCCTGCACAGTGGTCACACGCAGGCAACAGCCAAGCGCTAATAATAAGAGTAGACGTTTCTTCATATATCGTTAGTACAACCGTTTCCACTAAGTAGGTAAGTCTCCCCCTGTTGCTTCCATTCCATGCGCATTGACAGGGCAATCACATCCAGTACATCGCTTGGTTTTTCCTGGTAGAAAGAAGCTGTCAGCAGGCATTTACCGGCGGCGGGGTTCTCTAGCACGAATTGCTTTCCGTAATAGCGTTCCATCACATCCAGCACCTGCTCAAGGGTAGCCTGCTGGAATACCAGGCGGCCGCTCCAGATGAGCTGTTCAATTGGAATAGCGGGGTTGAACACCGTTCCTCCCGCCGTTCCCTGGGAGGTAAGGCTCTGTCCTGCCTTCACCACCCTAGGCGCCCCTATGGGCTTTCCCTCCGGGGACAGCGGCTGATACTGCACCACCCCCGTCACCACAGCCAAACGTTCCCGCGCCTGCGAGGGGTAAGCCTGCAGGTCAAAGCTTGTCCCTACTACCTGTGTGATCGCCGCCTTGCTTTTAATCCTGAAGGGGAGCTGCTTATCTGGCCTTACCTCAAAAAAGCCTTGTCCCTCCAAGGTCAGGTTGCGGTGTTCCTCACCGAAGCCCTCCTCATAGGTCAGCACGCTATGCTCATTGAGCAATACCTGCGAACTATCGGGCAGCCACACCATTTTCTGCCCCGCAGCTACCTGCAGCCTGTGCACCTTCGGGCTCATCATCCACCAGGCAAGCAACAGCAACACTGATGCCGCTGCGGCCGCGACGGCATGTATACGCCATGTTATGCGATGGCTCGTTTCCGCTGCAGCCTCCTGCCCGCTCTCCTCTGTTAAGCGGGGAAGAAGCTCCTGCCAGGAACGGTTTACATCCAGCTGCTGTGCCCAATCCGGTGGATGGGGTACCAAGGCTCGTTGATAAGCACGGAACAGCCGTTCGTTTTCGGGCGAGGCCTGCCTCCAGGCCAGCAGCGCCTGCGTTGTTTCGGCATCCGCCTCCCCGGAAAACCAAGCTTCCAGGTATTCGGGCCATTTCACTTCAGGTATGTTATCTTGTGAGTCCAATGTTTAAGTCTTTCAGGGAAAAGACGAGCGGCTACGCCAAGGGGAGTAAAATGTTATAAAAAAATCAGAAAATATTTGAGAGGAGTTCATATTCCTATGACAAAGTGTTCAACCGGACATGGCGAACTCCCACAAGTTCAGAGATCATGCGGGAGAAGAAAGAGAATGGCTGAGAGGGCAAAGCAGCTACATTATTTTAGCAACCATACCAGCAGGAGCAGCTTATCCATAAGCGGCAGGAGCTCCTCACGGATTTTGCGGAGCGCAATGACGCGCTGCTTCTTCACCGTTAGGGGGGAAATATCTAAATAGGTGGCAATGTCCTCTTTGCTCAAGCCCTCCAGATAGCTCATCTCAAAGATCTGGCGGCACTTGGTGGGCAGCTTGGCAGCGGCCCTTTTCACCAAGGGGGTCAGCTGCTCTGACAAGGGCAGCTCACCTCTCTCCGACTCAACATCGGAAAACGTTTGGTCGTGCAGTTCTCGCCTATACCTTCGGATATAGTCAAGGGCTGTGTTGCGAACGGTTTGACACAGGTAAGCGGATGGGGTGGTGACGTGTTGTAGGGAGTGCCGGTTTTCCCAGATCTTACAAAAGGCCTCCTGCACCAGCTGCCCTGCCAGGTCCTTGTCTCCGGTGATGCCTTCGCAGAAAATCACCATTTTAACAAAGTGCTCCTTGTAAAAACTTTCAAACGCTTTCAGATCCTCCCACGGCAAAACTTTCAGCTGCCTTATCACCCCATCGCCAGGCGTAGCGGTACTCATAGGTATTTGTCTCTTAAAGTGAGGTTTGAAAAATCATAATACAGGAAAACCACCTCAATTGCAAAGTTTTGCGCTGTTATGGCACATCAAAGTGTGCATACCGTTGGGCAGGTCACTATTCCCCTATCAGAATAATCAAATTATTTAACTGCGAACGAGGTGTCAAAAGAGGAAACAGGTACCTCGTTGATATAAGTGGAGGCCCTGCAACAAATAGCACCGAATAACCTGTACGGTTCTTCCGCCCTTCACCACTACTGGCTAAGCAGGTTGCTGCACCTGCTTTTAGCAGATTACACTTTCTTCCAAAACATAAAGTGGAAGAAAGCGGCTGTTTAGAATTCAATCAGCTAGTTTCTTAAGCATGATATGTGTCATGGCAATCTGAATCATGGTCTCAGCTGACTTGGTGCTGCGCTCATAGGCCTTGGAGAGCCTTCGGTAGAGGTTAAGCCAGCCGAAGGTTCGCTCCACAATCCAGCGTTTGGGCAATTCTTGTGAATCCTGTTCACTATCTGAAGCCTCCAGCCCCGCGCCCTAAAGGTGCTCCTGACCCAGTTCCGCAGCTTTTGCCCGCCGTAGCCCTGGTCAGCGAAGAAGACGCGGAGCCTGCCGAAATCGCCTACCCTGGAGGCAACCCGCAGGAGCAAGTAGCGGCCTCCCCGCCGCTCACTGATGTCGGCCCGGTGCACTATCACCATGATCAGCAGCCCCAGCGTGTCCACCACCAGGTGCCGCTCGCGTCCCTTCACCCGCTTGGCCGCATCATCCCCCCTTTGCCCTCCCTGCTGCACGGTCTTCACGCTCTGCGAGTCCAGGATGCCCACGCTCGGGGAATGATCTTTGCCATGCCTGCCCCTCACTTCCTTGTGGAGGCAGTCATGGAGCAGATCCCAGAAACCATTGCGCCGCCATTTGCGGTAATAGTAGTAGACTGTTAGTCTGCAAACTTTTCTTGTCCAACAGCCGGCACCTGCTTTTTTATCTTCCTAAATCAAATCAGCCTCTTAAGGAGATAAAGCATCTGTGGCAGACACTTCTCTTGCGTTACCTGTCGGCTGCTTTGTTAATACTCTCCCTGACAAACTTGATGCGCCCCATCTATAAGACCTAGCTGAGGCGTAGAGTTGGCAGCCCGTTCGTATCCCCCGCTCACCTCCCAAATTAGGAGCCTTGTATGGCCTGTGAGACTTTACCTGGGTTAGCCACAGAGCCTTTTATACAGCACGCCCTGCAGCACCTGCTAATCTAACCTCTGGTCGGTCTCCAGCTTTTTGAGCTGACGGCCCTCCTCCAGTTGGGCTAGCTTCAGTTATTCCGATACTCCTAAACCAGAAATGCATAGAAAATGGCCTTGGAGATGCTCCTTTTGCGGCATATCTCGGCTACAGAAACACCTGCCGATGGCTGCTTGAGGGCAGAGGTGGTCTGTGCCTTGGTAAACGCTGGCCCTTTGTGTCGAATCGCCTTTAACTCTATGTGGGTATTACCCGGATTCGCTACGCTACAGCCTTCCGGTTTTTCGGGAGAAGGTCTATTAGCTGTCTCTATTTCTTAAATATTGACTTACAGCTGCGTTAGCTAAGTTCCGCAAAAATTCTAAAATAGATTTCGCCTGCTCCAGCGACACCTGCACCCCCTCTTTCCGCAGGATCTCCAACGCTTTCTCCGGGCTGAGCGGGTTTTTCCCTTTTGATTTCATAGGTCATATCTTCAACGTTGCTTGGATAGCATGCAAAAAGGCGGAACCGAGTCCCGCCTTTTTGCCCGCACAGGGCGCGGCTATTTTCTGCCCCGGCTTTCAGGGTGCAGGAAGATCTGACTCGGCCGCAGTCGGTTATAGGATGGCACGTAGCGCACATAGCCGTAGGCGTGCAGCTCACGCAGGACACGGTGGTAGGTGCCGCTGCTGCAGAGCTTGGCAGCCGGCATCAGCTCATGACTGTAGCCGAGCACGGGGTCCGTCCCTGCCTGCTCCAACCAGCGTCGGTACAAGGCCGCATACAGGGCAATATGGGATGGACCAATGCGCGGGTCCCGACGTATGGCCGTGAAAAACCACAGGAGCGGCTGCGTGGGGCATTCCACTGGCTTGGCCGGCACCTTAGCTTCCGGGGCGGGAGAACCAGGCCACACGCTTTTCATGACCCAATGGACCGGCCCTTCCGAGGGGGCTTCTGCCTGACCTCTTCGCGATTTTCCTTCCAGGCCGCCAGCTGCGATGTCTTTTGGGGCTCCTGCCCGGCGGTCTGGGCCTGCTGCTGGCTTAACGCCGGCCGCACGCGCTGCATGTGCTCATCGTAGACGTTCACAGACTTATACCGGGGGCTGGCCTCCACGAAATAACGTGCCTCCCGCCCCTCACCTAGCTCAAAGGTCACGGCCTGCCGGTTGCCTTTCCGCAGGGACTCCAGGAGCAGGCTTTTCTCCTGCGCATCTTTTAGTTCCTTAACCGGGTGCTTGCCCAGGGCAAGCTCCAGGTCATAGCCGTAGTTGTGGTGAAACTGTTTGACCAGGTAGTTCTGCCGGTCATCGGTCTGCTTGAAGTCCAGCTGCAACCAGGCGTTGTAGAGCTCTCCCTCCTTGTTGGTCAGGTCCTTGTTGACGGCCCGGCCGCTGAGCAGGTTGTAGGCCTCCTTCAGCGTAATATTGTTGCCTTTGTTGATGTAGAAGGTCTGCTCGGTGCTGTCGGCGGCGCGTTCGGGCTTGAGGGCCGCCAAGTAGCGGTTAAAAAAGTACATGTCCTGCTGACTGGACTTGCGAAACTCCAGTACCGTGGCCATTTGGTCCTTACCATAGCTCACGTTGTGGAAGAGCTCAAAGGAAGCTCCCCCCTGCTGCATTTTCTCGCGCAGCTGGCTCTCCAGGCCCTCGCCGAAACCGGTGTACTTGACCTGGTCCCGCAGATAGGCAAAGTTTTTCTCGTTCATGGTCGTTCATGTTAGATGAAACAAGTATGCAGATCAGTTAGTCTACTTGGTCGAAAGCCTTGGCCTGCAGCAGCAGACGGCTGGACAGCTTAAGCTGCAGGTGACGTCCGCCGTTTCGTTCCATCAGCTCCACAACCAGGTACTTTTTATCAGGCAGCGTCACTTTAGGCAGGGCCACCACCAGTACACGTTCTGTATGCCCTTCCACCGCACCTGCCCCGTGGATGTACAAGGGCTTTAGCTCCAGTTCCTGTGATGCCGTACGTCGACGGCCCTGCCGGTCCCGGACATAGAAGCGAAACTGGTCTAAGTTATAGCGGGTGCTGGTGCTGTTGCGAATCCGGAACTGGCAGTAGAGGACCTCTCCACGGATATGAAACTGCCCTACCTGCAGGCGCATGCCCCCTGAGCGGGCGGTGCGGTGCTTGCCCCCGGCTGTTGCCGCCACACAGGCCGCATCGCGCTCGAGCACGGCTCTGTTCGCTTTTCCCGGCAGAAAAGCAACCGGAGCGGCGGACAGCGGTAGCCGGGGCAGCTGCAGCGAGAGCGCACCCGGCTCCGGAGCGTAGGAGACCACAAAGGTGTAAAGGCTCCCGTCGGCAGTGAGCACGGTCAGGCTTGTCTGGCGAAAACCGGCGCTGGCCGCTTTGACGCGAAGCATGTTCTCGGCAGGGGCTGCTTGCTGCACCAGGATATCCCCGCTCCCCCGGTCTACGCTTTGGACGGCGAAGGGAAAAACAAGGTGTGTGGTTTTGTTCGGGGAGACGGTCAACTGGCACACGGGCAAGGCGGTACCCCGTACTGCCCGTAGGCCAGTTTGGGAAAAGGCTTGGCTGGCGGTAAGCAGCCACAGGAATGCCAGAAGGAAGTTGTTCTTTTTCATATGATTGGAAATAAGCGTGTGACATATAGCCAGGAAAGGTGATGGACCGCAAGCCTAGGTTTGCCGGGCATCCCGCAGCAGCACCCGGTAGCCCGCCTTCACTGTTGCCCGGACGAGTTTTGCCTGTTTGCTGAACAGGGACTTGGCGGCCGCCACTCCTGCTCGTGCTGCCTGGAGTTCCGGGGAAGAGTCGAGCGAGGGAAGGCCGAAGCCCTGCACGGCACGGTCTGCCGACTGACGGGCCACCTCCCGGGTGATAGCCCCGGGGATGTAAAGTCCCTCCAACCCATCCAGGTCATAGGCCGACAAATCCACGGGAAACAGACGCTGGCCCCGCCGAATACTGCTGACCTTGATCCGGAGCCGTTCTCCCTCCAGGGCAACCGTCCCAAACACAAAGCTTCCTCGGGGAATCCGCGTGCCGTTGAGCAGTACATCCGCCTCCAGCCGCAGCTTCACGATAGCCCCTGTAACTAGCGCCTGTGTCTCCTGCACCACGGCCGGAAGCATATTCGGGGCTAAATCAGCTGTTACGGGGGTATCCCAGCCATAAAAGCCTTGCACACTATCTACAGGTGCCTCCTGTCCATGTTGTCCTAATAAACTTATGGGGGCGCCCGGGCCAGCAAAGGATAGCGAAAAGACCTGCCCTGCCCCCGTCTGGGAAGAGTGCATGCTCCTTTCCAGGACCCGCTGTGGGTGCTGAATATCGAGAATCTTATCCAGCATGCCGCTGACCTGCTGCATCTCTGGATCTGCGCCGCCCTCGTGCTGGGCCGAGCGCATCAGCTGCTCCAGCCGGCCCAGTTGTATGTCGGCGACAGTTTGCTGTGGGAGGGCCTGCGTACGCGCCGCAGGTGCCACGACCGGCACGTCCTCGAGGGCTGCCTCAAGCTGCCGGAGCTTTTGGTACACCTGCGCCTGCTGCGTTTGGTATCCCTCTGAAGCGCTTCCGCTTAGGGAAGACAGGGCACCAGAAGTCTGTACCGGCGGAAGGCCGCCCACCACCAGTCCCGGGGCATAGGGGTCCTTATGTTGCAGTTCCAGCCACTGCGCAGAGTCGTGCGCTGCCTGCTGGTAGTAGCCCAGTTTCCCCGCCGCCATCCCTTCTTCCAGCTGCGCGTGGGGCAGGGACGGGTTTAGGCCAACTTGGGCACTGTCCTGCGGGTACAGCTTCCGCGTCTGACCTCCCCCCAGCGCCCAAAACAGCAGGGTGATGAAGGGAAAGCTTAAAAGAGGCAGGACAAGCAGGAGTCTGCGCCTGCGTGAGGAGGACATGGTTGAAGTCGGATGTTTCATGATGGCTTGGATTTAGTGTGCGTTAGATACAGTTGCTCCAGGAGGCACCTCACGGCTTAGCGCCGCTCGACCTTCACATCCCGGTTCTCCAGGGTGACCCAGCGCTCAATCAGGAGCCCGTGCGGGTTATGGTCCGAGCGGGAGACGCTGCGCAGATAGCCTTCCGTAACCAGGCTGCGCCATACCGTGCTGGTGGCCCGCACCAGCCGCTGGGTGGCGTAGCAGCGGAAGAAGTACGGGTAGACCTTCAGGTCCACGGCCACGCTGTCTACCTCCACCCGCTGGCTGATATTGCCGGCGATCAGGCCCGTGTAAAAACCCTGCTCCTGCAGGTTGTCGTACTCGCGCTTGGCTGAGGCATCGGCCAGGTACAAGGCCCTGGCCACGTGACGCTCAATGACCTGCTCGTCCGGGTCCAGCGAGAAAAAGAGCTCATGGAAAGTTTTCACATGGTGGCGGGCCTCCACCGGGAGATGCTCGTCCCGGTCTGCGGCGAAGGCCTCCAGGGCCTGCCCCCCTGCCAGCACATAGACACGGTCCTGGAGCTGTTGGGCCAGCCGGAGGCTCCGGTACAGGGCAAAGCCGCTCAACAGCAGGCTGCCGCACACGGTGAGCAGTGCAAAGCCGCGCACCAGGCGAAAGGCGCTGTCAATGTTTTTCATTTGTGTGAACATAGCATAAAGAGGTTTATGGGTTCTTCACTACTTCTCACCGGAGATGCGATCGTGTTGGAAGGCCGAAGGCGCGTCCGGGCTTTGTCCCGATCCGGGGGAGGAGACTGCCCCACCTGCCCAGCTGCCCAAATGGCTGATGGCCACAGCGGTGCTGCCGACCCCACCGGCCGCCGTAGCGGCTCCGGCATACACCGCCTGCGCCGTGCCCTGGGACGTGGCGCTGAAGAGGTTGCTGATCTTGTAGAGCAGCGTGTTGCCGCCGCTGGCGTGCACGATGTAGTTGGCAACCGAGGGCACCGTCAGGTAACCAACAATCCCCATGACCAGGAAGAGCAGGTAGGCCGTGTCCGTGGGGCTAAAGAATGTCTCCCCGGCCTCCTCCACCTGCGAGAGGTCCAGCGTGAGCATCATCTCCTGCACCTTGCCCAGGATGGCCCCGAAAATGTTGGCTACCGGCAGCCAGAGGTACACGTTGATGTAGCGGGCAGACCAGACAGTGAGCGTATGTCGGAAGCCGTCGAAGACCGCCAGACCGAACACCAGGGGCCCCAGGATCGCCAGCACCACCAGTTGGAAGGTCCGGACAGTGTTGATGCACAGGGCCGCCGCCTCATAGAGCAGACGCAGCACTTCGCTTAGCCACTCCTTCACCGAGTTGCGAAAACTGTAGGAGGCCTTCTCCATGGCAAAGCGGATATCGTTGCCGATGCCTTCCACCAGGCCCTCCCCCGCGGGCGCCTCTTCATGGGTGTAGGCATACCAGCGATCCCGGTCGCCGGCACCCGCCTCGCCCACATACATCTGCCAGGCAGCCGTCCCCCGCAGCGCCTCCTCCCGCTTCTGTAGCAGCACGGCGATGGCCTTGTCCGAGTCGCCGACCATGGCCGAGGTGGCCGCTACCGTAGGAGACAGCACCCCGTTCAAAAGGTCCAGCACCGCGGGGAATAACACAATGGCCAGGCCTAGGGCAAAAGGCCGAAGCAAGGGATAGAAATCAATGGGCTCCGCCTGGGCGATGTGCCGCCAAACCCGGGAGCCGATATACCACAGGGCTCCCAAGCCCGCGATACCCTGCGCCACTTGCATGAGGCCGCTGCACAGGGGCAGCATTTCTCCATAAAGCTGCTCGAGCACTTGGTGCAGGCTGCCCGTCTCGCCCGATAGGCCCTGCGCCTGCAGCAGGCCGGGTAGCAACAGCGCACAGGCCAGCAGTATTAGGCTGTGTTTCCAGTATTTCATGTGGAGTGAGTTAAGGGGTGATACCATACAAAGCGCGCGCAGCCGCCACGTCTTTCCCCGCCCGGGCCCGCTGCAGAGCCAGCAGGCTGGTGCTGCCGTTGAAGCGCCGCAAAAACAGCAGGGCCTCTTCCACGTCCAGAAAGAGGGCATCGATGGCCTGCAGGCGCTCTTCGTCCTGCATGCGCAGCTGCCCGTCGGTGATTAGCCGCGAAAGGGCCTCAAGCTGCAGCAAGCTCTCTTCCAAGAGCCGCCCGTAGACCCCAGACAGGTAATCCAGCTCCTGCGCGCTGAAGCAGCCGGCTGCGCGGAAGCGCCGAAGGGCCTGCTCGGACTCGCGCACAAGCTGGAACTGATCGCGCAGGATATCCGCCACGCGCCTGTAGTGGCGGACGGCAGGGCGTACCTGCAGCAGGCCATCTAGGAAAGCCTCGTGCAGGCGGAAGTTTCCCTCCGACACCTGCCGGATCGCGGTGTAGCCAGTGTTGATTACCTGGTAGCCCTGTTTCATATCCGAGAGGAGCTGCTTGAGCTGGGCAAGCTTTTCGACGTTGAGCAGCAGTTGCTGCGCCTCGGCAGACTGCGCCTGTAGTCGCAGGCCACAGGCCATGGCAAAGAGCAGGAGGAGACAGAACTTTTTCATTCGCCCTCCCCTTGCCTATAAAGCCACTGTCGCTCGCCCTGCAGGGCGCCTTGTTCCTGCCACTTGGCTAGGGCTAGCAGACGGACGTGCTCATCCAGGCGCCTGGCCACACCGCAGAGCTCCTGCAGGGCCTGGCAGGCGGCATCAAGTCGTTCCAGCCGGGCAGCGTCCCCCATGGTCAGCTGGCCCGGGGAAAGCGTCTGTGCCAGGGCGGCGAGCACCGCCTCCTGCTCGTCCAGGAGGCGGCCCAGCACCCGGTGCACGTACGCCTTTTCCGTTGGGGTGAGCAGCTTGCTGCCCTGCGCCTGGCTTCCTGTTTCCAGGCACAACTGCTGGAGCCTTGTGCCCAGGGCCACGGCGGTGGCCACCCGCGGCGACGTAGCCACCGCCGGTCTCACACCGGCCAGGGCGCTGAAGTAAGCAGCGTGCTCGTCCCGTTCCCCTGCCTCGGCCAAACCGATCACCGAGAGGCCTTCTCGGGCCAGCCCGTAGCCCTCTTGCATGTAGCTCCCGTACAGCCGCAGGGCGAGCAGCTGCTCGAGCAGGTATTTTTGCTGTGTCTTTTTCTGGCGGAACCACTCGTCAAAGGTTTGCGCCCGGGCCGCCAGCGAGCCAAGCGCAAGGAGCAGGCATAGCATCTGTACTTTCATATTGTCTGTCTTAAAGGTTAAAGTAATGTGTTTCCTGTCGGCAAGCCGGCGTTACGGCAGCCCGTAGAGCCGGCGGAGGGTCTCGGCCTCCTGGCGGGAACGGGCCCGCTGCAGGCTGAGCAGCACGTTCTGGTTATTGAAGCGCAACAGATCGCTGTACGTGGCCTCCACCCCTTGGGCAGCGCGGTTGAGCAGCGCCAGCCGCCCTGCGTCCCCCATCTGGGTGGTGAGGGCCTGCACCGCCAGCAGGACTAGGTCTAGGTGGCGCGCGCTCTCCTCAAGCATGCCGCCGTACACGCGGGCCATATAGGCCAACTCCTCGGCGCTGAAGTGCGGGTCCTGCCGCAGCAGGCGCCAGACACGCTCATACTCGGCCAGCAGCTGCGCCTGTTTGCGGGCCAGGCCCCTGAGGCGCTGGTAGTCAGCCACCAGGCTTTTGACCTGGTAGAGCTCCCGGTAGTACTGGGCATACAGGCTGCGCTGCCGCTCCACCCAGTCATGGATCTCACCCAGCCGCAACCGGGACATGGTATTCTCGAGCTGCTTCTGGGCATTCTGAAACCAGATCACCTTGTTCTGCTGCCGCTGGATCTGCAGGTCCACAGCCTTAATGGCCTTCTTCACGCCGGCTTTGATGACCTCGGTCACGGGATCCTGCGCCCAGGCGCCGTGTGGGCTGACCAGGCTTGCCAGGAGGACCAGTACAAGCATTAGGATGCGTTTTCGCATGATGTTGTCGTTAAGGATGGCTGTGAGCAATCAGGCTGCTGCAAGTCCCGGGCCAGCGCAGCAATGCCTTGCTGCACACTTCCGTAGCGGCGGGCATAGGCAGCTACCTGCACCTTCTCGCGCTCCTCGGTGGTATAGGCCAGGTACTCCTCCGGGGACACCTCGGTGCGGTACACCTTGGAGAGCGTTCCCCCGAGACTGATGAAAACCTCTTTGTACTTTCGCATGGGGTCGTTGGCCCTGTTCACCGACAGCACCAGGGCCTTCTCTTTCTCGGTCAGCCCCAGCAGCTCCTGAATCTGGCTGAACCTGTTCTGATACTTGCTCTGGTCCAGCAGGATCTTACAGTCTGAGTTGTTGATTATGGCCTGCTTTACCACCGGCGAGGAGATGATATCCTCTACTTCCTGGGTCACGACCACGGCTTCCCCGTAGAACTTGCGCACGGTCTTGAACAGGTAGCGGATGTACTCAGCCATGCCCTCCCGCGCAATGGCCTTCCAGGCCTCCTCGATGAGAATCATTTTCCGCACACCCTGGAGCTTGCGCATTTTAGAGATGAAGACCTCCATGATGATGATGGTCACCACCGGGAAGAGGATCGGGTGGTCCTTGATATTGTCGAGCTCAAAGACGATGAAGCGCTCGGAGAGCAGGTCCAGGTGCTCGGTGGCATTGAGCAGGAAAGCGAACTCGCCGCCCCGGTAGTAGGGCCGTAGCACGTAGAGGAAATTACCGATGTCAAAGTCCTTCTCCTTCACTTTATCCCGGGAAAGGGAGACGACGAACTCGTCCCGCACATACTCATAGAAGCTGTCAAAGCCCGGACGCAGGCCACGTTGGCTCGCGAGCTTTTCATAGTAGCCCTGCAGGGCGCCGGAGAGGGCCACGTACTCCGAGCGCAGGAACGGCTCGTTATCCTTCTTCCACAGGGCCAGCAGGAGCGTTTTGATGCTCTCCTTCTTTTCCGTGTCCGGCATGCCGCCGCCCTCAATGTGAAAGGGGTTAAAGCAGATCGGGTGCCCCTCATCGTAGGTGAAGTAGCAGCCCCCCACCAGGTTACAGAGCCCTCGGTAACTGTGGCCCACGTCCACCAGTACCACATGCGTGCCCTGCTCATAATAGCTGCGCACCAGGTGGTTGGTAAAAAAGGACTTGCCACTGCCGGAGGGACCGAGGATGAACTTGTTGCGGTTGGTACAGACTCCCCGCTTGACCGGCTCATCCGAAAGGTCCACGTGCAGCGGCCGGCCTGTCAGCCTGTCGCCCAGGCGCAGGCCCACCGGGCTCACTGAAGAGCGGTAACCGGTCTCCAGGTTAAGGAAGCAGCTGGCCTGCTCGGCGAAAGTGTCAAAGGTCTCGTTCATCGGAAAGTCCCCGGCGTTGCCCGGGATGCCGGCCCAGAAAAGCTGCGGGGCACCGACCGTCTCCTCCTTGGCCACCGCATCCAGCTGGGCCAGGGCGGCGGTGACCTTGCTCTTGAGCTCCTTCGTCTTGGCCGCCTCCTCTGCCCAGACTAGGAGGTTAAAGTGCGCCTTCACCGGCAGGCGCTGTGCACTCAGGGCCTCGTTGAGAAAGGCGTTGGTGGCGTCGCGGGCGATGGCATTCTCGCGCGAATAGGCCGACAGGGACTGCAGGCGCAGGCGCTTGCGCTCCAGCCGGTGCAGCGTACGCTGCGCATCCTCCCGGAAAATGTACTGGCTGTAGAGGTGGTTGCAGGGCAGCAGCTGGCCCAGCGAGGCGGCAAAGCCAACACTGAACTTGGTCCTGTCCGTGGAATAGCGCGCATAGGTCAGGCGGGGCCCGCACAGCGCCGGCAGGTCAGCCGCGTCACCCAGCGTGTAGAGCCTGGCGTGCTGACGCCCTACCTGGATGTCTTCGGCAAAGACCAGGTCCTTGCGCAGCGGCTCCCCCTCCTCTTCAGCCAGTGTGCAGTAGCGCTCGACCAGGCCCTGCTTCCGGCGCTGGCTGAGCAATTCACTCTCCCCCAGCCGCATGAGCCGCACAAACCCGCTGTCCTCCAGAATGTGCCGGAACTGGTCCACGCTGTCCAGAAAATTCTGCAGCAGGGCCGGCTGCAGCGTCAGCGCCGGTACTGAAGAGGCGCGCAGCAGGGCGGAGCGCAGCGAAGTAGATGCCCTGCGCCCCTCCGGCTTCCTGGTCAGCAGGATATAGCAGCTGTGCTCCAGGTAGGGGCGCTCGTTAAAAAAGCGCTCGCTGCTGTGCGCCAGGAAACTGGCTTCCGGCTTGGCATAGTCCGGCTGGTAGCCCCTTTCCAGGAACCAGTCCTGTTTGAGAAAGACTGTCTGCTCGGGCAGGGCTTTGATTGCCCTCACCCAAGCTTGGTGAAAGGCCTCGTACTCCTGGTCTGACAGGGTAAAAAGCTCCGGCAACTCCGCCCGGAAGGCCACCGTGACCTCCCCCCGCCGTGAAAGAAGGCAGTCATGTTCGACGCCCAGCAGGGGCCAGAGTTCTTGTAGTGTTTTGCTCATCATCACGTCTTGTTAGTATTGGTTTGAAAGCCTTTGTTCCTCCCGACCGCTGCCAAGGAAAACAGCCCGGCCGGTCTGGCGTACCAGGCGCGGCACCCGCCGCCGGGCTAACTCTTTCATCAGGCCGTGCTCGCCGTAGGTATTGCTCAGCCGGTACACCCGGCGCATCATCCAAGCCCCAGCCGGGAGCACCAGGCCCAGGCAGGAGAAGGTGCTCAGGCCCAGCGCGTACAGCAGACAGAAGGCCAGCAACAGGACGATCACCCCGCTTCCCAGGTACCAGATATACTGGGCCTTCAGCCCTTTAAATTCTATGGGGCGGTTGATGCCTTTGTGGAGAGTATAGACACTTGTGGCCATGTGCTTGTGCGCCCTGTGCCTAGACCCCGAAAAAGGATTTAATCACCGTAGCCACCACCACTAGAAAGACACAGCTGCCAAACCAGGCGGCGGCCACCTTGCCGGTATCCTGGTCCCCGGCGTTCCATTTTTGGTACACCTTCACGGCCCCGATCAGCCCTAAAAGCGCCCCCACCGCATACATGAGCTGGGTGCCCGAGTCAAAGTAGCTTCGCACTTTCTGGTTGGCCTCTAGGATGCCCGCATTGCCGTCCTGGGCCTGGGCCCAGAAGCTTACCAGAGTCAGGACACAGAGCAGGGCCAGCCCAGCCCAGGGGCGCGGGAACATTCCACCCGCTTGTTTAGAGAAAGTTGAGTTGACAGTTTGCATTTTTCTATGGGTTAACTTGTGAAACATCCGGTTTTGCTTCGGCAACAGTCCCCTCTTCCGAGAAAAGCCCTATCCAAGCTTGCTCCAGCTCCGCCTCGGTGAAGCTTACCCCAGACAGCATGTGGGCCTGCTGCACGATGTACTGGTTAAGGGCACCCCGGGAGGCAGGCTGGCGTAACCCGCCCCGGCTGGCCAGTACCGCGTGGATCCGGCGGAGCAGATCCGGCTTGCTGGCATTCTTGCCTGCCTCCGTGAGGATGCCGTGGCGTATCTGAGACGCCACTTTTGTCAGTTCTTCGTAGCTTAAGTCGTTCCCCCCACTCCCCCCCGGTACCCCGGCGAGAGTGGGAGCTGGTTGCCTCCCTGCCTGCAGCAGCCGTTGCATGCGGTGCCTGTACAGCCAGAGCACCAGCGCTAGGTAGTAGAGCGCAAGGAGCCCCCCGGCGCTGGCTAGGTACATGCTCCAGGAAATTCCGTTCAGCATCGTTTCGTGTTTATTCTCAGGGGATCCGTTTCCCCTTCGACTGAGACAAAGATGCAGCGACCGACAAGGGATTTATGACAAGTCCCTGTGAGCTCACACTTATTTATTTTTGGCCGTGGGATGGTGGATTTTCCCAGCCTGGACAGCGGAAATTCCCCGGTTGGAGGACGCAAGAGGGCGACCTAGCCCCGGCAGGAGGGTTTTCAGAGTGGTCGGCACCGCTTTTGCTGCCACTGCCGTGTGAGCTGTCAAAAGCGTATTTCCCAAGAAAGTCAGTTCTCATCCGCCTCGTCCATGCGCTGTTCCAGGCTCTCCTTGAGGTTGTCCAGGAAAGGCGTGCGGCTCTTTTTGCGAATGCGCATGCCCTGGTACACCCGGTAGAAGTTCCCGAGTCGGATATTGAAAAGCTGCTCCAGCCCCGAAATTAACTCTTTCACTTCTCCTTGTCCGAAATTGACCGCCCCCGGCTCCGCAGGGCATAGGCCAGCTCAATCAAAGAGGCCTTGGACGCCGTCCAGGCCAGGCGCATGCCTTTCCTAGGCGCACCTGGTGTCGCCTCGGGCAAGCGGTCGAGCTGCTGCAGCTGACCCTGCAGGTAATCGCGCAGTGCCTCACTGGCCTGCAGCCGGGCCAACTGATGACTGTGCAGGGTAGAAAAGCAGGGATCCAGCTCCTGGGTAGAATCCGGCCATAGAAGGGCGGTACCGGCCCCGCGCAGGAAGAAAAGGTGGTCCAGGTGGGACTGGTTCATGCGGTAGTAGGTATATAGGAGCTGGTGGCGGTCAAAGAAAACAGATACGCGATCGAGCGCCTGCTGCAGATAGGCCCGCCGCTTTTTCCGGCCTCCGACTGGCTGGAAAGCCTCCAAATAAAACAGCTCAATGAAATAGAACAATTCCTTGAGAAAGCGCGGTTTGACCTCTTTGAAAAAGGTGATCTCGGCCTGCTGGTCGGGGAAGGCATGTGTTTTGGTGTAAGCCTTGAGTTCCTCCAGGGAGGCCTCCACGGCTCGACAGGAACGCTCGGCCCGCTGTAAGTGGTTTTCTGATTCCAAGGCAATACGCTGCAGTTCCTCCGTCAGGCGGACATGCAGCTGGTCTGTGAAGTGTATCATGATAAGCGAGTTTGGTGAGACCGCTTTCAGACAGGCCCCCATCGCTTGCCATCTTTCCCGGCGCCAGCATTGCAGACCTGTTTCCCTTGCCGCCATGGAAATGGCGGGCTGTAGTCCTCGGTACGCCCACAACTGCCCGGGGAGATGTGCCGAGTTGCACGAATTAGGCAGATCAGCGTCTA
This sequence comes from Pontibacter actiniarum, assembly GCF_003585765.1. Lineage (NCBI taxonomy): Bacteria > Pseudomonadati > Bacteroidota > Cytophagia > Cytophagales > Hymenobacteraceae > Pontibacter > Pontibacter actiniarum. Next base: position 2,325,421 of record NZ_CP021235.1, read on the forward strand.
AACAAGGGGTATCCTTGCGTAAGGCCGAGGCGGCAAGGACACCCTGTGAAGGCCCAAGGGGAAGTATCCCACTCAAGAGCAGAAGCCATGCTGCTACAAGGAGGACTGTGGACATATGGAAAACACCCGGTAGGGGTTTCCCACATGCCCACAGCGTGGTAGTAGTAACGGAAGTTAGCTTTGGGTGGGAAGGGGGCGGCTGCAAAGCCTGTTGCCTCCGGCCACTGCAATATCCCCCATAACCATCTAAAAGCGAAAACCGGGGGCATTCATTCTGGGGCAAAGGTAGCCTTGCGGACCGGACACGGGACAAGGTAGTGCCAGCAAAATGGGTATCCACGGGACGTGGACCCTCCGCATTTTCCCGGCCTCCACCTTGCCCTTAGTCCGGCGCCGAAGGCAGGAGGGGCACCATAATCAATTCCTCACACTAAAAAACCAGATGATTATGGAAAAGACACTCAAATCCGCCAGCACCCGAGTAGCCGAAGTGAAGCTCTCTTACCGCAACCGCGTGAAACCTTCCGAAAGGCCGCAGGTCACCTCCTCCTCCGACTCCTACCGGGTACTGAAGGAAAGCTGGGACACTGGCAAACTGGAGTTCGTGGAGCAGTTCAAAGTGCTTCTGTTGAACCGCGCTAACCGGGTGCTGGGCGTCTATGAACTCTCCACCGGCGGCGTGGCCGGCACCGTGGCGGACCCCAAGCTTATCTTCGTGGCCGCGTTAAAAGCTTGCGCATCGGGCATCGTCCTTACACACAACCACCCCTCAGGCAACCTCAAGCCCAGCCAAGCGGACCTGCAGCTGACCAAGAAGATCAAGCAGGGCGGGGAACTGCTCGACATCGCCGTGCTCGACCACATCATCCTTACCAGCGAGGGCTACTACTCGCTGGCAGACGAGGGGCTTCTCTAGCCCCTCTTTTTATTCATGCACATACGTGCTGCCACAAAGAAGCTGTAGCAGCACGAAGGAAAGAGCCTACGGATCGATTCCCTTTGGTCTAACGTATGCATGCTATTGTGTGGGTGAGGCGTAGCCGAAACCTGTATTATGCACTTTGTTGTATGGAGTTATTCTTCCTTCTGGGTAGGTAAATCAACTGCTTCTATAAGAGGCTGTTTTGATTTAGTTGAATAGAAAAGCAGGTGCCGGCTGTCGGGTAAGAAAAGTTTGCAGACTTATGGCTTACCCAAGTGATTTAACCGACACCCAATGGCAATGTATAGAAAAGGTACTGGAAGATGAAATGCTCGGCAGGAAGCGCATTTGGCCTCTTCGCAGCATCCTCAACGCCATCTTCTATGTGAGCAAAGGGGGCATCCAGTGGCGCATGATGCCCAGATTTTGTTTCAGCGTCCATCGCTAGGAAGATGTTTGCTTCATTTAATCCACTTATTGAAATTCTTGAATACTTCTTTTCAAATTCTTTCACCGTTTTTAGTTTGCTGGCTTTAAATGCTGGCCAATCCGTCAAATTACGTTTTGTCAAGTACTTATTCTTTTCAGCAAAATTTTTTAGGCTCCGCTTTATAGATTCACCTAACAGCTCATCAGTTACGTCGAAACTTAAAACCTCAACGTCCTCTTGCTCATAACGAAGCCAAGATTCATCAACAAAGAAAGGAGCAATAAGTATCTTTCTATACTCTTCGCTCAAGTCTACAGCAATCATTTTTGAAAACTGTTTCCTTTCTTGACTTGAACCAATTCATATTATTAATGTGCTACAACGTGGCAGGTATTGCCGCTGTGCGCGCATATCGTGGGCAACAGCTTGTTACTTCTTACGGGTGTTAGATGATTGTATCATACCCTTTGCATAGCGGCAATACAGTGTTGTGCGACTGTTTTATTTTCCAACTAGAACCTTGTACTCTGTTGGGATTTCCACTCCTCTAAATTTGTTTGTCAAGCAATAAAACATAAAGGCCGCTACGATAACACCCAAGGCTAAAATTGCTTTTGCCTGCCTTTGTGGTGTCCAGCCAAAGACAACCTGTTTCATTTTTTTACTGTGGATCGCTGCCGTATGCCCGAAAAAGGAAACGGTGGCAAGTCCATAATAGGGAATAAAGAACAGGCTGAATGGGAAGGTGTTCAATCCTGCCACGCCATAATAAAAGTTGGTATCCAGGTGTAAAACAGTACGTCCCGCTAATACAGAGCCTACATGTATGACGAAGAAAGCCGCCAAGTAAAGCCCTGTCCACCGATGCAGTTTGTCGAAGTTGCTGACAGTTGCCTTTGAGTTGTTCTTAAAGAGTTTTATTCCCGAGACTATTTGTAGAAGCACGGCCATCAGTAAAACAGCCTCCACAAGAACGTTGCGGTAAAAAAGACGAAGAACTTTCATGAATGCTATATGCTGGTCAGGCCCTGCAACGCTATAGAGGTGGTTGAGTAAATGGAGCCCGATAAAAACGGCTAGCATGAGGCCAGACAGGTAATGAAGTCTTGTTGTAGTCAATTTTGATGGTGGGTTTAGTGGCTTATAATGCCGCACAACGGACTTGGCTATGGCGCTTTTTAATGCGCTATAGCTTGTGTTGGAGCCAGTTTTTTATACTTCTTTTTGTCCCAAGCTACTACTTCAACTCCTGTCGAATAATGACTCAGATTTGGGGTGCTGCTCAATAGTTTGTCAAATCTAGGGTATTTGACGTCAATGCTCTTAAATTCTATTTTAAATGTTGGCCACTCGATATGATGAATCTCAAATTCGTTGATTGAAGCGTCTGTGTCTTGAAACAGAGCATATCTCTCGGTTAGCCATTTGTCAAGTTTAGTTTTCTCAGACACTGTTGGACCAACTTGGTATCTTAATTCAAGCCTATCTTTGAAACTACTGTTCTCAGAGCAATAGTAATTTTTTTCCCTTCTTATTGTTGAGTGTCGGTAAGGAAGCTCTGATAGGCTTTTGGCCACTTGACAAGATATTTTTGTTCCGCCTTCAATACTTAGGAAGTATACACCTGTTTTATTGTTGTACTTCACATATGTCCGAATGTTGATTTCGTCAAAGTCAGATACAGGAGAGAAAGAAGGTAGATTTCTTGGCCTTATTTTTTCCATTGTAAAAGCTACCAATGAGACCCAAGCCTTGCCTTCAAACAGATCAATCACTAAGTCGTCAGGAACAAATTTCTTTAATTCGTTGATGTCAACCTGCCAGTGTAGAAATACCGCATTATTCCATTCCTGATAGTACTTCCAGTTTCCAGTAGGAAGTACCCAAGGTCGGTGTTCTGTTTTCTTCAGTATCTCTTTTATTTTCATCTTCTAAATTTGCTCCAACGCGCTTGGCTATTAGGTGGCGTAGCTACCTAATAGCCAAGCGCGTTGGAGCATGTTTTTCTTTTCAACTCACTTAACAAAGACTTTTTTGGAGAAGAAACTACGTCGCTCACGCCGGACATAGGTCGTATCGCTTTTACCAGACTCTCTGAAGTCGTCCACGCGCCCCCGCAGTATATGGCGTCCCCTACTTCTTGCAATAAAGGTATAGGTAGCCTTAAAATCCTTACCAAGGACAGTATCCTGCTGGCTCTTATCCACTAACCTGTAAAACTCATCATAGCCACCAACCAGCAACTGCATGTTCTTTTTTAGCATCGGTGTCTCCAGCGTAACAGTTACCTGACAGGTATCACCCAGCTCCAGTGTATCGCAGTTATTACTTACGCTCAAATAATAGCTGCTGTCCTTCATTATTTTCCCCTCTTCATTGAAAATGAGCACCTGATTCACCTCTTCCTTTCCATTCTGCTCGTACATATCAACCACCTTGCTTTCCATAGACTCCAAACTTCCATCTTTACGATAGAATTTCCCCCAGCCAACCCTAATACCATCTTTATAGGGGACCATCATTTCCAGGGTGCCGTTAGGGTAGTAATATTTGGAAATGCCGTTCAAGCGTCCATCATTAAAATGAACTTCCCCCTCTACAGAGCCATCTTCGTAATAATCGGTAAGGGTTCCATGGTTTTTACCATGCTTATAGTAGCCTATCGTCTCGACCTTTCCGGTTGGGTAATACACCACCCTTTTACCGTGCCAATTGTTTTTTAGTACTTCAGTTTCGGCTTTTAACGCCCCACTAGAATAATACTCTCGTTGAACGCTACTACTTTGACTGTTACAGGAAAAAGTTAGGAGAGAAATTAGTAAAAGAGTTAACACCAATGAGTAGGGCATTTTATAAAATAGCACTGTCAGAACAAAAGTGTTTTTAACTTTTTCCAATTCTTAATTGATTTAAATATGCTACAACGGTTTGTACAGGCTGCGAGTGAGGCGTAGCCGAGCATGGAGCCTGTACCGTGTTGGCAGCAGGCATTTTAACCATTGTCAATGGGTTTATCAAGCTTCCTAAGATTCCAGTTTTTCTTAATCCATTGTCCTTTTGAAAAATTGTTTTGCCATACTTTTTGGAAGGGTGGCTCTATTTTATTTATATCAGGCACATAGGCCCTCTTATGTTAAGCAAGAGCAACGTCCGTAGAAATAAATATGCCTTTCACTGGCCTCTGCTGAGCGTACGAAAAGCTCACGGTCTGCACAAGCAATGGCTGAAAGCAGGTGGGGCAATTTATTTTTTTTATTTAGCCCTAGACTGCTAGTTTCTATAGACGCTTGTAGGCAAATCTTTCTCATCAAATATGCCTGCATAACCACTCACCTCTGTAGTTGTTACATTATTTATTCTTGAAGTTTTAACCATAATTTTACTGGGCTTGTTCATCGCTTTACCTTGACCAATTATAATTCCTTTGTTGTTCAAATCATTTTTTTTGCTATATTTTGTTAAATAAGCGCCTAATGCACAAGCTGCTACTCCTGTAGCCGGGTCTTCATTATATCCTGCGTTGTTAGGAAATTGTCTAGCTTCAAAATCATAGTTCTGATTTTTAGTCTGAAGGCTGAAAGGATAAAAACCAGTAGTACCATACCTGGTACATAAAGCCCATAAATCGTTAAAATTGGGTTTTAAAGCATGTAATTGTTCATCGTTTATAATAGGAACTATCAATTTGGGTCTTGAAGTAGAAACAGATTGTATAGGAAAATCGGTGGTATCTATATTTTCCATATTTGTATTCAGACATTTAGCAACTTCTTCTTTGCTAGGATTATTTTGCACAAATTCTGGAGGAAATTGATTTACCGTGACTAGAATCGAATCATTAATATTTTGATTCAATTTGATATTTATAATGCCTAGAAGAGTTTCAATTTGAATTTTATTTTCTTTTACTAATCCGTGTTTTGCTAAAAAAGTTGCTCCTGCAATGGTAGCGTGAACACACATTTCCATTTCATGATTTGGCACAAAATATCTAAACTTGTAAGTTATATCTTCCATCGAAGACTCAGAAATAAAAACACTTTCAAATCCAAAGTATTTAGTTATTTGTAACATTTGATTGGTGGATAGATTTCCATGATCAAATATCAAAGGACAGGGATTTCCTCCTTTTTCGCCGTCTGAAAACACTGTTGTTTCTACTGTTGTCATACTTTTGCTTAACTACTGGATCTAAATGATAGTTACGTTTAGCCGCTCAATAAGAATTGGCTAAACGTAACTGGACTTCCGGTTATAGGATATACTAAGTTAAGTATAAAGAAGCCATCTATAAGTTTCTGTTCCTGCCAAAGTACCTGAACCCGACCCTGCAATTCCAGCCAATCAGGTAGGTATTTCTCATAACACATGTTATGTTCAGCAGGACAGACAGATGCGCTGTTCTTCCACTTGCAGATAATCATTCAAAATAGCGAAGTCCCTGTGGATAAGGTTCGATAATTTAATCCTTCGGTCTACACGACAGGCCTTCAGTTAACGCTGAAGGCCTTTTTTATTGCACTCCGGACGCCATTCGAACGCTTTTCCCGCTTTAACCTTATCAACTAGCGTTACATTCGCCCGACTGAAAGGTCTTAGCCCCACTCCAATCACCTTCTTGTTTCTAGCGCTGCAGGTTGTTCATGACAAAGAATACTTTGGAAACCTCTCTGGGCAAAGATTAGAACCACCTCACACGGCGCTCTCCACCAAAACCCCTACCCTCATGTTGGCCCGCAGTGCCAGAGCCAATGCCGACACTCAGAACTTGGCCAACCTTCCGGAGCTGTTGCTGCTTGGCGGCGGATACCCCATCTGGCATAACGGTCAGGTGATAGGAGGTATCGGCGTAGCTGGCGGCGGCGGACCTGAAAACGACCATACCATCGCCAAAGCCGCAGCAACAGCACTATTTATACCTTAACTCTAACACGCACAACATGAAAAACCTAGCTTTATTACTCCTGTTTGTTCTCATAACGACAGTTACGCATGCCCAAACTTCATCCTACCAGTTGTCGAGCCATATTTTGGATGTGGCCACTGGCATGCCGGCCAAAGGTGTCCCGGTTCAGCTGGAAAAACTGGATGAAACAACCCAGCAGTGGATACAGGTCGATGAAAAGAGAACGGACGACAACGGACGAATAAAGGAATTTCTGTCCACCAAAAGTCCTAACGTGGGCATATACAGGCTTCGCTTTTTAGTAGCTGGTTACTTCAAGGGCAAACAAACGGAGAGCTTTTACCCGTTTATCGAAGTGGTCTTTCAAATTAAGGACAAGGAACACTACCATGTTCCCATCACCCTGTCCCCTTACGGCTACGCCACCTACAGAGGAAATTAACCTAAAGCAACACAGCATGTACAGTTTCGCTTCCCCTAGGCGAAACTGTCCTTTTCGGAGTGCACTTTCGTTACACTAACGGTCAGAGAACCATTCGAATCCTGTCTGTTAAATGTCCAAAAGCTGCAGTTTGTAAGGTCACCTGCCGCCTCTTATTCCCCTTGAAGTAGGTGTGCTTGTCGTTTAGCTCCGCTCCGCAGTCGCCATGCAAACGATGCCCTTTCTTGCCGAAGTCATCCTGAAGGTCGTCAGAGAGCGGGTAGCGGCTCTTGCGCAAGTTGCTATGCCTCATGTTGATGCCGATGTTGGGCAGAGGCTGTAGCTGCCTGTCTCCTGCTGATAGTAGGCGTCCTGGTGCAGCGCTGTCCAGAGGTGCAGGTGGCATGTCTCCGCCAAGCTCGGGTCAATGTCACCGCCGAACAAGCAGTTCTCAATGACGGGCTGCTTCTCATGGAGAAGCGCCTCCTGCACGCTCGGCTGGTCTGGAAGAGCGCCCTGCCCCCTCTACACGAAAGGGCTCTAGATCTTACTCTTTTGACATCTCTCCTTTTGCAAGGGGAAATGCCCCTGTAAAAGAGGGTCTTCCGCACTGCGCCCGCGGGAACATACAGGCAGCACCCGTGGGTGTTACCGCTTTGCCGGGGAATATTCACTACGCCACGCACCAGGCAAGGCATAAAACCCTGACCTACAACAACAAGCGTCATCCCCTGTCTTGTGTCCTCGCAGAGCAGCCTTGCATGCGTGTTTTGTCCTGTACTACTTGAGGCGAGTTTATCTATGTTTCATTCAAACCCACACCATTATGGCAACCTTACTGACCAGGCAAACTGACGCCTCCTCGCAACAGCCCTCCTGCAACTTCACTGATCCGGCCCAGGCCCAGATGGTGGCCCTGCAGGTGCCCCTGGAAGAGCTTCAGGCGCGCTGTGCCCGTTACCGTACGTTACTCGCTTCGCTGCAGCCATCACAGGAGCACACCATGATTCAGGCTGCCAACTTCACCACCGACTCGGTGCGCCAGCTACTCGAGCAAAGCCCCGACAGCGCCTTTATCCGTGTCTACTATGGTATCGAGGAAGATGGGACGCACCGGCTTTTCATGGCCCCTGTCACCGAGCCGATGGCGCTTTCGGCGACCGAAGCGGCGGACATGCTCTTTGTAGACGACTGCTGTCACTGCCCGCCAAGGCTTAACTGTCCGGCAGACGAGCTGCTTGACGCAGCGGACTGATTTTTCTATCTTGAGGCACAGGAATACCCTGTGCCTCTCTTACTTACCAGCCTATGTGGGATATTTACCTTCATTTCGCGCTCCTGCTCGCCAACCTCCTGCTCTGGGGCGCCTGTTACCGCTCCTTACTCAGGCCGCTCCGGGTGCTGGGTGCCACACTGGCCCTCACCCTGCTCCTGGAGGGCTATGCCGCTTACCTGATGTGGCACCTGATGCGGAACCTGTACCTGTATCACCTGCTCACGCCCGTGCAGTATGCGGGTTATGCCCTGGTCTTCTACCAGGCGCTCAAACCGGGGCTCCCTGCCAAAGCAATACGGAGCTCCATCCCGCTGTTCCTGCTAGTGTCGCTGTTCTTTGCCCTGCTGCAGGGCACCGACACGTTCAATTCGTACGCTTCCTCACTTAAGCACCTCTTGCTGGCCGGCTGCGCCCTTATGTATTACTACGATATATTCACCCACCTGAGTGAAGCGCGCCTGCACACGGCCCCCCTGTTCTGGGTCAGCACTGGCCTGTTGTTCCATTCACTGGGTAACTTCTTTCTCTACGGTCTGATGAATACGCTCCTGGTGGAGTCCTTTGAGTTAGCCCACCTGTTATACTATTTTAGTGAATTTCTCGGATATCTTTTGTATCTTACTTTCCTGATTGCCTTCCTGCTAGGCAGCAAACAGGCACTGCGCCCGGCAACGTAAGGCCCTTGCCATTGTCCTATTTCAACTCCTTTCCTATGAGCGATGTACCTTGGATCATCGGCGCAGGCACTGCCCTTCTGTTAGGGCTCAGCATCTTCATTACCCTGATGACGCTTACCTACCAGCAAAGGCGCCTGCAGCATCGAAAGGAGCTCGATCACCTGACAATGGCTTACCAGCGGGAGATCCTCCAGGCCCGGCTGGAAGCGCAGGAGCAAACACTTCTTGCTGTCTCCCAGGAACTGCACGATAACCTGGGGCAGCAGCTGGCACTTATCAGGCTGCATATGAGCACCCTAGATATGACCGGCACCCAGCCTCCCGGGCAAAAAGTACAATTCTGTAAGGAGGTCCTCGATCAGGCTGTTACTGACCTGCGGCACCTTTCCAGGCGGCTCAACAGCCGGCATGTAGACCACCAGTCCCTACCGGACCTATTGCGCGACCTGCTCCAGTCCATCCAAAAAACCGGTGTGCTAACGGCCACTTTCCGGTTGCAGGGGCAGGAGCAGAACATACCTGCGGAAAAAAAGCTCCTTGTTTTTCGCATGGTGCAGGAGGCCCTGAGTAACAGCATCCGGCACGCCGCAGCCACCAGCATTCGGGCGTGCCTTGCCTACCACAGCGATAAGCTCCTCTTACAGATCAGCGACGACGGCAAGGGAATAAAGCCCTCGGAGCTCTCCTCGCGCGTGGGCAGCTCCGAAGGAAGCGGGCTTTTCAACATGCACTACCGGGCCAAGCTGATGGGGGCTCGTCTCCTGATCCGGCGCCAGGAGCCCCGGGGCACCCTTGTTTCCATAGAACTACCCTATTACACACCAAATACTACAAGCTATGACCACAACCAAAGTAGCCCTTGTGGATGACCACAGGCTTTTCCGCAAAGGCCTGCTCGAGCTCATCAATGGATTCAGCGACTATACCGTCACTCTGGAAGCCGATAACGGGAAAGACCTTACCCATAAACTTTTCCCGGAGAAGATCCCCGACATCGTGCTGCTTGACATCAGCATGCCCGTTATGAACGGCTATGAAACCGCCGCCTGGCTGCAGGCCCACCACCCAAGTATTAAGATCCTGGCCCTGTCCATGGGCCAGGAGGAGGAAACGATCCTGCGCATGCTCCGCTGCGGCATCAACGGCTACCTGCTCAAGACAGCCGACCCCTCGGAGCTGCGGATGGCGCTCGATGCCCTCTTGGTCAATGGTAGTTACTACGCCGGCAGCGTGAGCGAGGTCCTTAAAAAGGACCTGCAGGGCGAACGTCTGACCCTCACCGAGCGTGAGCTCCAGGTCCTGCGCCTGGCCTGCACGGAGCTGCCCTACAAAGCCATTGCCGCCGAGCTGCACCTCTCACCCCGTGCGGTGGAGACCGCCCGGGAGCACTTGTTTCAAAAGCTGCAGGTTTCCTCCCGGGTGGGCTTGGCTGTGTATGCCATCACACACGGCCTTTACCAGCCGGAATAACACCTGCCTAAATGGAAGGAAATCCACGTTCTTCTGCTACCATTAGCAGAAGAACGTGGATTGAAAGCGTGTTGTTTATAGCTGATGTGGCTGTACTGGCGCACCTACCACTGTAGCCTAAGGCAGTGAACGGTTAAGGTACTCCTAAAGAATGGCTAAGCAGCCACAGCAAACGCAGCTCTAGAAAAATAGGAGAACTACTGTTTGTATATGAGATAAGCCTTGATAGGAGCAGGCTTTGAGATTATGCCGAAAGTCAGTTTAAAACTTGACCAAATAGAAAACCCAAACCGTCGTCTGGGCAAACGAGGCTTTCGGAATGCGGAGTGGTAAGTGTATGCAAGGTCCATGTGCTGTATGCCACCTACAATCGATTTCCACCAAAGCCGGCAACACCTCCAGTTAGCATCTTGTATCCAATGGGTTCGGGAATGCATCCGACTCATCTTCATTAGGCCTTTCCTGCAGACACTTGAAGTCCTTCTCAATTAAAATGTACAGGTATTCACCTTCACTCAACAACATCTGCCCTTCTATCCCCACCTGGTCGGTATCGGTCCACTTCTTAGCTAATTCTCTCGGCACGAGCACCTTGATGTTATTAGCAATAAAGCTGGCTGAAACTACTTCTGATTCCTCATCTTTTAACAATGAATAGCTGATGGCTTGTGCCAGAGAGGGCCCCAGCTGCGAAGTGGTAACAACTTTTCCCTTATTTTTAAATTGCTCTACCTCCTGCTGCATCAGCCGCAACCGGATAGAATTATCCTTCATTCTAATCTTCATCGTGTTTTGCCTTATGTGGAGAGTGCCTGCTACAACATCATATTAAGCATATGTACTGTGGTTCCGATACTACGAGGTTTAAAGGAAGAAAGGTTCCTGCTCTTGACCAACCCTGCTTGGACATAGTAAAAAGCAGTAGCTCTTTTGCTATGTCTGTTTTGGTATGCTCGCTTTCACTTGTTCTTATCCTCTTCATGCGCGTGCCAACTTTTGCAAAAACTCTTCTTAGGACGGGACAGAAAACAATACAAAAGCTACACGAAACTAGAACTCTTCTACTGTCTTGTTAGTACTGCGCTGCTGAACATAGTCGGTGGAATTGGAAAGAAAAAGGCTCCCCTTGCTGCATAACCTCTTTCATGAGCTTTTAAACCAGTTTTGTCATGGGCTTACATCGTTCAATAAATTACTAAAGTACGGTGCTATGCGATTTTCTGCTTCTGTTGAAGAGTACAACAAAGTAACTGCCACCTGAGCAGTGCGCTGCTACAATCAAAGGCTTTTGATGAGCGTTAAGCACGGAGTTGAGATTGATTACTGCCCTAATTGCCGCCGCATCTGGTTGAACCGCGTCTAACTCGAAAAGATCGTAGAGCAATCCACTGGCCGTAGACAGACCATAAACGCTACGGCGACCAGAGGCATAATCCGCTCAAAAAGCACAGGTATTCAGCCTAAAAATAAATATTGCCTTGGTAGACACCAAAGCATCCCTTACAGCCGATGCTCGCATGGTTGGGGTCTGCCTCGGCTCCTTAGGCATAGCCATTTAGTGGGAGCTCATGAGTGTTACTGATGGACCTGGCAGCACAATTGGAAATGATCACGCAGTGACCGAAGCGTGAATAAAAACTGTTCCTCAGTAGCCTTGCGTCGTGACGTAGGCCGCAGAAAGGCTTCATCAAGCGTAGTCCAAGGCTATCTCCCATAAGGCAGTACCTCCATACCAGCCAGACACCACTTCCTGCGTTGGTACGCCCTTATGTGCAGACGAAGTAGCGCTTTACTCCCCCGTTAGCGATCACCTAACAAACAGGAGCTCCTCTAGTTAGCTAGCATAAGAATTGCTATTTACCAGGGACAAGATCAATAAAGAAACACTTGTCAGCCGCATTGTACATGCAATATGGATACCCTCTCCCTCTTCAACTCAAATGTACCCAGATCAGGAAATATGAAATATGGGGACAACCTGGCATCCACGCCTTTGTCAATCAAGGGGCTTCCTTCTGCGGAAACTAAGTAGGAGGTGTTCGGCAAGCCGCCATCTGTTTAGGAGGCAGTAGAAGCATCTTTACATCCACACTTTGAAAAACCGGTACCTTTTACGGCAACTCCTGTTTGTCTGTTCTCTTGGATTGTTTCGGTTCGGTCGGCAAGTAATTTGTCGACCGAACCATGTGCAATACTTTTGAACCCGTCAGCCTTAGCAAAGGGTTGTCCCTCAGGAAGGCCAGGTTCATTTTTTGCCGTGGGCCGCGCAGTGATAGAGCACCACGCTTCGGGTGTTGATTCCCCACTTATTCCTTTACGCCCAGCTGCGCGTTTATCAGCGGTGTTTTAGGCGCCAGGAAAAAGCCGGTGAGGCTGGCAAAAAGTATCGGGATGAAATAATGAAAACCTGTAAGCGTGGCCAGCAAAATGGTCGTGCTGATAGGTGTGCGGGTAACGCAGGCATTTATAGCGGCCATGCAGCTTACCATGATCAGAGGCAGGTTCTGGCCCGGAAAGGCAGTATTCACAATCATGCCCACCGTAGCACCCACAAAGAAAAGCGGAATGATAAAACCGCCGCGCCAGCCGGAGGTAACGGTAAAGGCGATTGCCAGTATCTTGGCTCCCAGAAGTATAAGCAGGAACTCCATTGTAAACTGCTCCTCCAGCAGCACGTTCAGCTCATCGTGGCTAAAGTAGCGGGAGAGGGGCACAAAGTAGGCAATCGTACCGATGATAAACCCTCCGATCATCATCTTGATATAAATAGGTACATGCAGCTTTTGAAAAATACGGCGGCATTGGCGCACTGTAAAAATGAACAGCCAACCAGCTGCCGTGCCTGCCATCGCATACAGCATGGCATAGAAAAAATCGTTTAGCTCGGGCGTGGCATAGATCGGAAAAACCCAGGTAGGGCCAATGCCGATGTGCGTAACCAGAAGAAAGATAACGTAGCTGGAGCAACTAGCCACCAAGGCGGGTATCAGGGCCTGGTAATATTCGCTGATGTGTTTGTGGTGTTGGATCTCCAATGCAAAGAGGCTACCGCCCAGTGGGGCGCCAAACAGGGCTGTAAAGGCAGCGGCCATGCCCGCTATACTTAAAGAACGCAGGTCTTCGCCTTTTATCCTGAGCTTCCGGGCTATCCAGGTGCCGGTGGAGCCTACCACCTGCACCAGCGGCGCCTCCGGGCCTGCGCTGCCGCCGCTCGCAATGCACAACCACGACGACAGGATCATGGACGGGTTGTTCTTGGGCTCCAATCTGCCACCCTTAAAGCGGATGTTGTTTACGATGAGGTCCATTTCGCCGGGGTCGCCGAGGAAGTGAATCACCAAACCTGCTAGCAAACCTGCCACTGCCATAACCGGAATGACATAAAGCCCCTGGAACTGCGCCAGGAAATGCAGCAGTCCTTCCAGCACCGTCCAGTAAAAGCCGGCGATCACACCGCCCACAATACCCACGGCTATCCACAGCAAAAACAGCTTGCTGAACACAAAAGGATTGAACTGCAACGGGTAGTTTAACTGGTTCCGAAGCGTTGCGGCCAGTCTTCTTCTCTTAAAGTCCATCGGGCAAAGGTACCAAAAATTAAATAGGGCACGGTACCTCCGTATGATATGGCTAAGCGCTCCGCTCCAAGCCTTACCTCTCGCTTCTTGCCTTGGGTCTTTTCCAGGTGCCGTTCCAGCTAATGATGACAGCTCAAAGCAGCAGGTACGATGGGTTCACTTTTCCACTTTTTTACCTCTGCAGAAATAGGTGAGCTTTGGCACGCTGGGAAGGAGGTGTTACAAGAACAATGCATCTTCTGTCTTCCCACGCTATTCTGTTGATGTGCCGCGGGGTCAATTTATTTGTACCTGTCCCCCTTATACTTGTTTACATCCTTTTCCGGTAACGGAAGCTTGTTATGAAGTACCGCGGCATTGGGCAGGAACTTCAGCAGCCACACATTCACAAGGAAGAGAATCAGGGAAAAGATAAATGCGGCAACGGCAAGTCCTGAGTTCTCGTCCAGGGCATTGTTCAGAGCACTGTAGAGCAGCCATATCTGAATGCTCATGTTTCCGATCAGCAGCATGATGATGCCGAGCATCAGTGTACTGGTTTTGTTTGGATGCGCCTGGTTCTGTGCCTCTCTAAAATCACTCATAAACGTTTTCTGTTTAGTTTACCTGGTCTTTAAAAGCGGTTACATAAACTTTCTCGTTCCGCACGACTACTTTCAACTGCGGCAGGTCGCGTGGCGGTGGCCCCTGCAGTACTTCTCCTGTGTCAGCGCTGAACCAACCGTTGTGGCAGGGGCACTCTATTTTCTTCACTTCATCGCGGTACACTACGGCACAGGATAGATGAGTGCACTTCTGCTCAAAGGCACGCCACTCATGCTCCGCCAAGTGAATCAGGATGTAAGGGATTTCTTTTTCGCCTGTGATGGAAAACATGGTCATCCCGCCAACCGGAACATCCGAGGTGTTGCAAACAAAATGCTCCCCTTTCATTTCCTTGTCTGAAGCCATCAGGGAGTTGATCAGCACATACCCGTTTCCAAACGCCATACCGCCAGAGAGCAGGCAAAGGAACTTTGCGAATTCACGGCGGGAGATATTGGTCGCCTCATCCTGCCGGATGGGAAAGTCGCGTTTCCAGGCCGGCGGGTTTTCATCTTTTGGTGAGTAAGCCATCGTATGGATCATTTGTTGTTAATGTACCCTCAACGCGGTGCTGCCCTTCGGCATCATGACGTTTACTTTGGTGTGCACCGTCTGAGCCCCGAACTGGAACGTATTCACAGGATCACTGTTGGGACGCATTTTCCGTATCTCTTCGCGAGTACCATAAAAAAGGGCCCCGCTTGGACATACAGTGGCGCACATTGGTTTTTTGCCCACGCTGGTACGATCGTAGCAGAGGTTGCACTTCATCATCAGTTCGGCTGCCTCCATTTTCTTCGGCACCCCAAACGGGCAGGCCATTACGCAGTTTGAGCAACCAATGCAGCGGGAGGTGTTAGCGGAGTGTACCACGCCATTGCTGTCCTTGGCAATGGCATCGGCCGGGCAAACGTTGGCGCAAGCCGGGTCTTCGCAGTGCATGCACACCTGTACCGTTGTTTGTACAGAATGGGCGCGGTCTACATAATTTACGTGAATCATGGTTTCCTGCCCGTTTGTCTCGCATTCGGCACAGGCCGCCTCACAGGCACGGCACCCGATGCAGCGCTGCATGTCCACAAAAAATTCCATGTCCGGGTTAAAGTTCTTTTCTGGTTCTAAAGCCATAAGTTTGTTCTGTCGTTATACTATAAATTATCTGCTTTGGTAGGCTAATGATTCTTTGGAGGGCGGTGCGATGACCCCGGTCGGCACAAGCTTACAGGCACATACCTTGAACTCCGGCATTTTAGACGTCGGGTCGAGCACGCCAATAGTGAGCTGGTTTGCCGACTTGCGCCCACCCCAGTGATAGGGAATAAAAACAGTGTCTTGCCGTATGGTGGTCACAATCTGGGCAGGAAACTCCGCCTCTCCCCGTCTCGTCATGACCTTAACAATTTCCCGCTCTTTGATGCCATACTGCTGCGCCAGGCTCGGGTGGATCTCCAGCAAGGGCTCTGGATATGAATCGTTCAAGCGACCCAGGCGGCGCGTTTGTGTCCCGCTTAAATACTGCGAAACGACACGGCCCGTGGTCAGCAAGATCGGGTATTCCGCATCTACCGGTTCTGCCGACAGCCGATAGGGTGCCGGGTTGAAATGTGCTTTGCCGTCAGGTGTCAAAAACTTCTTGTCCTCCCAAAGCCGGGGCGTTCCCGGGTGATCAAGGGTAGGGCAGGGCCAGAACACGCCGAAGTTCTTTTCTATCTTTTCGTAGGTGATGCCGTAGTAGTCTACCGAGCTGCCTTTCGAGGCTACCCGTAGTTCATTGAAAATGTCCTCGCTGTTTCGGTAGGCAAATTTGTCACCAACCCCTAGCCTTGCAGCTAGCTCTTTCAATATGGCCGCGTCTGCCCGGGCATCGCCCGGCGGTGGCACGGCGGCATTTATTTTCACGACCCTCCCTTCTGCCGTGGTACCCGTGCCTTCTTCTTCCTCGTGCAGTGCCCCGGCCATCACAATGTTGGCGTGACGGGCCGTTTCGTTCAGGAAAAAATCGATGGCCACATAGAATTCCAGTTTCTCCAATGCCTCCCGCACCATGTTGTTGTTCGGCAGTGACACTATCGGGTTAAAACAGATGGAGATCAAGCCCTTGATCTCACCCCGGTGAATAGCCTCCACCAACTCGTAAGCCGACAACCCCTTACCCGGCATGTCCTTTTCGTCGATACCCCACACGCTGGCAATGTACTTGCGGTGCTCAGGATTGGTGATATCGCGGTTGCCGGGGAGTTGATCACACTTGTGGCCGTGCTCGCGCCCGCCCTGGCCGTTCCCCTGGCCGGTAATGGTGTTGTAGCCGCAGTAAGGCTTGCCAATTCTGCCGGTGGCCAGCACCAGGTTAATGCAACCCAGCACATTGTCCACGCCCTTTGAGTGTTGCTCTATGCCACGTGCGTGTAGCATGAAGCTGGTCTTGGCCCTGCCCCACATTTCGGCGGCCTGTCTTATACTTGCGGCAGGAATGCCGGTAATCCCTTCGGCCCACTCCAGGGTGTGGTCTTTTACGGACGAGATGGTCTCCTCAAAGCCGCTGGTATAGTTATCAATGAAGTCATGGTCAAGCAGGTCATTCTCCACCAGGTAGTTCAGCATGGCGCCGAACAAGGCAGAGTCGGTGCCGGGGCGCACGGGCAAGTACAAATCTGCGGTGCGGGCCACCGGTGTAATGCGCGGGTCCACCACGATGAGCTTTGCGCCGTTGTCGCGGGCCTCCCAAATGTAATGGATCAGGGTCGGGAACGTTTCGCTGACATTGGAGCCGCAGATCATGATCACTTCGGCATGCTTTAGATCTGCCCAGCTGTTGGAGGCGCGGTCGCGGCCAAAAGCTTTTTTGTTTCCTGCGCCGGCACTTACCATGCACAGGCGTCCGTTGTAATCGATGTTAGCTGTTTTAAGCGCCACCCGGGCAAACTTACCCACCATATAGCTCAGCTCGTTTGTGAGCGATACGCCTGAGAGCATGGCAAAGGCATCGTTACCGTAGGTGCTCTGGATGCGCTTAATCTCCGACACTGTCCGACTCATGGCCGTTTCCCAATCTATCGGCTTAAAGCCTTCGCCCTCTACCCGCTCAATGGGCGAGAGCAGGCGGTCGGGATGGTTGTTTTGTAGGTAGCGCACCACACCTTTGGGACACATGCGGCCTTCGTTGAACGGGAACTCCATCCAGGGCTCAAAGCCTACCACTACATCATCCTTCACCTTTAACTGTATGCCGCACTGCATCCCGCAAAAGCAGCAGTGGGTTTTAACCAGTTTGTCCGGCTCGGCGTGCCCCTGAAATCCCTGTTTGGGCGCATAGGCCTCGTGTGGACCGAAGTCTTCTATGATTTTATCGACTGTAATAGGTAATTTTGCCATGTTATAGAAGGTAACTTATATTTTAGTTAATCCTGAATAGTTCATGCAGGCGCTGGCTATGCTTCTCCAAGTACACCTTTTTATCCAAAGAACTGTCCTTGTTGCTCGCGGGCGGCAAACTGTGCTTTTGCCAGGGCGGCGCGCTTTCCTTCCGGGCTATAATCCAGGTGGCTTCCGCCATCCGGCAGGTCAAAGTTGAAGTCAAGTTCTTTGGTTACTTTCTTCAGGTCGTCCACATGCAGCTGTGTGGCAAACGCTTCCTTGGTATGCGGGCAAATGGCCATGCCCAGTCTGGCCCCCTCTCTTCTGTAAACGTTGGTACCCAGTTGCGCCGGCCGTTGAAAGATGTGGAAGAACTTGCCAAATGGAATCCATATCAGGAACAGGATTACGGTGATGGCATGTGTCACGGACATAAACTCAAAGGTCTTGCCCTGCATAAAGGAATAATCAAAAGTAAGGCCCAGACCGGTGACGGAAATCGCCAGCAATAAAACCAGTGGCAGCCAATCGTCCTGGAAGGACTGCGTGGCAATGAGCCCGCCGTTGGTTAACCTGCGGCGCATCATCATAATAGCCCCGATGATAACAAACAAAGAGCACCAGTTAAGAATGTGAAAAGCGTTGAAAGCAACTAGGCCGCCTAGTTCAAACGCCGCCACTTTGAAGCCAAAAACATGTGCTTCATATGTATCTAACGTACCAGGCGCCAGCGTAAAGTGGATCCAGCCGAAAGTGAGCGGGAACGTCACCATAAAAGCTAGCATACATCCTGTAGCGAGTAAAAAATGTCCCCACCAGCGGGTTTTACCACGGGGATAAATGAAGCGTTGGAACAGTATATTTTTGAAAAACTGCGAGATGACAAAGCCCAGGTAGGGGAAAAACCTTTTGCTGAAAACGAACTTCCAGGTGCGGCGCCAGTAGAGCCTGGTCGGTGGCCGCTGCAGCCAAACCGAATAGCGGTAAACCACACCGAACAGGGCGAAGATAGACCCGAAAAGATAAGCAATCAGGGCAGCATCAAAATTCTGAAGATCGCGGGAGCCCACGTAAACCAACACGATCAGGAGTACCGTGGCAACGGCTGCATTGATCAGCGCTTTTCCGTTCAGGGTAGAGAATATTCTAAACATAATAGCCTCTTTTAAGTTTAGCAACTTCTTTGTTCAGCCCGGTACAACAAAATCAGGGCCCTAGCTCTGCCCTTTTGGTTAAGGACAAAGAACTGCCCCTGCGTTTATGACAGTCAGACACAGCGCTCCCATCGGATTCTTAAAAAGCAGCTAGTCAGCTAGTATGTTGCGGGCAGAACTGCATTGTCCTTGCGTACGGCTCGAATTAGAGAACTGTTGTAACTTTCTCAAACTCTGTGTTGCCACCCGAAGGCTGCAGAAGTGAACGCCCCTTCTAGCAGGTATAAAAACAATCTTGTGGAAAAGCCCGTTTGCTTTTGTCTAAGAGGCGTATTGCCTACCTGCCTGTGGCCAAGTATAGGAAGTTGAACAAGTTGGGGCTGCTTGCCATCAAGTTCAGGAACAAAACCAGAGAAACGTAAGCTGCTATGTCGCTATTCTCTATACTAAAATCCGAAACAAAAGAGTTGTTCCCCGCTTACTTTGCGCTTGTCATGTCTACAGGCATTGTCTCCATCGCCGCTTACCTGCTGGACTTTCCAACCATCAGCATCGTACTTTTCTGGATAAACAACTTCCTGTATGGCTTTATGCTGCTCATGTTCCTGTGCCGGGTGCTTTTCTTCTTTGCCGCCTTTACCAATGACCTAAAGAACCATGCAAAGGGAGCTGGGTTCCTGACCTTAGTGGCAGCTTCCTGCATTCTGGGTATTCAGCACATTCTGTTACAAGAAAGTTACGCCACCGCAGCAGCACTCTGGTACCTGGCACTGGTGGCCTGGCTCCTCCTCACCTATACTTTCTTCATAGACATCACCACAAAAAAGGAAAAGCCCACACTGGAGCAGGGTGTCAACGGTGTGTGGCTGATCATCGTAGTGGCTACGCAGGCGGTGGCAATTCTGGCAACCTTCCTGGCACACCACCTACCTTTCCCGACGGAGCGGGTCATCTTTTTGGCCTTGTGCGGCTATATGCTGGGTTGTATGCTCTACATTATCCTGATCACGCTCATTTTTTACCGGCTCACTTTCTTCCCGATGAAAGCGGAGGAGTTCGCCCCGCCCTACTGGATCAACATGGGGGCTGTGGCTATCAGCACTTTGTCAGGGGCCACGCTTATCATGAATATCAATGAGGCAACAGGCTTCCTGGACTTCATCCCCTTCCTGAAAGGGTTCAGCCTATTCTTCTGGGCAACTGGCACGTGGTGGATACCCATCATCGTGGTGCTGGGCCTCTGGCGCCACATTTACAACCATTTCCCCATCTTCTATCACCCGCAGTACTGGGGCATGGTTTTTCCACTGGGCATGTACACCGTCTGTACCTGGCGGCTGGCCCAGGCGCTTAACATCCCTTACCTTCAAATAATCCCGAGTTATTTTGTATACTTGGCCTTTCTAGCCTGGGCAGTTACGTTTGCAGGCCTTTGCGTGAACCTTGTGAAGCTGTTCTTTTCCGGAAAAGCGAGAGAGTAGCTCCTGCTTTCCCTTGGTTGGCCCAACGGCCTGTGTACGGCAAGAAAGAGCCCCGGCACTTTAGTGTGCCGGGGCTGAAAAATGGTTGTAGGTGCTGTTGCCGGTTTAGCTGAGCACAAGGCTGGCCGGTCCGAACTCCTCGTAATGGATGGCCGTGGCCGGAATCCCCATAGCCGTCAGGTCCTGAAACTGCTTTTCAATGAACGGCGCAGGGCCGCAGACATAATAGTCAGCGCCCTCCAAAAGGGCCTGCTCTTTTAGCTTGCCCAGTTCCACGATTCCCTCGTATACCCCTTCCACCTGCATGTCCTCGTCCAGGGTATCGTAGAAAATATGTTTTCTCAGCCCGCCATGCTGCGTTTCCAGCGTAGTAAGCGGCTCCCGGAAAGCGTGCACTTTTTTGTTTCTGCAGCCGTGCACCCAGACAACCTCTCTGTCGCTGTTCGTGCCAGCCAGGTACTCCAGCATACTCAGCAGGGGAGTCTGCCCCACCCCGCCACTTACAAATACAACTGGTGTGCTCTTGCCTGTGTCAAGGATAAAATCTCCTGCTGGAGGAGCCACCTCGATCACTTCGCCCTCCTGTACTGCATCGTGCAACCTGTTGCTGATCATACCGTTCGGGTTGCCGCCTGCACCAGGTTCCCTTTTCACGGAGATGCGGTAATGGCTGCCGTTCGGGGCGCTCGAGAGGCTGTACTGGCGGGGCTGCAGCAGGTTTAGCTCCGGCAGGAACAAGCGCAGGCTGATGTACTGCCCGGGCAGGAAATCAGCAACTTTGCCCCCATCGGCAGGATATAGGTAGAAAGAAGTGATCTCCTCCGACTCCTTTACTTTCTGCTTTACAATAAAAGGTCGCCAGCCGGTCCAACCTCCTTCCTTCGCCACCGCCTCGCTGTACAGGCTCTTCTCCAGCCCCGTCATCAAATCCGCCAGTTGCTGGTAGGCCACGGCCCATGCCTCGATCAACTCGTCCGTGGCTCCCTCACCCAGCACTTCCCCGATAGAGGCGAGCAGGTGCTTGCCTACGATGGCATAATGCTCCGGGCGGATATCCAGGCTCACGTGCTTGTGGCCAATCTTGGTCACGGCTGAAACCAGGACACTGGGGTCCTCAATGTGCTCTGCGTATGCCAACACGGCCAATGCCAGGGACAGCTGCTGCTTTCCATTGCCTTGGTTTCCCATGTTAAACACGTTCTTCAACTCCGGGTTATGTGTAAACATGCGGCTGTAAAAGTGCGTGGTCAGGGCAACCCCATGCTTACGCAGCACTGGTACTGTTGCCTTGATCAGTTCTTTTTGCTCATTCGTTATCATAAATTACTGCATTAGTTCAACTCAAAGTTACAACACAGGATAGGGGCGTAAAATGATATTTGTCATCTTACATAAGCTTGACGCGTCTGTTAAGCACTCTTTAAATAGCCAGCGTCAGCAGAAAGACCGCTTCTTCCAGCGCATGGACGCTGTGGGGAATGCCTGCGTGAAGTGCCAGCATTTGCCCTTCCCCTACCTCTGCTGCACGCTACTCCGTAGTAAACCTGATCTTTCCTTCAAGCACCTGTACGCTAATGATGCCGGGAGCCGTGTGTGTTTTCATCTCCGCGCCCTGGTGCAGTGCCACAAGTACGATCCGCATGCCAGTGGTCTTGTAAACCGTGATAGCGTTCCGATCGCTGCTGCTCCAGGTCTGCTCCTGTTTGATCTGTCTTCTGAAGGAGTACAGGTCTACCTCTACCAGCGGGCCATCGAGCGGTGCGGACGCACGCTGGCGGGCAGGTTCATGAAGCCCTCCCGCTGGGGCTGCCTGGGGCGCTTTGGCGCTCTTAACGTTTATCTTTTCCTTCAACGCCTTTACCAAGTCTCCCGCCCTGGCGTCGCTGTACATCCCGTAGCCATCCACGAGCGTTCCTTTCACATCCAATTTGGTGGAGGAAATGGCATACACCACGGCCTCGTCACCCGGATCCGATATTCCCTCAAAGCGATAAAACGTATCCACCACGAACTCGTCGGGGTGAATCTTCAACGTATTACCGTGGCACGACAGGCAGTTGTCGTCCAAATTGAAATCCACAATGTAGCCTTCTCTTTTAAGCTTGTCCAAAGCTTCCGAAACGGTGCTCATAGTATCCATAACAATCATTTAATGTGTGGGGAAAAGAGTTTACATCACCATGAGGCCGGAGTTCTTGGAAGTACCGGTAAAGCCGCCATGGTGTTTTCAGTTATACGCAACGAGGGATTGCTGTTTCAATATGGCGTAAAATGCTTTGGCTTTAGGCGCTTTACCATACCTACGCAAGGGCAGCGGGGCTGGTAACAGTAACCAAAAGCGCCCCCCCTTTTTAAACAGGCAAACTGACAGGCACCCGATACTGGTGGCTAAAGCAATCGACTCTCATGGAAAGCACAAGTGTGGCCCTCTGGTAGCTGTTAGCGCGCAAAACAGTACTGGCGTTCCTGCGCCGCTTTTTACGGCTTCATCGGCTGGAGCGGTGCTCCTTGTTGCCCTCTAAAACTGACACTACCTTGATGCTCAAATCCTGGCTTCACGACAAGTAACGTGCATAAGAATGGCGAAAGCCCGGGTACCTGCCTCCTATACAGGAAACGGACAACCGGGCTTTGGAATAAGGGTTTACTTTTCTTAGCTGGCTTTCAGCGTGATGGTTCTTTCCACACTGTTGTAAGGCCCGGGCAGCACTTTGCCGTCCTCGCCTATCAGTTCCAGCTTAATGGTGTTTTCGCCCATCGGCAGCCCTTCCATGACATAGGGCAGCCACCTGTCCAGCATGAATGTTGTTCCGTTGATGGTGGCCCTTACCTTATTGCCCTCAGGGGAAAGACCTGTATTAACCAGGTAAAAGTCCAGCATGATGCGCTTGGCCTCCTCGCCGGTATACTCCCCTTTCGGGCGGCTATAGAACATGTGCGGCGCGTTCACATCAAAGTCTGCCTTTTGCGCTGGATTCCCTGCTGTCACCACGCGCAGGTCATAGGCGCCCTCGTGCTTCAGGCTCTCGTGGTAGGAGCGGGACAGAAACGAGAGAATCACATGCTCACCCTCTTCCAGCTCCTTTGCAAAAGCGGTGTCATAGTGGGCCGTGTAAGGCTGGTTGTCCACGAGGTTATGGATATGCTGGCCCTGGTGCGAGTTGGCCATATGCTCGGCATGCGGGGACGATGTCGCCTTGGTAAGCTGGTAGTTCTCCAGCTCGTAGGAGAAATTCACCGGGCCCGGCTTCACCGTGCCGCCCGCCGCAGGCTCGATCATTTTCAAGGCTGCATCCGGAAACTTGGGAGAGTCGTCAAACGCATACACTCTCAAACCATCCTTGCTCATCACATCCCCTGCCGGTGTAGGAGCTTCGTTCGCCGCAGCGACAGAGTCTTGCATCGCCATGGAGTCCTGACCTGCACCTTCCTGGTTTTGCTCATTAGAGGTGCAGGAAGTAAAGGATAGCATAAGTGAGGAGGCCAGTAGCAGATGTGCTTTTTTCATATGTATAGGGTTTAGGTTAGAGTTCCGGCTAAGGTAGTCATTTTATATGATCCGAACAGGAGAAGCTGGGGCTTGAGGCCCCATTGCTAGGCATGTCAGGAGGTAGGCATCCTATGGTAAACGTTGTGACTGGATACAGCTGATTCCGGTTCGACTTTATTTTGAATGCGTTTGATTGACATCTGGCACTGCTGTTTCTTTGGTTAGCAGGTTCTACTGCTTCTTCCTTCAGTAACACATAAAAACACACTTGTCTGTGATGGGCGAGGCATTTGGCCTGTTCTTCTGCTTCAACCACATGTACCAACGATTCCCCCCTAGTTTCCCCCGGCCCTGTCTGCTTCGTTTAAGTCAACCGGACGCTTCTTAGTTTCAAACTTCTCTCCTCTATTGAAGCGATAGCGCAGGTTTATCCTAAAGCTCTGCGTGCCATTGTATTGCTTTGAGGTGATCGCGTTTCCGCTTATAGTGGTGTTGCCGGCAATTTTCTTGGTTTTAAATATATCTGTCACGCTCAGGCTCAGATCCAGCTTTTCATTCATAAAGGAGCGTTTTAAGCCAGCATCCACCCACCAATTAGCCTCCAGTTTGTACAGGCCGTAGGCAACAGGGCCCTGGTAACAGGCATTCATCTCCATGCGCACATCCGCCGGGAGTAGAATCTGATGGTTTGTTTGAGCTAGAACCGTTACCTGCTCGTTCTGCAATACCTGATCGTCTCTTTTCTGTGCATAGCTCTGGTAGAGCAAAGTAGCGTTGCTACTCACTTCCCACCGTGCCGACACCCGCACGGGAGCAACCAGCGTAGCACTCGCACTCTCCATGTCATCCACGTTCTGCTGTTGAAGTATAGTGACCTGATCTGCAGAAATCTGAACCGGCACCTCTGCCACGAAGTCTTTTGTAAGCGAGTAGCCCAGTACCAAGTTATAGCGCTGCCTATAGCTTTGAGTAAGCGAGAAGGAATGCGTGTACTGTGGCTTTAGGTAAGGGTTGCCCTCTACCAGTGTATAAGGGTCAAGGTAGAACATGAACGGATTAAGCGTCTCATAACGCGGCCTTATTATTCCTCGGCTGTAGCTGTAGCTGATCTGGTACGCATCATTTACGCTATGCTGCACAAAGAGGCTCGGAAACAGGTCCACATACTTGCGGTCGGTGCTTTGGCTCAGGGTCACCGAACGCCCCTCGGCTACAGTCTGTTCAGCGCGAAGTCCCCCCTGCAGTTTCCATTTTCCGCCAAGTTGAGCCGCGTAGTTGGCGTAGGCAGCATATATGTTTTCCTTGTAGACAAAGTGGTTGCTTCTGCTCTCGTCCAGGTGTTTCACCATGTCTGCTGTTGTGTAAAAGCGGAGGTCGTTATCTGATACGACGTGGCTTACCTTGGCTCCCATTTCCAGTTTACCCGCCTTATCAAACAGCATTGTAAAATCGGTTCTGGCTGAGTATATATCGTAACTGGTCGGATTCTCTGATAGCAGCAGGTCTTCGCTCACAGGGGATACACTGCCCAGGCTGTCAAACTTGTTCAGGAAGCTTGCCTTGTCGTCACTCTTCAAGCGCACATAGTCTACATCAGCCGAGAGTGTAGTGCCAAGGGTGTCCAACTTGCCTAGGTAGTGCAGGTTCAGGGCACTGTTGCTGTACCTTGTCTTCGATACGTTGGCGGCATTTACATACAGGTCCTTCTGCGGGTTTGCATGACGCAGATAGGTGTTTGCCTGCACCTCATCCTCTGCCAGGTAGCGGGAAACCCTACCGAACACACCTACACTATGCTGGTTGTTGAGAGCATAATCCGTTCCCATCCGTAAAACGGGCACAAATTGGGTGCCCTCTTCTTTCATCCGCTGCTTCAAGCGCACGTCTGGGTTATCAGAAGTGGTGCGCAGCATGTTATTGGTGCGCAAGCGGGTGCGCTCCGCCACATCCAGGCTCGCAAAAAAACTCCACTTGCCCTGCTTGTAGTTCAGATCGGTACCGGCGGTGTAACCGTGCAGCTCGGCATATTGATACCCTGCATATACACTACCGTTCATACCGGCCATCGTGTTCTTCTTCAGGTTGATGTTGATGATACCGGACGCACCCTCCGCTTCGTACTTGGCTGAAGGGTTAGTGATGATCTCCAGGTCCCTAATGTTTTCCGCCGACATACTTTGCAGCAGGTTCTGCAGCTCCTTGCCGGTCAGGTATGATGCCCTGCCGTCGATCATGACCTGCACGCCAGCCTTGCCGTTTAGCTTTATATTGCCTTCCTGGTCTACCCACACCCCCGGAGACTTAGTGAGCACCTCGAAAGCAGTGGCGCCTCCTGCCATGGCCGTACCCTCCACGCTCACCACCGTCTTATCGGCCTGGGTTACCACGGCAGGGCGCATGGCCTGTACTACCACCTCACCCAGCAGCTCTGCATCTTCCTGCAGGGTAAGGCTGCCCAAGTCTTTGCTGGAATCAATTCCATCCACATCAAACACGGCTGTTTCTAACGGCGTGTAGCCAACCATGCTTAGCCTGAGTTTGTACTTGCCAGCACCTGGCGTTCCGATCTGGAAGCTGCCTTCCGCACCGGCAATTGTTCCGGACACCACGGCACCGTCTGCCGCTTTCAGCACAGCCACGTTTACAAAGCCCAAGGGCTGCCCGCTGGCGTCGTGCACAGTGCCGGAAAGCATACCCTGAGCCAGATCATGCTGGCTAATACACAGTGACAGGAGCAGAAGAAGGAGTCTTAACGGTTTCATAGTTTTGTTCTTTTCTTAGTTGTTTTTTATCTTCAGCTTTGCGCTGTTTGTGCACCAAAGATGAAAAGACACAGCAGGCTATGAAACCAGATTCGGATGAACCGGGACTTTGGGGGAATGAACCGGAATATAACCTGAATGAAAAAGAAAACCGACGGAAAGGAAAAGCCTCTCCGAAGTATGAGAGGTGCTCCAAAGTATTTTGCAGGTGTCTTTAGAGCCGGCAGGAGGGGCAATGTCAGCCTATTACCCTTGCAAATTGGCAGGAACTTCCAGTAATTAGCACCAAGCAGGAAATACACCTTTCACTACAACCGCCCTCCCAGCAGATGCACCTTAATCGGAATCTTGTACTTACTAGAATTGGTACAGCAGCCTTAACATCCCTCTTCTTTTACTACACGTTTGTCTTCATCAACCTAGGCACTGTGTTCTGGTATGAGGCAAGTGCGCTAAGAGAACTGCTGCTCGTGTTCCTGTTCCTGATCTTCACCTTCTGGATGCACGACAGGATTTCAACGCGCTTCAATGCGCCTCCTTTCCCAAAGCTACCTGCTTCCATCTATGCTTCTTTAGAGGCCGCTTCCGTTATCGCAGGCAGCCTCTTCCTGTGTCTGCTCTTGGTGTACCTGCCGACGCACCTCCTCCTGCCAAGCGCGGAGGTGCTGCCTCTCCGGGTGAGGCTAGGCTTTGTGGTAGGGGCCATTATCTCCCTCTTCTTCTATTATCTTGTGGAGCGCGAACGGAAAGTAAAGCAGCTGCAGGAGGAGCACTTACGGGCAGAGCAACTGCAAAAAGAGACCTACAGGGCACAGCTGGAAGCGCTTAAAAACCAGGTGAACCCGCACTTCCTCTTTAACAGCCTGAATGTGCTCAACTCGCTCATTTACGTTGATCAGGATAGGGCCGCTGCTTTCCTGAGTCAGCTATCGGAGGTTTACCGCTCCCTGCTCGACAGCAGTGGCAAGCAACTGGTGCCTCTGAAAAAGGAACTTGAACTGGTGCAGGCCTATATTCACCTGCTGAAGACACGGTTCGGCGCCAACGTGCAGTTTCTGGTGGAGGTCCCGGATGCCTACCGGCAGTTGGAGCTTCCTCCTACTGCGGTGCAAATGCTGCTTGAGAACGCTATCAAGCACAACGGCTATACTTCGCAGAAGCCCCTTCAGATTTCTATATTTGTGGCAGACGGAAAACTGGTGGTCAAGAATAACCTGCAGCCGCGACTCGATGAAGTAAAATCAACCAGGATTGGCTTAAAGAACATTGGCACCCGGTACAGCTACCTTACCGGGCAGGAAGTGGAGGTAACGCAAACGGAGCAGGACTTCATC
This sequence comes from Pontibacter actiniarum, assembly GCF_003585765.1. Lineage (NCBI taxonomy): Bacteria > Pseudomonadati > Bacteroidota > Cytophagia > Cytophagales > Hymenobacteraceae > Pontibacter > Pontibacter actiniarum. The sequence continues at coordinate 2,353,261 of NZ_CP021235.1, forward strand.
GTGCGCCTGCCCTTACTTAAAGTTGTGTAACATGAGAACTCTTATCATTGAGGATGAGCAACTGGCAGCCGATGCCCTTGGCGCCATTATCACGCGGCTCAGGCCCGAAGCCAGTATTGTTTCTTCTGTTGGGTCTGTAGAGGAGGCGGTGGAGTGGCTTACCCTGCACCAGAGCCCGGACCTGATTTTCTGTGACATTCACTTATCCGACGGCAGCAGTTTCGGCATCTTTAAGCAGGTGGAGGTAAAATGTCCCGTTATTTTCACGACAGCATACAACGAGTATGCCATAGAGGCGTTCAAAGTAAACAGTGTGGATTACCTGCTAAAGCCCATCACGACGGCGGATGTGGCCCAGGCCCTGAAAAAGTATGAGACCCTGCACCTCAGGCAAGGTATAACAGGTTGGCAGCAATTCCTGCAAGCACAACCGCAGCAAACTAAAACAAGGTTTCTTGTAAAACAGGGCCAGACCATCAAGGCTGTTTCGGTGGAGGAAGTGGCTTATTTCCGGGCAGAAGAAGGCGTTGTGTTCCTGGTAACGCACCAAGGGAAACGCTTTATCATCAACTACACGCTAGACCAGTTGGAAGAGCAATTGGATCGCACTGTTTTCTTCCGGACTAACCGGCAGCTTATCGCGCACATCAGGGCGGTGCAGGAAGTCCGTCCGTACCTTAAAGGACGGCTGCACCTGTTACTTCAACCGGCCTCAGATACAGACATCATCGTGAGCAACAGCAAAGCCCAAGCGTTCAAAGAATGGCTGGACCAGTAGTATCGTAGGCACCGGAGCAACAGAGGCGGCGACAGGTAAACCTGCAGCAGCACCTACTCAGCATCAACAGGTTTCTGAACGGTGTTTTTTTCACTATCGTAAGGGTAGAGGTTACCGTTTCAAGGTTGTGATGATTTTAAATAACCTCTGGATTTGGAAGAATGGCTTTTAACTTCGCTCTGTTAGCAGGTATCAACCCGCCACACACATACTGCACTCTCACAGACCAGTATAAATCCTAAAGGAAGCCCTCCAAAGACTTATTCCAGGTATTTTAAGGCGGTACCGTAAAATATCGAGCCTTCAGCTACCCCGTGGTACCCCCCTATCAATAAAACAGACGACCTACTCATTCGATAGTGGCTGAACGTATGTCAGGAGTACACACATACATGGTTCTAAAGCCCCGTTCCCACTGCTCATAGGTTCCAGTCATAGGCAACCAAATCGGACAGGTGCGCTCACACTGGCGGTCAAGAATCACCTAAAGAGGTGTACTCTCTCCAAGAGTTCGTGGTAATAGTCTGATAAGCCATATAATTGGTCCCCATGATGTCTCACGTTCGGTGCTGAGCACGGAATAGGCGATAGTAGCTGAGTTTCAGAGTATCGTAGGCTAAGGCTAAGGCAAGAAGCCCGCACGCCACCAGCAGCGTTCCTAAGTTTAACACGCTGTATACATAACCTCCAACAATGCCCCCCCCAAAGAAAGAGAAAATTATAGCAAACTTCAGATTCACACTCCGTACAAGCTTCATCCATTGCCCACCTCTTTTACAAAATAGCAACTGTGACAGCTCGATCCCCAAATCCGTGAAAAGCCCCGTCAGGTGGGTAGTTCTAACTACCGATTTTGAAACCCGTGTGACTAATGCGTTCTGTAAGCCCATTGCAAATAGCAACAGTAAGGCAACTGTAGTGGCGCTCACCCCGCTTTGCAGCATACGATCCCCCTCCATGCCCATCAGCAGTAGGATGACAATCTCACAGAACACAGGCCCCACATGGGTCCTTTTATAGCCCTTTCTTAAGGAAAGCTCCGTCACAAGGCTTGACAGAAACGACCCCAGGAAAAAAGCGGTAATATAGAGCAGAAAGGTAAGTGCTAAACTGTATTGCTTCCGTTCCACCTGCTCAGCAAAAAAAGCAAAATGACCGGTGACGTTCGTTGTCAGGGTGTTTACCGACAGTACTCCGCTAATGTTGACCATCCCGGCAATAAAGGATAGCAGGCCTGCCAGCCTTAGGTTATGCCTGTAAGTCCTTCTCTTTCCCTGGTGCCGAAACATTCAAATGGTACTTTTTTCTCCCTAAAGCTACCTGCCATTTAGACGGTTCACTGCAAAGTGAATTATTGTACAGCAGTTACCTGAGAATTTCCCGAAGCATCTGTCGAAGCAATGGTAAGGTATGCGGAGCAATTTAAGAAAACTACAGTCAAGGAATAACCTGGAGTTTAGAAATGCTTCAATGAAAAACTTATTCCTGCCTTCCTAACTATTCTCAGGCTTCAACAGGTTGTGCTGGGTAGGCCGCCTGAGGCCAAGAAGCACAGCTGCTGAGTGGGTTTGATGTACCCGGATCAAACTTGCTCCCAGCATTAGTGTCCTTGGGTATCTGCGAGCGCTTCCAACAACATTACAGAAGCGGGAGACCGGCACCAGGACCGGCTGCAAAGCTAGGCGCAGGCGCGGGTTTAGCACACCCGCGATATTCTTGTTCAAGGTTGTTTTTATTCGCATGAATGCTCTTGTAGCGGGTTCCTGGAAATTTTGGCGCTATTCTCAGGCGTTCTAGATGGGTGTCTGGAGCAGCCCCTTCCGCAGCCGGTGCTCTTGTGAAAAGCAACATGGGCCTCTGAGGCCGCCTGTGCTTTCGTTAGCTTCATAAAAGAAGAAAGGGCACAGGAAGCTCCTCGACCCTTTCCATGTTATGAAAAACAAACTCAATGTCATAAAGGTAAGCATTCATCTGAGCAACGCCAGCGGGAGAGACGCTTTTCACAGCGCCTGCTCTTAACAGTAAGCTTAGGCGTAGAGACAGAGTTTCTTGGACCTAGGCCAGCCGGTGCATGCTGATAAAGGAGAATCCGTATAACAAAGCAGCACGCTCTTAAATAAGGACCACAAGAGGCATCTCAAGTTCTACTACTGAGTGAAATTTTTGACCCTGCTTCCAGGCCCCTCTTCTGTAAGAGGAAGTGTTACGTGAAGCAAGCTGCCTTTAGAACTTTTCCTGTCCTCCCCCATTGTTACGCCAGTATCTTCGCATAGTGCTGCGTTGTACTGTGGTTGGTCGGCCGGAGTTTCTTCGACATGCTCTCCATAAGCACCCCGTTCAACGGCGAGACCATGATGGCGAAGGTGTGGCGGGCCGTGTGGAAGGCCAGTTGCCTTTGGATTCGACAAACTGCTGCAATCTCCTATGTCCCCAAGGAGTAACCCCTTCAATAGGCCCATGTCCACACGTTAAGATGACACAGGCTTCTCCTGCCGCGCTACGACAGCCTCCCCTATAACAGCAGACAGCATAATAGTGAAGACGCTCCCCTTCCCCTGCTCGCTTTCCACCTGAATGCAGCCCCCAAAGCTCTCCACCAGCTCTTTGCAGAGCATCAGCCCCAAGCCAGTGCCTTTCTCATTCGCGGTCCCAAGCGTTGTGAAGCGGCGCTCGGAAAAGAGCTTTTCCAGGTGCACAGCCGACATACCACGACCCTGGTCGAGCACAGAGAGGATTACTTTTCCGCCACTCTCCCCTGCCTGCAGCCGGACTTCTTTTCCGGGGTAAGAGAACTTCACCGCATTGGTCAGCAGGTTTCGCAGCGCAAAGGCCAGCCTTTCCCTGTCTGCCAAAGCAACCAAGTGCCGGGACACCTGGTTGACGAGGCGGATATCTTTGGCCTCCGCCTCCGACCGTACCTGCAGCACGCTCTGCTCGGCCACTGCATATAGCTCCACCGGCTGCGCCTCTGACCCGGCGACATCCAGCTGCGATTTGGCCCACACCAGCACGTTGTCCAACATGCCCGTGGCCACCTCCATCGCCTTATCCAGCAGCCCGAACAGGTGCCGGGTTTCACCCTCCGACATGTGCTTCTGCTGAGCCAGCCCCAGCACGCCTTTGACGGTATTGAAGGGGCTCCGCAGGTCGTGGGACACGATAGAGAACACCTTATTCTTAAAGGCATTGTGCCGCTCAAGCTGCTGGTTCTGCTCCTGCAGGGCCATTGCCTGCGCCAGGATCTCCGCCTGTTGCTCCTGCACCTGGCCGTACGCCACACGAAGGTCCGCGTGGGTAGCCTTGAGCCTCCTCCGGTTCACATACAGTAATCCCAGCAGCACCAGTAGCAGCAGGATCAGCGTCCACTGCAGCAAAAGAGCCCGCCGCTGACTAGCTATCTGCGCCCCCTTTTGCTCCCCCTCCGCCTTCAAAAGGCGATTCTCCTGTTCCCGCTGTAACGCTTCATAGCGGGCCGTTAGCTCGGCTTCCAGCTCCTTGCGGCGCTCAGCGTTCAATAGCTCGCTATGCCGGGTGTAGAGGGAGAGGTAACTGTAGGCTTGACCAGAGTCTCCCATGGCAGCGTAGATCGCGTGCAGCCCCTGGGCCGCCTCGGCGATCTTCTTGCTGGACCCGGTCTGCTCGGCTATCGCCAGTCCCTCCAGAGCGTACCGTCGGGCAAGCCCCTGCTTCCCCACGGCATGGTAGATGTCGGCAATCTTCACCAGCGAGGACAGCCGGATCATCTCATTTCCAATCTCTTCGTTCAGGCGAACGGATTGGAAGAGGAAGGGCAACCCCTGTTCCGGCTGCCCCAGGTATACGTGCACGTTGCCGATGTTATGGAGGCTGATAGCCCAGGCCCTACGATCACCGATTTCTTTCTGGAGCCGTGCGGCGTGCTGGAAACAGCGTAGTGCCTGCCGGTACTGCCCCTTCACCTCGTGCACGTTACCCAGGTTATTGTAGGTCTTGCTCAGCCGCAGCACGTCGTTGGTAGTTTTGGCCAGCTCTAGGGCTCTGCGGTAGTGGCGCAGCGCCCGCTCATTGTCCTCGATTCGAATATACACGTTCCCCAGGCTCAGCAGGGAAGTAATCACGCCGGCGGTGTCCTCCAATTGCTCCCTGGCTTGCAGGGCGCTGAGGTGGCAACGCATGGCCTGGTCGTACTCCCCCAGGGCCAGGTGCGCCCTCCCGAGCAGGTGAACGGCCTCGGCCCTCCCGGCCACCAGTCCCGCGGCCAGCGCCAACTTGTTGGCTGCCTGCGCGTGCATCCTGGCCTTTGCCGGGTCAGCAAGTAGGTACTGCTCGCTCAGCCCGCAATGCAGCCTCACCCGCGCAGAGTCCGTGGTTGCGCGGGCCAACTCGGCTCTCAGGCTGTCTTCCAAGGCGCGCTGCGCCTGGAGCGGACCGGCGAGCAAGAGCAGCAACACTAAAAAGATTTTCATAAAAGGGCTAACATATGGCAGCAAGCACTACGCTGCTGGTTTTCAGCTATGGTTGGGATACATGTTTCTTTATTGCATGCAAATGTAAAAGGAAAAAAGATAACCGACATATCTTTCTGCATACTGGTCATACTATTGACTGCCTGCTTTTTATCATACTCAAGCTTTCTCACAGCTGGCGCTGCATGATTGTAAGCTTTAATATCACGGTTTAGTTTCGCTTGCCCCCAAAAGCTGCTCCAGGCTTTCTTCAGTTACCTATCTTTGGGGCTTTCTGTTTTTGTCTAAGCCCAAGATACCGGCAGTCTACAACCAAAGCTTAGGACCAGCACTACTCAAAGCTCTACTTTCCCGCAGCAGTATATAAAATTCTAACGATATGATATAACCCTACTGAAAGTTATCCCTGCCTCATCTCCAACTGAAGCCACTCAACTCAACAATGGGCAAATGAAGAGGTCTCTACTTAGTAAATTCTCACGTCCATATCAAACTCTTACAGGCTCCCTCCAAAGCTTTGACAAGGTTGCCCAAGGACTCGTCTTCATTATTTCCTGTTGCAGATGTATTCCCCTTTAGTCTAATGCTTCCATCTTTAGAAACAGCTCCTTACCATCCTACGCTTCGTTGTCAGCTTTACCCATGCGCAGAAGGTGTGCGCATACTAAGGTATCAGACCGGGAGCTTGGCATGCTTAAGCCGTATATAGTACCAGGAAGTTGTTTATGGTTGCTGTCCGCTCAAATCAAAGAACAGCAAGAGGTGAAACAGAATGGAGCAAGGCCGCTACCCCTACCCAAAGCCACTAACAACCTACCATGCTAGAAAAAGAGAACAGGGAATTTTACGGTGATTCATCAATTTACATTAAGTTCGCAAACTTTTGCACCAGTTAGAATACGAACCGTTTTTATCAGATGAGGCAGGAACTTAAGAATATATTCGGAAAAGTATTTATCACGATAACCGTAGACAACGAAAACAGGTGGGTACACACCAACTGGATCGGCTACCTGACACAGGACAACATCAAAGCAGGTGCTCTGGCATACACGGATGCAATAAAGGCGACAGGGTTCAGCTGCGTACTCAACGACACCAGCGAGGTCCTTGGGAGCTGGGACCACTCTCTTGAGTGGGTTCTCAATGAATGGGCAACCAAAGCCGCTGCTGCTGGAATAAAGCACTTTGCCCTGATAATCTCTCCCGATACCTTTGCCGGGACCTCCGCATCGAACTTCCACGCAAGCAACAGCGCATTTGAGGTCAGGGTTTTCAACAACAGAACCAGCGCCGAGCCCTGGCTACGACAATATTCCTTAATGAAATAAAGGGTTGGGTGTTATGTACTGGAATGTGTGAACGAATGTGTTTCTCCCGTATGGAACAAGAGGTTGAGTTAAGGAAAGTGTTCGGCAGTGTGTTTTCAAAGCCGGAAGGATAAAGGGCAGCGCAATTCTGCCTGCTCAGTGGGTCGGTGTGCAGTCCTTGTTCCTTTATTGAACAGACCCCACACGTAAAGCCTGAAGGCCGTTATTCCAGCGCCATAGAGGCGTTGAAGGGAATCCATCAACAGCCCTTCGTCTTAATTTTTCCGGACCTTCAAATGCCTGATCTGAGTGCTACAGAATTGGCCCGTGCCTTGGACAGGGCGAGTATGATACAGGTCCTCGTGTTTTTTTCCTCAGCCTTTAGCCAGTACGGTCATTAAATACTTCAGCATAACGCATGATTAGCTTTACCCTCTCTTTCAGTACGACTGAGTTACAATTGGTACCATGCCCTTTTAAATCTTTAAAATAGTTATTCACACTATAACTATTTCCACTATCTTACCATTCATTGGTCCTAAGACCATGACCTAACAAACATGAAGTAGAGGCCGGTAGTAGCTATACCCACTGGGTGCTGAGGGTAGTTCTCTCCGGCTCTCTGCTTTGTGCTTGACTAGGAAGCAGAAAGCTCAGGTAGCAGGATAACTACCTATGAAGCAAGGGTTCTTGCCTTGTGGCAGGGATGATGTTCATGACGGCCAAGAGAGGTACCGTTAACTATACCTCCCACCTTACCTTGTCCAACGAGGAAACCCTGAGTCTCTGTTTAGTCCTCCTTTTGGAACCTACCGGTAGTAACTAGGCTCCCACCACTATCTCTGTTTTGCAATTCGTCTTAAGGCATGGGCACGCCTCGCGGTTGGGGACACAGTGCCTGCCGCACAGGTTTTCCTGCACCTTATAACTTGCTCGTACAAGACAGGGTATTTTAGTTTTAGCTACAAGTAAGCACAGACTTTGTGCAACACGCCAAAGCACGAAACCTCTTGCCCCTCCTGAAGGCTGTAAACGGTGTTTCGCTTCTAACGAACCTCTTGCTAAATGCGATAAACCTTCCTGCCAGTTTGCGCGTGCTGTCTCCTCTCCAAAACAAATCCTGATGCCGCTCCACCCCACCAACAGGCATAAAAAAAGCAGGTGGTGCCTTGCGACACCACCTGCTCTGGAAAAGGCTTGCGTGACCTGCTAGTGCAGGGCCACACGCCGGGAGATGAATCCTTTCGGCGTCTGCACCAGCAGCACGTACACACCGCGTGGCAGCTGCCCCACCGCCAGGGTCACATCCAGGGTGCCCGCCGTGTGCAGCCGCTGCGAAAGCACCTGGCGACCGGCCAGGTCGAGAAGCAGCACCTGCGCCGTGCCCTGGCCAGTCTCCTGGGCCTGGACGCGCAGCCTATCCGTGGCCGGCACCGGGTACACAGCCACCCCTGTGGCCAGCTGCTCGTCCCGCACGCCGGTCGGTGTGAACATCACGGCCGCGGAGGCCTCAGAAACACACTCCCCTACTTTTGCCGTCACGGTGTAGGAGCCGGCTGCCGTCGCCGTGTAGGCCGCCGCCGTTGCCTCCTCGATCGCCGTGCCGTTCAGGTACCACTGGTACGTAGCCCCTGCCACCGGGCTGGTCACCTGCAGCGCCATGCCCTCGGTCACCACGGCCGGTATGGCCGGCTCTGTGCAGGCCGCCGCGCCGCGGGCCAGGTTGTAGGAGGTCGCCACGCGGATCCCATCCAAGGTCAGCGCAGGGGAGGAAGAACCCTGGCGCAGGGCGATCGTGCCGATGTCCGACGGCGAGCGGTCCCCGCCTTCGGTGATCGTGGCCGCCCCCGTCGCCGGCTCTGCCGCCGCAGGGTTCACATACAGCGTAGTGGTATTGTCCGTCTCATCAAAGGTGTATTTGGTCACCAGCAGGTAGGTCGTGTTCAGATCGTAGGACTCGGTGGTATACACCTGTTCCGAACCGCTGCCGCTAATGCCGAACTGCACCTTGCCTTCCCCGGCCGCACGCACGTACACGCGGCTACGGAAGGTAGTACCCATGCTGGCAGGCGCTAGGTGCAGGAAGTAATCCCCGCCCGCGCTGGCTGCGCTCACCTTCACCAGGAAGGCCGTATAGACTGCCGTGCCGGCACTCACCGGCTCAAAGCCACGGTTCACATCCTGGCCACTGGCCACCAGCTGGGCACTGTTGCCAATGCCGCCGGACGGGTAGCCCTCGTAGGCGAGCCCCTCGGCGACCACCGGGATGGCATTGGTCGTACCACCGCTGTGCGCGGCCCAGCCGTTATCGGTCAGCAGGCTGGCCGCTGTATAGTCAAAGTTCTCTTCCAGGGCCAGAAAGGCTGCCGCCGCCGGTGTGCTTTCGCTGGCGCGGCCGGCCGTTTCGGTCAGGTAGTTCTCGGCGAACTCCGTGTCGTTGTCGTTGTAGTCAAACACGGCGAAGTGGTAGGTGTTTGAGCCGCGCAGGCCGGTTACCGTCACCTCGTTGCCCGTTCCGCTGTAGACCACAAAGTTACCCGTGCCCAGCTCCTGGCCCTGACGGAAGGCGGCATCTGCCGTATAGCGCAGCCCGTCTTCCGGTACCGCGTCCACCGCGCCTCCCTGCCGCGCCAGCACCAGGTGTCTGACGCCGTCGCCACCAGCTAATGTCAGTTTCATGGAGTTGCCGGTCACCTCGCTGATTGCGATCGTGGAGGCAATCGTCGGCTCTGCGGCCAGCGCAATCGCAACCGTTGTGAAAGAGCGTTCCTGGCCGTAGGTCGTGCCCACGGCATTGGTGGCGTAGGCGCGTACGTAATAGGTGGTGCTGTGGGCCAGGCCAGTGAGCTGGCTGGTAAAGGCGCCGGTACCGGTGCCATCGGCTGTTTTGGCGTCGGCCAGGGTCGGGTTCGCCGCTGTGGACCACACCACGCCGCGGGCCATCACATCACTGCCGCCGTCCGAGGAGATCTCCCCGCCCGCCGTGGCGCTATTGGTGGCTACGTCGGTGACAGCTGTGCTGGCCAGCGTGGCCGGATAGGCCGGGGCGATGCCCGTGCCGCTTACGGCTACCTGCATCGCCGGCCCCCCTGCGTCGGATACGGCGATGCCAGCGACATAGGCCTCCGCCGCCGACGGGGCAAAGCGCACCTCCACCGTGGTCGCGGCCAAACTGCCGGCCACGGGCGAAAGCGTAATGGCACAGCAGGCAAAGGGATTGTCACCCACCCGGATCTCAAAGCCTGGGGCCGGTGTGATGGTAACATTGCCTGACAGCCCCTCCCCCTGCACGTTAAAAGATCTGACGGCAGAGACGCTGCCTACCTCCACATTTCCGAAATCAGGAAGCGCGGCGGTGGAAAGCACCAGAGCCTGACCACCGGTACCGGGATCTCCCGGACCTGGCTCCCCTTCGCTCGCCGTGGCCGTGATGGCCAGGTTATCCAGATTGATTTTGGGACGGCTGCCGGAGACTCCCTCGGAAGCAGAGGTCACCAGGTAAAAGCGCAGCCTCGCGTCTGTCTTCCCGCTGAAGGCGGCAGGCAGGGCGATGTTGGCCAGAGCGCCGCTGGACGCCTCGTTGTTGGTCAGCACTACCGTGGTGCCCGGCAGCTCCTCGAAGGCTCCGTCCGTGCCGGTGTTGGCCTGGACACTGAAGGTGGCCTGGCGGTTCCCCGAGGAATTGTTCACCTCGGCCCAGTCCAGGCTCAGCGTGCCCGCCTCAGTGCCGGTGAAGTCCAGCAGCAGGTCAAAGGCTGCCGCGTTGGCCCCGTCGGCGCCGGTGGCCAGCAGCACAATGCTCTCAGGTCCAAGAGGCGTCGTGTCTCTTCCCATTTGCACACCCCCGGTGGAGCCGCTCACAAACACCTTGTTCTGCGAGGGTAGGGTCGGGCTGGGCGTAGCGACCTGAAAAGGGTTCGCCCCCTCGCCCGCGGCGAAGTCGGTCGTCCACCCGGAAATGGCGTCAAAGGTTTGCGTGTAATTCCCGCCGGCAAGGCGGTAAGGGGCTTTGGCCTGTGCCGCCGCCAGCAGCGGCAGCAGGGTCAGTGCCAGGAGCAGGACGCCCTGGCGGAAAATATACGTGATGTTCTCGCGATGTCTCATGTCTGTTTCGTTCTCGTTCCTGAAATAGCCTTAGTTGGTCGGCCCGTTGTCCACGGCCGCCTCGATCTGGGTCTGCACCCCAGCAGGAAGGTTGGAGAGTAGGTCCAGGCCGGTGGCCACCTCAATCTCATCGATGGACACGCGGTAGGCGCCCCAGTCGGTGTTGATGCTGTTGGCATTCGGCGTGTCGATGGCGATCACGCGGGTAGCGGCCGTGATGCGGGACACGTCGTTTTCGCCTACCGGCAGGATCACCGCCACTTTCCACACCCGGTTCGGCACCGTCACGTGGCCGTTGTCGATGGTGTTGGTCGTGCCGCCGTTTGAGCCGGAGCCGCCCACCCCATAGTTGCCCATGATCAGGTACACCTCGTAGCCGGACTCGGCATAAGAGCGGGTATACTGCTCAAAGTTATTCCAGGTCTTCTGGTTGTTGTTGGGGGCCTGCGGGATCATGTTGGTCATCAGGAAAGTGGCCGAGTTGGCCTCCACCGAGGAGGTGCGGTCGGCCGAAGGCGCGTTGTGGCCCCGGTCAAAGCCGCTGCCGCGGTAGCTGTTCTCGTTCACGCGGTACCAGCCGGCCGGCAGCGCCGGATCTTCGCGGAAGTTGTCTTGGCGGTCTGCCCCGCCCCGGTCCGAGGCATCCAGGTGCCAGCTCACCCAATTCGGGGTGCCGCGGTCACGGCTGTAGGAAAGGGCATACTGCGGTTTGCGCATCAGGTAGTTATTGGGATTGCTTACGTCCGGGATGGCCATGCTAGGGTTGCCCAGGGCCAGGTGGTCGTTATCCGGGTAGGCCGGCACGGTCGGGTCGTAGGAATCCACGGAGAAGTCATCGATGTTAAGGCGGGCCGTGCCGCCGGAGACCTTACGGATCTCGAACTTCACCGGGGCGGTGGTGTTCACCGTGAAGGAGGCTGTCTGCAGCCCGGAGGTAGAGGTGATGACGGTCTGGCCGACCTTGTACCACTTCTCGCAACCGCAGGAGGCCACCTGGGTCTGGGCCCAGAGCTCCCAGCCGCTGCCCGGGTCGTTGCCGTAGATGGCGTGGCGGATACTCACCGTGCCCGCCCCTTCCGGCAGGAAGAAGTCCATGGCCAGGCGCCCGGCGTTGCGCAGGCGCACCGACTGGCTGCCGGCTTTCTTGTCGTTGTCGGTGCTGCCGATCAGGGCTTCGTCCAGGATCCAGGTGCCGCTGGCCAGTTGGACGGTGCCAGTGGCGTAGCTGCTTTTAGAGCCGGACTCAAAGGTTTCGGGGAAGTTCTCCGGAGTTGCGGCGAAGGGTACGGCCCAGGAGGTCGCCGACGCGCTCCAGAGCATCAGGAGCAGGAGGGCCAGGGCCTTCCTGCCGCGCATGTAGAGTTGTAACATGTAACGGTTGTAAGGATGAAAAATTGGATTGATAAGACGAAGATAGGTAATTTTCCCATACCCCGCCGACCAATCGCAAAGCTACGCATCCCATGTTCCCGTTTTGTTGCGTCCGTGTTACCGAACTGTTACCAAAGTCCCGCTCAGGTCTCCACCAATCGGGTCTTCAGCCCCACTAGGCGACCTGTCGGGGTGCTGCCCAGCAGGAAGGCCTCCACCTGCACCTCCCCCAGCCGGATCACCTGCACGTGCGCGAGCCGCTCGACAAAAAGCCGCTCCAGGGCCTGGAAACGGGCAGCCTCCTCCTGCATCGCAGGGCTTTGCTCCGGGCTGGTGCGGGTCATGTTGCGCAGGAAGTACGCCAGATCCACGGTACGGGCCGGGGTACCGACCGGTAGGTCCAGCATCTCGAGCAGCTGTGCCGGGGTTGGCTCCAGGTATTTGGCGCGGCCCAGGTCCACGGTCTCGAAGGGATAGTCGGACTCGCTCCGGAAGAGCAGCCCCGCCGCCGCCGCCTGCAGCTCAGGTAAGATAGGATCCATGAGAATGTATGGTTTAGTGTACTGGCTGATCATAGGTTTTCCGCGCCGTGACCCGGCATTAGGCCGCAGGGCGGAAAAGAAAAGCGCCGGCACACACCAGCGCCCTTACCCAGTGATTAAACATTTGGGCAAAGGTAAACAATTCCCCCTGTAAACATAGCGCAGCAACAGAGAACACCCCTGCTTGTAGGTACTGGGCCCGCGGCATCAAAAGCAGGGGGGAACGCCACCGGCCTCGCCCCTACCTTACCCGGAGCAGGTCCTCGAGCCGGGTGGTGTAGCAGGGCGAGAGGTGCTCCTGCCGCTGGCCCCACGTCTGCTCGGTGCCCTGCGCCCCATAGCGGACCGCTCCGTGGCCGAAGCGCTCCCTGAGCCCGTCGAGCGCCTGCATGAGCTGCGCATGCTTTTCGCGGTCCACCGTGTCCAGCAGGCTCAGCTGCACCGAACTGTTGGGCACCAGGTCCAGCAACAGAAGGCCGGTCTTGCGGTAGCGAAAGCCCGGGCGGAAGATCTCCCGCAGCGCCTTGAGGGCGTGGCGGATGAGTTCGGGCTCTGAGTCGGTGGGCGTGTCGAAGGTGACGGTGCGGCAGTTGGCGTAAGTCTCCCCCTCTGCACCGAAACGGCTGGTCATGGCAAACACGGTCATCGCCCCGGCCTTGCTTTGCTGCCTCCTAAGCTTGGTGGCGCATCTGACCACGTAGGTGGTGAGCGCCTCGGCGACCTCCTCCAGCTCATAAATACCCACGCCGAAGCTTCTCGAGGTGCAGATGTTCTGCTTGGCCGCGGGCACCAGCTCCAGGTCGATGCAGGCCTCTCCCCGCAACTCGCGCACCGTGCGCAGGCCTGCTACCGTGAGGTGCTTTTTGGCGAAGGCGTCGGTGACGTGCCGCAGGTCCCATGCTGTGTGCACGCCTAGCCCCGCCAGCTTCCGAGCATAGCGGCCGCCGATGCCCCACACGTCCCCGGCCGCGGTGCGTTTGAGCGCCGCCTCAATGTGCCGCTCCTCGGTGAGCACCAGCACCCCGTCGGCCTTAGGGGACTTCTTGGCGATGCGGTTGGCCAGCTTGGCCAGCGTCTTAGTGGGGGCCACGCCCACGGCCACCGGCATGCCCAGCCACTGCCGCACGGTCTCCCGGATTTCCCGGGCGTAGGCCGGAAGGTCCACCTGAAAGAAGTTGCCCAAGTCCAGGAAGCTCTCATCGATGGAGTACACCTCTACGTGCGGACTGAAGCGGGAGAGCGTTTCCACCACGCGTGCCGACATGTCGCCGTAGAGCTCATAGTTGGAAGAAAACACCTGCACCCTATGCTTTTCCACCAGCTCCCGCACCTCAAACAGCGGCTGGCCCATCTTCAGGCCCAGCTCCTTGGCCTCATTGCTTCTGGCGATTATGCAGCCGTCGTTGTTTGAAAGCACCACGATAGGGTTTCCCTCCAGCGTGGGGTTGAAAACGCGCTCGCAGCTCGCATAGAAGTTGTTGCAGTCCACCAGGGCGAAGAGCGAGGTCATGCCAGGCTCCTTACGGTGCCGACTACCACACCCCAGATGCGCCCGCCCTCGGCGTCGGTGACGGGGATGGGCGGGTAAGCGGAGTTCTCGGCCACCAGGTAGGCCGCCTCCCGCCGCAGTTCGTAGCGCTTGATGGTGAACTCGCCTTCCACGTAGGCTAGCACGATGTCGCCGCTCTTTGCTTTTCTTGCCTTGTCCACCACGGCCAGGTCTCCCGGCATGATATGAGCGCCTATCATAGAGTCGCCCTCCACCCTCACCAGAAATGTGGCAGTCGGATTGGAGGACACGTAGGCGTTTAAATCGATGCGCCCGGCAGTGTAGTCGTCAGCCGGGCTCGGGAAGCCCGCCTGCACGGTAGCCCCCACCAAAAGCAGGGTGATCTCGCTTGCCAGGTCCAGGTGGAGGACTTTCGGCCAGAGAATGGGAAACAGGGGAATAACGCTCGCTTCTTTCATATCGCCTTCTTTTACGGTGGCAAATTAGGAAACGGCTATATTTATTACTAATTTTTTTAGTAAAACTATTTGCATTAGCCAAGCAAGTCCCCTGCTCCGGTGCCAGCACCTGGGCCTGTCGCTGCCTCCGACTGGAGGGGAATCCGTGCTCGGGAGGCGACACTCTGTGCACGTAAAATAAAGTTCCTGTGCCTGGAGGTCGCCTCCCGCACCGGGCTGGTGGTGTACGCCCTCCGGCACGTAAAGTGAGCGACATTAAGAAAATATAAGCTAAGCAGAGGCAGAAGAATGTAGCTTCAGCGTACTACGTGTATGCTAGGCAGTGTTATGGCTACGCATCAAAGCTTTTGTATGAGTTGTCCAAAACATTACCTCCGATACGGCTCCACCTCAACGAGACTTATGCGGATTTTGAGGTAAACAAAGCTCAGGCACCTGTTCATGGTAATAAAATGCTAAAGGAGCTTGCTTAGTAGTTACAAGGCTCAATTTTTTGACATCTATTAATTGAATCTCCCCCTAACTGTTTTAGCCACACTCGTCGGTTAAAGCCCTCTATCTAATAAACCTATCGAAGTTCATTCGTTCTCCTTTACAGCCCCTCCTGCTTTGACAGGGCTATGTAAAAGGTAAGGTTGCTGCGTATAGGCAACGTTTTTAAAAAGACCACGATGCTTCGGAAAACCTACCTGCTCGTGCCTTTTGACGGCAGGTACTCGTTAATAATACAGGATTCCACTGACTATCTTATCAAGTACTGCACGGTAATAACTGGAGAAGTATGGTAAAATTTATTAACGCCAGAAGTATCAGACATCCGCCTATAATTTACCTTATGTTAAATATAAATGAGGAGTTTACAATTCCTTAACTTTAATATTGCAAAAGTTTATTTTTTACGGAGGTCTTTCACCTCTATTTTTTCAATATGATTTGCAAATTGATTCATAAGAAACTCTACAAACCTTCCATTGTATACACCATAAGTTCCTGACCTCGGTTGCGAGCCTGATAGGGTTTTAAAGTAGTAAGCTAAATAATTTATATTATTTAATTCAGCTCGTGTTAAATATCCTCCTTCGTTCCATTGACCGGAACTAGCAGTATGTATGATGCGATTTTCTTGTACCTCCCAAGTAGGTGAGCTTTCTGATTTAGTCTTCTCTTCTATATTCAAAAAAAGCTGAGCAATGGTTAAACCTTTTGGATATATGAAAACAGCCATAATTTATAGTTTACTCAAATTAAAAGTACAATAGCGATACTTAATTAAGTTATCTGTAGAAACAAATTATTTAAGGGTAAGCTATTTAAAATTATTTTATTTTTTTCGCGTTAGCACTAAGATTGACTCCTACTGTTGAATTGCGCTAATAATTGATCATGGCCAGGCGCTTCCCTGCCCTTCCAGATATTTCCATTTATCAACCATTGTTCATAGTGACAAATCCATAACGCGGCCATTGGAATCAAATCTTTACCTACCCATAGCCGCCTGAAGGGTGAAATATCAGGCGGATAGTATAAGCACAAACTATTATCCGGATACATATGAATAGCAACCGAACCTATTATTTTAGGCTTTAATACAAAGACTTTAAACCAGCTTTGCGAAATATATTGAACCTGTAGATGGTACTCAGCCTTATAGTCAGGATCTTTAATGGTAAAATCCACCAAAAGAATTTGGTTTTTTACGTTGATTTTACAACCCGGGAAAAGCTGTTGAACCATAATTTGCTGAACATACTGTTCTAAGGCTGAGTACCTCTCTTTATAAATTGGTCGGATCATAGTGGTTTCGCTCTCTGGGTACTGAAACGCCCGCTGTACTTCTAATAATATTAATGCTACTGCCGATGGTAGCAGCTCCTGATTCCAGCAGTTTTGCTTTGTGATCGAGCCTTTCGCTACGGGCCTCTTCCTCTGACATTACCGGAAATTCCGAACCAAACAAATTACGCCATTCTTTTAGTTGATCACTCAACAGTTCTGCATCAAAGGCTTTCCTGGCCGTAATAGCTGCACCTTTTACATAATCGTAAAAGGCTACAAAGTCTTCTTTGGATATTCGTTTCCAGACATCATGAGAAGTAACACCTCGGTCTGGCAATACTGGGGTAATCTCATGTTCTCTATACCAGGCATATTTAGAAACAATTGCTTCCAACGATTTTACGACCCCTTCTGCTACCGAAGTAATATAATCAGGACAGCAATCTCCTATCATGTGTTCTAAAGGATAGCCCTTTGGGTGTTTAAGGTCAGTTAAATTTACCACCCGCCACCATTTTAAAGCTTTAACTACATTAATGTAATGGCTATTAGTATTCTTGTTTTTATTCCGGGTCCAGCGGATCTGCTCCAGCGGGTTAGTTTCAACCCAGCAACCTGCTTCTTGGTCAGGTATATAAAGTGACGCTGATTTCCATTCGGCTTCAGATCGAAAAGATTCCAACATCAGCGAAGTCCAATATTGTTGTTTTGCTGGTTCCGTCCAGTTTCTGACCAATTTCCAATTGCTACCCATATCTTCCAAAGCTAAGGTAGTAAGCACACTTTCAGACCGCAGCAAGGCTTGTTCTGCCTCTGATGGCGCAGACGTTACCACAATATCCAAGTCTACATAAGAAAGCTCAATTCCTATGGAACGGCCTTGAATTCGGTACTTCCCTTTATAGTGCTTTTCTACAAAGGGTATAAATAAATCAATCGCCTGTTGAGGAGTGGTTTTATTCTGGTCTAAGTTAGTTACTACGATAATATCAACATCCGCCCGCTTTCCATTTTTAGGTTTTATAGCTGTGGCCCGTTTATAACTACCCTGCAGAAAGGTGCTAACGATAATTTTAGACAAATCGGCATCATTAGCAAGCCGGTCACGCAAAGTGGTATGACCGGTTATTAAATCTTCTAATTGACTTTTTGTTAACCTGATATTAGATAAGAATGTGTTAAAGTATGATGTTGTTGACATAGTTTTAATTAGTTTAATTTTGGTGATGAGAATATTTTAACACATTCATTAGATTGCCTATAAACTGCGTGCGGAAGTTGGCGGCGGCAAACCGGTCCAGGCGGGCACTTGCCGGATTTATCATGCCTTTACCGAAATAGAAACAGTAATTGGGATGGGCGTCGATAAAGTCCTGTATCTGGTCCGTTGGCCAGTGGCCACCATCATTATTTATAACGAGAATATCGTCCGGATTGAAAACTGCCTGCTGGAGTTGGTCTAAATTGGTTAAGGCTGTAACCTGAAACCCATTCTTACTAAGCATCCGGTGGTGGTAATCATCACTCCCGTTCCGGTGCGAAAGAAGAATTATTTGATGACGTTGCTTTACTGATTTCTCGAAATCATATTCTTTCAGTAACCCTAAAAAGTCTTCCCGGCGGTCTGTTAAAATTTTAGTTATAATAGCATCCACCTGGCTATTAACCTTACTCGGAATAACCTTGAAATATAAAAAAGCTATGCCTATTATACTGGTAAAGCCCAGACCACCCAAAATCCAGGCCCAGAACTTAAATGGCTCGTACTCTTTCAGGCTAGCTTCTAAATCCTTGTTTTTTTCCTTTAAATCACCCTGCTCTTCTTCTAATTCGGTAATATCATCTTTCAGGCGTTGATTTTCCTGCTCGATACTGTTTATCCGCTCAATAACTTTTGTACTTGTCGCCGATGTGCGCTGAGCAGAAGCTGGTAAGCAAAATGATAGGAATATAAAAAGCAGGCAGGTAATGGCCTTATAAAAGACCTGACAGCCGGCATTTAATCTTATTGGTTTGGAATGGGAATAAGGATTAGTTCTTCCTGCTTCAATAACCAAGTTTTCTACTGGTAATGTTCTTGTCATAGTTTACTGTTTTTTAATATTTTATACTTTTCCCCTTAACCTTCTGCCCATTACTTCCCTCTGTATAATTTAAATTTGTAAATTTGGTAGAGATATGCCGAACCTGTTAGTGGGTATTCATAAGAGTATTAACCGGGTTCGTAGAAAACTCCCCCATGGGGTAAGAAAAATATTTTCCGGTTAATACAGTTATGGAATTAGGTAAGTACTATGAAGCAAACCAGAGAAGATTCAATGTTCTAACAGATAATGATTGGCGTGCCGCCATTAAAAAATGTAAAGAACATCTTAACTGGAAGCTGAAACAAAAAACATTATTCGGAGCCCATTCGCCTGCTAACTTAGGAGCCGACCCGAAGGAGTATTACTTGAGCTTAGCGCTTGAAAAAATATTAGCCGGGAGTTGGGAGTGGCAAACACAATTTTCTTTATCCCAACAGCTCATCCGCCTTATAGATAGTCTTATTTCGAAAGAGGTAGAGCGGGTAAAAACCCAAAAATCAGAGAACCTCAAAATTGAGTATCGGGATATTGAGGTTGAGTTTTATGATTTAGGGGACTGCCCTGACCAATCAGACCGGGAAGAAAAGCAGGAGTATGAACGACAAGTTCAAGTAATAGAGGATGCAGTACAGGGTGATCAGCAATTGCAAGATTTTTGGGAAGCTGTTCAGGCCGGTTACAAGCGAAGTGACATGGCTGAACATCTTGGAATCACTCCCAAGCAATTGGATAAAGTGAAAGAAAAATTATTGCGAAGGGTTAGTGCCTTACAACCCTCTAATAAATAACAGATATGGCAGCTACAAACCCAAAAGAATCATTAAAGAACTTATACGGCCTGATGATGGAAATCAATTATCATCAGGCAGAAGAAGAGACTCTAAATGAATTGCAAAATAATACGGATCCTTTTGTTGAAAAACATCTTAGGTTAGTAAAACAACTTTCAACCAAACTGCGGGCCGTAGCAAATAAAAGGAAATATACCGAGGCACTAGATCAAATAAAGTTACTCAAAGAAAAGGGGTTGGAAGAACTTAAAAAGTTACTTTCTTTTCATGATCAGTTAGAACTGCAACCTCTTTTTAGAAAGTTTGAGGGATTAACCCCAGAAGATGAAGCATCCATATTGGAAGATCAAGAGGTTTTAAGATTAATGGAAATACTGAAAAATCGATTAGACGAGAATGCTGGGAATTAATCCTATAAAAGCGGCTAACGACCTACGAAACCACTTGGGCTGCTGGGAACCGGGTGACATCTCGTTAGATGAAATGGTATTTGCGCTGGGAGGGGTTCTGAAAGAAAGCCCCATGGAAGGAGCAGAAGGTCGCATCCTCATGAAAGGAAGTAACGCAATCATTACTATAAACTCCAATATTACATATCCAAGCAAAAGGAATTTTGTCATTGCTCACGAGATCGGTCATTTTATCTTACATAATGAATTAACTCCTTTCTACGCAGATAATGATAAGACCTTATCCGAATGGTATAAGAACGGACCCCAGGAACAACAGGCCAATCAATTTGCTTCGGAATTATTAATGCCATCAGAGTTATTTAAATCCAAGGTAGCGGGTAAGAGACTTAGTTTATCTCTAATTGAACAAACAGCAGCGTACTTTGGAGTATCCCTAACGGCTGCTTTCTTAAAGTATAAGGATTTGGGTGATTTTCCAATTATGGTAATATACCTGGAGAATGGCATCGTTAAGTGGAAACAGTCCTCTTCTGATTTCCCTTTTCAATGGCTACCTATTAATGGAAAGGTGCCCGTCTATACAGTAGCAGGAGATTATTTTAATAATAAGGGTTTAGAGGCGAAGCCGGAAAAGGTGGATGCAATTGAATGGTTTCCTTCAGATTTCAAACTTAAAGATGAGCCAGATTGGCAATTATGGGAACAGTGCTTCCCAGTTTCTACTAATGGATTAGTTTCATGCTTATGGACACAATGAAGTTGATCTATAATTAACATTCCTACTTTATAAGAACCTTGTTTGATTTTTAAGATTTCCTTTGAAATTATTAATTAATTTCAAATTTTAAGTCTCTCCTTTTAGTGAATATAAACCGTAATACCGATTGGTTTTCGATACTAGGTTTTCTAGTGATTTTTATATTAGTTCCTAGCGTTTGCATTTTAGCCGTATTTGCCCTCACAGAGCCCTTTGGTCCTAGAGATTGGATAAAACATAATGCGGGGCAAATAGGTGATACTATTGGTGGAATTACAGGCCCAATCATAAATTTTGTGGCTGGGGTCCTTGTTTATCTTTCCTTCAAAGCCCAAATTAAAGCAAATAAAGAGCAAGCTACACAGTTTAAAAGAGAAACGGACGATAATACCTTTTTTAATATGATTGCTCTCCACAATAAAAAGGTTGATTCTGTTACCTTTCAAATAGCAAGTGGGAAAAAAGTAGAAAGTTTCTCTGCATTTAAGAACTATACGACTGAATACAATAAGCTTCTTAAAGAAGAATTCAGTATGATAGCGCGAAGAGAAATTTCACACAATTGGGCGAATCTTAGTTATCAAGCATATGATATAATCTGGCAACCCTATGCCTTATTATATCATAAGCCTGTGCACTTCACTGGAAGTCAAAGCCAAGTTGATGAACTAAAAGCTTTATATGGATCAAGCGACGACACCTGGGAACTTACTAAAGGTTTGCTAGGTAATCCTATAGATACACCTCCGGAGGTAAATAGTTCTTTGCAAAAAGTCGGTTATTTACTTTTTGAAAAAATGTCATCAACCCAACGGCTTAAAGCAATCCAAGAGGTCCACTCAAAATTCTATCATGATCATGGGCACCACTTGGGGCATTATTTCCGTAACATTCATTATACCCTGGAAATTATTGATGGCTCTGAGCAGCCGCAAAAGTATGCTAAAATTTTCCGGGCTCAGCTCTCCCGTTACGAACTGGCGCTAATGTATTACAATGCCCTTAGTTCCATGTCAAGTAAGGAACACGTGCAGTTCCTGATTATATATGACATATTCAATGGTTTATATCCATCTGACTTAGCCTACTATCCAAGCCAAGAAGTTGTGAAAGAGGACCTACTATGCCGGATAAAATCTCCAGAGCGGCCTTAAAATGGGCTTTGGGTTCTATATCTCCACTGACCAAAATGGAGCCTCTTCCATTCACTAACGCTGAGTACTCTTGTTGCCTCTTTTACTACTATAATGGGCTTTGTTTTACTAGTAATGTGTTCTATCGGGGCAGCAGAGTGCTTCAGACAGCTAATGCATCTATAGCAACACAGCCAAAGCTTTTTACTTTAATGCGTTCAAATAAGGTTCTTGCCTTGCCTGAACGTGCATCTGGCTGACCTGGCGGGTTCCCCAAACAGGAGTGACAGTGATGGCGGTGGCATGAACATTGACCTGGATCTGGTCCATGACATTATCATTCAGTAACCCGAGGTAAACTTTGCCCCTGTTTGGGGCCTTCATCTGCGAGGCTTCGTTGATAACATCTCCTGACTTATATTGGTAGAACTGCTTACCAGCCTTAAACAGCAGCACGTTATCCCAGTCGGCAATGAACCAGTACTTGACGTTGTCCTCCCCCTGGGCCTTGCTGAAGTAGTTGATGCCGTAAAGGGCCAGGCCCGGCAGCTTTGCCACGGAGGCCGCCGCCGTGTTGACGAACTTGTCTCTGGCTCCGTCATAGGCTTTCTCCCCAGTCGCTCCCACTCCGATGTAATAGCTCCAGGAGACTGTCCCTTCTGGCAGCGTGAACTCAACTACTGTTTTGTTGGGGTTGCCGTTCATCGCGGAGGTGGACGACACAGGCGCCACCTGATCTGTCATCTTCACGATAGCTGTGTCGGCGTGCATTAGGTACCTTTCTTGCTTTGTGGTGTAGGTGGTGTCCTGCACGGTTCTCCAGTACACGCTGGAGTCAAAGATCCTGGTGTTCTCGCTAGCCGGTATGCGCTGTATCTTAAGCCTACAGACCCTGCCGCCCAATGAAGAGTTAGAAAGACGGAACTTGTAAATACCTGTCTTAGTCACTTTAATCCTCTTGTCCTGCACCTTTTTTACTTTGTAGTCCGAGAACTTTGAAGAGGATGGCAACTCAATTATCTCAAGCTCTTTTAGCTCCTTGCCGTTCGCCTCGCTGAAGTCGAATCCAATTTCGTCTCCTTTGGCGAATCCGTAGTAAAAAGCTTCCTCCCCCAGGCCAGCCACTTTCAAAGTGGACTCTGTAACGACAACAGATTCTTGTGCATTAGAATATGAGAACGGTAAAAAAAGTAATAATGTAATTAGTAAAAGTTGCTTCATGTTTAGGATGCAATTTTGATAATTTAAATGCAAAAAGATAGTCTAGCTACCGATGTCCGCTATACTAGGAGGAGAAAAGAAGGCAAAACTCACGATAGAATAACACTATAATCACTGAGGGAAAACATCACAGCTAATATTAACTATCATTGACTGGAAATAACATAAAGAATATTAACTATCATTGACTGGAAATAACATAAAGATTGACTCCAGCGACCTCTTTAACGAAGTTTTCCGTTACACCGAGCAGAGTGAGGATCTCCTGCGATGCTGCGCTTTTTGAAACGCCAGGTTGGACAATATAAACCTCAAATTCCATAGGAATCTCTTTCTTTGCGATTGAAAGCAGTTTCTCAAGATTCTGTACTGTACCTTTCTCTAGCCTAGAACGCGAGTTCCCCCTTCTCTTTTTCTCCTTCCGCCGCAACAGATGGTTGAAGAATTCATTTCCTGCTTTGTGTTTCCAATGTATTGATTTCTGTGCTTGCCCGCACACTTCGTATAGGTTCTTAACTTGGTTGCTAACCACACCGTCTACTGCGTATTTGAGATGGAACAAGTCAACCTTGATTTTTTCGCTATCAAGCTTAATTGCCACAACATCCGCAATTTCTCCAGAGTAATCATCGTCATAAACAATGTCGTAGTCACGGCTTTTAAGCTCTTTGATTACCTTATATTGAATAGAGTTGGTGATGAGGGGCGCCACATGCTGAGATTCCGCACTCAGATCAACACCTGTCCAGTCCCAAGCGATAATCTCTTCTCTTGGGTAGACGTTAATGCTGTGCTTCAGCTCCACATACTCATTCCCGGTTAACGCGGAACCATCGGCAAACCATATGGTTGGGGTAAACTCCTCAAAGAATCTGCAGGCATCAACACTCTTGCTTCCGTACCTTACCATGACAGTATTTCCACTTGGCTGTATAACCCTAAAGTCAGGATAAGGCTCTTCCGAGGCGGTGTCTAGAAAAAGCTGTAGCTCAAAAACTACGGATTTTGTTTCGGATTCAAGGGCAAAAGAGATTACGTCGTTAGCAGGACGGGCATTTAATCCTAACTCAATGGAAGAAAGGTCAAACACAACGCCGTCAATTTCAAACCTGAACCTTGTCTCGCTGCTGAGATACATTTCTACGGCCCAATCTATATACACGGGGTGTACATCCGGAACCTCCACCACCTGTGTCGGTATAAGCGTTTCCCTCAGTATTTGGTTAGGGTCCACATTAGGGTCAGAGAATTTAGCACCAAGGCTGTCGCACCAACTTTTGAGGCCCTTCAAGTCTCCGTCCAGCTTTGTCCAAATCCTTCCCTTATAAGACGAACCAATATTGACGGGGCTGCCGTTCTCATAGCCTATGCCCATCACAAAAGCTTTCTCTCCCTTTTGTCTCTCTGCGATACTCAACGCCTCCGCCACATCGCTTCCCACCATCATTCTAAACCGGACGTTCTTGCCGAGAAAGTACCTCAAGCCCACATTTTGAAGTCTTATCCGCTTTATGTTGTGAAATGCCCTGAAAACATCAATTCCCCGTATTAGTTCGGCCTCCTCTCCTATAATAGCCTGCGCAAGATCTGTATAAAGGCTAGAGTTATCGGAGCTATTTATAAAGAGGAGGTTATTCTTTGTCTCCCAGTAAACCACCGTCAATTTCCAGTCGACCAGGTAAATATCTTTATGATTAACCCACTCCACATCAACTTTATTAGCAGTGATGATGATGAGCATGTTCTCGTCACGGTTTATATCGTGGAATTTAAACTCAAGCTCATCGTATCCTGGAATAGCCTTGTAGAACTGCTTAGGAGACCATTCGTTTGTCTTGTTCTTGTAGATGACGGTGCTAAGCTTCGTTCTTATGTTTTGCAGGGGGATTTTTGAGCTTCCAAGCTTTGTGAACCCATCCATGAGTTCTTTGAACTCTACCTCTTCATTGATTCTCCCGAAGCTTGCGTCTGAGAGTAGCTGGTTCCAGTCCGCGTCTCTAGCGTATAGATCTTCCAGCTCAGCCCGCACGGTTAAGTCTGCGATGTTGGCAATAAATGATGCATCTGCCAGTTCTTCATCATGTTTGGTTCTCGTGAATCGACCTGCAAACTGCAGGGTGATCGGCAGGCTCTTCCGAATGTCGTGGAAGGCTGCGACTTTCAGCTCTGGTAAGTCAAACCCTTCTCCAAGCATGTCAACGCAGACTATTATTTTGGCTTCCTTGTTGGTTATCCTGTCATATGTTTCCCTGAAGTTGGGTACGCCCGAATAGATTATGACAGGGTTGAGGTCGGCATAGTCTTTATAAATTTCATATACCTTGTTAGCTCTTTCTCTGGTACTGCACCTAGCCATCAAAAGATGGTTATAGCCGTGGGCTCTATCCTGTCTAAGTCTTTCGACCGCTCTTTCAGCTATCTCTTTGTCAGCTACATCAGGGTCAAACTCCCGAATAGGAAGAAACTCGATGTGCTTAAAGTATCCTTGTCTTTGTGCCTCCCGAAGTGGGAAGTTAAAGATGATTTTACCGTCCAGCCTTTTGCCGTCGTTTCTAAAGGGTGTGGCTGTGAACTGTATGATTCTTTCTGCTGGAAATTTTTCCTTAAAAGTGTTCCATGTGCTCGCCTTGACGTGGTGTGCCTCATCAATGAAGACATTGGAGCAGTTCTCTACCAGGAACTGTGTTTGCTCTTCTGAAAGACCTGTCAAGATCTGCATGGTCGTCACAATTACGTTACAAGCTTGGGTAAGCTCATTAAGCTCTTCAACAGTTTTAAAGGCTTGGCTCATAACCCCCACGATAGGATAGGCTGCTTCTTCTGCAATGATTTCGAATTGTTTCAGGAGACCAAGCGTAGTGAATTTCGCAGAAATTTGTCTTCGCAAAGAGTCAGAAGGCACTATCACCAAAAGTCTCCTGCACTTGTTTGCAATAAGCGCTGAGAGCATCGTCTCAGTCTTACCGGTTCCAGTCGGCATAACAACCGTGGCTGTATCAAGGGGCATCTTCAGGTGCCCCATAATCATATGCAGTGCCCCGATCTGTGGTTGCCTTAGTCCTGGACTGTCACTCTCCGGATCTTCTTCACGGTAAGAGAAGCGGTTTGTCCATGTCTTTATGATGCTTTCCGGTGTTAAAGTATCCTGTAGTGCTGGATGCTTTAGCCATCCTTTAACCCTGATTTCGCCATTTGCGATGCGCTCCTCAGTTGGCCTGATGTTGGTAAGTAAGACTAAACCTTTATCAGCTGGACAGTCACCTTTATTACAGGTCAGGTAATACTGGTCTTGGCCACATGAAACTGTCATACCGCTCCTTGTGCTAGAAGCTTTAACTACATCTAGTTCTATTCCTGGCTGAATCAGTTGCCGCGCTATATTTTTGGTTCCTACCTTCTGGTAAGCCTTTCGTTCAAGTTTAGGCAGCTTGAGAAGCATAATAAGTAAATCTTGGGTGAATAGTGAATAAGTATCCTAGAAATGGTCAAGTACTTGAAAAGGTGCGTTCACACCCTTTCCCGGAGCAGCCGTTCCAGAATAATACAGAAAACATCTGCTCTGTTTGGCAGCTGCAGGAGCGGACTCTTGCCTGTCTCCTTACCGATCTCCACCCCATCTGAGTAGGGCGTAATATGGAGTATCTTGTCCAGGCGAATGTTGGAATTCTTCTTTGCCCCGGTGAAGATGATGCGCTTGTTGGTGAGGTAGACCGTGCCGGAGTCGATGAGCTTCATCTCATCAGAACTGTAGCTGCGCGGCGTATAGGACCCACTGCGCAGGTAAAAGCCCTTGGCTACCCGGAAGCTGGTGGAGTAGCCACTGTAACTGGTCCGGTGTCTTACGGTCCGCAGCTCGTGCCAGTCTACGCCAGGTATGGAGATAAAGCACCTTTCACTCTTTTGAAGCAGGATGTCGGGCTGTATGGCAGGCAACTCTGTGTTCTCAAGTGCCCAGTAGAGCTTGAGCTGCTGCAACTGGCGCTTTGTCTGCTCGTCCGTCTCTAGCGTGACATTCAGATTGGCGGCAATGGCCTCCAGCTCCCGCTCCTCTTCTGGGGAGAGCCGCTCGTCTGCGATGATGCTGGAGACATAGCTCTGAACAAAAACACTCCTCACCTCCTTCGAAATGCTGTTGACAAGCGCCTCCGGTAGCTTTAGGTCCGCCTCCAGCTTGTTGAGGAACTCCTTTTCCTCCTCCGTCAACCTGCCGTCAGCGATGGCTCTCTCAAAAGAAGACTTGTACACCTTCTGTCCTATTTCAGAATGGAGAAAGTTTACGGTCCGCTCTTCGAGTTGCAGCAACTGTCGAAGGTGTCTTAGGTCTTGCAGCTCCTCCTCACTCAGAACACAGTCCTCAAAACAATGATTGAGGTAGACGGCATAAAACTCCTCCATGTTGAGCCTGAACTGGTGCAGAGCATCTATTTTATAGGTCCGTGTTATCCTATCGATTTCCATGCTGTTAATTTCCCGTACCTGCTTTGAAGCCAGCAGGTTGTTGATCTCGATCACAGCATTTTCCTCCGGATGCTGCCTCAGGATCCGTTGCATAAAGCTTCTCTTCAGCAGAGGTGCCTCATTGAATATTTGTTTGTTCATAGCTAGTACTTTCTGTATTCTTCATAGACAGGGTCGTTCCAGTCGCACACGCCGCCGTGGTGGGAGCAGGCTCCCCTGCCCTTCGCGCTTGAGGTGGAGCCGTCGCAACAACGGGTCACATAGTAGGCCACCCTTCTCTTTAGCGGGTTGATGCGCTCATGCAGTCTTTCGGCCTCCTTGTTGCCTGCTGCCATTGCCGCTTTTAGATCCTGCACGGCCTCTTTTGTCTGACCCATTTTGCTGTAGCAGACGGCGCGGTTGTAAAGCAGTGCGTCATCCGAGGGGCGCTGCTTAAGCAGGGAAGTTAGTTCAGGCAAGGCTGCCTTATACTTGGAGGCCTTCACTAGGGAGAAGGCTCGTAGTGACAGAATGCCGGTTCTAATGTCTTGAAGGGTGTCTTTCTCTGTTTGGTGCAGAGAGAAGGTATCCGCATGCAAGAGCACTGCCAGCGCTTGGTCTGTTTTGTCGGCATTACGAAGCCGAATACTCTCCGTCACGTAGTAAGCCAGGCTGTCCTGGCGCTCTTGTTCCTTCTGCTCAGCCAGCAAGCGCTCTTGCCTTGCTTTCTCCTCTTTCAACTGCAGTTCATGTGCCTGGCGTGTGTCTACCTCTGAGTAGTGGTTAATAAATGGAGTAGAAATCAGGAACAAAGTTCCTCCCAGAATAGCCTTCACTTTCCCTTTCATGCGGAACCTGCCTTTGCGCTCCAGCCACCGTTGGCCCTGAGGAAGCAGTATGAAGCCAAGTGCGCCTAATAGACAGGTGACGATAGGGTGTTGGAGGAAGGCCAATGCCGCTAACAGGAAGAAGAAGGCTCCTATGTAAGAAAGGATCTGCAAAAGAATATTACCCGGCTTAGAGGTGTAGGGGTCACCTTTGAAGTAGGCAGGAAGGACCTTGGCATGGCCTGGAATTAGATTAGGGACGTATCGCATTTGCTCTCACAGCTAGGTTTAAGATCTGGAAAGCAAAATAGTAATATTAATTTATATGTTATATATATATATAAATTAATATTATATAAATAATTCTCACGCGTTAATTAGCCCTCACCGACAGGGGAACATGTGCCACGATGGTATATGTACTTCGAATCAAGTACCAGTTTTGTTGTTTTTGTCTCATGAGATATGGACCTAAGGCTACTACTGGTTCTTTTGACTTCCACAGCCTGCTGTTAATCCAATGTAACCTCTTACAGGGTGCCTTACACAGTCTACTTAATGTTAAAGCCGCTACACAAAAGGCACCACCGTCATTTGCCCATGTTTTACCTTGTGCCCACCATACGAGTACCTGCGGGCGTACGCTCCCTTTTTCGGTAGCGGGCAATTTCATAACTTACGCTGAAATGTATTTGAGTAAACTACACCATGAGCGATAAGCGGATACTCCAGCTGCTGCAGGAAGGTGAAGGGCTGAGAACGGAGTTCAAGAAAGCCAGCACCAGCCTGCCTAAGAACCTGTTTGAAACCGTCTGCGCTTTTTTGAACCGTGCAGGCGGGAGCATCTTCCTGGGCGTTGACGATGACGGTAGCGTGCTCGGCGTCGACCCAGCAAGCGTGGGAAAGCTCAAGACTGATCTTGCCAACCTGTCGAACAACGCCCAGAAGCTGGAGCCTCCGTTCATCCTTTTTCCGGAGGAGTATGAGCTCGATGGTAAGGCTATCCTGCACATCCAGGTGCCTGAGAGCTCGCAGGTACACAGGACCAACGGCGCCATATTCGACAGAAGCGAGGACGGAGACTACCGCTTGAACAACCACGGCCAAGTTGCTGAACTCTATAACAGGAAGCGGGCACATTTTACAGAGAATACCATTTATCCGTATCTGGGCTTTGATGATTTCAAGCCTGAGCTTTTCCCGAAGGTTAGGAACCTTATCTACAGCCGGGATCCTGGACACCCGTGGCTGGCCATGGATGATGAGCAGTTGTTGAGAACAGCAGGCTTCTACCGTCGGGACTTTGCCACTAACCAAGAGGGCTACACCTTGGCCGCGGCGCTTGTCTTCGGTCGCGACGAGGTAATTCAGCAGGTGCTGCCGCACTATAAGATAGATGCCCTGGTCCGCCGCGAGGACTTGGACCGCTATGACGACAGAGCCTATATTCAGACGAACCTGATTGAGGCCTACGAACAGCTCATGGCTTTCATAGCCAAGCATCTGCCAGACAGGTTTCACATGGAGGGCGATACTCGGGTCAGCCTGAGGACAAAGATTTTCCGTGAGGTCGTGGCCAACCTTATTGTGCACCGTGAGTATACCAATGCATTGCCTGCCACCTTGGTCATCTATAGGGACAGGGTAATCACGGAAAACGCCAACCGGCCGCAGCATCACGGACTGCTTGTCCCGGGGCAGTTCTCCCCTTTCCCTAAGAACCCGACTATCGCTAAGTTTTTTATCCAGCTGGGCAGGGTTGACGAGCTCGGGTCTGGAGTGCGCAACGTGCACCTTTTCCTGCCCCTCTACTCCCCTGGCAGGGTACCGACTTTCGATGACGGTGATGTGTTCAGGATAGAAATCCCTTTAGACCATGCGATGGCTGAAGGCAGTGTACACGGCGTTAGCGAAGGACTGCTAGGCGAGCATAACGTTAAGGTAAGCGAGCGAATAGCCAAGGTTCTGGACTTCGTGCTGGAGCATCCCCAAGCGACTACCGCTGTCATAGCTGAATTTATAGGTGTCTCGGAGAAAACGGCCAAGAGGGATTTAAAGGTGCTGAGGGATAGAAAGCTGATTCACTTCGTGGGACCGCCAAAGTCTGGTCATTATATGCCAACGGAGGAGTTGAGGGAGATTTTAAGGAACAGTCGCAGTTGAGCGTGGAGTGTATAGGGACAGCTATAGCTGTAAATGACCCTGTAAATGACCCTGTAAATGACCCTGTAAATGACCCTGTAAATATCTAGTCTGGACACAATCTTGAATTTAATATAAAAGGACTTAGCAGCTGGGAACTGCTTTCATGATTTTGTTGATGCAAACAGAAGCTGTTCATAGGCAGGATCACCAAAGGGTAAAAGCTAGCTGCAAGGCAAGGCCAAATCCCGCAGCTGAGGGAGAGAAGTTAGGTACCAACTGTCCCACCGGACAAGGAAATTAGGAGCCACAAAAAGAAAGGCATTGCCATTGGCAGTGACTTTCTTAGTAATTACGTAGTGTTGTTGAAATCTCGTCTGCACTGGATGTCGAAAATCGCATACAGTGCGTAAATATTTTGTAAGCCCCGATCCCACGGCCTCTGCGTTTGCAGCCTCACATTGCCATATTCACTACAAGTGCTGCATCAGTCTTTAACTAAACCAGTTGCAATTGCCATACCGGAGCTGACGGAAACACTAACTAAGCTTGCCCAAAAGGAATCCGCTGCAGCAGGATCGGAGAACCGCCCAAATCGGCTGCCTCCAAACCAAAACAGCCGAGGAGAACGTTTACAGGAGGAGTTAAACTTTAGCGTATTTAACCATGGCATACTTCACCAGATCTGCTCTACGACTACTCCTGGAAAGCAAGGCAGGAGAACGACAACCCAATTGTAACAGGCTTCCCAGATAATGCCTTGCTAGATCGAAATGAAGGGTATGAGGTGTTGTACCTGATCAACCAGGTCGCTCAAAAGTACAGTTGGAAGCCAGACGGCGGGGTGGCCGGGCACAAGATAGAGAAGATGCTGCGAGCCATGCCGGGCAGTATCAGAAGCAGGAGGAATGTGATGGACTGGCTAGGCAACAACTGGTCACGGTACTAATACCGAGAACCATCCCCCCTATTGCCCTAAAGGTGCTTTTCTCAAAAGTACACATACTTAGATAGCATTCACCCTCAGATGAGCCTAAAGATTTTGAGTTTCCCGAGGTAACGCTCTTGCTACTGTTGGCACCCAAAAAATAGCCGCGAAGAGAAATAGCGCAGTCAATGTAGCATTAAAATAGAAAAGGTAAAGAGACATGCAGAGCGCACGTGTCTAACAAGATTAGTATATTTTAATTTTTTATCTCAAATATTTAGCAAATGTCGCGTATGTTACGTAGATTGTTAGCAAGAACTTAAAAGTAAGAAATCATGGAAAAGAACAACAATCCTGGTAACCCAAATCCTCCAGGAAACCCCACCCCCCCAGGCAACCCGACAGGTCCGGGAAGCCCCCCGGGAAGGCCAGAGCCTGGCCCGAAGAACCCGCCAAAACCTCCTGGGGACAGACCTGTAGGATAAGGTTAGCTGTACGAACAAGAGAATATTAAAAAATGGCCCAATTACCCTGGTTTGAAGCCAAACCACACTTACTTGAGAAGGAAGTAGATGCCCTGACTGCCGCTGGAGTTGAACACAAGATTAGTTCGACAGCCGGCAGTCAGGGCATCATGCAAATAGACCTCATCATTGATGAGGCCAGTAGCGCAGTATTCAGCTTACCTAAAGAATACGCCCCTATTAAGCTCACAGCAGTTTTCCCAGACAACTACCCGTTTTTCCGTCCTGAGGTCTATGCAGACGGCTTGGTCCTGCCGCGGCATCAGAACCCGTTTGGTAAGAACCTTTGCCTGCTGCCAAGGTCGACGGCCGAGTGGGAGCCAGAGTGGACGCTGCTCACTTTCCTGCAGTCCCAACTGCCGAAAGTGCTGGAGAAAGGGTCCATTGAAGATCCTGCGCTGCTCGCAGAGGATCCGCATGAGCAGGCAGAGCCCGTGAGCGAGTACATAGCAGATCCATTCCACCCTGTGGTTTTTGACGGCTCCTGGGCCGAGACAATACCTGATCAAGGTGATGATATTGTCTTGCTAGGCAGAACTCTTGTAGGTGTCCCTGAAATGGCAAGCTTCCAGACAAGAATGGTCGTGCTGGAGACTACGAATCCTTCCGGTAAAAAAGTTGGTCAGCTCCCCTCATCCCTCAATAAGCACTTCCAACAGAAGCTACAGGGAACCCTGCTACGGCTGCGTGAGCGCCCTTCTTTGGAGAATCCTCTTGAGGACCTGAAGCAGCTTTCCAAACTTGCTGAAAGCAAGGGTATCTATAACTTAGCCCAAAAGCCACTTTATCTGAAAAATGGGATAAGAATCACTCATGTGATCGGATTAAACTTCCCTGAGGAGGTTAAGCCGGGGGTTCCGGGAATGGGCTGGCTGTTCCTCGTGGCTGGCGTAGTTCAGGAGACGAAAAGCCTCAGTGGCAAAAAGGGCCGTCCCAGTGAGAAAGCTATCGCCTACTATGCCAAGGCCCTTAGAGCCGGGGAAAGGGACCTCCAGGTTAGGGTGCCTAGGCTGCGTGAACTGAAGAGCAAAACTATAGCGCTTGTGGGCTTAGGGTCCCTTGGCGCTCCCGCTGCAATAGAGTTTGCTAGAAACCAGGTAGGGCAGTTAAGAATCCTGGATTATGACGTGGTAGAGCCAGGGCCTACTGTGCGCTGGCCGTTGGGCCTCGCATCCGCTGGCCTGTTGAAGACGGAGGCTGTCAAGGCCTTCATAGATGAGCATTATCCAACAACAGTGGTTACGCCACTTGATCATAAGATTGGGGGTGTTCCGCCGGTTCATGCGCAAAGCAAAAAGCCTTCTGAGCAGCAAGTTCTAGAGCAGCTGCTTGACGGAGCCTCTTTACTGTTTGATGCCTCGGCAGAGGTGGGCGTCAACCATTTTCTATCCGAGGAAGCCAAAAGGCTAGGTATTCCCTATGTTTCGATTTACGCAACACCGGGAGCCTGGGGCGGTTTGACCATGCGTGTCGTTCCAGGCAAAACCAAAGGCTGCTGGATGTGCCTGCAGCACGCAAAGACTGACAACACCGTTCCCGTACCCATAGCAGATCCGGCGGGGGACATCCAAACAGCCGGCTGCGGGGACCTAACCTTTACGGGGGCAGGATTTGACCTGCAAAACGTTTCCCTGGCAGGTGTAAGATTGGCAGTCGCCACACTCTGCTCCGGGGAGGAGGGAGGGTATCCTGATATGGATTGGGATGTGGGGGTGCTTAACTTAGCAGACGCCGAAGGCAGGCCTGTTGCACCTAAGTGGTCTACTTACACTCTAGACTCACACTCCAAATGCGACTACTGCAATGCACAGTAGCTCTACGTATGTGGTATGGCTAAGGGAGTCGGCCTACAATGCTGTTCTTGTGGAGGCGATAAAGGCTATGCCCCGTGAGACGGGAGGCGTCCTAATCGGGTACTGGGGGAACCTATATGAAGCTGTGGTTACTGACGTCATAGGGCCAGGTTCCTTGGCTGTTCACAAGAGGCATTCGTTTGTTCCTGATAATACCCATCATGTGAGGGAAATCGAGAAAGCATATCTGAAATCGGATAGGACAGAAACATATCTGGGTGACTGGCACACCCATCCGAAGTCAGGCGCTTACCTGAGCGAACGAGATCAAAGCACTCTTCTTAAAATCGCTAATTATAAGGAGGCAAGGTTGACAAAACCGCTGATGATGGTCTTGGGAACCAAACCCTTTGGTATAGAGGCTTGGATAAATGCCTATGCCTCCTCGGGTAAGAGGGAAACAAAAAAATGTACGCTAAAAATTTATCAAGCCTAAAGCTGTAGAGCAGTAGTTATCTTTCTTTTCCACAGCTTTACTAGTGCTAAGATGATTCCAGCTAATTTCTCACTAGACTGATGCAGTTGTACACTGTTTAGCTATTTAGCTGGGACGCTGAACAGCAGTAAGAACAGTGCAAAGAAGATATAGAAGTAGGATTATTGTATTTAAGGTGTGTACCAAGAAAACCTAGTATAGATGCATAAGAACCAAACTGCGTTCTCTGAAGTATTCTTGGTGCATTTCCGAAGCTTTATCT
Organism: Pontibacter actiniarum; assembly: GCF_003585765.1. Classification (NCBI taxonomy): domain Bacteria; kingdom Pseudomonadati; phylum Bacteroidota; class Cytophagia; order Cytophagales; family Hymenobacteraceae; genus Pontibacter; species Pontibacter actiniarum. The sequence goes on from NZ_CP021235.1 coordinate 2,387,366, forward strand.
CATCTACCTAATTGCTGGACGAGTCGGGGAAACAACTCTTCTCCCCTGCCGCTACCGGATGGGTTGACCCTTTGACTATCTATCCTCCTTTAACCCTTTGAGTTCCTAAAATGCCTGTCCGAGCAGAGAGTTTTACATATTTGTGTACCTATAACGTTTTACAAACGCACCTTTAGAAGTTGTTATACATTTATCAATATGTTCTACTCACAGTAAAAATTACGGGCAAATACAAAAGTGCTTTCAGATTCATAAACATGATTAGGATACACTCAGAAAGCAAAAACCAGGAATCTCTTGATATTGAAAGGAGTTAACTAATAAATGAGTTAACATTACAGTTCTACTATTATAGAACAAAAGTGTTAAAATTAACTTTCCAGACAAAGCGTTGGGTGTGCAAGCAGATGTTAACGGAGGTCGCTGCTTTCTTTTGGCAGAGGCTATGAGAGCGAAATTTAAGTGGCAAGCCGATACCTAACTTTTAATATTCAAATGCACCTGCCCGCTCTCATTCCAGTGCCGACGAACGAACAAAAGAGCAATCTCAGCAACGCCACATCCGGGGAAAAGCTGAAGCACACGGAATAGTTTAGGAACTTAGCATTAGCATGTCCTAGAGCTCCCTTCTTACCTCACAAGGGTTACCAAAAGCCAATGTGTTGTCAGGAATGTCTTTTGTTACGACGCTTCCAGCTCCGACTGTGACATTATCCCCAATCGTTACGCCAGGGAAAATGACAGAGTTACCCCCGATACACACGTTGTTGCCAATGGCCACTGGTTTTGACGAGGTGAGGTAGCGAGTGCCACTCACACTTTGCACGATTCGGTCAGAGGCCTTTAAAGGGTGAGAAGCCGTATAAATCTGTACACTAGGTGCTATGAGTCCATTTTCACCAACTGTGATTTTGTTGTTATCGAGGAACATACAATTCGCGTTTACAAAGGTGTTTACCCCAATCGAGATGTTTTCTCCATAATCGCAGAAGAACGGGGCTTCAATCCAAACACCAGAACCTTTATAACCCAAAAGCTCCGCAAGAATGTGCTCCCGTTCATTACTCAATTCCGAGTCAAAATTGTTATACGTCCTCATGAGTTTTCTTGCGCGGTGATACATCTCTAGCAACTCCGGATCTCTAGAGTCATAATGATCTCCCCGCAGCATTTTATACTTTTCAGTCACAGTCGATGAAGTAAGTGAGTAAAGTATGTAGTTACGAAGCGGAAATGGAAAGAGCCAGTTCAAGCTGGCTCCCTAAGGTTTTAATGCACCTAAACTCCCACAAACATGTTCCTTGGCAGCTAATGATAAGGATTCAAAATTAGTCTCTGTTTCCCTGATCCTTCAGCATACGCTCCAGTAACTCCACCTTCTCACGCTCGCTCTTAAGCAATGCGTCATAAAGCTCTACAATTTTTTCAATTGGGTTGAAGTTATACTGGTTAAAGTTCCCAGAATTATCATTCATATTTTGAATATGAAAAACAGGACCATCCTCGGTAAAATTCTTGATGGCTTCCGCAGATACCCCAAGTGCACCGGCAATCTTCTCCAACGTCACATCATCTACCTCTTCTTCCTGCTCAATGCGGGAGATGTTCTGCTGGGTCGTACCCAGTTCATTGGCTAGGGCGGACTGTTTCACGCCCAAAGCGGTGCGCATTCTACGAACGTGATCGCCCAGGTGAATCGGTCGTTTTCTGGCTGCTGTTTCCATAGAATTAATATACTAAATTTCTAGCTATTTTACAATATAATTCTGCTTGTATTTCACAAAGCTATGCTTGTGAAATACAAGTGTACCACCTTTTATACAAGTATCCAAAACTGCACCTTCGTATATGGCTACTGCTCTCCTTAGCTGCAAAGGAACATCCTTTTGCCGTTTAGCGCTCGCCTGTACTTTTAGTGCTTTGTACTGCCCCTCTCTGCATTTCTTAGCAGCTTTGTTTATCAGGGCATGACAAAGAGTTACGAATACTGCACAGATGTACCCGCTTGCCGCCTACCACAGCGGCAGCATCTTGTTTACCTGTTTACCCTTTTGGTATGAAAACAACGTCTTCTTTTAATCATACCCCACCGCAGGAAGTCTCCCCTTCCCTTTCCTTCTGTCAGACCTACTCTCTGGAAGAGGCACAGATCCTGCTTTGGCAATGCCTGCAGCCCTGTCTCCTTGCCGCTTTGCGCTCAGGACAAAACAGCGCCCGCCTCATCGCCTTCTGCGAGCATTTGGAGCGGCTACTGCCTGCGCTCTACACCACACCCTATCCAGACCAAAAAGAAAGCTCCATTGCCCAAGCCCTGGACACCCTGCACGAGCAGCTCACCCAGGACTGGGTACTACTCATTTGCCCGCCCGACTGAACACATGCTAAGACCTCCTAACACCAGCTGTCGCTGGCTATAGGACCTCCTTTCCTGCTGTTTCTGACTCTTATGCCGCTCGGCCTGTGCTGAGTGGCCCTGATTCCTATTGTCTCATTTCAAGCAAAACTTTTCCCCATGCAACACCTCCGACTCCGCCCCTTTCCGCCCCTCCTGCCCCCGGGCCGCGTGCTGGCTGACTTCTGCCAGACCTACCCGCCCCAAGAGGCGCAACGCCTGCTCTGGCAGCTTGCCCTACCTGTTTTCCTTGATAGCTTTGAGACCCAAGACGCAGCCCATACCAACCAACTGATTGCGTTTTATGAAGGCTTGGAACTCCTGCTCCAGGCCGTGCACCACACCCGGCAGGGCGGCGGGGAAACGGGTCCTCCCCCTACAGCAGAAGCACCATGAGAAAGCCATTCCTTTCCTCCTGGGCCCTGCTCATCTGTCCGCCTGAGTAAGTGGGTCATCGCACCTATGTTGCGCCCCTTCCTCTCGGAAGGCTGCCAGAACGACGTTTTACCTTTTACTGAATACATCATGCCAACGAAAAAACATTTCCCCGGGCTGCTCTTGCCCCTGCTGCTGCTTCTGCTCGTACTCTTGCTCCAGCTCCTGCCGGGCTGGCTGCTCTCACTGGCGCAGGCTCAGAATCCCCCTGCGTCGGCGCCAGGCCTCCAGGTCGGCCAACCTTTGCCGGACCTGCTGCTGCCCGAGCTGGTTAACTCCTCCCGCTCTTCAGTTCGCCTCTCGGACTTTCGCGGTAAGCTGCTGCTGCTCGACTTCTACGCCACCTGGTGCTCCACCTCCCGCAGCGTCATGCCCCGGCTGGACTCCCTGCAGCGCATTTTTGGCCAACAGCTGCAAATTCTATTGGTCAGCTACCCCGCCGCCCGCGATACACGACAGACAGTGGAGAATTTCCTGACAGAGCACCGCCGCCCTGACGGGCAGCCTTATGCCCTGCCCTCTGTAGTGGAGGACACAAGCCTGGTGCCGCTTTTCCCGCACGAGCACATCCCGCACTTTGCCTGGATTACCCCCGACGGTAAGGTCGGCACCCTCACCGGCCCGGAGCAAGTGACGGAAGCCAACATCCGGCGCGCGCTCGCGGAAGGACACATGCCTCCTTCCATGCGGCACTACGACCTGGATGCCCCGCTCTGGGCAAACAAAGAGCTACCCGGGCACACACGCCAGTACTCTTTCCTGCACCATGGTTATTTGGCCGGCGCCCCGGCAGGCCTGCGCCTCCGCTACAAGGCGGGCCAGATCAGCGGTGCCGTGCTCACCAACCTTTCGGTGCTGGCACTCTACGATGTAGCCAAATGGCAGCTTTACCCGGCCTACGGGGAACGCGGCTGGATCCTTTCCAAAGTCGATTCGGCCGATTTTTTCCCTGAAAAGTCCCCGCTGCCTCCTGAGGCCTGGAAGGCCCAACACCTGTACAGTTATGACCTGCAGCTCCCCCCTGGCCAGGCCGACAGCCTTTACCGGTATCTCTGGGAGGACCTCCACCGCTACTCTGGCTACCGGGCTACCTGGGAGCCACGGGCGACCGAGTGCCTGGCGCTCGTGCGGCGTGGCCGCCGGGATCGCCTGCACTCCAAAGGAGGAACGCCGCAGAACCGGCTCTTTCGCCCAGAAAAACCTTACCTGCAGAACCTGCCGCTCTCTGCGCTCCTGGCCCGCCTGAACACGAGCAATGCCTTGGGCCTGCTCGTCGTGGACGCCACCGGCTATACCCAGCCGGTAGACCTGGCCCTTTCGGGCGACTTTGATGACCTGGAAATTCTGCGCCGGGACTTACGCCGCTACGGTTTGGACCTGGTGCGCCAGCGCCGCACGGTACCTCTGCTCGTGCTCCGGAAAGTACCCGCGCCTGACACGGTGCAAGCCATTCGTTAACCTTAACCTATCACAATCATGAAAAGAATATTACTCCTGCTTTGCCTGCTCTGCTATATGCTGCCGGGCCAGGCGCAACAGCCCCTTCGCGGCAAAGTCATTGCCGCCCGGGACCAATCCGCCCTACCCGGGGCCACGGTTATCATCCGGGGCACGTCCCAGGGCACCACAACGGATGCCAGCGGGCTATTTACTCTGCCCGCCGTGCCCGACACAGCCACCCTGCTGGTACGTTTCCTGGGCTACCAGGCCCAAACTGTCCCCCTGCGCCTGCCCCTTGCCCAGCCCCTGGTGATCGCCCTCACCGAGAGCGAAAGCCAGTTGCGCGAGGTTGAGGTTTCCACCGGCTACCAGACCCTGCCCCAGGAACGCGCTACCGGCTCCTTTGCCCAGCTCACAAAGGCCGAACTTTCCGAGCAGGTCAGCACCGACGTGCTCAGCCGTTTGGAAAGTGTGGCCAGCGGCCTCACAGTGGACCGCAGCACCAGCCAGTCCGGAGGACGCCTCCTGATCCGGGGCCTGAGCACCATCCAGGGGCCTAAGTCTCCGCTTATCGTCGTGGATAACTTCCCCTATGAAGGCGACATCACCAACATCAACCCCAACGACGTGGAAAGCGTCACCATCCTCAAGGACGCGGCGGCAGCCTCCATCTGGGGGGCACGTGCCGGCAACGGCGTGGTGGTCATCACCACAAAAAAAGGCCGCTTCAACCAGCCTTTCCGCATGGAACTCAACAGCAATGTGACCGTCTCCGAGCAACCCGACCTGTCGTATATCCGCCAGATGGCTAGCTCGGATTACATTGATGTCGAACAGCTGCTCTTCAGCAAAGGCTACTATAACTCCAAAATCAACTCCTCCAGCCGCCCCGCCCTGTCCCCGGTGGTGGAGCTCCTGCGCCAGCAGGCGCTGGGCACAGTGAGCGAAGACGAGGTCGCCGCGCAGCTCAGCGCCTGGCGCGGGGTAGACGTGCGCGACGAGTTTACCCGGCATATGTACCAGTCTGCTGTCAACCAGCAGTACAGCCTTTCGCTGCAGGGCAGCTCCGAGGTGAACGCCTGGCTGGTTTCTGCCGGCTATGACCACAACACAAGCGAACTGGATGCGGGCTACGAACGGCTCAACCTGCGCCTGCAGCACACCCTGCGCCCGGTCAAAAACCTGGAATTCAGCACAGACCTGTACTATACCCGCAGCCAGCGCAACAGCGGTAAGCCCGGCTATGGCCAGATCAGCACTACCAGCGGCAGCCTTTACCCCTACGCCCGCTTTGCCGACGAGGCAGGAAACGCACTGCCGATTGCCAAGGATTTCCGCCAGTCCTACATCACCACGGCCGGTGCGGGCAAGCTGCTTGACTGGCAGTACTATCCGCTGGAGGACTACCGCCACGCCCGCTCCACCGCGGACTTGCAGGACGTGCTGGGCAACCTCGGCCTGAGCTACCGCCTGCCCGGAGGCCTGGCAGCCACCCTCCGCTACCAATACCAGCGGCAGCAGACCACAGGGGAAAGCCTATTGGACGCCCAGAGCTACGCGGCCCGAAACCTGGTGAACCTTTACACGCAGCTCGACCCGCAGACAGGCGAAGTGACCTACGCCATTCCGAAAGGTGGCATTTTGGACCTGTCCACGGACCTGGTGCAGGCCCACAGCGCCCGCGGTCAGCTAAGCTTTGACCGTGACTGGGCCCACCACCGGCTCTCGGTCCTGGCCGGTGTGGAGCTGCGCCACGCGGCCGCCACAGGCAACGCCAACCGCCTCTACGGCTACGACCCGTCCGTGCTGACATTCGGCTACGTGGACTACACCCAGGCCTATCTGACCTTTATCAACGGCCGCCAGGCCCCTATCCCTGCCGGCACGAACCTGTATGACCGCACCACGCGTTTTGCCTCGCTCTTTGCCAATACGGCCTATACCTACCGCGGGCGCTACACCCTCTCGGCCAGCGCCCGCCGGGACGGCTCGAACCTGTTCGGGGTGCAGGCCCGTGAGCGCTGGAATCCGCTCTGGTCCGCGGGCCTGGCCTGGGACCTGGCCGCGGAACCTTTTTACGGGCTGGACTTCCTGCCCTACCTCAAGCTGCGCGCCACCTACGGCTACAGCGGCAACGTAGACCCTGGACGGGCCGCCGTCACCACGATGGCCTACCTGATGCCCTCCCCTTACACGCTCGATACCTATGCAGTCTTCTCCAGTTACGCCAACCCTGCGTTGACCTGGGAGCGGGCGGGTATGCTTAATCTGGGCCTGGACTTCCGCCTCCGGGGGGAGGTGCTCTCTGGCAGCCTGGAGTATTTCCGCAAGAAGGGCACTGACCTGTTCGGCCAGGAGCTGCTCGACTACACGGCCGGGGCCGGAACGAGCATCGTCAAGAACGTAGCTAGCATGCAGGGCCGGGGCGTGGACCTGACGCTGAGCAGCCGTAATGTGCGCACCCCTTCTTTCGGCTGGACCACCGACCTGAAGGCGAGCTATTACCGGGACGAGGTCACCGAATACTTCCAGGGCAACCAGATGGCCAGCCGCTTTGTCACGAGCGTTCCGGCGATCTCAGCCGCCCCCGGCCGGCCGGTCTATGGCATTTACTCCTACCGCTGGGCGGGACTGGACCCGCAGACGGGCAACCCACAAGGCTACGTGGAGGGGCAGGTGAGCCAGGACTACACTGCCCTGTCCGGCTTCCAGGTGCAGCTCTCGGACCTGAAGTACCACGGCTCGGCCCTGCCTACCTTCTATGGATCACTGGGCAACACCCTTTCCTACAAAGGCTTCTCGCTCACAGCGCGCCTGACCTATAAACTGGGCTACTACTTCCGCCGCTCCTCACTGAGCTACAGCAACCTGTTTGCCAGCGGCCTGGGGCATGCCGACTATGCCGAACGCTGGCAGCAGCCCGGGGATGAGGCCCACACCGACGTACCCTCGTTGGTGTACCCTGCCGTCTCACGCCGCGACAGCTTCTATGCCGGCTCCGAGGCCCTCGTGGAACGTGGTGACCATGTGCGTCTTCAGTACATCACGGCCAGCTACACACTCGACCGCAGCCGCTATAAGCGCCTGCCTTTCCAGCGCCTGCAGCTGCAGCTCAACGCCAGCAACCTCGGTCTGCTCTGGCGCGCCAACAAGCACGGCCTCGACCCAGACTACGCCCTGGGCTACTACGCCCTGGCTCCTGCCCGCAGCTACGCAGTGGGTTTGAAAGCATCTTTTTAAATGTTTCACCGCATATCCTTACTGACATGAAAAATATACGACGATCCATACAGGCACTCCTGCTGCTGTGCCTGCTGGCCGGGTGCGAAACCTTTCTGGATGAAAAGCCTGACAAGGCAATGGTTGTGCCGGCCACCCTGCCCGACCTGCAGGCCCTGCTCGACAACTACCCGGTCCTAAACGAGAACGACCCGGGTGCAGGGGAAGTAAGCGCCGATGATTATTACCTTACCGATGCGGACTGGGAAAGCCTCTATCAGGAAGAAGACCGCCGCATGTACATATGGGCGGAAGATCGCCTGTTCGCCGAACAGAGCAATGACTGGTTCTTCGCCTACCGCCCCGTCTACACGGCTAACACGGTACTCGAGACCCTTCCCCTGGTGCCGCGTACGGCCGCCAACACTGCGGCCTGGGATAATGTAAAGGGGCAGGCCCTCTTTGCCCGGGGCCGCTCTTTCCTGCAGATCGCCCTGCTCTGGTCTCCGTCCTATGATCCGGCTACAGCGTCAACGGACTTGGGCATCCCCTTGCGCCGGGGCACAGACTTTAACGCCCCCTCCACCCGATCCAGTGTCCAGCAGACCTACGACCAAATCCTGGCGGATTTAACCGAAGCCACGGCACTCCTGCCCCGCACGCAGGTGCACCCCGTGCGCCCGTCTAAACCCGCGGCCTACGCCCTGCTGGCCCGCACGCACCTGGCTTTGGGCAACTATGCGCAGGTGGCCGCTTACGCAGACTCGGCCCTTAGCCTCCACCCCCAGCTGCTTGACTTCAACACGCTCGACACCACGGCCGCCTACCCCGTGCCGCCGTTTAACAAGGAGATCTTGTTTCGCAGCATTATGCCGACGCCTTCGGCTCTGAACCCAAGCCGGGCGAAGATCACCCCCAGCCTTTATGCTGCCTATGCCCCCCAAGACCTGCGCCGGACGGTCTTCTTCCGGGACAACGGGGACGGTACCTACAGCTTCCGGGGCAGCTACGAAGGCAGCCTGAACCTGTTCAGCGGGGTGGCTACCGATGAGGTGTACCTCATGCGCGCGGAGGCCTATGCCCGTCTGGGGCAGGTGGACAAGGCGCTGGCGGATTTGAACACGCTGCTGGCCACACGCTGGAAAGCGGGTACCTTCGAGCCTTACTCGGCCACCGGCAAAGAGGAGGCATTGAACCTGGTGCTGCAGGAGCGCCGCAAGGAGCTCCTCATGCGGGGGCTGCGCTGGCTGGACCTGAAGCGGCTCAACTCGGAAGGCGCCGGAATTACACTGACCCGCACCGTCAACGGCCAGACCTATACCCTGCCTCCCCGTGACCCGCGCTATGCCCTGCCCCTGCCCGAAGAGATAATCGAACTCTCCGGTATGCCGCAGAACCCCCGGTAAGCCAGCGGTACACAAAAAAAGGCTGGCGGCACCTGGTTTCAAGTACCGCCAGCCTTTTCAAGTTAAAGGCAGCCGCTTAGTCTTTCCGCGAGGAGGCCTCGTTTCGGATCTGTTGCGGCGTGCGCGCATTCAGCCAGTCCTCCAGGGATTCCTGGTTCTGCACCGTCACCACACAAGGGATGGCAGAACCTCCACAGGAAGGTCCGCCGCCACTCACCTGCGACCACTGGTTCAGGTCATACACCTCGTCCAGGCTCTCGCCGTTGAACTGGTACTGCATCAGCACTGGTTTTTCCGAGGCTTTCTCCCCGGTAAAGGCCATGGCGGCAGCGGCCATGCCCACGATGCTTAAACTTAAGAGGTACTTTTTCATCTTTGGGAATGCTTTGTTAGATCAAAAAGCAAACGAAAAACTTTTGTTAAACAATTACTGTGTTGCCTGCTCTCGTGACAGGGAGCGGCATTCCCCGGTCTGGCCCCGGCGCCCTCCCGGGCGCTGCCAAACAAGTTAAATGCGATGCTTCTGACCGGCTCACCTCCTTTCTGTTGCTTGGGGTAAAGGTAGGGCAGCCTGCCGGGCCTCTTTCTGTTAGGTAACAGGAAGACAGGCTTCTTTTCAGCAACAATTCCGAACAGACAGGCGTAGGCCGCGGTCATTCCTTTGCCGAGCGCAGGCGGCTGAGGGTGTCCGGGAACATCCCTAGGTAGGAGGCAATGTGCTTGACCGGGGCCCGGTGAAAGAGCTGGGGAGCCTGCTGCATGAGTTTCTCGTAGCGCGCCCTAGCCGGTAAGCGGCTGCGGTCCAGCAGGTGGCGGGTGATCCGAAACAAGGCCTTTTCCACTAGGGCACGCTCTAGCCGTCGGAAGGCCGGAAAACGCGCGGCCATGCCTTCTATCTCCTGAAATGAAAGCCTGTAAAGGATACTTTCCTCCAACAGCTCCAAGTAGAAGGTGGCGGGCACCTGCCGGCAGAAGCTGTCCAAGGCCACCATGGTTTCCCCCTGAAGCCAAAACCAGAGGGTCACCTCTTCCCCTTTGCCCTCCTCCAGCAGGTAGGCCCTGGCGGCCCCCTTTCCGAGGAACCAGGCATAAGGGGGTGTTTGCCCCGGCCGGAGCAACACCTGCCCTTTCGGGTATCGCCTGGGGATCAGCACCTGCCCTAGGTACTCCTGCAAGGCCCCTGGCAAGGGGCCATATGCCTGCTGCAAGGCTTCCAACACGTGCGCTGTCTCCATCTTCTGTCTTTTTTCTCACAGCGGCCCTTCGCAGGGAACGCCTACACCGGCCCCCTGCTGCCCGACCTTTTCACCAGAAACCTCCCCCGCCGCCAGAGTAAAGTTCACTCCTTCCCGCCTGGCGCGCCAGGGGCTTCTCCCCCTGTTGCGCGGCGGTTATGCCCCTGCGCACTGTGTTGGCTTCCCTCCAGGGCCGGGCTTTCTAAGCGTGCGCCGCCTCCCTGCTAGAACCGTTCGCAGGGCCTTCCGGCTGCGGCAGGTGGCCCGGGCCAGGCCTCTGTTTCTCCGGAGCGGCGGGGTGGGCAGGCCGCTCTGTGAAAGGCGCCTTCAGCGGGAACGGGGAATTTCACGGACGTGGCGGGAAAAGCCCCCGGCTCTCCTTCTAACAAACCATACTTAAATTAGTATATCTCAATATAGCATCAAGCAAGCTACTTTGCGGTCCAACGCCTCAGCGCATCCGGTCTGGTAAGGTCAGCAGCTGGCTGCTATTTGCCGCCGAATCAACCTCTACACCATACCCACTCGCGCTATGAAACACTTCTCCAAACAAACCCCGCCCTTTTTCCCGGTCTCCTTCCGCCATGCGTTTGGACTGCTCAGCCTGCTGTTGCCCTTGCTCACCGCAGTGGGTACCTTGCTACCCGACACCCCGACCTTGCGACTGCTGGTGCGCACAGGAGGACTGGCCCTGACACTGCCCCTGGCGTATCAGGCTTATCGCCTGACAGTCCCACACCGGCCAGGGCACCCCTTCTCCCCGGCACAGCCACCTATCCCTTCCCCGCCAGCACCCGGCCCTTTTCAGACCGTGTTCCTCGTGCAAACGGCCATCCACCGCGTGCCTGTGCCCGTGGAGGAGATCTGCTATTTTTTCCGTGACGGGCGCCATACCTTCCTGCGTACCTATGACCGGAAGGATTACCTCTTGTCCCAGTCGCTGCATGAGGTGGAGCAAGTCCTCGACCCAATCTGCTTCTTTCGGGTGAACCGGCGGCTGGTAGTCCACTACAAAGCCTGCCAGCGCTACAAACCCGCCGCCTATGGCAAACTCGAGCTTACCCTGCACGCCCCACCTCCCTTCCCGGTTATCGTCAGCCAGCTTAAAACTCCTCTCTTCCGGCGCTGGCTGCAGCGGTGAGTGGCCCGGACACTTCCATCCTCCTTCAAAACTGTGGAGGATGGGAATGCCGCAGTCCCCTGCTTATCTTCAGGACACCTTTACCGACTGCTAAGATATGACAGACAAACCCACGCAAGTGCTTTCCTGCCGCCAGGCCCGGGATTTGGACATGGTCGCCTACCTGGCCTGGCTTGGCCACACACCTGCCCGCATCCGGCGCCAGGACTACTGGTACTGCTCCCCCTTACGAGAGGAACGGGTGCCTTCCTTCAAGGTCAACCGCCACCTGAACCGCTGGTATGACCACGGCATGGGGGAAGGCGGCAATTTGGTGGACTTCGCCCTCCGCTACCACGGCGGCCCCTTGCGCCACTGCCTGCAGGAACTGGCCCACTGCCATCTCTCGCCCGTCCTGCCCCGGCCGGTCGCTGCGGCACCGGCAATACCAGCCCCTAGCCTGCGGGTCGTGGCCCGGCACTCGCTCTCCTGCCCTGCCCTTTGCCGTTACCTGCAGCAACGGAATATTCCCCTAGAGGTGGCCCGGCGTTTCTGCATAGAGGTGACTTACCAGCTGTATGGCAAGCGCCACCGGGCCATCGGCTTTGGCAACGATGCCGGGGGCTATGAGCTGCGCAGCCCCCATATCAAACTCAGCAGCTCCCCTAAAAGCATCACCACCTTTTGCCGGGGCTCCCACCAGGTGGTGGTTTTCGAGGGCTTTCTGGATTTTCTCTCCTGGCAGCACTTGTGCCCACAGGCTGATCCTTGTGACGCCATGGTGCTCAATTCGGTCGCCTTCTTTGCCCGGGCACGCCCGCTGCTGACCTCTTACAGGCAAGTATACCTCTACCTGGACAATGACGCCGCCGGGGAGCGCTGCACGCGTCAGGCCCTCTCTCTGGGAGCGCATGTCAGCGACGAGCGTCCGCGCTATGACGGGGAAAAGGACCTCAACGATTGGCTCGTGCACCGGGGAACCGAACTGCGCCCCCGTGCCTAAATAAGCACTGACCGGGTGCTCCTGGGAGATACATTTAGGAGTTAAAGCCTATCCAAAGCCAGAGGGGATTGCCTGCTTTGCCGCAATCGGCAAGATGTCCGGTTGTGACACACCCGCGTTTTGCCGCCCTTCTCTCCAGAGTCGGGGGCGGTGGTTTACCGGTAAGCGAAAAAGAACCTGTATATAGTAAGCCCATGAGTGAACAACCTATAAAAAGAACCCGCTGGCTCACCCTTCGCCTGAGCGAGCAGGAGTACCGCCAGCTGCAGGCGCAGCTGCAGCAGTCCACCTGCCGCAAGATGAGTGAGCTGGCACGGCGCAAGCTGCTGGGACGGCCGGTGACAGTGCTCCAGCGCAACCAGTCGCTGGATGAGTTTATGGCCGAACTGGTGCGCCTGCGCCGGGAGTTGAGCAGCCTGGGCTCCAACTTCAACCAGGCCGTGAAAAAGCTGCACACGCTGCGGCAGCTTTCCGAGTTCCAGGGCTGGCTACTGGTGTGGGACGCCGGGCGCGAAGCCCTGCTGGCAAAAACCGGGGAAATCCAGGACCGCATCAACCAATTCGCAGACCGATGGTTGCAGTGATTAAAACCGGGACCTCCCTACGCCGCGTTGTGTACTACAACGAGCAGAAGGTAACAGCGGGGGTGGCCGAGTGCCTTCTGGCGGCCAACTACCCCAAAGCGGCAGCGGAGCTGAGCCTGGCGCAGAAGCTCCGCCTGCTGCAGCGGCAGACTGCCCTGAACGAGCGCGTTACCCGCCCCAGTGTACACATTTCCCTTAACTTCGCCCCAGGCGAAGAGCTTTCCCCGGACGTGCTGTGCGCTCTGGCCCAAGACTACATGCAACGCATCGGCTTTGGTGAGCAACCCTATCTGGTCTACCGTCACCGCGACGCTGGTCACCCGCACCTGCACCTGGTCTCGACCAAGGTCCGCGCCGACGGCAGCCGCATCGACATGCATAACATTGGCCGCCAAGCCTCTGAAAAGGCCCGCCAGGCTCTGGAGCAGACTTATGGCCTGCGCCGTGCTCAGGAGCGCAGGCACGCACTGGACCTGCCCTCTCAGGCGGTGCCCGCCCGGATCGTGCACTACGGCCGCACCGAAACCAAACAGGCCATGCAGGCCGTGCTGGATGCGGTGCTGCCTCACTACCGCTACACTTCCCTGCCCGAGCTTAACGCCGTGCTGGGGGATTACCGCCTGGCCGCCGAACGGGGCAGCGCCAATTCCCGTGTTTATCGGCACCGGGGCCTGCTTTACCGTATCGTAGACGAGCAGGGTCGTGGTGTTGGGGTTCCCCTAAAAGCCAGTGCCTTCCGGGGAAACTATACCCTTTCTTACCTGGAGCAGCGCTTTGCCCTCAACCAGGCCCTGCGGGAACCCCACCGGCTGCGGCTGCGCCAGCGGCTGGACTTGGCCCTGCTCCGCCCCCCAGGCTCCCTTGCCGCCCTGAAGCGGGTGCTGGAACAAGAAGGAATTCAGCTGGTGCTCCGGCAAAACGCCGCAGGACTGGTCTACGGTCTAACTTATGTAGACCACCACACCCGCTGCGTGTTCAACGGCAGTACGCTAGGTAAAGGCTACAGTGCCAAAGCCGTGTTGGAGCGCTGTACCACCCAGCCGGGCAGCGATTTGTTGGCGGCCCGCCTGACCCAGCGTGTGGCGCCGGGCCCAACCCTGCCCGATACACTCCATGGCTTTTGGCCGGGAACCGGCCGTGCGCTGGGAGAGGTTCTGCAGCCCACTGAAGCCTTTGACTATGTGCCGCGGCAACTCACGCAGCGACGCAAGCGCAAAAAACGCGGACAGTCTAACACCTAACACTTCTACTGATGCAAACCGGAGAAAACGCCCAGGCCCTGCGCAAGATCATCGACATGACCCGCCTGATTAGCCTCACGCTGCTCATCCTGCACGCTTACGTGCACCTCTACCGTGCCTTTGCCGCTTGGCAGCTGACCTGGCCCCTGCTCGACCGCCTGCTGGACAGGGTGCTGGCCAGCGGCCTGTTGGACGGCTTTCACCGTTCCAAGTTCCTGGCCTTGGGCTTTCTGGCTATTTCCCTCCTGGGCACCCGGGGCCGCCCCAGCGAAGCACTGCGCCCCCGAACAGGTTGGGCCTGCCTGGCCGCAGGGCTGCTGCTCTACACTGCCAGCTCCCTCTTCCTATACCTCCCGTGGCCAGTCACGAAGGCCGCTTTGGGGTACCTGGCCTTGCTCACCACCGGTTACCTGCTCATGCTCTCCGGTGGCACCTTGCTCGCCCGCGTGGTGCGCCTGCGCCTCCAGCGCCCGGATATCTTTAACCGGGCCAACGAGGCCTTTCCCCAGGAAGAGCGCCTGCTGGAAAACGCCTACTCGGTCAACCTACCCGCCCGTTATACCCTCAGGGGTAAACTGCGCCGCAGCTGGATCAACATCATTAATCCTTTCCGCGGGCTGCTCGTGCTCGGTACGCCCGGGGCCGGAAAAAGCTACTTCGTCATTCGACACGTCATCACCCAGCACATTCGAAAGGGCTTCACCATGTTTGTCTATGACTTTAAGTTCGATGACCTCTCGCGCATCGCCTACAATACCTGGCTGCGGCAGCGACCACACGACCCTGTGCCGCCGGCCTTCTACACGATCAATTTCGATGACCTGTCCCGCAGCCACCGCTGCAACCCCTTGGAGCCGGCTACCATGCGTGACATTACCGATGCTGCTGAAGCCGCTCGCACCATCCTGCTTGGGCTTAACCGCGAGTGGATTCGACGGCAGGGAGATTTCTTTGTAGAATCGCCTATCAATTTCCTCACAGCCGTGATCTGGTACCTGCGCTGCTATCGGGACGGGGAGTTCTGTACCCTTCCCCACGTAATTGAGCTCATGCAACTCGACTATGACAGCCTGTTTACCTGCCTGCGCACCGAAAAGGAGATCGAAGTGCTCATCAACCCCTTCGTCAACGCTTACCTGCACGACGTGATGGAGCAGCTCGAAGGGCAGATCGCCGCTGCCAAAGTCGCTATGGCCCGTCTTTCCTCCCCGCAGCTTTATTACGTGCTCTCAGGCAATGACTTTACCCTCGACATCAACAACCCCGATGCTCCCAAGATCGTCTGCATGGGCAATAATCCACAGAAAATCCAGGTCTACGGAGCCGTGCTCTCGCTCTATGTCACACGCCTGGTGAAGCAAGTCAACCAGAAGGACAAGCGCCCCAGCAGCTTGATATTCGACGAGTTTCCCACCCTGTACCTCTCCAGCATGGATAGTCTAATTGCCACGGCACGCAGCAACCGGGTAGCCACCTGCTTGGGCTTGCAGGACCTGAGCCAACTCCGCAAGGATTACGGGCGGGAACAGGCAGAGGTGATAGCGGGCATTGTGGGCAATGTCGTCAGCGGACAGGTCACGGGCGACACGGCCAAGCAGCTCTCCGAGCGGATCGGCCGTATCCTCCAAGACAGGGCCAGCGTGTCAATTAATAGCAGCGATACTTCTGTAAGTCGCTCCACACAGCTCGAGGCCGCCCTGCCCCCTTCCCGCATTGCAGGTCTCTCCTCCGGTGAGTTCGTGGGGCTGGTGGCCGATGACCCAGACTGTCGCATTGAGCGTAAAGCCTTTCACAGCGAAATCCTTAACGACCACGCCGCACTCCAGCGAGAGCAGGAAAGCTACCTTCCTCTTCCCCAGGTGCGGCAACTGGACCAGGCGGTTGTACAGAAAAACTATCGGCAGATCAAGCAGGATATGGAGGAACTGGTTTCCTCAGAAATGGAGCGGCTGCTGCAGGACCCGTCCCTCCGCCACCTGGTTATCCGCAAGTAACACACCTTGCCCAGTTCAGGCACAGGACATAAGTCGAGGGCAGGGAAACAATAGAAATATGCCCGCTTCTGACATGGTGACGTCAAGAAAGGTACCATGTCAGAAGCGGGCATATTAGTTGCAAAAATAGATAGCACAACCGTTAGAATTAGCCAACCAGATCTCAGCCGGAACAGCACGGGCGTGTCGTTGGAAGGAAAGTTGACCACTGGGACACCAGGTAAGCCTTCATCTCCCTTCATTGGTAGGGCTTAATAGGGTAATCTACTTAGTTGCCCAAGGGGCTGCGTTGAAGCGATTCCCGGCCTCAGCTTGCTACAAGAGCCGGCCGGCTCCTACCACGCCTTTTGCTTCGCTGGTTTGGAAATTGATTTAAGCGCGCCCGCACACTAGCTTTTAATGCTTGAACAAAGCCACCGCGGCCTAGAGCCAACTCTCCCTACCAGCACGCCTTCCTTCTGCATGGGTATTCTTTATGCAAGTCCTGTTTTCTGAACTAATGTTGATTGATTAGTCTCAGGCAGCGTTGTATAATGGAGCACTTCCACTTTTTGACTTTGGATATCATCAACTCAAATCTGAATCGTTCAGGTACTAGCAAAACACTTTCTCTTACCCAAAGCCGAACTACGGGCACCTTCCTCCGTCAGGCCTACACCTGTTTGGAAATAAGGGCATTTTTTATTAATATACCTATATATCAACACGATAAGAAATGGAAACAGCTGACTTATACATCCGGGTAAGCACGGACGAACAGGCCGATAAGGGGTATTCGCAGCGGGATCAGGAGGAGCGCCTGCGCAAATACTGTGAATTTCAGGGCATCACCGTACGCCAGGTCCTCTACGAGGACCATTCCGCCAAGACCTTCCTCCGCCCTACCTGGCAGCGCCTGCTCCAGGACCTCAGGAAGCAGAAGAGGAAAACGAGTCTGGTACTCTTTACTAAGTGGGACCGCTTCAGCCGCAATGCGGGCGACGCCTACCAGATGATTAGCACTCTCAGGCGGCTGGGCGTAGAGCCGCAGGCTATTGAGCAGCCGCTGGACCTTTCGGTACCGGAAAATAAGATGATGCTTGCCTTCTACCTGGCTGCGCCGGAGGTGGAAAACGACCGCAGAGCCCTCAACGTGATACGGGGTATGCGCAAAGCCAAAAAGGAAGGGCGCTGGATGGCAACTGCCCCCATTGGCTACAAGAACAGAGTAAGCGAGGGCGGGAATAAGTACATTGCCCCCGTAGAGCCCGCCGCTTCCATCATAAAGTGGGTGTTTGAGGAGCTGGCCACAGGCCGCTACAATACCGAGCAGGTCTGGAAAGAGGCCAAAGCAAAAGGGCTTAAGTGCCAGAAAAGCAACTTCTGGCGCTTTCTTCGCAATCCAGTGTACTGCGGCAAGATTTTCATCCCTAGGTATAAGGATGAGGAAAGTTGCTTTGTACCAGGCCTGCACGAACCGCTGATTTCAGAGGACCTGTTCTATCAGGTGCAAGAGGTGCTGGATGGGCGTGGGCAGACTTACCGGCCAAAAGTAGAGACACGGGAGGAGTTTCCGCTCCGTGGTTACCTGCTCTGCCCGATGTGCGAGCGGAAGCTCACAGCGAGCAAGTCCAAGGGAAGGCATGCCTACTACGCCTACTACCACTGCATCAAGGGCTGCCCGTTCCGCTCAAAAGCGGAGGCGGTGCATGAGGCCTTTAGCCAAGAGTTGCAACGGTACGTGCCACGAAAAGAGTTTCAGGGCCTCTACCATGCCCTGATCCTGGAGGCGTTCCAAGCGCAGACTAAAGCACAGGGCAGCGAGCGGCAGCAACTGCTGGTACGAGTCAAAGAACTGGAGCAGCGCATTGCACATGCCCGGGACCTGGTGGCAAGCGCACAAATCGAACCGGTCGACTTTCGTGAAATCAAAACCGCGTGCACGGCCACCATTGAGAAACTGGAGGCAAAACTAAGCGCTTTAGCGCGGGAAACGGACTTGAAGGGGCTTTTAAAGAAGGGTTTAGAGCAATTGCTGCGCCTGGACTACCTGTACGAAAACAGCAGCAATCGGGAGAAGCGCCTGCTGATCGGTTCGATATTTCCGGATAATCTGGTATTTGACGACGGAAGAGTTCGAACCGCTCGGGTGAACGAGGTTGCCCACCTTATCTATCAGATAAACAGCACATTAGGTGTAAAAAAAAACTGGACAAAGAGCCCAAAAAAGCTCTTGTCCAGTAAGGTGCACCCGAGAGGATTCGAACCCCTAACCCTCGGAGCCGAAATCCGATATTCTATCCAATTGAACTACGGGTGCAGCGCGAGTGCAAAAATAGGAAGTATGCGCACAAAACGAAACATTCACTCCTATTTTTTGAGGGGTAAGAGTATAAAAATGAGATGTTCGGCATGCAGTCTATTTATAAATGTTGTATAGTATGTTGTATAGTGTTTTTGTCAAAATTTAGATTCTAATCTGATAGCAGAATTAACACTATTTTGATATCTATATGTTTACCACCAAAGCTTACTTACAATCAAACCAGCTCAATAAAGATGGTTTAGCCCCAATCTACATCCGCTATACCTTTAAAAGAAAAGCCAATGGAATAAGAACAGGATTAATAATACACCCTGAACTATTTGATAGTAAGAAAGGGATAGCAAAACCAAACTTTCAAAATTCCAACTCGATTAACAATGCTATCAGAACCGCTCAGTCTATGATAGAAGAAATAGCAGCTTCATTAGCTGTTCCAGAGTTTCAAGTTGTTAAACAAAAGTATTTTAACAGGATAGAAAAACTAAATACTACAGCCCCTACGAACAACGAGAGGTTATCTATTGCTGAAAATTATGATTATTTATCTGCTCAACAAACTCAGGAGTTGATAGCTAAACATACTAAAATATTAAATGATTTAGCAGCCAAACAGCGAGGGTATAATGCTGATGGAGTAAAGGCTGAATCCTATTATGAAATGGAGTTCAAACGACTATTACAAGAGTATCCTAAGAAGTTCATAACACCAAACAAGAACACAATTAAACAACTAAAAACGTGGGCAAAGACACTAATGGAATTTGGAATTGAAACTAATACTCCATTGAGATTTGATGTCTTTGACTATAACTTTTATAACGCTTATGCTAAATACTTACTCTATTCGCCTAAACATAATTACTACAACAATAATTTTGGCAATCATGTCAAGAAATTGAAAGGTTTTCTTCGGTGGTGTGAGAATGAGCAGAATATATCTGTTAATCCAGGTTATAAAAAGTTTAAAGTTTTAAAAGAAGAGAAAGAGATAGTGTACCTATCAAGCGAAGAACTTAATCTGCTATGGGAATACAGAACAAGTGTTAAACCAGAATTTGTGAAATACATTGATATATGTGTTTTTCAGAATCTTACAGGATTAAGGTATTCTGATGTTAAGCGCAGTCTATGGAAAGTTGAGAACGGGATTCTACAAGGCATTACAAAAAAGACGAAAGGAAATTACAATATACCGCTCCTGTTAGATAAACGAATTGAGACAATACTTAAATTTTATAAATATAAACTCAACCTGGTGTCTGAAGTAAAATTTAATAAGTACATCAAACTGATACTGAAAGACCTGTTCGAAAAACACAAAATCAATCAGCTAAAAATTGCGATTCGTAAGGAAAAGCTGGCAGAAGAGTTTGTAGAATACTATCATAAATGGGAACTGATAACAAGTCACTCAGGCAGACGAGGCTTTTGTACTCGCCTATGGCAAGCTGGATATACTGAGAGAGACATACTTCTGATGCTTGGCAGTACTACTTCTGAAATACTTAGAAAATACGTTAAAAACTCCACAGAGGACTTATTGAGAAAGGTACGAGAGAAAATATCATCCCCTGCACAAACATTAATAATTTAATTCTAAATCTTTAATTGGAAGTGGAAGTATGGAAGCAAAAAAAAAGACCTGTCTGATTATCAGACAGGTCTTTTCAGCATAATAAATAACATAGTAACAATGATATTTATTATATATTAAAAACAGAATAAGTTTTATGCGGAAGCGGAATTTCCACTAAAAAATAATTCTTCGAAATCCATCTGAGTGGTTGCATTATCATCGCCCTTGGCTTTTGTAACGGAAAGCTGCATATTTCCCCAATTGATTTTGTGCATAGGATAACGATAAGCTGCTTTGCCGTTTATCCTTTTACTTATACTTTTAAGACCTTTACTTGTTAATACCTTACCTAAATTATAGGCAGTAGTATTCAAGTTCGGTTCTTTCTCTTTCAGATAATCCATGATTTCGGTTGTCGTCATCCACTCGTTTTCTGGTTCATCAAAGTTGAAATGTCTCTCCAAATATTGTTCTTCTGCTGACATAAACCTGAATTTCTGGTTATTAGCTTTCACCATACTGGAATCAATCTTTACCTTATTACCCTGCACATGGAAGTAATTGTACGCTTCGCTCCACAACAAGTCGTAGTTGATGCTGGCTATGGCTGTCCAATCTATTGACAGCACCTCTAATATTAGAAACCTGCGGTCTCCCGTTTCATCTGATATGATGTTCATGCTGTTTGTTGCTCCTATAAATGATGCCCTGCGCTTGTAATTCATGGTTGTTCTGGCGTATACAGGTCTCACATTGTTTATGGTGGTAAGCGATGTAATCTTCTTCAACTCCGCAATCTCAGATTTCTTTGTAGCCGATAATTCATCGTCAAATATGAAGAGCGATGTAGCTAACTTCAAAATCTCGTCTTTGTTGTTGATGTTCCATGAGAAGTTCTTCACCACATAGTCCCTGAATGGCTTGAGAAGGTGATGTTCGATAGCTGTTGTTTTTCCCACGCCTTGGTCTGACTGCATGATAAGAATGCTGTCGTACTTATCACTTTCAGAGAAGTAGTTGATGAACACACCTGCAAACCAGGACTTGAAGTACTGCTCCACAGTTGCAAAGTCATTGTTGCACGTAAAGCATTTTAATAGTTTGTCAATTTCTGGTGTGCTGGTCGTGTTCTCAGCCAGATGTGCAAACTTTTCAAAATACTCTCGAATAGGGTCATATTCAGGTGAGAAGCTATCATTGTCTATGATTGTGTACAGTTTGTCCTTAGTCATGTTAACATTTTTCACAGTTTCCTTGCCATTCCTGCCATCGACGTGTTTGAAAGCTACATAACTCCATAGGTGGTCTAACCATCCGTTCACGTCTCTTTCAATCAGTTCTTTGGTCTTACCATTTAAGGTAAGTTCCATCTTCTTCGTCAGGCTATTGGTACGAATACTGTCGTAGCTGCTGCGGATGTATGCTTTAACCGCTTCTATTTCGGAACGAGGCTGAGAGGAAGTGGAAGCATGCTCTTCCTCCTGTTCGTTTAATTGAAATGCCTTGGCAATGCTGAATTTTGGCTCAGTCTTTTCCTCTTCTTGGTGCGATTTCTTTTGACCTGCTCCTGGCTGGCTAAAGTGTTTAAAGTTGCTTCTTAATTCATTGATTTGTTTACTATTGGTACTCATTGTTATTACATTATTTTTTATTTTATTATTTCACAGAAAGGGAAAGTTACCTTTCGATTATTGTAGATTAGATTTTGAATTTGTTTTAAGTTCGAAGTATAAATTTTTCAGCGCAATCTATAACTCGCATTAAATCAGGCAAATAATTTTTCCTCTTTTCCTGATTGTATAGCTGGCTATACTGCTGCTGCGTGTACTTCTCCAAGGTAGCTCTGCTGACACCCATGCTAATGCATGAGTTTGCGAAACGCAGGAAATCATTGTGGAACCCTGAGATATAGGTAATCTTGTTGTAGCCTTTCAGGAACCTGTTTTCCTTCTGTCTAATGATTTCATACTCCCTAAATGTGTTTCCAGCTTGCGATACATAGGTGCTGCTATACACCTTCTTTTTAACCGTGATAGGTGAGGTGTCAATTGGCTGTACATCAGGATTCACGACCACATCCTGGTCAGGAGCGTAATACCTGAGACGACTTATAATGTCCGTTACAGATGTGTCCAGCGTCTTTTTAGGGTTCTGAAACTTGAACCCAATGTTTAACCCCTCATATACCTTATTTATGACTACTTCCAACACGTCTGTGTCGTCCGTATCTGTTTGCAGATACAGGTAAAGACCTTTCCTGCTGATGGACTTTCCGCATAGGAGGATATGCTTGCCAAGGTCTGTATCTTCATAGATGCTCTGTAACACATACTCCACGTATTCGGCATCACAGCCAGGCTCGTGCTTCAGGTCAAGGTCTAACTGCACCAGCTTTGTATAGGTGCTGTGGTTGTTCTTCAGACGCCTTACCCATCCGTTTTCTTCTGGTTTAAATGTAGCTACGCAGTAACCAAACAGTTCTGTCTTAGCTAACTCACCAGTAGCTACCATGTCGACCTTTTTCCTTATTTCTGGATGTAGAAGTTCTGGATAAGCGATGTGCTTTAGCATCTCAGCGAACTTCATGTTGTTCACGAATCTAAAACCATCGCGTTTCAGATTGGGCTTCCACACGGAGATGTGTTGCTGAAGAATATCCAAATTAAGCGTTTGCTGTACTTCCTGGTCAGACGCTTCCCTTATGCTGCCATCTACAAATAGTCTCATGAGTCTGTGGCTTTGTTTTTCGCTACTTCCAGCAGGTAGTCCAGCAAGTCAACTTTTGTTATGATTCTGTTCTGTTGCTCACTTAACTCTGTGCGAAGCCTTTCAAACTGGTGAAAACTCGACCTGTTCATCTTTAAGGTGAAGTACTTGTTGTCTGAGTGATTTATGCTCTTGTTTACTTTTTCCATCTTTTCAATTTTCATTTTTATTATATATCAGAGAGAATCTGCCCCCCTGACAAGTATTGTATTCTGAAAAAGGAAAAAGTTTAAAGATGAGGTGTTGTTTATTTTATCGTAGTAGTGTAGTAGGTAAGTTGTAGTAGGCTGAGATGTAAGGCTACTACACCATAAAATGCGTTTAGAAGCAATAGAGAGGAATTTTCGCTACATGTAGTAGGTGTAGTAGCGTAGCAGGTATGTTTTCAACATTATAGAATGTATATCCCTACCTCTTCATTTTATTTACATTTTCCATACTATTAAAATAAAATACTACACTTACTACTTACTACAAAGTGGCTTAACGAGCCAGGATAGAGGTTTTTGTGTAGTAGGTTTCATGGGGTGTAGTAACTACACCTTAGTGTGTAGTGTAAAATAAAAAATGGAAGTATAGAAGCAGTATTCCACTTCCATACTTCCACTCTCGTATGTGGCTTTTATATTTTTAGTTGCTCATTGTTTGATACTGAAAGGGATTAAGTATTTACAGAACTACGCATACAAGTTGCATTACATAGTTTTCTACTCAATCCATTCCTGAGGTATCAATGCATTATTTTTCGTCCATCTTTCATTACCAACATAGTGCATGTTTTCTATATCACCCCATATTTCTCTATCTGCATGCTCAAGCACGATAATTTGCGCCTTATTGGAGTTGTCTTTATTGAATTTAGAGAAAGCTTTAAAAATTGATTTTACCCTTTCATAATCATCTGAGGACCTAAAGAGTTGCTCAGTATCCTCATTCTTATCGGTTTTATTAGATTTTATCGTCTCTGGAAAATAAGCTTGGCTTGGCTGGTCAAATACCATGAAAGATGGTACATAATTGTCTTGATTTAATGTCAAGAAGAAGTCATGAAGTGCTAATAAGGCAGATAAATGATATCCCATCCAGTTCGAGCCACTTCCTATTTCCCATAAATAATCTTCTCTGCCACTTTTTGATGATATTTTTAGAGTAAGTTCATTAAGGTGTAATTCCGTAGGATTGCTGTAATTCTCTACTTTTAGTATCTTTTTATAGTTTATAATATTATTAGATATAGTCTTTAAAGCAACTTGGAGTTTATTATTTACTGAAGTAGTACTATAACGCTTACTCAGAATGCTCAATTCCAATTCTATTTTACCAATGGCTTCTTTCAAACTACCATCTACTTCAGTTTCTTTAAGATTTATTAGGTTTTGTTCAATCCTGCCGACATATCTAAATACATTCTGAATCTTTTGATTATAGTCTTCCAGTTTGCTATATTCCTTACTTAACTGTGATAATTCCTTTCTTACTCTGTTTAATTGATTTTCAAGTTCAGTTACTTGCTTTTCTAATACAGTTACTTCTTTATCTAAAAGACTTTTAGACTTATCCAGCTTCTCGGTCTTTGTTTCAATTACTTTTGCTACTTCAACTAATTTTGAAATTTCTAATTTAGCCGAATCAGAATTTGCACCACAGAAAGGGCAGTCATGTTCTTGTTGTAAATTGTTTGAAAGCCAGCCACTATTCACGACCTCAAGCCTAACTTGCTGAGTCTGGAATGCTTTTTTGAAGGAGGATGAAGTATAGTTGAAGTGTTTCATCACTTCTAATTTTTCTCTTCTACTTTGAATGTCCAAAATGATTTCATCCTCGTTTTTACGCAGCCTGCTGATATAGTTTAGAACTTGATTGGTTGCTCCAACATCTACCTTATGAAAGCTTGTTTTTCTTAGATTTTCTGGAATGTTTTTAAGGTATCTAACATAATCTTGTAGTTTCCAGTCCTCTGATGGTAGTGGTGCATCATTTAATAAACCGAATTCAAGTGCTGCTACGTAGTTTGTTCTTATCTCAACCTCCCACGCCTTAAGTACTTTTAAGCGTTCTTCTAATTCTCTTTTTTTTATCTTTAGGTTATCTTCAAGGGCTTTGATACGCTTCTTTAATTCCAATGAACTATTAGTTATCGCTCCTAATGCTAAAGGAAAAATTGTTTGTAATTTAAGCCTATGTTCCAAAGTATCCGCCTTATAAAAAAGAGTATAAGGGTTGGCGACAATGTGTTGGGGTTGAAAACAGAAGGCTAAAAAATCCTTAAAGCTTGGTCTCCCTTCATATGGTTTTTTATCGGCATCATCATCTGAGAAATCTAAAGAAGGTAACTTTGCCAATTGATTTAGTCGGTTTACAACCTGTGTTGTATTCCTATTTTTGGCAGAAATGACTTCTGGTATACTAATTTCTGCACCTTCATCAAAATACATATCGCCAGTTTGTGCCTGGTCTCTTGGCTCACGCCTGGCTAAAAACAATTGCGTATTACCGCTTTGAACATGTATTGCAAACCACTCTGTATAATCACGGATAGGACCAACTGGAATAAAACATTTACCGCTCCCTAAGCAATAGTCTATGATAGGTATAACAGCAGACTTACCTGTTTGGCTGTCTCCAACCAGAACGTTTACTTTAGAGGTATCAAACACAATCTCCCTTCTTCTTAATGAAGTGTTTTTTGGGTACAGTATTATTTTCGTTATTTTAAAGTCCATCAGAAGTTGATATTAAGGGAAATACAGATTTCTTCTATTGATAATTTAGCAAACCAAAAGCCCAACAGTTTTGAAGAAGCAATTATCGTTTTGTTATCATCGTATACAAGGTCTGGCACTTCTATCCTTGATTTTGGATAGAACTGACTGCTTTCACTGCTGTATTCAATAATGTTCTTATAGAAGCATATGTCAATAGCCTCAAGCGTATCCTTATACATGTCCTCCATCCTGCTCTGAAGACCAACAGGTATTGCCCGTTCATCAGCCAAAGACTTATAAAATGAACTTGTACGCTTTTGATTCTGACTTAATCTTTTGTTAGATTCTTCATTAAAAACGATGGGTAATACAGGCATCAAATAAGATAGGGAGGGACCCTCAATCTTATCTTTAGCTGCATAGTACTCCTTGATAAAATGATACAGGGAAATAGCTGCTATTCCATGATTCTGAACAATTTGAAACTCATTCATTCTTTCAACTTAACAATTTAGTATAATCAGGATGCCAACCTACAACTAAGCTATTTGCTAAGTAATGATAAGTACCGTTTGACAAAACATAATCAGTTGTCTGAACAGAACCTATCTTAACATTTTCATTTAGAGTCTCTAAAAGAATAAGTTGCCCCAAATCTTCATGACAATGATTATTCTTTTTGTTCTCTATCACCAAACGTTTAGAAATATGCTTCCAGCGTTTAGCAAGTTGCTTTTCCATTTCTTTTAGCTGATTCGGAGTGCAATAGCCCTTTTGAGATAAATAGGTTTTTCTAATCGAACTCCTGATGTAATCATGAATGGCATCAATAATTTCATCATCAGTACAATTAATAATTTGTAGCTGCCTGACATATCCAGAACCTCTTTCCGCTTCAGTATCGCCTATGCCAACTTTCGACACATCTATCACACTATCATTGAAAAGCTGTTCGGTTCTGGTTTTTATTGCATTGTTCTTTTGTCGTATAAAGGCATCTCTTTCTACAAGCCCAAGTTTCCTTTCTCTCCAAGCATCGACTACTTGGCTGTACACCCATCCATATAGTTCATTTATGATACCCTCAGCAAATTCATCATTATCCAGGTGTAGGTCAGAAATAAGCTGTTCACGTAAGGTAGTTCCAAACACTTTTGAACCATCTGCATAATTAATCTTTGATATCAATGCTGCAAGTTCTTTATCTGTAAAGGAGAGGACACTGTTGACCATTGTCTTCGTAGTTTCCGATGGGCTTTTTCCTGCTTCTCTAATTTTGTTGATGCATTCAATAATCTCATTTTCCTGCTGCGCATCTCCTATTTCTTTGGCTAAGGCTTTATCGTCTACTTTGTTTGTAACCATGTAGAAGGATGATTGATAAATATCAATTGCACCTTCTTTTATTGCTGTTAACCAAATGTTTAAAGTTTTCCAAAAATCTTTTCGAGAAGGGTGGAATGGATAAGAAGATGTAGAACTTTTATCTTGCTCGTATATCTTCTCACCAGAGATAAGAGTCAGAACAACGTCATCCTCGGTTTCAATACCAACTGTTGCACCTGCATCAGCTTTGGATAACCAAGATAAGGCTCGTTCTAATTGAAAGTAATAGCCTAATGCCTGACCTGGTGCAGCATGGTCTGTCAGTTTACTCATTTGTTTTAGATGTAGGAGGGAGCATTCAAGATGTTATCTGGTTTAAATACATTCGTAAAATACAAAAGTATTACCATCCTACAAATACAGTATATGTCTAATTACAGATTTTAAATTATAGTGATTAATTATAAACTGATAGGTACTGTTTAACAAAGACTAATATCTTGAATGAACTGTATACAGAAAAACAATCTAAATTGAGAAGTGGAAGTATGGAAGCAACATTCTCACTTCCATACTTCCACTTCCGTTTTAAAAGTTCTACTGCTCGGCACTATTCATGGACACCAGTTCCACTTCCACTGTGTAGCTGCTTAGAAAATATATTGTACCACCGAAATCAGCGATATCATATACACAAGCCTTCATGTCTAAGATATCATAAGTTTCAGGTTCTTTAACCTGGTCTAATGCATTTAGAACTTCCTCTACAAGTTTATCCTTAGCGCATAGTATACCGCATTTATGCATCATCTTAGGCTCTTTATTGAATCGGATATGGTAGGTAGCTGTGTCAGTTACATACTTATAAACATCATCTTCTAATTCTTGCTGTTCTTTCATAGTTCGGCTGTTTTAGAAGTATATATCCATTAAAAGGATGGCTGTGCTTCAGCATAGGCATACACAGTTTTTATATATAATCTATATAAAAATAGAAAATAGAATTATGCCAATATTCACAGAAGCACAAGTGGAGAAATACCTGGATGATTTTTTCCGCTCACTACCAGATAATAAACAGTATCAGGAGAGAGAAGTTGGAGCGGTTTATTTTGCGCTGCTGGATGACCAGTTTAAAGAAGAAATTGCCAATCCTATGTCAGATGTTAAGGAGTTGATTGAGCAGGCAGAAGAGTATATTAATATGAGAATAAACGGATGTTAATTAGTTAGAATTAGAAGGAAATCCTACCAGGCGTTATATGCTGCCTAAGTGTCATTTTAACGTGGTAGCCGAGTTTTAACACGAGTATATTCGTTTATAAACGGATAATACGGATACAATCGGATAGCTGAATTGCACCAGAACGCTAAAGCTTTTACCAGGAACAGTACGTTTTGAAACACTGTGCGCTATGTAAGAGCGGATAAATACTGCTTATTTGCTCAGTGATAGAAAGTTCTTTGTATAGAATCACCTTATATTGGGCGTTTTGCCTCTAAAAAGTGGTGGGAGAAATCTGATTTACCTGATTGTTTCTTATATTGTACAGTAGTGATATTGTGATGGAAGACCTCGAAACAGCCCCTAAAATGCAAGTTTCAGTATTAATAAAGAGCAGAACCACTTCCG
The DNA here is from genome assembly GCF_003585765.1 of Pontibacter actiniarum. Lineage (NCBI taxonomy): Bacteria > Pseudomonadati > Bacteroidota > Cytophagia > Cytophagales > Hymenobacteraceae > Pontibacter > Pontibacter actiniarum. Next base: position 2,415,746 of record NZ_CP021235.1, read on the forward strand.
TACATAGTGCAGATAACCGTCATAGTGACGTATATCCTATAGTTGGCAGGAATAAAAATTATAGAAAATGATTCAAGCAATCTTTGGTGGTATTTTTCTTGAGCATATCGGATTGCTTGTAAGGTGGTTAATTCTATGTATTATAGATACTGTAAGGGGAAAAGAACCTAAGTCTTTCAAAACAATAAAGAATAAATATAGGGGAATAACTGCCGATAGTGTTGCCTACGGTTTTGGCAATAAAGTCATAGGAACAGTTTTCTTATTGGTAGTGATTTTGGCAGTTTTCAAAGCTGAAAGTTTATTCCAAAACTGAAATAAAACTGCTGTGTTGCTACAGTCAGATAAAAAGTAAGAATAACTACTGCCAACAAAGCACAGGCATCACGTTCGGCTGATGCCTCACACATTGCCTGTACGAGACCGTTAGCACAAATAAGAACATCATAAACCATTAAAAATATTGAGATTTCTCCCCTTTATCCTTTTCATCATTGTCTTTGGTTGTCACAGCAAAACTGAGACTTCAAAAGATTTTCCAGAGATTCAAGGTAGAAAAAGTGCAGGTTATGTGGAGGCTTTAATGACACATTATAGAATCCAAGGGAAAATAAGTAAAGAGCAACTGCCACCTCCACCTGTTGGATATGCCTTTTTTACTGCAGGTGCGGCTTATGGAGAAGATACAGTACGGATACTTTTGGACACTGTAAAGGAATTAGTTGAACTAAGCGTACTTGCAAATCAACCCACGGATTCAATAACGATAGCTTCCATAGTTAAAGGTGATAGGTTGTTAAGGTTAAACCCTGAAGCTAAACAAAACGCTTCTGTTATAAAGCCTTGGGAAAGCTTAGACTCCATTACTCGGAGAGGGAAGGAATTTACTCTTGATTCATTATTTACTAAGAGTGGTATGCAGAAAAAAAACCTTGAACCCTCAAAACAAGCCTATCTAATTGATGCTCTTTCAAATTGGGGTCTATTGGTTTTTTGGGATGATTACAGTGGATTCTACAAAGTAAAAGAAGTAAAGCATATAATAGACTAAAAATTACATGTGCTAACCACGTGTAAACGCCAGCCACGGCCGACGGCCTCGCCGTCGTTTACACAAGAATCAAGAAGGGTGTACTGAACCATCACTGTTCTATTTGCCTGTAAGGATAGAATAAAAAACAAATAGCATAACCAAGTGCATAATATATGCTGCGGCTGCGCCTTGCCCACATTATAGCACTACACCGTTGCCAGTAATTGTAATCAATGAAAAAGTATAGACTGATAATACTCTTCGCTCTTCTCAACTGCTTGAATGGATATGCACAGCGAAGACAAATTCCAGATATACAAAGAACAAAAGCAGACAACATCCAATCTGATAGCATCAACTTGTCTCCAAACAGCGATTTCGAGAAAAAGGTAGGACTAAAACCCATTAACGAAACTTCAAACACAAATGAAGTTCGCTTTTATAAGCGGAATGAATTGAGTGGGACAAGGAATTTGAAAATAATTGCTGTTAAAGACTCTATTTGGACAGCAGTAGAGTATGCCGAACAGAATTATCCAATAAAAATAAAGAAGTATAGGCTCAAATCTGAGCAGGGGCAGTTAAGGTCATTAATGAGATTGCTGCTGAATCAAAACTTGGCTTATTTGCCCAACCAAAAAGAGCTTGAGCCAAAGATGAAGAAGTATACAGATACAATAAGGGGAAGAGCGGAGAAGAAGATAATAGTATCAGATGGGGAAAGCTATACTGTAGAATTCAAGATTGGAGATAACTTCAGAATTTACAGTTTCTATAATCCTAAAACCTATTCAGAGTTTTACGATGACGTGCAAGAATTGAAAGACTACGTTGCCATTGTTAACTTATTTGAAAATCAACTAAAAAGAGAATAACTTCTGGCAACAAAGTGCAGCCTTAACCCTTGCTACGCTACGGGCTTCGGCTGCACGAGTAACGTTGTATGGGATTGAAAGTATGAAAGAAATATTGAAACAGCTTTTCAAAGCCTTATCAATTTTAGCCTTTGTAGTTCTTGCAATAGCTATAATATTCTTCCTCTTTGCAATAAGCCAATTGACAGATGCTTGGCAATAATATCACAAGTAACTGATAGTCTTTTAAAAATCGACATGATTAAAGCAGATGGTTCTGTGGAAGTAAAGTATGATTATGAATATGAAATAGATGAAATCAGAGCCATTGCTTTTGAATCAGATTACTTCCTTTCTATGAAGTTGCTATGGCAAGACAAAATGAAGAACAACACCCTACAACCAAACCTATAAGTTAGCTACGCCACAGTACAACTTTATGGCTCAAGAGCGAGAAATGGAGTAATACTTTTGGAATCTAAACTGCCTTCAAGAAAAGTCAAGAAAAAACTTTAGCCAACAAAGTTCAGCTTTAACCCTTGCTATGCTTCGGGCTTTAGCTGCACGAGTAACGTTATATCCAGTTCGGCTATTGGTTTAGTTGGTTACTTCCTTTTTCATACCCTTTAGTACCTGCCAGTCATACCCTTTTTCCATGCTGAGACTCTTGAAAATGTGGAACCCGTATTCAGCCACAAGTATAATCTGCTTCTTGGAATCCTCTATGCTCATCCTGAGCGAGTATTGCTGGAAGTCCTCTTCAAAGGTAAAGTGATGTTCGAATAACTCTTTTTGGTATGCTGTGAAGTCTGCTCTTTTCTTATTTATCTTAAATGCGGAGTGGACTACTGCATGCCTGACATGGCTTATAACCTGATACCATTGGGAGATATTATACCTTCTCGGCTGTTCTGACTCGTTGAACCTTTCAGATAGTCGCTTAATAAGCTTAACGATATCAGCGTTGTTTTTGCCACGATATTTTCTGACCTTCTCCTTATAGTCATCCAGAGAAATGCATTTTTGATTTGCAATCTTGCCTGCTTTACAATATTCATCAGGGTTGTTGTACAGGTAAGCTGCGGTGATATCAAACAAAAAAGACTCAAGAACTTCATAGCAGGTAGCCACGCTTCTCATTCCTTCCCTGCTTATCAACGCTTCTACACTACCTGGTATATCTTTAACCTTTATCACGTCACGCTTACCCGTATGATAGAAAATCTTAAATCCATTATCAGAAGGACCAGTCAGGTCACCAATAGCTAAAGCTGTTCCCATTATACCTTCTTCGGGGTCTTTTCCTTCAAAACGCACTAACAAAGTCTTCTTCTGGTTTTTCAGATGCGTAGCCGTCTGATAGAACATGGAGTTGGTCAGAGATATGTTCTCCAAGAATGTATTTAATTCTTGCTGTAATGGGTTATTCATCTGGTTGAGAGAGTATAAATTTAATAACAAGTAGTAGGTGCAGTAAGTGCTAATTCATGAACCTACTACATGATATCTGCCTCTATTAGCTATAAATGCATGTTGTAGTAAGTAGTAAATGTAGTAGTTAAATTTATAGAGATAGGAAAGTATATCTAATAGAAGGTAAATTATAGATTTACATTGTATGGTTTATGAAAATTCACCTACTACACCTACTACTTACTACCAGCCAACAATAAACCTCTGTTACTGCCTTTAAACAGCCTTTTCGGTGTAGTAAGCTGAGTCACATTAGCCACTACATGAAACGCCACCCTACTACAATTGTGATAGTTGGGTGAGATTTCAAAATGCGATTCACCAAATAGAAGTAAATAACGTTACTTCCCACTACTTTTTATAAGGAAACTCGTCAAAGCCCAACACAATCTTATTCTTCGTCACATCCATTAGTATAGAGGTATCAGTAAGTTCAATCAAAATATTAAAAGGGGTAAGCTGAACGGCTACATTACCCTCTAAATACTCAAAAACACATACATTTAGATTGTATTTATGATTGCCCTTCAACTGCTCGTATGAGTCGATTGTCCATCTAAGCTGTTGCTCAACCTCTGCTGCTTCCCATTTGTAATCGAAAATTAAATCGCTTATAGAGTCAATTTTAGTCAGAGTAACTCTATAGGTATTGTCTCTGGTATCATACTCGTACGTAGTAATATCGAGTGTTTGGCTGGTAGTTCTGAAGTTAAGGTTATTAAAGATGCTGCCAGCTTCGCAAATCGTGCAGTCCAAGATACTACCATCATCTAAACAATTACAAGCAGAACAGGTAGGAACACAGCATTTCCAAATCCAAGAATCCTTATCCAACATAGGCTTTTCTTGAAAATCAAAGTTTATCCAGACATACTCATTATCAGTTTTTATCGCAGGAGCCATATTATCTGGTGTATAGGGGAAGATGTGGAGGTATTTAGCTTCTAACCTTTTACCACCAGAACTACTTAAACCATATCGGTCAATTTCCTGGTTATAGGTCTTCTTTATCTCTAAGCTGTTGCTTTTGTATAGCACTTCGTTGTTTAATATGTGTTCCATTTTGTGTTTCTGTTTTAAAGTATATATCAGAATGGTCTTCTTTGGTAGAGAAGGAGAGAAGTGCCTTTTTCAGATATATAATTAAAAGAACACGACCATGAAGACAGTTACCGTTAAGATTAGTGAAGATGTAAATCATCAGCTTGATTTGCTTAAAATTATTGCATCGAGGAAGTATAACGCCCGCTTCAGCAAAGGAAAGCTTATAGCCATTTCGCTTAAAACATTGAACAAACTATTAGCTGAGAAAGATGAACAGTAGTGGCTACCAAAATCCTATCATCTTTAACCTGGATAAAGATGCTTATGAGTTAGACGTTCCTGCTCCACTAAGAGTCTACACTAAGGGTGGGGTTTATGAAGTAATTCCAAGTGGCATAATTGAAGAGAAGACAAACCTCTATCATTGCATCACCAGTGCAGAGGACTACGATTACGTTCTGGAGCAGTTTGTGAAAAATCAAATGCACGTCTTCTATTCATCCCTAAAGGTGTTGGTGCTGTACTTCGACCAGGAACTGGCTCTACATGCTACCATGCCATTGAGGGTGAATGTTGACAGGCTTCAGGAAAAAGTATCTCGTCATGGCGTAACCTATGAGGTGAACAGAAGAGTTCAGGCTTACCACGACTGGCTGATGGGAAAGTGAGTTGGAAGTTGGAAGTGGAAGCAAAAAGCCTTACTTCCACTTCCATTCCTCCATACTCTTTCATAGCGTTAGCTTGCGAACTTCTTCAGCCTACTTTTTGCCTCTTGTGTTAACAGGTTTGGAAACATTTTGATGGCTTTGCTTACATCTCTTTCGTGTGCAATCCCTGCTGCTTTTATTGATTTGTAGGACTCGCCACTATTGAACAAACCGATTAAGCTGATGGGGTCGACTTTCTTAGAGTTAGCTTTGGCTGGTGTTACCATTTGCTGGTGTGCCATAATCGAGGACTGAAGAAAGTATTTAGTAAGCTTTATAGCCCCTTCCACAGCCCTTAGACCTATTGATTTCTTATTATCTTCTCCTGCTGCCCAATACATCAACTGTAAAATTAGAGCAAAGCGTAAGCTGTACAGTTCCATCTTGCCCATGATTTCCCTTTCCAAATCATCTCCCCCTGCAGCAACTTGTGAAAAATGCACTCTCCAAGTTTCATAATGCCTAAAAGCTACAGGGTCGAAACCAAGTGCTGTAGGTTCAGGATTCCCATGTTGATTAATACAAGTTTTCAGGTTCAGTAAGTTGTCTATAATGTTGTAATATTCTTGTTTTACTGAATTGCTTACACTTTTGTAAGCTACTGCTCCTGTACTTTCAGGGAAGGCATAAAGAAATCTTATGCTGAACCCACTCTCCATTCCCATGTTTTTCGTAAAAGCTTCCAATTGTTTAGGCTGGGTTGTCCCGAAAATATTCAGGAATGGTGTATATATCTTTTGATGTCCTCTTGTTTTCGTACTATAGGCATACCAGCTATTTTTCCAGCACTTTAGTAGGTCACCTTTCATATCCCCATTCACATTTCTGATTAAGCTTGCAATTTCATCTTTGAAGAAAGTGACAGACCTGCGGTTATACATTAATGCATCTCCGAACGCTTGTGGAGTTGTTTTGTCAATCAACGCCTGTTCAAGTTTTGGCTCCTTGGGTTTAGCAAAGCCCATTTGTTGCCTTTCCCTCGGCTTAAGTGATTTCCAGTAGAGTAGTTCTTGTTCATACTCAGTGTATTTTATGCTATACTCAGTCTCAAGTTTAACCTGATAATTGCTGATTACCCTTAAACCTTCTTCAGCGATATCTGACTTAGCAGTGCTTGGTGGTCCAACAAGTACACCATATAACGAGGGGGAAGCATCCATTATACCTACTGCTTTATAGGTGTTTCCGATTGCAGATGAAGCAGCCATAAGTGCAGACAAGCCAGAGTGGTTTTTAGACCATCCACGACAGTTCTTATGCTGCTGGATATAATCATTAACAGCCTGGGGGAATACATTGCAAGGAAGAACAATTGATAAGTTCTGTTGGCTAACTGCCGCAGCCTTGGCAGCAGTAGCTGGTGTTTGATTGTTGTTTGTCATGAATTTTGTTTTTAAAATTTTGATGATGCAAAGTTCATGACTTTTGGCTGCGGCAGAAAGATTGAAAAAGTAGCTACTTTTTTAAAGTATTGTTAGTCTGTGTTTTGTTAATTGTTTGTTTCAATGGAAGCTTCGCTAAGCTTTTGTTTTAACCGTTCAACAGTGTGGGGCTTCAGAACACCATCATTCCTTATTTGTGAAAGTTGAGTTGATAATGCTGTGATAGGTTTATAAACGCCTCCCTGTTCAAACATCACATGCTTTTCAATGAATTTTAGAACATCACTGCTGTTAACATTCTTTATGAACCCTGCACTTTCGAGCAACAGAAACAAAGTGGCAACCTCTTTCTTCTTTAGGTTGAATTGCAGCTTCAGGTCTATGCTGTTGCTTACCTCTCCTTTCTCTGTTTCAAGTTCGGCAATTATCTCTTCAACATGTGTTTGTGCTTGGTCTATGTAGCTTTCCTGCAAGTCAGTCATGGTGTTGAAGAAATCAATCTTATCCTGAGGTACAGGATTCTTATTTGTAAGTACTTTGTTCTGTTGCTCTGTTCTTATAAGCTGGAACTGTCCGTTTAATTGCTCACATCTGTTTCGGAGGTTTACAAGCATGGTCTTAGGGTGGCGCACTTCTTCCAAGTCTGTGTTCAACTCTTCTGTGAATTGGCTAAGAAGTTTGTTTAGGTAGTCCTCAAACTCTTCTTCTTTTCCTGGACTGTAGTCGTTATAGTATATTTCCGAGACTTCACCATCAAATGCACCGTGATTCATTATGTGGACATCCAACTTTGGGAGTTCACTGAAGAAAATGTCTTTGAAAGATTTCTTTTTGGTCATAGATTTTTAAATGAATATAGTTTATGCACTGGAAGTAGAACTGATTTACCGCACTTCCTCTTCCACACGCTAATTTACTTTTTAAATCAATTAACCTTTAAAATTGCTCCTGAAAAAAGGTCGCTCCTAAAACATCGCCAAAACCTGGTATATCCTGAAATTTAGATATAGATTTACTCCTATGATAGCACTTGCTAAATTGGGAGTAAAAGTGGTTTGTAAACTAACATTATGAAATCAGTTATCTATACACGGGTAAGTTCGCAAGGACAGGGGCTGTCACGGCAAATTAATGACATAAAAAAAGTAGAAGGCTTTGAGGTAGTTAAAGTGTTCTCAGAAAAAGTTTCTGGATTCTCTGTTAAGATGGAAGACAGAAAACAGTTGCAGGCTATGCTGAGGTATGTTACCGAGAACCCTGATATCAAGGTTATACAGGTGCATGAAATTAGTCGATTAGGGAGAAATACCTTTGAGACGCTGGCTTTGCTCAAAAAATTTGAAGAGCAGCGAATAATGCTTTACATACACAACCTAAACATTACCTTAAATGCGGGCAATCCCAAAGATGATATCTTCAGTAAGCTAATTGTAACTATCGTTTCCGACCTTGCACGTCTGGAATCAGAGCAGCTTTCCGCTCGTATCAGAAGCGGTATCCAAGAGCGGAAGCGGCAGGGCTTGCATACAGGCAGGTTGGTCGGCACAATCGAGAGCAAAGAGAAGTTTCTTGCTAAGCATAAGGACATTCAGAAGTACTTGGTTCAAGGTATGAGTTATTCTGAAATTAAAAGGTTGTGCCGATGCGGTATGAGTACTATTAGTAAGGTCAAAGAACATCTTGCAGAAAAAGCTTAGTTGCTTTAACGGCTGTTTTCTTACCTGATATATACACAAAATATCCCTTCATGATTGCACCGAATACCTTAGCTGTAAACTTAGAAGCACAGTTCTTTTGGTGCCATCAAGCCTTCTTTACTTACTCCCCACAAGATATTTATTGGCAACTTCCAATACTTGGTGAAGTATGTTCTTCAATACAGGGCTATTGTCATTTTTTCGCCACACCACGAAAAGGTTCATACTATAATGCAGTGGTATAAAACGAACGTTGGGTAGTGCGCTAAATGAGTAAGAATATGGTAGTATTGTTACGCCAAGCCCTTTTGAAACCAGCCCGAGACTCATTCCACCAAAGTCCGTTTCAATGTAGACCTTAGGGGTAAACTTATAATCTTCAAAAATCTGTCGGAGGTTCGATGTATAAACAGAGTTCTGAGTCAGGTCTGACAGGATGAATTTTTCGTTCTTTAAATCATTAAATCCTGTAAAATTCTGCTCAGTCAGGTGATGGTCTGATGGCACGACAAGCGCAAAAGGTTCTGAGTAAAGGCACTTGGACTGTAAGGCAGGGTTTTCAGCAGGGTCACGCCTGAATGCCATGTCCATCTTATAGTCAAGTAAAAGCTGCTCAAAGCTGATGTCAGTCGGCTCGACCAACTCCACCTTCAACTCAGGTAGAGAGAGTGCGATGCTGGAAATTAAATCTGGCATGAAGCTGTAGATTATAGAACCAGGATAACCGATTCTTACAGTGCCGAATGCTCCCTCATGTATTTTTCTCGCCTGCATGTGGATGCGGTTTATCTCATCCAGCAGGGGTAGCCACTGGTCTCTTAAAAACGCACCTGCTTCAGTCAGTTTCACGCTACGTTTGCTTCTTTCGAAAAGCTTTACGCCAAGTTCCTCTTCCAATGCTTTAATCTGCCTGCTGAGTGCTGACTGTGTGATATAAATCCTCTCAGCCGTTTTCCAAAAGTGCAGTTCCTGCGCCAGTGCCAGAAAGTTCTTTATTTGTTGAATTTCCATTTGCTCTGATTCCTCTTTCTCATTAATTAAGCAAATATTAGCATTTTTATACCCAAGTGCACATGCTTTCTTTGCAGCAACAGTAAATGTGTTACGCAATGGTATCAATACATAAGTATACAAGGGAAGCGATAGGTTGGGCAAGCGCAGTGTTCTCGCTTTCGGCTTTCACTCTGAATAGTATGGGATTCATCAGTGGTCAGTCGGTTGAGTATTTAGGAATGAACATAATCGGCTGTTTTTTGATGATTCTGTACGCAGTATCCAAGAAGGCACATGCAAGTTGGGTGCTGAACACTATTTTTCTGTTAGTCGCTGTAATTGCATTAGTTCGGGCTTATGTGATAGGGTGATTATTCAAGCACACTGCTTCATGTCTGACAGTTACATAATGGGTGGAAGATGTAAACTCAGGTGCTATTAATACGAACTACAATCATAAAAATCATGGAAAATATAAGCATAAGAAAGGTAACCCTTAAGGATATCGACCAATTGCAAAAGATTGGCAGGCAAACTTTCTATGAAACTTTTTCGGCAGGGAATACAGAGGAAAACATGAAAAAGTATCTGGAAGAAGGATTTTCAACAGAAAAGGTAACTGCTGAACTCAATAACGAAAACTCAGAGTTCTACTTTGCATCAATTGATGATTTTGTAATCGGATATCTGAAAATAAACTTTGGACTGTCTCAAACTGAGTTGAAAGATGACAAAGCCCTTGAGATAGAGCGAATCTATGTGTTAAGTGAATATCATGGAAAACGTATTGGGCAATTGCTTTATGAAAAGGCAATGCAGATTGCTAAACAGTCAAATGCCGACTATATCTGGTTAGGTGTGTGGGAAGAAAATCCAAGAGCAATTAGCTTTTACAAGAAGAATGGCTTTGTGGAGTTTGATAAGCACATCTTCAAATTAGGAGATGATGAGCAGACAGATATAATGATGAAGCTTCAGTTGAATGACAGATAAAAGAGAAAAAAGCCAGCTTTCTTAAACGATTAATATTAAACACAGGAATATGGTACTTCCTCATCGATGGATATGCAGCGAATTTTGTAAAGTGGAGACCAGTTTATCCAGCGACCCCATCAAAATAACGGACACCCGTTGTTGCAGCAGAGCTATATGAACTGTAGCTGTAGTTTTCGGGAACGGGAACTGCTACCAAATTTGCAGGTTACATGGAGGGAGCGTTTAATTATGCAATCAAGGTGGCTGAAAAGTTTTAAGCAGAAATTAGGTAGTAGAGCCGATTTGTAGCTACCATGTAAACAATACATAACAACAGAATTCAGGATTTAAAACAAAAAGTCTGCTTCCGAAAAGCAGACTTTTTGTTTTATAGGTATTAGTCATATAGCACCGCAGCAATCTTTTCTTTTCTGCGTCCTTTCATCCAGGTTTTAAATCCGCTGAGCGAGTTTCCTAAGCCCAAGCTTATGCTCGTGCCTAATGGAGTATCAAGTTGCTCCTGGCTTTTGATTTCGTCTATTAACCAAGCTTCTGTAATGACATCAGCTTTGTGAAGAAGGTGGTATTCGGTATATGAAATTAGTCCGAAACCCTGTTCATGACACTCGTTCAAGTACAACCTGAATAGCCTATCAAATTCTAAATCATTAGATGCATTATCTACTTGTTGTAGTTCTTCAAAATTATCTTCGTATTTACTTTTCATGATTTATAAAGTTTAAGTACAAGCATTATAAACCAGAAAAGCGTTTTGTTTTAAATCAGCAGCATCTTTTTATCACAGCGGATATATTAGAACCCATGGTTGTAGATTGAATTGATGAATAATCATTATCTTTATACAAGACACTATACCTTCTAAATAGAATATTTCTAAGTATGAGGAAGGAAACACTATACAACAACACACACTTACTATACAACATTTAGACGATTTGTTGTATAGTAAGCTAATTGCTGCAAGATATCTTATTGATTTTAAACTTGTTAGCGATGGATTTTCTAACAAAAAAGCACACCCGAGAGGATTCGAACCCCTAACCCTCGGAGCCGAAATCCGATATTCTATCCAGTTGAACTACGGGTGCATTGGTATGCAAAAATAGAAAGTAAACGCACAAAACGAAACATCTGCCCTAAAAAATCCCCACAATCTTGCGCCAATAGGAGATGAGCAAAACATTCGGGCTGATACATGAGTTAACTTATGTATAGAAGCGAACCATGAAGCACTGATAACTATGAAGAAACTGTATACAGCGGTGGTAACTGCAACCGGCGGCCGCAGAGGGCAGGTTAAGTCCGACGACGGCGTAATCGACATGAAGCTTAGCTTGCCGGAAGGCTTAGGCGGGCAAGGCGGCAACACAAACCCGGAACAGCTTTTTGCTGCAGGCTACGCTGCCTGCTTTCAGAGTGCCTTGCTGGTTGTAGCCGGCAAGCACCATGAGCGGCTCGACCCCGCCTCTACCGTAGCGGCCCATGTGGACCTCAACCAAAAAGAGGATGGCGGCTACGCGCTGAGCGTAAAGCTAAGCGTGGAACTCAAGGGCGTTGACAAAGAGAAGGCGAGACAGATGGTGGATGAGGCGCACCAGATTTGCCCCTACTCCATCGGTACACGCGGCAATGTAGAGGTGGAGCTGGAGGTGGTTTAGCACAGCAACCTGGCACACCCAATACCTTGCCGATAAAGTATAAAAGCAAAGGGGCTGCCATGTGTGGCAGCCCCTTTGCTTTTATGATACGATGCTGTGGATTAAGCGCCGGCTAATACCTGCTTCACTTTCTCAGCAGCTTCTTTCAGTACTACGGCAGAGTAAACCTTCAGGCCAGACTCGTCGATGATCTTGGCACCCTCCTCGGCATTCGTACCTTGCAGGCGAACAATGATCGGAACATTGATGTCACCAATGTTTTTGTAGGCTTCCACCACACCGTTGGCAACTCTATCGCAACGCACGATACCACCAAAGATGTTGATCAGGATCGCCTTCACGTTCGGGTCCTTCAGGATGATGCGGAAACCAGCCTCAACCGTCTGTGCGTTTGCCCCACCCCCTACGTCGAGGAAGTTAGCAGGCTCACCGCCAGAAAGCTTGATGATATCCATCGTTGCCATAGCCAGACCTGCACCGTTTACCATACAGCCTACGTTACCGTCAAGCTTCACGTAGTTCAGGTGGTGCTCGCCAGCCTCAACCTCCAAAGGATCCTCCTCCGAGATATCACGCAGGGCAGCCAGGTTCTTGTGGCGGAACAGCGCGTTATCGTCTAAGTCTACCTTCGCATCAACAGCGAGAATCTTGTTATCTGAAGTCTTCAGCACAGGGTTGATCTCGAACATAGAAGAGTCGGTGTCAACGTATGCTTTGTACAGGTTCGTTACGAATTTCACCATCTCCTTGAAAGCCTCGCCCTCTAAGCCGAAGGCAAAAGCGATCTTGCGAGCCTGGAAGCCCTGCAGCCCTACGGCCGGGTCAATCCACTCTTTGATGATTTTCTCCGGAGACTTCTCCGCTACCTCCTCAATGTCCATACCACCTTCGGTAGAGGCCATGATCACGTTCTGACCTTTGGCACGGTCCAGCAGGATGCTCAGGTAGTACTCTTTTGGCTCAGAGTCTCCCGGGTAGTACACGTCCTGTGCAACCAGCACCTTCTGTACCAGTTTACCTTCTGGTCCTGTCTGGTGCGTTACCAGTGTCATGCCCAGGATCTGGTCAGCGATCTCTTTTACCTGGTCCAGATTTTTAGCCAGTTTCACACCGCCACCTTTACCACGGCCGCCCGCATGGATCTGAGCCTTGATAACGTGCCAGCCTGTACCGGTTTCCTCAGTCAGTTTCATAGCAGCTTTTACTGCCTGGTCTGGCGTCTCAGCCACGATACCCTCCTGGATACGTACTCCGTAGCTCTTTAAAATTTCTTTAGCCTGATATTCGTGTATGTTCATGCTTTCAGTTTTAATGGACGCACGAAAGTAAGCTTTTATCGCCTTAAATTCAAGTAAAGCGTTTTTAAAATATTTCCGGGATAGCCGCAGCAAAGGGGCTTTCTGCAACGGCTCAGCCCCTAATTCAGTAAGCAGAGGTACCCTTATACTTAATTAGACACGCTTCACTTAAAATATTTGATGCTTGACGTTTATACGTACTCCAAACGCGTAGCCATAACCGCGGCAATTGTGCTGCTGGTGGCGGCCGGCTTTTACATGCTGGCCCGGCACGGCTACTTTTTTCTGCTGGTGTTTGCCGCCATCCTGCTGGCGGTGCTGTTTTGCGGCATCAGCCAGTGGCTGATGGCCAAGCTGAACCTGAAGAGGGGCCTGAGCCTGCTGCTGTCGATCTTGCTGGTGTTTGGCGTAATAGCCACCTCGGTGTACTTCCTGGCACCCACCATTGGCAGGCAGATACAGGAAATGAAAGGGGCCATCCCCCAGGCGGTACAGCAGGTGCAGGACTGGCTGAGCAACTACGGCTGGGGCCAGCGGGTAGCGCAGAGCGTCCCTGACGACATGAGCCAGGTGCTGCCCAAGCAGAAAACGCTTTTCTCCAAGGTATCGCAGGTTTTCTCCACCACGCTGAGCATCATGGCGGATTTCCTGATCGTGCTGATAACAGCCATTTTCCTGGCCGCCAACCCTAAGCTGTACACCGTTGGGCTTACCAAACTCTTTGCCGTCCGGCACCGCTCCCGCGTTATACAGGTGTTGGGGTACTGCTACAACACCCTTAGGATGTGGCTGATGGCCATGCTGCTGGCCATGACCATTATCGGCATCAGTACCGCTATTGCCTTTAACCTGCTGGGGCTGCCACTGCCCTTCGCACTTGCGTTTGTGTCCTTCCTGCTAGCTTTTGTACCAAATGTAGGCCCCGGTATTGCGGCTATACCCATCGGGCTGGTTGGCCTTACGGTAAGCCCGCAAACTGCGCTGTACGCGCTCCTGCTGTACGGTGTCATCCAGTTTGTTGAGAGCTATGTCATCACACCGCTTATCTTCCAGAAAACGGTGGACCTGCCGCCCGCCCTGCTGCTGTTTTTCCAGGTACTGCTAGGTATTCTGGAGGGAGGTTTGGGCCTGTTTCTGGCAGCTCCGCTGCTGGCCGTGCTCATGGTGGTGGTAAAGGAGCTGTATGTGCACGACTTGTTGGAGAAGAAGCCTCTGAACGCCTCCGAAGAGCGTACGGATCCAGGCGCTGGCAGTCTGCCCGCACCCTAAGAACGAACAACGTTAGCGCTTGTGCTCGTATGTAAAGAATATCCTAGTAAGCACCTAACACATTAAACCCACATAAAACTATGAACATCTACAGGTTTGCAAAACGTACTACTGTTGCCGGGCTCATTCTCCTGCTGCTGGCGGCAGGCTTGTACTTTGCAGGGAAGCACCTCTATTTCTTTCTGCTAATTTTTGCAGCTGTGCTGCTGGCCGTGCTGTTTTGCAGCATCACAAACTGGATAACAGCTAAAATCCACATTAACCGTGGCATCAGCCTTTTTCTGGCCGTAGTGCTCGTTTTTGGCTTTATTATTGGCTCGTTTTGGCTGGTTGCCCCCACAGTGGCAGATCAGTTTAAGCAGCTGGGCAGCACTATTCCGCAGGCGGCCAATAAGGTGCAGGATTGGCTGAGCCAGTACGGCTGGGGCAACCAGCTTCTCCAAAAGGTTCCGGATGACCTGTCGGTTTCCAGCCTGATGTCCGGGGAAGAGTCTTCGCTGCTGTCTGGCCAAGGTTCGCTTTTCTCCAAGGTCACAGGCTTTGTCTCCTCTACGTTTAGCTTTTTTGTGGATTTGCTGCTGGTTATTGTGACAGCGCTCTTCTTTGCCGCTTCGCCAAAGCTGTACACCGAAGGGTTCGCCAGTTTGTTTCCGGTACGCAACCAGAACCGCGTGCTGGAAGTGCTGGACAAGTGCTACAGTACACTAAAGGCCTGGATGGTAGCCATGTTGATCTCCATGACCATTGTCGGCGTCTCTACCGCTATTGCTTATAAAATCATAGGCATCCCCATGGCGTATGCGCTTGCGGTTCTGGCCTTTTTCTCAGAGTTCATTCCCAACATCGGACCGTGGCTGGCAGCCGCTCCGGCGGTATTGGTTGGCCTGACACTGGGCACCCAAACCGCAATTATCGTAGCGGCTGTATACCTGGCCATACAGCTTGTAGAAAGCTACTGGATTATTCCGATCGTAATGAAGCGCGCTGTGGAGCTGCCGCCGGCCCTGCTCCTCTTCTTCCAGGTGCTCCTGGGAATAGTGCAGGGAGCCTTAGGACTTCTGTTAGCTGCACCGCTTTTGGCTGTGCTGATGGTGGTCATTCGGGAACTCTGGATCAAGGATGTCATCAAAGCCAAACCCCTGGATGCCGGCCAGGCCCACGTCCACGGACACGGCTCTAACGACCGTGAGGGGACCGGGCACGCCAGGGTAGTAGAAAAAAAGGTCATCCAGAAGCGGTACCCGGGCGAATCTTAAAGCTGTGCATAGAAGTAAATCATTTGTTTTGTAGCTTTGGAGAGATTGTTGTTTTCTAGATCTTATACCATACCCACTGCCACACTGTGCTACAGGTAACGAATATCCATAAGAAATACGGTTCGCTGGAGGTGCTCAAAGGCATCGATCTGTCAATTGCCACTGGCGAGGTGGTGTCTATCGTAGGCGCCTCAGGAGCCGGTAAAAGTACGCTGCTGCACATCCTCGGCACCCTGGACACAGCCGACTCCGGCGAGGTCTTTTTCGATGACAAGAACATCGCCAAAATGAACACGGCCGAGATGGCCCGCTTCCGCAACCGCCACATTGGCTTCATCTTCCAGTTCCATAACCTGCTGCCTGAGTTCACCGCGCTGGAGAACGCCTGCCTGCCCGGCTTTCTGGCGGGCACCCCTGAAAAGGAGGTTCGGAAACGGGCAGAGGAACTCATGCTCATGCTGGGCCTGTCGCACCGCCTGGACCACAAGCCTTCCGAAATGTCGGGCGGAGAGCAGCAGCGAACGGCCGTGGCGCGCGCGCTTATTAACTCGCCCAAAGTCATTTTTGCGGATGAGCCAAGCGGTAACCTCGACTCCAAGAACGCACAGGAGCTTCATGATATCTTCTTCCGCCTGCGCGATGAGTTCAACCAAACCTTTGTGCTCGTTACGCACAATGAGCAGCTGGCCGATATGGCAGACCGTAAACTTGTGATGAAAGACGGGCAGATTGTGTTGTAAGCCGGGGACTAACAGGCTAAAAAGCTACTGTTACTACGGGAGGCACAGGTTTGCAGTAGATGGAGAGTGCCCCCTATACTTCCGTCATGCTACTCCTCTCCCCATACTTGTACATGGGCTTATAGCTGAGCCAAAAGGACAGAGTCGGAAGTATCGAAGCGCAGATATAACGAAGAAGTTCAGAATTGGAACGGAGTCAGCTGCGTACTTTAATACGAGTTTGACGATAGCTATAAGTGCCAGATGCGGTGCTTGGAAGGACAACGCCAGCGCCCAAGGCCATACTTTATACTTCCGGTGCCAGTAAAGCCGTATAGTCGGCTGCAGTGTCTATGTCCACGGCTCCTTTCGCAAAAGGAATGGCTATAACCTCCTGCTGGTATTGCTGCACTATTTTACGCGCGCCCTGCTGCCCTTGCAGCGCCAGCAGCACCCGAAAAAACCTTTTATGGAACAGCACAGGTGTCCCCAGCACGCCGCTGTAGGCGCTCGCCACAATTTTGCCTTCCTGCTGTGCCTGCACCAGTGCATCCAGCACAGTGGCAGTCGTATACGGCTGGTCACAAACCATAAACACACAGGCCGAGAGGGTGGGCGCTTTGCGGAGCAGGTACTCCAGCCCACAGCGAACAGAGGAGGCCATCCCTTCTTCCCAATGCTGGTTCTGCACCGTGTGTACCTGGCTGTCGCTCAAGTAAGGCAGCAGGGACGGCGCATTGGCTCCCACCACAACCACCACAGGCACACACACAGATTCTACAGCGGCACGTACAGCCCGCTGTAGCAGCGTTTGCCCCTGGTAGGGTAACTGCTGCTTCGGCTCCCCTAAGCGTGTGGAAGCACCTGCCGCCAACAGAACAAGCCCTGTCATAGGCTTGAAAGAGAGCAGCCGCTGTACTTCGTGTGCTCCCGGGCAGCGGCCACCTGCTGCGCAGCACGCGGGTGTATGGTGCCGGGCTTGCTCCGCAAGAAGGTGCCGGACTTTCTGGCGAGCACAGCTTTGATTTCCGCCACTATGGAGAGGGCGATTTCTTCGGGTGTTTCCGCCCCGATGTCGAGCCCAGTGGGGCCGTACACGCTTTCCAGCGCCTGCTCCGGCACCTGTGCTCCCTCCTCCTTTAACTCCCGGAGCATGCGCTCCAGCTTTTTCCTTGGGCCCAGGCTGCCCACGTACGGAAGTTTCAGGGGCAGCAACTGGCGCAGCATCGCCAGATCATAGTTGTAGTTATGCGTCATGAGGAGACACACGGTTTGCTGGTCTGGCACAAGCTGCGCCAGCGCCTCCTCGGGCTTCGCGACAAGTACACGTTGCGCCGCCGGAAACCGCTCTCGCCTGGCGTAGTTGGCGCGCCCGTCAACCACCGTTACCTGCCACCCTAGTATAGATGCTAACTGCGTGAGCGGTACAGCATCGTTGCCGGCCCCAAACACAACCAAAGAAACAGCCGGCTGCAGCAGCTCCACAAAGCCGGTCAGGGTGCCGACTGTGGCTGCATACGCTTTGGTCAGCGACTCCTGCTTCAGCAGCACCTCCTCCGCGTCACCCAGCAGCGCCTTCTGCAACTCTTCGTCGGTGCAGGCACCTTTTACCTCTCCGCTCTCAGGTATAAACAGGCAGGTGCCGGGTTGTGCAGCAGTGCGGCGCTCCAGCGAAAACAGCGTTACCAGCACCGCGGCCTGCCGCTGCCCTAGAAAGGCTTTGAGGAAAGAGATGGGGTTAGCTGCATCGGCTGTGTCAAGCGGCTCAAGAAGCACCTGAATGATACCGTTGCAACCCAGCCCCACCCCCAGTGTGGCATCATCTTCGTCTGTTGTGTCGTAGGTGACGAGCAGGGGCTTCTGCTGCAGCATCGCGAGCCGCGCCTTGCGCAGGGCATCTCCTTCTAGGCAACCGCCACTGATGGCTCCTGTCAGTTGCCCGTCTTCCGTTACCAGCATGCGGGCTCCCGGCCTTCTGTAGGAGGAGCCCGCTACGTGCACCACCGTAGCCAGTGCCGTTTGCTTCCCCTGCTGTTGCGCCACATCATACGCCCGCACAATATCCTGTAGTTCTTTCATTCACAAAGTATCCGTTAGCAAGTATATCCTGCTGTACAAGGCGCTGCCCTGCGCCCACTCCCTCTCGTAAGAGCCTAAACCTCTAAACCTAACTTTCCCTACAGGAGTTTGTCCAGCGTGATTGGCAGCTCCTTCACCCGCTTGCCTGTGGCGTGGAAAACAGCGTTTACAATGGCAGGCGCCACACTCACGATCCCGATTTCGCCCAGGCCCTTCGCCCCAAGCTGGTTCACGATATCATCCTTTTCCTCTACAAAGATTACGTCGATATCGTGCACGTCAGCATTTACCGGAACGTGGTATTTATCCAGGTCATGGTTCATGAAGCGGCCCAGGTTGTTGTCCATCACGGTCTCTTCTTCCGTCGCGGCACCGATGCCCCATACCACACCGCCCAGAATCTGGCTTCGGGCTGTTTTAGGGTTGATAATGCGCCCGCCAGCGATGGCTGTCACCACGCGGGTTACCTTTACAGTGCCCAGTTCCTCATCCACCTTCACCTCTACAAAAGTGGCGGAGTGAGAGTAAGGCGCGTACTTTTCCTGCGCCTCCAACGGTTTATTCGACACTTGCTCCTCAATGGATTTGCCGCCGTTCTGCTCCAGGGCCGCCGCAATGCTTACGCTTCTGGCAGCATCGCCGGAGAGGTATATCTTACCGTCGGCAAACGTTACCTCGTCTAAAGAGGCTCCTGCCAGCGGAGAGTCAGCAACCTGCTGGGCCAGTTTCAACAGCTTTTCCCGTACTTTCTGGCAAACGGCTTTCACCGCAGAGCCAACCGAAGACACGGTCCAGGAGCCACCTTCCAGCGGCGACTTTGGCAGGGAAGAGTCCCCGAGCTTAAAGGTCACGTCCTCAAGCGGCAGGCCGACTGTCTCGGCTGCGATCTGTGTCATGACCGTGTAGGTGCCGGTGCCGATATCGGCGGTGGCGCTGCTAACCGTTAGCTTGCCGTCCGGCTGCAGCACGGCTTTGGCGGCAGCTTCCTGCTGCGCAGCCTCCCAGGCTCCGTGCGCCATTCCCCAACCGATGAGGTTGTGGCCCTCTTTCATGGACCTTGGCTCAGGGTTGCGCTTGCTCCAGCCAAACTTCTCGGCTCCCTGCTGGTAGCAGGCTTTCAGCTCCTTGCTGGAAAAAGGCTTATCCTGGTTCTGGTCTTTCTCCGAATAGTTCTTTAGCCTGAACTCCAGCGGATCTACACCTGCTTCGTAGGCAAGCTCATCCATCGCGCACTCCAGCCCGAAAATACCCGTGGTGCCGCCGGGCGCGCGCATATCCAGGGGCGTGTATACATCCAGCGACACCAGTTTATGGCTGAGCTCCATGTTGTCGCACTTGTAAAGCACGCCGGGCCAGATAATCACATCCTCGCTGTAGTCTTCGAACTTTGATGTCTCGGCAAAGGCATCGTGCTTCACAGACTGGAGCGTACCATCTGCAGCCGCCCCAACGGCAAACTTCTGCACGGTTTTAGGCCGGTGGCCGAAAGAGAACATTTGTTGCCTGGTGAGCACCACCTTTACAGCGCGTTTCAGCTCCCGGGCTGCCAGCACGGCGAGAAACAGCTGGTACTGCGGCCGCAAGCCAGAGCCGAAGGCGCCACCCACAAACGGCGACAGCACATGCACGTCTTCCTTGTCCATGCCAAAGGCACCGCAGATGTACTGTTGGCTGTTTTGCACTCCCTGCACTTTATCATACACCGTGAGTTTACCGTCCTGCCCCCAAACTACCGTTGAGGCGTGCATCTCCATCGGGTTGTGGTGCTCGCTGGGGTGCGCATAGGTGGTCTCGACCTTAACGGCTGCCTTTTCAAAGGCCTCATCCGGTTTGCCGCGAGGGTCTGGCGGCGGCGTGGATTTATACTTCTCGGGCACATAAGCCTCGCTCATGTTCGCCTCGAAGTCCGTATCAAACTCCGCACGCTCATATTCCACTTCTACCAGCATGGCGGCATAGCGTGCCAGCTCAAACGTCTCGGCCACCACCAGGGCGATAGGCTGCATGCTGAATTGTATCTCGCTGTCGTACAGCGGGCGGAACGGGGAGCCTGGCGGGGCATCCTGGTCCTTGTAGTTCTTGTCTCCCCACACATAGCCGGGCCTGTTCTCGTGCGTGAACACCTCCAGCACCCCCTCCAGGGCAAGCGCTTTGCTGGTGTCTATACTTTTGATTTTACCTCTGGCTATGGCGCTGCTTACCACAAAGCCGTGGGCCATGTTATCCGCGTTAAACTCAGCGGCATACTTTGCCTCGCCGGTTACTTTGGCGCGACCGTCTACCCGGTTCGTCGCTTTTCCTATCTGATCTGTTTTCATGCTGCACCCTCCATTTTATAAGCCTGCTCCAGCGCACGAACGATTGCCCGCTTCGCCAGCTCAATTTTAAAGTCATTGTCTCCGTATCCGGTTGCCCCTGCCACATAGGCCTCGGCTACTTTCCGGAAGTTCTCGCGGGTAGCCTGCTGCCCCCGCAGCATTGCTTCGGCCTCGGGCACGCGCCACGGTTTGTGCGCCACACCGCCGAGCGCAATGCGCGCTTCTTTGATGGTCTCGCCATTCAGCTCCAGGGCTGCGGCCACAGACACAAGTGCAAACGCATAAGAGGCCCTGTCGCGGAGCTTGATATAGGTGTAGTGGTCGGCAAAGCCCTTGGCAGGCAGGTCAATGGAGGTAATGATCTCGTCTTCCTTCAGGTTCGTGTCGATGTGCGGCGTGTCTCCGGGCAAGCGGTGAAAGTCGGCAAGCGGAATCATGCGGTCGCCGCCTTTGCCCGTTACGTTCACCTTTGCTTCCAGCGCGGCAAGGGCTACGGCCATGTCGGAGGGGTGCGTGGCAATGCAATGTTCGCTGGTGCCCAGGATGGCCAAGTCGCGGTTGTAGCCGTTGATGGCTGAGCAGCCGGAGCCCGGTTCGCGCTTGTTACAGGGGGTATCGGTATCGTAAAAGTAATAGCAGCGGGTGCGTTGCAGCAGGTTACCGCCATCGGTCGCCATATTGCGCAACTGCCCAGTGGCCCCCGCCAGTATGGCATGCGACAGCAGCGGGTAACGCTGCTCTATCTCCGGGTGGTAGGCGGTGTCGGCGTTGGTGACGAGCGCCCCCAGGCGCAGCCCGCCCTCCTGGTTCTCCTCAATTGTTTTAAGCGCGATATGCGTGATGTCCACCAGGTGCTGCGGGCGCATAACGTCTATTTTCATCAGGTCGAGCAGGTTGGTGCCGCCTGCGATAAACTTGGCCTTCGGGTGGCTGGCCACCTGGTCAACGGCAGCTTCTACCCCATCGGCACGGGTATAGGTAAATGGTCTCATTGGGCTGTGCTCCTTTCCAGTGCTTCCTGCACTACTTTTACAATGTTTACATAGGCTCCGCAGCGGCAGATGTTACCGCTCATCAGATCCCGTATATCGTCCAGGGTTTTGGCTTTCCCCTCGTTTACCAAACCGATCACCGAGCATATTTGCCCCGGCGTACAGTAGCCGCACTGGAAGGCGTCGTGATCGATAAAGCCTTGCTGCACCGGGTGTAGCTCCCCGTCTTTGGCCAGCCCTTCGATGGTTGTGATGTCCTTATCCTCCTGCATGACAGCCAGCGTGAGGCAGGAGTTGATGCGCTTGCCGTCAGCCAGCACTGTGCAGGCGCCGCACTGGCCGTGGTCGCATCCCTTTTTCGTGCCGGTCAGGCCCAGGTGCTCCCGCAGGGCATCCAGTAGCGAAGTCCAGGGAGCGAGTTCCAGCTGCCTTTCAGCGCCGTTGATGCGAAGCGAGACGCGTTGTTTAGGAGGTAATGATGCGGAGTTGTTTTCCATAGCACAAGAGTAAGTTTATGAGACATGATCAGTACAAGGGCTACACATACGGCGTTAGAGGAAGCACATGCTCCACCTGCAGGCACAGCCAGTTTAAGTCTAAAAGCTTACGGGGTTATTCCGCTGAAAGTTGATGCTGATGGGCAAACGGCAGGCAAGGAGGCGGAAACCGATAGGCTAAGAGTGGTCTCCTGCACAGGCCCCAGCCTCAGGGCCGCGCCCACGAAAGTATAAACTCTGAAAAGTACGGCTGCGTAGTGTCATGCAGACGGCCGGCAACAGGCCCGCACCAGGTATAAACACATCACGCCACACACCCTTAACAAAACCGCATGCAGCACTGGGAAATAATCGCACTGTTCTTCTTTATTGCCTTTGTGTACGCTTCTGTAGGGTTTGGCGGCGGCTCCAGTTACCTGGCCATCCTGGCGCTTTACTCCTTCCCCTTTAAAGAGATACGGCTTATTGCCCTGGTCTGCAACATCGTGGTGGTAACGGGCGGCACGATACTCTTCGTCCGGCACGGCCAGGTAAACTGGCGGAAGATCGTACCCCTGGTAGCGGTAAGTGTGCCCCTGGCCTACGCGGGCGCTTCGCTAAGGATCGCGCAACACACTTTTTTTATACTTCTGGGTATCTGCCTGTTACTAGCTGCCGTTTTGTTGTGGATAGGCAACAGGGCGTATACTGAGAAAGACACGCTTGCAGCAGCGAAAAAGCCAGCTTACGTAAAAGACGGAGCGCTGGGCGGCAGCATCGGTTTTCTATCCGGCATGCTGGGTATTGGTGGCGGCATTTTTCTGTCGCCCGTACTTAACCTGGCCCGGTGGGACACCCCGCGGAGAATTGCAGCCACAGCAAGCGTTTTTATACTTGTAAACTCCGTTTCAGGCATTGCAGGGCAGCTCACGCACCTGCCGGCAAGTATAAACTTTGAGCGGATAGGCCTGCTGGCACTGGCCGTGTTTGCGGGAGGCCAGCTGGGTTCGCGCCTGGCTGTTATTAAATTCAACCACCTTGTCATCCGCCGTATGACGGCCGCGCTCATATTTGTGGCCGGTATAGAGGTGCTCTACAAGCACCTGGGTTAAATCAGATCAACTATGAAAGTACATGTTTTAGCGTTTGGTATTGCCAGGGATATTTTCGGGGGTTCCTCGGCAGACGTGGAGGTAAAGGAAGGCGCCACTGTCCAGGAACTGCGTGCAGCCCTGGAGGCAAAGTATCCCCGCCTGAAGCAGCTGACTTCCTTTATGATGGCCGTGAACAACGAGTATGCCACAGGGGAATGTGTGCTGCAGCAGCGCGATGAGGTGGCTGTTATCCCGCCAGTAAGCGGTGGTTAAAGAGAGAAAAGTATGATAGATATAAGATTAACAGAAG
This sequence comes from Pontibacter actiniarum, assembly GCF_003585765.1. NCBI lineage: Bacteria > Pseudomonadati > Bacteroidota > Cytophagia > Cytophagales > Hymenobacteraceae > Pontibacter > Pontibacter actiniarum. The sequence continues at coordinate 2,439,394 of NZ_CP021235.1, forward strand.
CGCCACTGCGCATCGCTGCCTGTATCGAGTGGGTGATGACGCCGGAGAGCGGGGGCATTGATGTATTTGTCGGCACCGTGCGCAACGCCACCCAGGGCAGGCAGGTCCAGCGGCTGGAGTTTGAGGCCTATGCACAGATGGCACGCAACGAGATGACCAAGATCGCAGAGCAGGCTCTGGAGAAATGGCCTCTCCACAAGGTGCTCCTCCACCACCGCACCGGCGTGCTGCAGGTGGGCGAAGTGCCGGTGGTGATTGCTGTTTCCGCTGCCCACCGCGCTGCCGCCTTCGACGCCTGCCGCTACATCATCGACACCCTGAAACAGACCGTACCAATCTGGAAGAAAGAGGTGTTTGAGGATGGGGAAGCCTGGGTGGCGGCACACCCTTAACCCGCCTATACTTGCTCTGCCCATGCCTTAATCGGCAGCAGGGTCAGGCTGCCTGAGCTGCTCTACTGCCGCCTCGCTTACCCGGAGCACAATAAAATACAAGCGACTTGTTTAGGTTGAACGCAGCACTCTGTACCTGGTTCAGCGGCACATGAAGGCCACCGATACGAAACCCCTCACGCTCCTCCGCACGACGCACGTTTGCCAGCACCTCCGGCTTTACAGGAGTGTCCTCAGCTCCTGTGCGCTACTAGTTGGCGCTTCCGCTGCTTCGGGTAGCTGTGTCGAGAACGCCACTTGGCAGCTGTAGCGCAGCAGGTCAGTTTCCATCGGCAAGTACGTTTTTTTGCCCCAGCAGCTGCTTTACCCGCTCTGCATCCTCGGGGGTGTTCACGTTCAGCAGTGCCTGCGGGTATGGAGACTGCAGAAGGCTGATGTCGCTGTTGAGCAGCACCTTTCTGGGGCAGGTGTAGCCCTGTGCCAGGAAGGCCAGCAGCGTCAGGTAGCTTTTCGGCTCCCAGATCGTGATCAGGGGCTCCGGGAAACCGTCCTGCGGACTCTCGAAGGTAGTAGCGTTGGCCGCGGCGTTGCGGTGCTGCACCAGGAAGCGGAGCGTTTCGCTGTGGAGCATCGGGAGGTCACAGGCCACCACCAGCCAGGCCGCCTCCGGCTGCTCCCGGAAAGCGGAAAGGATAGCCCCGTAAGGCCCCAGTCCGGTAAAGGTGTCGGGAATGGTTTTATAGCTTCCGTTCAGCTCCGCCTGTTGCTCCGGGCGGCAGGAGATAAACACCTCCCTGCACTGCTCCTGCAGGAGGTCGGCCGCAAAGTAGCGCTGCTCTTTGCCGTGCCAGGCCATGGCGCCTTTGTCCTGCCCCATGCGTGTACTTTTGCCGCCTGCCAGCACAAGCCCGTTCAGTACCGGCTTTGCCTGCAGCAGCCGCTCCCCGAAGAAGGCACAGATTTCCGCTGTATCCGCCAGCCGCAAAACAGGCACCTGCTGCCATTCGGGCACGGCCTCCCGCACAAAGTCAAAGACTTCATCGGCATTGCCTGCCATTAAAAACAGCTGTACGTTTGTGAGCTGCGCCACCCTTTTCCGCAGCGATTCTTTCTTTACCGCATCTATCACCACCACCTGCGCCTTTGCCTGGTGGTGATTGCCGTTCACCAGCACCAGGTCCGCCTCATTAAAGAGCTGCCTGTACTGAAACGGGTTAGGCTGCACTTTGTAATTGAACTGGCCGTAGTGGATTTCGTCTGTGTACGCCAGTGCCGCCCCGGCCGCCAAACGGCCGGGCAGGTTCACCGCTGCGTCGCCTTCGGCATGCCGTGTATCTACGTAGGCGCACTTGTGCACTGCAGCCAGAGAACTGATTACCGTATCGGCCAGCGCTTTAATTGTATCGCAGGGGGCTCCAAGTATGGCCCACTCCTGCCGCCCGAAACTCCCGTAGCCCGGCCTTTTGATAGTGCTGTGCTTCTTATGCTCTTTTAAAGTCACGCTTCCCTCCTGTCTTCTCTAGTAGCTTTGTTTCCTTTATCACGATGTCGTGGCTGAGTGCTTTGCACATGTCGTACACGGTTAGCGCCGCCACCGAGGCACCTACCAGTGCCTCCATCTCCACGCCCGTTCTGGCCGTGACGCTGGCCGTACAGTCAATCTCTACCTCCTGCTGCTCGTTTACCCGGATGGTAATGTGGCAGTTGTCCAGCCCCAGTGGGTGGCACAGCGGTATAAGGTCGCCTGTTTTCTTGGCCGCCATAATCCCCGCCAAAACCGCTGTCTGGAAAACGGCCCCCTTCTTCGTCTGAATGTCGTTTTCGGCAAACTTCTCCAGCACTTCGGCTGGCAGGGCCACCACACTTCGGGCCGTCGCCGTGCGCTGCGTTACCTGTTTGGCGCTTACGTCCACCATCGTGGCCTGCCCCTTTTCATCGAGGTGTGAAAAATCACTCATATACTTATTGATGCTTCTATGAAAATAACTGTTTAAAAGGCCACGCCCGGTACACTTCTCCGCTGCTAAAGCTGCTTTGCTCCCTCGGCAGCTCCAGAAAGGCATCGGCTTCTACCAGGTTGGCAAAGTCGCCCGAGCCGTTGCCTTCCAGGGGAGTGGCCAGCAGCTGCCCCCTGCCGTTTATACTTAGCCTGACCTGTAAGAAGTACTGCAGTGGCGGGTTAAACGTAAGGTCTGCAGCTAAAACGGCGTGTACTTTCTGCTGCTGTACTTGCCCGGCAGAGGCAAGCAGCCATGGGATAAAGTAGCGGTGCAGGCATACAAAAGTAGAAACAGGGTTGCCGGGCAGGGCGAAGACAAGTGCGCCGGCGGCATGCGTGCCGAACCAGAATGGCTTGCCCGGCTTCTGCCGTACTTTATGGAAGAGCCGGTTCACCTGCAGCTCCTCCAGCACCTGCGGCACGTAGTCGTACTTGCCCATCGACACCCCGCCGCTCAGTATAACGGCATCGTACTGCTGCAGGCACAGCTGCAGCTGCTCCCGCGCGGCCGCCAGGTCGTCTGGAATATGCAGCAGCTCTGCCTGCACACCGTACTTCTCCAGCGCAGCCTTTACCATGTAGCTGTTAGAGCGCCTGATCTGGTAAGGCAGGGGCTGTTCGTGCACTTCCACCAGTTCATCGCCGGTAGAAACCACCACCACCTTTGGCAGCTTCTTCACCGGCAGTTCGGTGGCCCCTACGGCAGCAGCCATACTTACAAGCGCGGGCGTGATAAGCTGGTTGGCCTCCGCCACCACATCGTGCTGCTTTTTGTCTTTGCCTTTCCAGTGGATGTGCTGCCCTTTGTGCACTGCTTCAGTAAGCACGGTCGCCACACCCTGCTGCAGTTCCAGGTCTTCGTAGCGGATGACGGTATCGGCGGTGGCCGGCAGCGCTGCGCCCGTCATGATCTCCACGCACTCCGCAGCATCCTGTAGCTCCACTGGCTGATCGCCGGCGGCTTGCGTGGCGCTGATCGTGAAGGACCTTCTGCCGCTCTCAAAGGCGCTAAAGCGGATCGCGATGCCATCCATAGCCACCCGGTTGTAGGGAGGCAGGTCCCTGTCTGCTTTCAGGTCAGCGGCAAGCAGCCTGCCCAGCGCCTGTTCGAACGGCAGGCGTTCGGTGCCATAGTCCCGGGCCTGCGCCTGGATAATCGCTTCCGCTTCTTCAACTAAAACCATTCGTTTACTTTTTTCTTTTGCGTGTTGCTGCGCTCTGGCTCATAGCGTGTACCATTGGCTGCTGCGCAGGTGTTATCCGCCGATGGTCGCCATGGATGCGCTGAGGGAGCTGATGGCCGCTGCGTTTTTCTCGGCTTCCCACCCGTCTTTTTCCCTGCTGCCGATGGCTTTGGTCAGGGTCTGCTGCAGCACAGCCTCGCCTGTACCGGCACGCATCAGATCCCGCACATTGAGCACGCCATCGCCGTAGAGGCAGGTCTTTAAAACGCCCTGCGGGGTGAGCCGAAGCCGGTTGCAGGACCCACAGAAAGAGCGCGTGTAGGCCGCTATGATGCCTACGTTGCCTTTGTGGCCGGGGATACGGTAGTGGTAAGCGGTGGAGTTTGCCGGGTCCGGCACTTTCTGGATGCCCGGAAAGTCCTCCCTGATCGCCTCCAGTATGCGGAAGTGGTCCCAGGGCAGGTGCGTGTTATGGTCTCCGCTCCCGTTAAAGGGCATTTCCTCAATAAAGCGCACGCTAACCGGAAGCTCCTTCGTCAGTTCTACCAGCGGCTTGATGTCCTGCACGTTCTTACCGTCCATCACAACCGTATTTAGCTTTACCGGTAGCTCATGCTGCAGCAGCGCCTCCAGCGTGTGCATCACGTCCGGCAGCACATCGCGGCGGGTAATGGCAAAGAAGCGGTTCCGGTCCAGCGTGTCGAGGCTCAGGTTAACCGAATGGATACCGATTTTCTTCAGCTCGGGCACAAGGGGCGCCGTGAGCACGCCGTTGGTGGTGATGGATACCTGCTCCAGCCCCGGCAGCTTCGTCAGGTCTGACAGAAAGCGCATCATGCCCTTCCGCACAAACGGCTCGCCCCCGGTAATACGTACTTTGTCCACGCCCATTTTCACCAGCACGGAGCAAATCTGGAGCATCTCCTCATAGGTCATCAGCTCCTTGCGCTGCAGCCATTCGTTGCCGTGCTCCGGCATACAGTAAAAGCAGCGCAGGTTGCACCTGTCGGTCACAGCCAGCCTTAAGTAATTTACGCGTCTTCCGTGGTTATCAATCAGCACTATCGGTCGTTTCAGTTATGGATTTGTTTTACATACGCCCCCTGCGCAGGGCTATTTAGTACGGGGCTGGCGGCAGAAGGATAAGCGGGAGACGACAGAAGAGGCAACTCTCCGGAGCTCCCCCCGGGCCGGCCGCTGGTCTGGGGATACCGGAGCAGCGGCACGCGCCTATACCTTGCAGTAGCCCTGCCTGCCCCTGTACAATGACAGCTTTTGTATCTAGCGGAAAGGTTAAATTACTTCACCCATTCGCTCTTCGTCAGGGAGAGAAGGCTTTGCCAACAGCCCCCGCAAGCGCTCCATGTGCACCGTCGTTTCCGCTGCCCGGTCTTCCTGCACAATGGCTAGTTCACAGCTGCGCTTGATGCACACGACACCTACCGCCAGTTGAGGTACCTGTTGCTATCACCCTGAGGCTGGTACTCAGCATAAGCTCCCAGACCACCAGCCCCTGTCTACGCACCTGTGCGGGCATAGTTAAACTATAGCCGCACACTCTTCCTGGCATCCGCAAAAACAATTATGTAAAGCAGTGGCAAGTATAAATACGCACGCTGGCCTGCCACTGCCTGTAGCGGCTAGCGCCATAGTTTAATCCCCTACAAACGCTAGGTTGGCAACGCAGGGAGGATGTCTATTTTCTCACACCCAAAGGAAAGGCAAAGTGCAGAACCGTAAACAGAGGCCAGAAAACTCATTCGCACAAAAGGAAGACCAGCCAAAGACAGCGTTCGATGTATGAGCTAGCGCATCGGCAAAAGGGCTTAAAAGCGCTTGCCCATACTTTAGCAATGCGTTTAACTGTGCTGAAAGAGAAGCCTTCCCGGAGTTGATTAACAGCAAGGGCATGAGCCACCAGCTCTCCACCGATAAGCAGGCTTACTCTGTTGCCAACCCGATCGGGGTGGAAATGGCACTCGGAAAAACTTGTAACTCATCCCGAAAATGATGTAACGGCAGCTCCTGCCTGACCCGTTAGCTTTGCTCCTGTAACCAACACGGCCACAAATATGAAAACGGAAGCACCCACGACCCCTGCAATTACACAAACCGGCGAAAGACACCTTTCTTTTGAGCTGGTAGCCCGGCAAAGCCACATCATGCTGCACGGAAAGCCGGCATCCGTGCTGACCTACAATAACAGCTTTCCCGGCCCTTTACTAGAGCTGCAGGAGGGCGACCATGTCAGTGTGCACTTTACCAACCAGCTAACGGCACCATCTAACCTGCACCTGCACGGCATATCTATGTCGCCGGAGGAGGATAAGCCCCACCAGGTAGTGGCCCCCGGAGAAAGCCTCTCGTACGCGTTTACCGCACAGGCGGGCAGCGCCGGCATGTATTGGTACCACCCGCACGCCCACGGTAGCGTTACGCGGCAACTCTTCGAAGGGCTATCCGGGCCCATCATTATCCGGGGAGAGGCCGACAAGCTGCCTGCCCTTGCCTCCGCCACCGAGAAAGTGCTCGTGCTGCACGACATCCAGCTGGAGAACGGCCATGTGGCACCGCACACCGGCATGGACTGGGGAAGGGGCAAGGAGGGCAACCTTGTGCTGGTGAACGGGGAGAAAATGCCGGAGATGCAGGTGCCGACGGGGCTTCTGCGGCTACGGGTGCTGAACGCCTCATCGGCACGTTACTACCACCTGGGCATCCCCGGCAAGCAGCTGCACGTTATCGGCATGGACGGGAGCTTCCTGGAAAAACCTGTGGCCAAGGAAACCCTGCTGCTGGCACCGGGGGAGAGAGCCGATATGTTGGTTGAGGCGATGGAAGCCGCTCCCCTGGCACTTCTGAACATGCCCTACAGCAGAACTCCCGCCGGGCCAAGCACCGACACCCCAGCCGGCGGGGCCATACTCGCTACCTTTGCCGTACAGGGTGCGCCAGCCCAAGTCGAACTGCCTGGCAAGCTGGTGGAAATACCGGCGCTGGACCTGACCACGGCGGCGGCTCACAAAACGCTTACTTTCGGGGCCACCATGCAGCCACTGCAGTTCACCATCGACGGCAAAACCTTTGACCATTGCCGCACCGACCTGACTGCCCGCGCAGGCACCCTGGAGGTGTGGGACATTGTGAACCCGATGGCAATGGACCACCCGTTCCACCTGCACACCTTCCCGTTCCAAGTAATCGCTGTAAACGGCGAGGCGGTGCCCTACCGTGCCTGGAAAGACGTGGTGAACGTACCGGCCAACGGCTCCGTGCGCATCGCCATTCCGTTCGAAGGATTCACGGGCAAGGTAATGTACCACTGCCACATTCTGGAGCACGAGGACCTGGGCATGATGGGGAACCTGGAAGTGCTGTAGCCACCGGAACTTAAAGTATAAATCCTGCACCGGCAGTATGCTGGCTGTGCAGGATTTATACTTAATTTACACCTTGCTTATCAGTTCTATACTTTAGCATCTTTAAAAGCGAGTTTATACTATGGTAAAAGCAGGCGCTCCCGTACCGGTTTTCTCTGAGGCAGAAAGCTTCTCCAAAAACAACCTCCGCGACTTTTACATCGCCTCGTACGAAGACAGGCAGGATGCGGGCCTGCGAAGGGTCGCGCCGCACCGCCACACCTACTACGAGGTCATCTGGATTATAGAAGGGAGCGGCACGCACACCATTGACTTTAGGGATTATGCCTTCCAGGGGCCCTGCCTGTTTTTGCTGCAGCCCAGCCACATTCACCAGATCGTGAAAAACGGCCCCACCAAGGGCTTTGTCCTGAAATTTAACGAGTCGCTCTTCTCCACGGAGTCTGGCACGGAGAACCTGCTGCTCAAGTATGGCATCTTCGACAATATTAACGTGCAGCCGGTGCTGCACCTGGCCCCCACTGACGTGCTCCTGCTCAACGACCTGATGCAGAAGATGCTGCTGGAGTACAAGCAGCCCTCCGAGCTGTCAGCGGTTATCATTGCTTCTTATCTCAAAATCTTTCTGCTGCAGGTGTACAAGCTCAAAGACAGCCACCGGGAAGAGCTGCAGCCAGGCCCGGAGCCCCGTTACCTGGTGTACCGCTCCTTTAAAAAGATGCTGGAGGAGAACTATGTACGGCAGCACGCGGTGCAGTACTATGCCTCGGAGCTGGCTATTACGCCACGCACCCTCAACGAAATCACGCACAAGTATGCCGGTAAAAAGGTAAGCCAGCTCATAAAGGAGCGCCTCATGCTGGAGGCAAAAAGGCTGCTGCACCACGGCCGGCTCTCTGTAAAGGAAGTGGCCGCCCACCTGGGCTTCGAAGACCCGGCCTACTTCACCCGCTTCTTTACCAAAAACGAAGGCACCTCGCCGCAGGGCTTCCGGCAGCAGGAGAAGCATGCCGCCGCCGCAACCTAAGGGCCGATAAGTGCAGGGCAAAGGAGGATTTGTCCATTGAGCCCGGGGCTGCCGGTGTAGAACTTTGTGTTGTTAAAACGATCCTCGCATCCATAAAACAACATACACATGAACCGTAAAGCCTTCCTTCAGAAATCGCTGCTCAGCTCCTCCTTACTCATGGTGCCGGGCCTGGCGCAGCACAGTTTTTCAACACCTGCTACAGGGCCAGGGCTTGCCCCCGCCATTGCGCACCCGCACCGGCAGAACATCTGCGCTACCTGCGGCACCCGCTACGCCTCGGCTAAAACAGCAGAGAGTACCTGCCCCATCTGCCTCGACGACCGCCAGTATGTGGGCAACGGGGGCCAGAAGTGGCTCAGTTACGATGAACTGGCAAAAGGGCGCGGCATCCGCACGAACAAACTGCAAACGGACCTCTACGAACTGAAGATCACACCGGCCTTTGCCATTGGGCAGAAAGCCCACCTGGTGCTCTCAAAGAGCGGCAACGTACTCTGGGATTGCATTCCGTACCTGGATGAGCCGACGGCGACCTACATCCGCTCCCTGGGAGGCATCCAGGCGATCGCTATTTCGCACCCGCACTACTACAGCCTGATGGCGGAGTGGGCCACGGCCTTCGACTGCCCCGTTTACCTGCACGCGCACGACAAGGCCTGGATACAAGACGAGAGCAGGCACATCCGGCTCTGGAGCGGCAAAGAGCTGGCGCTGTGGGACGGCATGAAGGTGGTGCATGTGGGCGGGCACTTCCCCGGCAGCACCGTACTGCACCTCCCCCGGCACGGCCAGGGAACCCTGCTCACCGGCGACAGCATCTATGTGGTGCGCGACAGAAAGCACGTATCCTTTATGTACAGCTACCCGAACCTGGTACCGCTGCCGCAGCAGGCCATCCGCCTTATACACGAGCGCATCCATCCGCTGGAATTCGACACCATCCATGCCGCCTTCGAAGGGCAGGTGATTGCCACGGGAGCCAAGGGAGCTTTTGAGCGGTCGGTAAAACGCTACCTGGGCATTTACCAGCGCTAAAGCGGCAAGTACAAACGCGTAGCTGTACAGCCCGCACACAAAGAAGCCGCCTGTGTTACAGGCGGCTTCTTTGTGTGGCACAGGCCGCTATACTTATACTTATACTTATAATTATAATTATAATTATAAGTATACTTGTACCTGCAGGGCGCACCGCTCCTCTGCCTGCTCCAACTCCAGGGTTACCTCGGTTATGGAGAAGGGCTTAAGGGCGTTTCTGATTTCGTTTTTCAGGGTAGCTGCCGCATCCGGTTCTCCCACCGCTGCCACCACCACATGCGCCGACAGCACATGGTGCTCCCCATCCAGCGACCACACCCGCAGCTGGTGCACCCCCAGCACCGGCTGCAGTGCCAGCAACTGCGCCCTTACCTGCTCCAGCCTGTCGGCCAGCGGGTTTGCCTGCAGCAGCACCTTGAGGGCGGCAAAAGCGTTACGCAGCGCATGCACCAGCATAAACAGCGAAATACCTACGGATAGAAGCGGGTCGAGCCAGGGCAGTTCGAAAAACAGCAGCACAACGCTCACAATGAGTACCGCTACCCACCCCAGCAGGTCCTCCAGCATGTGCAGCGATACCGCCTTTTGGTTCAGATTAAAGCCGCCCTGCAATTTAAAGAACGCAGCCCCGTTCACCGCGATGCCAAGTATGGCAAAGGCCAGCATGCCCAAAGGCTCCGGCATAGCGGGGTCTAGCAAACGCTCTACGGCCTCTGCCACGATAAACCCTGCCCCCACGATAAGTATAAGTGAGGTAAGCAAAGCCCCCGCCACCGAGTAGCGCTTGTAGCCATACGTGTAGCGGGCATTGCCCTCCTGCTCCGACTTGCGCTGCAGAAAGTAAGCCATACCCAGCGCCAGCGAATCGCCGAAGTCGTGGAGGGCGTCGCTCATAATGGCCACGCTGTTTACGAAGAACCCGCCCACCAGCTCCAGTACGGCGAAGCCCAGGTTCAGGAAAAAGGCAAACTTGATGTTACCGGTAGCATGATGGTGGTGATGCCCGTGATGATGGTGATGATGATGTCCCATTGTATTAGCATTTAAAAGCCACGCCCCTGCTGTTCAGGAGTGCGTGGCTTTACGGTGTGTTTTATTTTGTACCTGGTGTGAGTTGCTCAGAGATGTGCGCTACCGCTGCCAGGGCCAGTAAGCCGCCTATAATGGCTATGTTCTGGATGAAGTCCATGACGGCGGTTTGCTGCATCATCCCTTCCATGTTCCAGAAAGTGTGCATCATGAGTGTCATGGGCAAGAGCAGCAGGATCAGCACAACGGCGGTTTGTTTTATTTTGATGCCCGCAAACAACAGTAGTGCCCCTCCAAGCTCTGTTACCATGGCTGCCCCCAACAGCAAGGGCACAAACGGCAGCCCTTTAGAAGCCATCCACATGGCAGGGCCGTCCCAGAACAGGGCTTTATGTAAGCCTGCTATCAGAAAAGTGACCCCTATCAGGATTCTGGCGATAAGGATGAAGGAGTTAAGGAATGAATTTTTCATAGGTTTTATTTTTGTTAGAATTGAATAGATTAAAACACAAACTGCGCGCCCAGTGCCAGCTGGTTCGCCGAGGTGGCTTAGTATACCTCCTGCCCGTTCTCCAGCAGCCGCCAGTCGGTGTTGGCGCGGTACCACTCCAGGGCTATGCCCAGCGGACCGACATCATAGCGAAGCATCGGCACAATGATTTCATTTTTGAGGCGGGCGTTGCCGGGCACTTCAGCCAGCACGTCACCGTCGTTCGGGTTGTCCTGGCCGTACATCACCCAGGCGCTGAACCCCTTGCCGAACCTGTAGCCTGCCTGTCCCCAGGTGCCGTAGCCCGCTATGTCGCCGAACTGCAGCAGCTGGCCCCAGCTCTGGCCGATGGCGCGGCCCCAGTAGGCATTGCCCTGCAAGGTGGCACCGCCGTACGTCAGCTTTGTACCGGCCTGCACCGCTTTGCCCTCCAGGTTGCTGCGGGTATCGCCCTGCACCAGGCGCTTGCGGTCGTAGTGGCCGGCAAGGTTCACCTCCCATTTCAGCGGCTGCGTCTGGTTGCTGATGTTCAGGCCCACCTCTGTCTGCGGCACACCGATCTCCCCTTCGTCACGACCGTCGGCTTCGGCTTTAGGGCCGGTCCAGGAACCGCGGAACACCGCCAGGTCGAGGCGTACTTTGGTGGCGGCTCTCGGGCTGCTTAACCCTTGGTAGAGGAACAGGCCGGGGTTGCGAAAACCGATGCCGCCTGCCGAGCCGTAGCCCATGGCAAAGTGCGTAACCGAGTTCGGGAACTGCGCGACCATCGGCGTCCAGTTCTGGCCCAGGCGCAGCCTTGTCTGCCCCTTCTGCACCTCCACGTACGCCAGGCGCACGCGCGGCAGCAGGTTCTAGTCGGCAAAGCCTCCTCCGCCTGCCGTGCCTCCCAGAAAATCTATCTCGGCCCGGCCGGTGGCCGTGATACCGTGCGGCAGGTTGTAAGCGGTACCTTTAAAGATGAGCCAGGTCTTGCGCAGGTCGCCGCCAAACTGGTACTCGTCCTGAGTAGGCTGTTTGGGGCTGGCCCACATGGTAATGGCGCCATCGCCGAGGCCAAAGGTGCCGTCCTGCACAAAGCCAGAGGCCGTGATGATGCCGTTGATACTGGATCTAAAGTATGGCTTGCCCGCCTGCGTGATATCCGGAGCCGGGGTGGTCGGAAAGCTGAGGTCGATCTGGGCGTTGGCCTGGGGCAGCAGCAGCATACCAAGGGCCGCTGCGCCGATCGTGGCGCGTAACACTTTTTTCATAGTTTTATTTTGTAGCTAATGGTTTGGGCAATAAGGTAGCCGTCCGCCTTTTGAGGGGCAGCTTCTGTTTTGCTCCGGTTTTGGTTATGGATCTTTAGCTTGTGCGGCAGGCGGCGTAAAGCTTATACTTTGCACGGCACCTGCCTGCTGTGTTCTTGTTGCAACGGCACAAAGGTCTGGCTTTTGGCAGCCGCAGGCCATGCACAAACAGGTGCTTCTGCTGGACAAACAAGCTGCTGCTTCATGAGTGCATGTTAAAGCTAAGGTTTGAAGAGTGGGCAGCCATTACTGTGATTTTCGTTTTTGTTACAGCGCCTCTGCCTTAAAGTCGGCCTGCTCTACTGTGGCAATTACCTCACTGGCAGAAAGGGAGTCGGTTTTGACGGTGAGCACTTTGTTGCGGCTGGCGGTATCCACGCTCCAATCGCACACGCCTTCGGTGGCATTGAGCGCCGGTGTTACTTTAGACACACAGCCACCGCAGTTGATGTTGGTTTTGAATTGTAGCTCTTTCATGTTCTATTTTTCTTTTGGTGTTACTGATTTTGAACATGACAAAGGTATGCCGAGGAGTGGGTGGAGGTGTTACAGAATTTTGGTTATGTGTTGCAGGATTTTATAGTGCAAGAAGAACTAATGTAAGACACAAACATAAAAGTCCACAAGGTGATCAGGTGTATCTGCTATATTTGATTTTTAAAAGACATGTTTCATCTAAATATATTCGGCTTATTTTATAATTAATGGGAAAGAAACTCACAGTATATATGATAGATGGGACAGAGTATGGTCCCAGAATAGCAGAAATAGGGAATTGAGTAGGTAAAGCTCTATATAGCACCAGAGCCTCTATAAGTAAAATTTTGTCACGACCAGAGTTTGACAATCCAGGAGTTTATTGCTTGAAGGGTACACCAGGTTCAGACAGTTTTGAAGAGAGAATATATATAGGTGAAGCTGAAAATGTTGGAGTTAGGATTAAGCAACATATTGCAGACTCAAAAAAAGATTTTAATGAATTAATCTTCTTTATCAGTAAAGATGAGCTTTTAACAAAAACACAGATCAGGTATTTGGAATCAAGACTTGTTCAGCTTGCAATTGAAGCAAAATCAGCAGAAATAGATAATGGCAATTTCCCTGCATTACCGACACTTCATGAAGCTGATATTTCTGACATGGAATATTTCCTCGACCAGGTTAAACTCATACTCCCAATCATGGGTTTTAAGTTTTTGATCTCAACTACAATAAAACCTAATGAAAAGATTGATCATGTAGATACCACCGAACAGAATGTAATTTATAAAATAAGGTCAAACATCTTTAAGGCAGAAATGTATGAAAATGAGAAGGGATTTATAGTTGTTAGTGGCTCTCAAGCAAAAAAGGAATTATCAAGTTCTATTACTGAAACCTACAAAGCATTGAGACAAAAGTTAATAGATACAAATGTATTAGTAGACAGAGGCTCTCATTACGAATTTACTGCGGATACAATTTTTTCAAGCCCAAGTGCGGCAGCTAATATGATTCTCGGTAGACAATCTAATGGACTTATTGAATGGGTAAATTCTCAGAATAAGACCTATAAAGAAATAAATACATTTAGCCAATAAAGCTCTTATAAAGTCGTTATTACAACAACCGCCACGCAGCACAAAGTTTGCGTGGCGGTTTTACTTTCTACCCTCCTATACCCTACTCCACCTCAAACACCGCCTGAATCTCCACCGGTGAGTTCACAGGTATAGACGAGGCGCCGATTGCAGCGCGGGCGTGTTTCCCCTTCTCCCCGAATACAGCTACGGCCAGATCAGAGGCAACATTCATTACCTCGGCATGTTGGGTGTAGCCGGGCGGGGTGTTTAGGTAGCCCGTTAACTGCACCACCTGTTTTACACGGCTAAGGTCGCCGTCGGTCGCCTCCCTTAACACGGCCAGCACATTGAGCATGGTCTGGTGGGTCGCTTCTTTGGCTTCAGCTATGGTAAGGTCTTCCCCAATAACGCCCGGGTACAACACCTTCCCCTCCTTCAGGGCCACCTGGTTAATAAATACAAGGTTACCGGACCTGGAATACGGCGTATAGTTGCCCACCGGGTTCGGCAGTTCGGGTAGCTCTAGCTTCAGCTCCTGCACCCGTTGCTCTGGCCTGTTTATACTTGCCTCCTGTACGTTAGCGGCTGAGGCCGGAGCTGCATCCTGCCGGCGTAAGGGCGCGAGCGCTTTGGCTACTTTTGCCAGCGCCTCCCCCTGTAGCGCTGCAACGTACAACTCACTTTCTGAGGGGCGCTCCGTGCCCAACATAGCGGCCAGGGCCGTAGTGCCGAACACCGTGTTGCCCTGCGGCAAGGTTTTGTCTACTTCAGCAGCTCCCATCATACCTGTTGGTACCAGCACCATGCCGTGCACTGCCAGCGTAGACCAGAACGAAAGAAGGGCCGCCTCTCTACCAGCCCCGCCACCTGCAGCCATAAACACCGTAGCAGGCACGCCTTCCAGCTTGCGCTGTGCCCAGAGGCCAAGCGTGCCGTCGAGGAACAGGCGCATATCCGCGGTCATGTTACCGAAATGGATCGCCGAACCAAACGCAAGGCCATCGTATTGCCCCAGCTCCTCAGGGGTAGCGTAGGGAACGGATGCAAAAGCGTGCCGCCGCACCTCTTCGCTTTGGCAGATGTGCGGCACCTGCCGGAGCACAGCCTTTACGCCATCCTGCCTCTCAATGCCTTTGGCTATCGCCTTTGCCAGTTTGTAGGTAGTGCCGCCATTGGAGTGGAACAGCACAAGTACTGTGGTTTCGTCTTTTATCATGGTTTTACGTTTTTGTGCCTGCAGGCTGCCAGCAAATAGCAAACTGACTGAAGCCAGCAGAAAAAGGGGTTTAAAGAGCTGAAACAGCATATAGATTGTTCGCAGTTAAATTTGATGCGGCAAAAGTAGCGGGTGGCAAAGGGAGGGCTGTTACAGAATTACAGATGTCTGTTGCAGAATTTTATTCATGGCAGGCCGGGGTACCTCAGCACAACCTGTAACACCTGTGGCAGATCAGGCTTACAAAAACGGCGTAGCCTGCTTCTACCGTAAAGCAGGTTACTGCTTCTTTCTGCTCAACAAAATGCTACCATTTGTGCAGCGCACCTGCCATAAGCGTTCTTCTGAAAAAAATTTTCCGCTAAACCGACGTTACACGTAGCTGAAGCTGTACTCTTTAAAAGCAGTACCTAGAGCACCTAAGCTACTAAAGCTAAATCGCTTGTGTTTTCTACCAATGCTGCCAAGCAGTATAGCTCAGCTCCTATAGCACAGGGTGGTCTATTTTTCTTCTTCTCAAACCCGTGAAATGATTTGCAAAATGATTTGAGTTTCGTACTTTTGTGCACCAAGTATAAAACGCCGCTACAAACGGCCTTTGTACTAGCCCAGTTCGGGGTGTAGCGTAGCCCGGTATCGCGCCACATTTGGGATGTGGAGGTCGTAGGTTCGAATCCTGCCACCCCGACGTAAAAGCCTTGCAAGAATGATCTTGCAAGGCTTTTTTTATTGCCTCCACCCTACCTCCTCTACCATGACAGGTATGGTGGCTGCGTTCTCAGCAACGCCACGCACCACTACCGGGCTTGCCCCCTAAAAAGGGCAGAGCGGAAGGCGTAAACCGCAGCGGCAGCCGTCTTCAGTTTTGCTAAGGTTATGCGTTACAGTACGGCACAGAAAGCATAGAACAGACACTTCGTCCCCCTTATGTTGTGCAGCGAAACCCTAAGCCGCAGAAGAGGTAAAAATTGCGGTCAAAAGACTTTTGATTATTCATTCTGCTTAATAAATTAGCCCTCTCATCGGGGTGTAGCGTAGCCTGGTATCGCGCCAGCATGGGGTGCTGGAGGTCGTGGGTTCGAATCCCGCCACTCCGACGACTTAAAAGGCCTTTTACAGCGTGTAAAAGGCCTTTTTATTGATACACCACTGACGCAAGGCGCACAAAAAATTAAGCTTCCGGTACAAAACAGTCCTATAGCTCATTTAAGAGTATTTATCCTTGAGTCTTTAAGCACTTTTTATCCCGCCACGCCATTTGAACGCCCCTCCAAATCACTACTCCAACGATTTTTTCCTATATTGATTCTCTGATGGTATGAGACCATCATACTCTACACATAATGCAGATAAATGGAATAGACCTCTGCTGAGCAGATAGTTAGCAATAATATGAAAGACGAAATCAATCAGAATAAAATCAGTTCGAAAAGAATATTGTTTTTTTTCATCATTGCTACTGCAATATCAAATATTTTCAGATTTGATATTTTCGAACTAAATCTGAATTACAACAATTACCGACCTGGCTTTATATTCTGTCAACAATGATTCTTGAAGGCAGTGGTGTTTTTATAGGTGCATTGCTTACTATTTTATTTTTGAAAAAAAACAGAAAAGTTGAGACAACACTTTTAGGAACATCAAAATTAAAAAGCTTGGTAATGGCTGTCATCCCGATTATAATTTTAACATCAATTGGAGTAAAAAATGTATTTGAACTGGACTCTCATCTCTATGGGTTTATAGCTGTAATCGGGACGTTACTGTATTGCATAATGGAAGAATATGGATGGCGGGGTTATTTACAAGAAGAATTGAAAACGTTACAACCCTGGAAAAAATATCTGATAATTGGATTTACTTGGTACTTGTGGCATTTAACCTTTTTAACGAAAGCAACTGTCGGAGACAATCTTTTCTTTTTAGCAATGATGCTTTTAGGGAGCTGGGGAATCGGACAGGTAGCGGAATTGACAAAGTCAGTTTTAGCTAGTGCTTGTTTTCACCTGATTATCCAAATTATGATGTTCAATGCATTGATCAAAAACGGAATTAACGGAACCGATAAACTGATAGTTTTAAGTGTTTCAATCGTTCTATGGATTTTGATTATGAAGAAATGGAAAAACGAGAATACCATTGCTAACCCCGTGTATAATTAATTGCGGCAGGGTTTCCACATCTAAAAGCTCGGCTGATTCCCGCAACTAATCTTACACCAACCGTTAGGACAACCTAAACAGCCAATGATATATAGAGAATTTGTACCTAACAGCATGATCCATGATTATGTGAAATGTTATTGGCAGTTTGACAATTCTACAAACAAGGAGTTTGAATTCACTATTTTACCTGACGGCTGTTTCGACTTGATTATTTCACTCGACAACCATTCTGTTCAGTCTATTTCTTTAACAGGTCTCTGGACAAAACAAATTGATGTTTTAATTGCTCCTAACACCTTTTTATTCGCTGTTAGGTTTAAGCTTCTAGCAGCAGAGTATTTATTGCAGCTAACTATTTCGAAGTTGTTAAATACGGAACTAGTCCTTCAGAACGATTTCTGGCAACTAGACAGTTTACATTTCAAAGATAAGGAAGCGGTTGTTGAGGTTTTAAACAACTTACTACTGTCTAAGTTAGGGAACGGTAAAGGAATTGATAGCAGAAAGCAAAATTTGTTTAACCTCCTTTATGATTCCAATGGCAACTTAACTGTTGAAGAGTATTCAAAAAATGTTTCCTGGCCAAGCCGACAAATCAACCGTTACTTTAATGAGAGGTTTGGGCTATCTCTAAAAGCCTACAGTAATATTTTAAGATGCTTTGCTTCTTATAGGCATATTAAAAATGGTCAGCTATATCCACAACAAAATTACTTTGACCAATCCCACTTTATAAAACAAATTGTGAAGCATACAGGACAAAATCCAAGCGAACTTCACCAAAACAAAAACGACCGATTTTTACAATTGGCCACGATGGTTGAAAAGTAGTTTTGCACTATCAACAAACTAAAAAAGCAACATGAAATTTAACAACATCAGACTATTAGTCAATGACTTTGACAAGTGCTTCACTTTTTACAATGACACCCTTGGTTTAGAGTGCACCTGGGGAAAACTGGGCGACAACTTTGCAAGCTTTGATGCAGGCTATTCTTCAGTTATTGCTCTGTTTTCCGCTGACCTTATGAGTACAGCTGTTAATAGTGCAGAGGCATCTAAGAATGAAAAGGTGCAAGACAAATTTGCAATCGTTGTTCAAGTTGATAACGTCGACGAGACATACAAAGCCCTACAAAACAAGGGCGTGAGATTTATAACGGAACCCAAAGACATGACAGCGTGGGGAATACGTGTAGCTCATTTTAGAGACCCAGAAAATAATTTACTCGAAATCTTCCAAGACCTGCCAAAAGACAGGTGGGACAAGGAATAAAGACGGCACATAACAATGGTTTGGTGTAATGCCGGATGAGGTTCTTTATAGAAGCACTTGTGCTATACTTAAACCGAGTGCTTCACATAAATTTAGATGCTAAAATCTGTAACTACGCCAGGCCCACAATCCGGTTTGCGTCATACCCAATAACACCGTTTTAAATTAAAGTGCTGTCTTCAAAGAACAGCATTTTAATTTAAAAATCCTCAATCTTCAGGACTTGATCTCCGCTTCATCCTGCCACTTAAAACAACCTACCCTTTTGGAAACTAACCATTTATGATGCACCCGAATGTAGTCGTCTTCGTAGGTAGCACCAATCGTGGTCTTAACTCTTTTACCGTTACTGCTCCCTATTAGCGTAATTAAACAATAATGTTTTCCTGTGGCGCTATCCCCATCGATTTCAACCACCTGCTGACTATTGAAATGATACACGGTTTCCATATCCTGAAGGAATTTCCCAAAGGCCTGCGCCATTTCTTTCCTGCCTTCTACCTTAAGAATTGTTTTTCCATCTGCTATGGTTTCAGATAGGGCATTTTCAGAGAACAGTTGCACTTGGCTCTCAAAATCTTTTTTATCTCCCAGGATTGAAATAGTATCAATGAGTTCCTTCAAAGCAATTCTGTCTGCTACTTCATTTATACGCATATCTTAGTTTACTGAATAGTAAGTACTATTTTCCCCTGTATATGCCCTTCTGCCGCTCTTTCGTGCGCTTTACGGGCATCAGCTAACGGAAAAACACTGTCTATAACAACTTTAATGGTGCCCTTATCGAGCAAATCAGCAAGCTCTGAAAGCTGGGAGCCGTTTGAACGTACTTGGGTGGCAGATACCCTGACACCCAATCTTTCGGCTTCTTCAGCACCGGAAAAACCTAGAGGGAAAATTGGGAATAAGGCACCTCCTCTTTTTAGTGTTTTTAAGAAGCGGCCAGTGGTAGGGCCCCCAACAGCATCAACAACCAAATCGAGATCAGCTACAACATCTTCCGCGTTGTTTTTGGTGTAGTCAATGAATTCATCAGCACCAAGTTCACGCAAAATGCTTTCCTGCTTTCCTGAGGCAACGGCAATAACATATGCCCCTTTCCATTTTGCCAGTTGCAATACAAAATGCCCTACTCCGCCACCAGCTCCATTTACAAGAACTTTCTTTCCCGCCACCGGAACAGGTTCGTGTAAATTAGGTTGAAGTGGATTCGGTTCTTTATGGCCAAGGTCAATTAGAAACTGCCAGGCAGTAAGTAAGGACATAGGGGCAGCAGCCGCTTGAACAAAATCGATCTTATTTGGCTTCAACGCTACTTCTTCGGCGGGCACACTAACATATGCTGCATATGCCTGGCTCTGCCCGTAACTGGGAAACCGTACCATGGCATACACTTCATCACCAACAGAAAACTCCTTTACATCTTCCCCCACTTCAACAATTACACCTGAAATATCGGTACCAAGAATAACAGGAAACGGTACTTTGGGCTGCCATTCCGGGGGTAGCATTTTATATCCGTCACGTAAATACCAGTCGGGAGGATTTAGCCCAATCGCTTTCACTTTAACTAAAACTTCTCCTTTTTTTACTTCCGGGACTGGTGCATCTTCATAGCGAAGCACTTCTGGGCCGCCAAATTCGTGTTGCCTGACTGCTTTCATTACAGTAGGTCTGCCATTTTCCAGTTCTAAACTCATTTTTTTTCATTCTTTTTGTGAGCTTCAAAAGTAGAATAACAGTATATTTATGGCAAGTATGTACATTTTTGTAAGCTACATACTAAAAATAATGTATTACTGATTATCAATAAGTTAAAATGCAAAAGAAAGAGAAAGCTTGTCCAGAGGTTGCAACTTGTTCTGTTGATTACGCCTTTAAGCGGATTGGCGGAAAATACAAAGGCAGAATCTTATGGTATTTGCATGAGCACGCTATACTGCGTTATGGCGAGTTAAACAGAACGCTGCCTGACATCACTACTAAAATGCTGACACAAACCTTAAGGGAATTAGAAGCAGACAACCTAATTGACCGGAAAGTATATCTCGAAGTTCCGCCCAAAGTAGAATACACATTGACCGAAGTGGGCAAAGAGCTTATCCCCTTTATCAGTTACTTAAAAGAATGGGGCGACAAACAGATTGAAGCGGAAAAGACAAAAGCGAAATAAGTACGAACGCACAGCATCGCTTTTGCGCAACGGCGGCTTACTATTGTAACAGTTATCTCTATCTCAACAGGTAAAAACGATGAAGCAACAAAGCCGTTAGCAGAAGAACCGTCAAACAAGATACTGCTACAGTTAAAGAGTAAGGCTCCTTCTCACAACCTGCACAGGCGCCACATTCGGCTACGCCTCGTTCGCTTTTTACACAAGCCGTTACAAGAGAATTAAGCCTACGTAGTAGCTGCATACTAGGTAGAGCTAACCTTAAACACAGGAGAAAATACCCGGCAGACTTCCCTTTATCTGCCTTTCGCTGTACAGGTAGCCGATCAAGGGTTTGTTTTATCTCAGTAAATTTTTAACTTTAACAACACCTTACTATCTGTACAGTGCTCAAAAACTATCACCTATCGCTGCTTCTCTCCATTACAGTGCTGTTTTCTTCCTGCGAAAAAGAAGACAGTGTTTCCCAAACCGACTACTCTATTCAGTCTACCGAGGCTTTTGAGCTGGTTAGCCAGCACCCAAACGGCTGGATAAAAGAAGCTCGATATCAGCTTATCGGAGGGGCTACAGAAGAGTTCGAATACTACGAAAACGGTTATATAAAATCGGCCAAAGTATACGCCAGCTATCCGCAGCAGCACCTGTATATGGAAGTAAGTCGTAGTGCGGATAATAAGCCGCTCTGGTCTAAATACTACAACCCTGACGGAGAACTATGGTTTGAAACAGCGTACACCAACGGGCTTCCCTCAATTAAGAAAGTGTATAGCGAAGAAGGTACGGCTATTCACAGCTACACCGACGGCGAGCTGCGCTCGGTTGAATTTACCGCTGCCGATAACAGCAGCACCAGTATCACGTCTTACAACGCAGCCGCCGGAAACCGGAACGTAACCATAACCAGTAACGGGCAACTTATCCTTGATGAAGATTATCCTTACCAGGAGCAGGTTGGAGCCGGAGTTTACACAGGTAATTTTGTTCCGGTCGCCAACGCTTTTGGTGCTACCGAAACTTCCTATTACAAGCTTAATCATTCGTTTTCCCAAAGCCCTATCTGGCAGCACGATGCCGACCCGATAGAATTTATGTTTCCTTACCGTCTCTTCGATGCGTTTTACTATCCAGGGAATTACTTTGCTACAAGGTTTGCTGTGAGCACCGAATTGTACCAGTCGGTTATTGAGCAGTATCCGGTAACGGAAAAGGGCGTGTTGATCGGCGGGGTTAAGTATGAGGATGGCTACGATTACTTTCAAAACAATTGGGAAGTACAGGACTCACTGGCCAAAGTTTACCAGGAAAACCCGGCCCTGTATAAGCTGAAATACGGAAATGAATACATCGAGAAGGTAGGATACGGGAAGACCTTTTTTGTAATTGGTGCTATCCGCAACCTGCCTACCAGCGGCAACTCAGCCGATAAAATAAAAGACATTGCCCGCAGGCAAATGCTAAGCATGCTTACCGGTGAGTCCGGCATCACTGCCGAAGAGCAGGAAATACTGGATAAAGTATGGTTTGAGGTAAAGTTCTTCTCCACTCTAAAAGAACATCGGAATGGGGTGGTGATAAACTCTGCTGAGGATTATGACAAGGCCATAAAGGAAGTAAACGATGCAGAACTGTCGGTATTTCAACTGAAATACCAAACAGTCGATGATTTATAAAGAGGAAACCACTCTAGATCTAAAGCCACCTTTGCAAAGAGGTGGCTTTTTTGTTAGGCTGCACAACCGAAATTCATTTTCTGTATCTTTTGCCTTAGCAGGTGGCAAGTGTTTTACAGCAGGGCTTACACAGTCACATGGCTTTTGATAAGAGTAAAGAAAAGTTTATATAGGCGCTATAAACGCAGCTACAGTGTAAGGCAATGATCCTCACAAACTACGACTGCTTCAAGAATGGCTTTTTTTACAACTGCAATCCCTAAGCTGCAACTTGCGCTACCTTAAGTGTTGGGAATATTTATGAGGAAGGAAGTAAAATATCTTTTGTTTCTAGTGCTTCTTGTGTCGTGCTTTCCAGCAATGAAGACAGATCCTGCCCCTCACTCTGTTAGATTTGAAGAAGATGAATTTAATGAGGTAATTTCGTACCTCCACTCTAAACCGGAAATTGAAGGATTTAGAATAGATCATCCTCCTTCAGAAATACCAGAGGCAACAATTGAAAAAATGGAGCAAATAGGGTTCTTAGAGTACAGGAACCTTGGCCAATTTAAGGTTTTCTTTTGTGGATACGGGGAAGTAGGTAAAGGTTGGGGATTTGTTTATGGAGAGTTTTCTCAAAATGAAATTGAGCACCCGCAACAGATTAGAACTTATAATCATAAAATAGAGATCACCTACCTGGAGCACATAAAGGGAAAATGGTTTAGGTTTGGGGCAGAATAAAAGTACAACCACGTGTAAGCATTTTGTTGTGGCTACGCCTCGCCAAGCGGCTACACCACCCCATTAGGCAACACTAAAAAACGACGATGAAACACAAGATACTCACGATGACACTCTTCGCAGCATTCTCTTGCGCGACACCTCCCAACACGGACGACAACTTCAAAGTAGAGCATAGAGGGGCTTTGAAAAACATCATGCACAAAGGCGACATTTCAGCCCAAGCGGACCTGACTGACTTTAAAAACACGCAGCACTTCTATGCCCTTGGAGCGATGGAAAACTTAAAAGGCGAAATCCTCATCCTTGACAGTAAACCCTTCATTTCATCAGTACAAGACCAGGAACTGGCTATCAGCAACTCCTTTGATCATAAAGCAGCTTTGTTGGTGTACGCCTCCGTCGATAAGTGGACAAGCTTTACCATTCCTGACAACATATCCACGTATGAGGACTTAGAAAAATACGTGGAGCAAACCGCAGAAGAGAGTGGCGTCAACATAGACGAGCCATTCCCATTCCTCATTGAAGGGCAGGTAAATTCGTTCGACTGGCACGTAATTAACTGGAAAGACGGAGACACGGCACACTCACACGAGAAACACATCAACTCCGGGCTTCGTGGCACATTGACTGACCAGGCTGTTGAAATACTTGGCTTTTACTCCAACAGCCACCACGCAATCTTTACGCACCACACAACAAACATGCACTTACACATAAAAACGGCAGACAGTAAAACATCAGGGCATCTAGACGGACTAACCCTGGGACAGGGAATGACACTGAAACTACCCAACAGTAACTAAAAGAAATGCGTTGCCCAGCAAAGTATACCTAAGGTAGAGTTGGCGAGGCTTCAAAGGGTTAAAGGCTCCCAACAAGCTTTGCTCAAGAGGGCAAAGCAGCGTTATAAAAACCCTGCGTTTTTAGCAGAACCCTTACATGCAACAAAATAAAAACTGGTATGCCTGTTAAACCTATCGTTCGAGAGGTACTAATCTGTTTGGCTGCTGTTTACGTTGCTATGGCAGCATTTCTAAACCTGAATTTGCATGGTGGCCGCATCACAGAAAGTACAGCATTATTAAATAGCCTGATAGCTTCAGCCCTCCTCATTGCTGTTGGAATTAGGTGGAGGGAGAATAGGACTTCGACTGCTGCTCTGGCTGTAGTTGCGGATAGTATACTACTAACGCTTGCAGTGGAGACTGTTGTAGCCGATAGCCTTTGGGAAACACTAAAGAACGTTGCTGTTGAACCGGTCATAACGCTAACTCTACTTTGCATGGCGCTTTTAGTGTGGGACTGGGTAAGAAGATTCAAGAAAATAAAGCTGAAGCCAAGCAAGGTGGTATAGCAGTCGTACCTTGGTTTCCACCCCGCTAGCTGCTGTACTGGAACCTTAGCCGGCATAACGGCTGCTAGTTCAGCAAATCCGTAAAAACATCGACAAACAACATCAAAACAATGGAACAGAGTAGAAATGAGGAAAAGCCATTGGAGCCAGCCAAGGAGCAAAGCGCGACGCAGTTCTACCATGGCACAAAAGCCGACCTGAAGCCCGGGGACCTGATAGAACCCGGCTTTACGTCAAACTACGGTAAGAGAAAGAAAGCCTCCTACGTCTACCTGACCGCCACCATGGATGCCGCTGTTTGGGGCGCCGAACTTGCCTTGGGCGAAGGGCGCGGCAGAATATACATAGTTGAACCGACTGGCCTAATTGAAGACGATCCCAACTTAACGGATAAAAAGTACCCGGGCAACCCGACCAAGTCCTACCGCTCCCGGGACCCGCTTCGGGTGTCTGGAGAAGTTAAGGATTGGCAGGGGCACTCTCCAGAACAGCTCCAGAGCATGAAGGAACACCTGGAGCATCTAAAGCAACTTGGTATCGAGGCAATCGAAGACTGAGCAAGAAGTGGCACGCAAGCTGGCACTCCGAGTAACTTCAACAACGCGCCATTGGTACTGAACAGAGCTTTGACGGGTAAAATATTAGTTTGACGTTAATCAGCTCACGCCAAGCTTTTTTAGGCGGATACGTGAGTGCTTCTAAAGCCACCAGTAGGCAACACCCCAAAACATGCAACCAGACTCTATCTACTATCAAATTAGAGAACCAGAAAGTACCCTTACAGATTTTGTAGAGAGCTTTTGGGTGCTCACCAACCGTTCGGACAAAGCAAACAACATTGTCGTGCTGCCCGACGGAAGAGTAGACATCATGTTTTCCATGTCGCCCACCGAGCCTTTTCACGCTTCGCTGATAGGTATAGAAAGCAAAGCCGAACAGGTAGTTTTTCAGGCTCACACCACCATTTTTGCTGCAAGCCTTAAGTTGCCCGCAATCGAGTTTCTTTTTGATGCAGGCATTGCAGCCCTACTTGATTCGGCGAGGGTGCTGCCCGAAGGCTTTTGGAATATTCAGGCTGATGACCTGCTTGACTTCGATAGCTTCTGCGCCAAGCTGAATGGGCAGCTTTCCCAAGTGTTCTCCCCTGTTCAGCACGACCCCAGGAAGCAGAAACTCTTCCACCTGCTCTACGCCTCAAATGGAGCGCTGAGTGTTCAGGAGTTATCTGACCGAGCCTGTTGGAGCAGCAGGCAGATCAACCGGTACTTTAACCAATACTTCGGCCTTTCTTTAAAAGCGTACTGCAACATCCTGCGCTTCCGGGCTTCCCTTCCTCAAATCAAAGAAGGCAAATTCTTTCCGGAGCGTGATTTCGCCGACCAGCCCCACTTCATCCGCGAAATCAAGAAATTCTCAGGCGTCTCACCTAAAGAGCTAAGCCAAAACAAAAACGACCGATTTATTCAATTTTCCCTTCTTGGCCGGAAATAACTTTGCCTCATACTTATTCATAAAAGATTAAGATGATGGAAAAAGAACAGAAAGCAATGGAGAACATTCCGGTTCTCGTCATAGGAGGCTCCTTGGTTGGTCTCTCTGCAGCAGTTTTTCTGGCTTGGCAAAATGTGCCGGTTATAGTCATTGAAAAGCATAAAGGCAGCCATCCGCACCCAAGAGCCGTGGGTTACCCCGAGCGAACCATGGAGCTTTACCGGGCCGTGGGCATCGAAAAATTCATCCCTCAGGTTTCCGGCGATTTCAAACTACGCAGGGCTAAAGTAGACAGCTTAGCCGGGCAAGTAGTTGAGGAAACAGACTGGACCCCACCGCAAAAAGCAAGAGCAGCAGCGGAGGTAAAGGAATACTCCCCGGTGAAAGGAGCCGCCATTGCCCAGGATAATCTGGAGCCGGTACTACGAAAGCGAGCCGTAGAACTGGGAGCTAACTTAAGATTAGGCACGGAACTGCTCCGCTTTGAGCAGGACAACGATAGTGTTACTGCATTTGTCCGCGAAAGGGAAAGCGGCAAAACGGACGAAATCAGAGCACAGTATATGATTGCTGCCGATGGCAGTGCCAGCCCGGTGCGTGAAGCACTAAAGCTTAAAAGAAAAGGGCGGGGCTTGATGCACAGCGTACGAAGCGTTCTATTCCGGGCACCACTGGAGGAGTACCTGGAACAGGGAATCTCACAGTTTGAAATTGAACAGCCCGGGCTGAAGGCCTTCTTAACCACGTACCGCGACGGACGCTGGGTGTTGATGTTTACCGATGATGTGGAGCGGGATGAGAATGAAACGATGGAAGCCATCCAAAAGGCCATCGGCCGGACCGACCTCCCCATTGAGATCATTACCCACGGCCGCTGGGATTTGACAGCGTTGATTGCCGAAGAGTTTAAGGCAGGAAGGGTTTTTCTGGCCGGGGATGCCGCCCATACCCTCCCGCCAACGCGTGGTGGCTTCGGGGCTAACACCGGCATCCACGATGTGCACAACCTCGCCTGGAAGCTGGCAGCCGTGCTTTCGGGCAGCTCCACCCCCGGTTTGCTGGATACCTACCACTCCGAAAGGTGGCCCGTTGCCTGGAGCAGGTATCAGCAAACGTTTATCAGGCCCGACTATGCGAAGCATGCCAAAGCCGAAGACTTAGAGGGAGTAGAAATGCACGACAATGTGAGTATGGAGTTGGGGCAGCTATACCGATCCGAGGCTGTACTGGGCGTAAGTGAAGAACTACCCGAGGCTGCACGGCCCGACGAGTGGAATGGCCAGCCCGGCACCCGTGCGCCGCACCTGTGGGTAGAGTAGAACGGCAAAAACATCTCTTCCCTTGATCTGCTGCAGAAAGAATGGGTGGTACTAACCGAAAACTCCGCTTGGTATGAAGCAGCAGAAAAGGTAAACGCTAAAGTGAACTGCCAGCTACGCGTTGTGCGGGTAGGCAAAGACGTGAAAGTAGATGATGTAGCAACCTGGCGAAAGAGCTTTGGCCTTGGTGCCACGGGCGCCACTTTAATTCGCCCTGATGGTTATGTAGCGTGGCGCGCCGCAGCTATTTCCGACAAGCCGGAGCAGGATCTATTCCACGCTTTGTCCAAAGTTTCGTTCGCCAGATAGCTTAAAAGGTAAAGAAAAAGAAAGTCGGGTAGCTAAAGGCGTCGTTAGGATTTTGGCTGTGCCTCCGGCCACCTGGGCAACACAAACCCGGATGGCCGGAGGCATTTCTTTAGCTAACCTCCTTACTGCGGAAGCTCCTCCACCAGTTTCTGCACGCCCTCGCTGATCCGCTTGCGAACTTTGGCGCTGTTATCGTCCGGCAACACTCCTTCGGCGGCCCCTTGCCACACCAACTCATTTTGGGCGTTGTCAACCAGGTGCATCGACAGCGTCCCCTGCTGATAGCGGCCGACCTCCACCTCACGAGTTTGCCAGCTGTAGCGGCGCTGCCCCATGTAATACGGAGGGTCAGTCAGGATGCTGGTTTCCCGGGTCTGCACTTTCTCAGCCACTACCACCCCCAGGTTTATTTTCAGGTCCGGGTTTGAAGAGCTGCGGGAAAGGCCGCGCTGCTCCAACCGCTGTGTAATCTCCTGCTTCAGGAACTCGAGCTGCTCAGAGTAAGGCTGCAGGGCATCGCCACTGGCGTCTATATCGTAGAAGTCAAAAGTTTTGTACTCGGACAGGTGAAAACCCGGCGCGGCATCCGTCTCCAGCACTCGCGTAGGAGAACAGGAAGCCACGACTGCCAGCAGGAGGCAAAGTAGGAAACAAAGCTTTGTCATTTGTTGCATTACAGCACAGTTTACGCATTAGGAAACACTCTCTATACGGGCACAGTGTCCAAGCGTTAGCGTTCGGCAGGCGTTGCCAATCAAGCACGCTGTGTAAAAAAACACCCGGAAACACATCAGTACGCTGGGTGCAAACACTAAACATATAGTATTAATTAACAACAACTTACAGTTCATCAAGTAAAGAATAGCGACCCTTTTATTTTATCAGGCTTACCAACCATTACTCAATAGTTACAATAAATCGCCTGTTTCTAAAAGCGTTTCATTAATTTTAGACCTCATTCCATACATCTATTGCTGAACCAAAAGTACGTTATACACGCAACCATGAACAATACTGCGCAACTGTTACAGAACAACAAGAAAAGAATCCTGGAAACCTGGATGCAGAACCAACTAGCTGACGAGGCTCTGCGCGATGATCTTATCTCAAATGAGGAGCTTCGCCGCCAGTCAGAGGACCTGCTAAGTGGTTTGGCTTCTGCAACAGCCACCGGGAATACAGAAAATATTTATGCCCCCGAGTATGAGTCCGTTGTTGAGATTCTTTCCGACATCTCTATTACCCGGGCGCGCCAGGGCTTCAGCCCACGCGAAACAGGCATGTATGTGCTGAGCCTGAAGCGTGCCATCAGCAGTGTGATGGAAGAGAAAATGGCCGACCAGCCGGAGCAGCTTTACAAGGAGCTGAATACCTTGCACGGCCTGCTCGACAACCTGAGCATGATCACGTTCGATACCTTCATCAAAGGCCGCGAAGAAGTTATTCTGCGCCAGAACGACGAGATAAACGAAATCTCCACGCCGGTTATACGTGTGTGGGAGGGTATCCTGGCCCTGCCGATCATCGGCACGCTGGACAGCGCCCGCACCCAGGTGGTAATGGAAAACCTGCTGCAGGAAATCGTAAACACAGGCAGCAGCATCGCCATACTTGATATCTCCGGTGTTCCGGCGGTAGACTCACTGGTGGCACAACACCTGATCAAGACCGTTAGCGCCACGCGCCTAATGGGTGCTGAGTGTATTATCAGCGGTATACGCGCCGAAATCGCTCAGACGATCGTGCACCTGGGTATCGACCTGTCTAACATCAACACAAAAGCTACGCTGGCCAGCGCACTGCAGGTTGCCTTCAGCATGCGTGGCGTGGAAGTAAGAAAAACAAACAAAGGCTCTGCGCTTAGCCTGTTGAAATAGCATACGATCATACCAATGGATAGAATTCCGATTCTGAAAATGGGCCCCTACCTGCTTGTAACCATACAAGTGGACCTATATGACAGGCTGGCCCTAACTCTGGAGAACGACCTGATAAGCATGGTGAGCAAGACCGGCGCCCGCGGCGTGCTCATTGATATCTCTGCGGTAAGCATCGTAGACTCTTTTATGGGGCGCATCTTAGGTAACATTGCCTCCATGTCACGGATTATGGATGCTGAGACCGTTGTAGTAGGCATGCAGCCAGCCGTGGCCATCACGCTGGTAGAGCTGGGCCTTACCCTGCAGGGGGTATACACTGCCCTGGATGTGGAGAAGGGCATGGAGCTACTGCAAAATAAAATCGGCATTATAGAAAATCCCGAAGACGAAGACGAGGAGGTGCCGAATGATGATATTGACTAAAGACGCGATGCAAATCGTGCGCGAGCAGGATGTAGTGCCTTTCCGAAACAGAGTAAAAGAACTTGCCACCAAAATAGGGATGAGCCTGGTGAACCAGACCAAACTGATTACGGCGGCAAGCGAGCTGGTGCGCAACATGCTCAAGTACGCCAACGGCGGCAAAGTTTTGCTCGAAATTATCAGCAAAAATGCTCAAACTGGCGTAAGGTTAACATTTGTGGACGAAGGCCCTGGCATTGCCGATGTGCAACAGGCCATGCGCGACGGCTTCTCGACGGGCAAGAGCCTGGGCCTGGGGCTGCCGGGCACCAAACGCCTGGTTAACGAGTTTGACATAAAGAGCAAGCTCGGCGAAGGCACCACTGTTACGATTACGCACTGGAAGAATGGTCGTTAACCAACATACGCTTTTTTCAATACCCGACAAATCTTACGCTAGCATTGCCAAGCGGGAGATTCGCCAAATGGCAGAAGAGGCAGGCTTTACCGCTGCTGAGGCAGGCAGGCTGAACATTGTGGTGTCCGAAATGACATCTAACCTGGCCAAGCACGCAGCCGACGGCGGGGAACTGCTGGTGCGCTCGCTCGGCCACGGCATAGAGGTGATCTGCCTCGATAACGGCCCCGGCATGGTTGATTCCCTCCGGATGCTGGAGGACGGCGTGTCCACCTACGGCTCGGCCGGCGAGGGCCTGGGCGCCATCAAAAGGCAGTCGGATGTGTTTGACCTGTACTCTCAGCCAGGCATGGGCACGGTGATTGTCTCGCAGGTGCACCGGGCGGCCAAACCTGCCCTGGCCCCAAACGCTGGCAGCCACAACATTGGGTTTGTCATGGTGCCTAAGCCCAACGAGACGCTCTGCGGCGATGGCCTGTGTGTTGTAGAGAAAGGTGCAGAAGTATACCTGCTCGCGATGGACGGGCTGGGCCACGGTGCCAACGCGCACGAGGCGGCACAGGCGGCGGTACAGGCCTATGCCTCTGCCCTCCCCCAGCACCCCTCCGACATGCTCCGCAACATTCACCAGCAGATCAGGCGTACCCGCGGCGCCGTGGGCATGGTGGTAAATGTCAGCGGCAACAGCCATAAGATATCTTACTGCGGCATTGGCAACATCGCTGGCAAGCTTTACTCATCAGACCTGTCGGCGGCCGGTTCAGGCTATAAGAACATCATCTCCTATAACGGTATTATCGGCCACAACATCCCCGGCTCTCTCAATAACCAGCAGTTAGACTGGGGCCGAAACAAAACACTCATACTTCACTCTGATGGTTTGAAGTCTCGGTGGGACCTGGCAAAGTACCCGAACCTGAGCAGGCACCTGGCCACCACCATCGCCGCGGTCCTGTACAAGGAGCACAGGCGCCACACCGACGACACCCTGGTTTTAGTGTTAAAGAGCAAAGTATAAGCTGATGTCCCGGAGCATACTTAAGATAGAAATCAACAATGAACTGGATGTAGTACTGGCTTACAAGCGCGCCATGCAGCTCTCGGAGCGGCTAAGCATGCTGCAGGCCAACCAGACGAAATTCGCCACGGCCGTGTCAGAGATCTGCCGCAACGTGGTGGAGTACGTGGGGAACGGCTCTATCCGGTTCAGCCTTGTTGAGCAGGCGGGAGCCAACTATCTGGAGGCGCAGGTAACCGACCGAGGCCGCGGCATAGGCAACCTCGATGACCTGCTGGCGAACCGCAACACCTATAACCGCAGTGGCAGAGGAGTGGGCATCCTGAACTCCAAAAAACTGGTAGACCAGTTCAGCATTGAGAGCGCCTTTGAGAAAGGGACAAAAGTAACGCTGCGCAAAAAGCTTCCAACCCAAGCGCCGGGCCTCACCAAGGCCATGCTGGAAAAATGGATGGCAGAGTTTGAGATGGAAACCGACGTATCGCCCTACGCGGAAATAAAGAAGCAGAACATGCAGCTGCTGGAGGTGCTGGAACAGCTGCGGATACGCAACCTGGAGGCAGAGCAGCAGTTGCAGGAAATCCGGAAGCTAAACGCCCAGTTGCAACTGTCTAACCAGGAGATTAACCAACTGCTCGAGGACCGGGACAAGAAGAACCTGATGCTACAAGAGGTAAACCAGTACCTGGATGCCTTCGCCCACACGGTATCGCATGACCTGCGTGCGCCGCTGCAGAACATAAACGGTGTTACGGGCGCCCTGGAGTCCATGCTGGAGGCAGGCAATGCATCCGAGGCAAACAACATCCTCCCGCTGCTCCGGCAGCAAACCCAGAAGATGGACCGCCTGATAACGGGCATCCTGGCCTACTCCCTGGCCGGGCACCACAACATCCAGAAGTCCGTGGTGGACCTGCACCAGCTCCTGAACCAGATTATCACGTCCATCAGGGTGCCGGATAGCTTCGGCCTGCATGTGCAGCAGGGTTTCCCTGTGTTATACACGCAGGAGATTTACCTTTACCAGGTGTTCAGCAACATCATCGGCAACGCCATAAAATACCACGACAAGCCTGAGCAAGCCGAAATAACCATCAGCTGGAAGGCAGAGCAGGAGTGGCTTTCCTTTTCCGTTGAAGACAACGGGCCGGGCATCCCCGAGGAGATGCAGCAGCAGATATTTAACATGTATGAATTGGGTAACTCCTTCACCCGCCCAGACAGCACGGGCCTGGGCCTGTCTATTGTCCGGAAGATACTGGAGGAGAAGGGCGGCCGGATCTGGGTCGAGTCTGAGGGGCGTGGCAGCCGCTTTGTTTTTACATGGCCGGCCAGCGAGCTCGTACAGGAAGACTCATAAAAAAAGGCGCTACCTATATGCAGCGCCTTTTTTTATATTCTTGATTTGAAGAACTCATTGATAATTTCCCGCACCTCATACTTGGTTAGGGCTTTGGAGTAGTGCTTTTTAACCTTGCTGTAGCCCTTCAGCCGCTCCAGGTCGTAGAAACTGGCCGAGGAGGTGAGCATCAGTATAATCACCGGGTTAGACTCGTCCAGGTTTCTTTTCTGGTACTCATCCAGGAAAGAGAACCCGTCCATCACCGGCATTTTGATATCCAGCAGAATCAGGTCCGGGCGCTGAAAGGCAGGGTCTGGAGCTGCGCCATATGCCTTGCTCATATACTCAATGGCCTCCTGGCCGTTTTTCAGCACCTTGTACGACTTGGCAATTTGCATCTCCCGCATTAACCTCTCATTCAAATAGTTGGTCGTATCGTCATCATCAACCAACAGCACCAGATCCAACGGATAATTGTAAGGGGTAATTAATGCATCCATCTTTGCAGCTTAGTAACATAGCTTACCCGAGGGCCGAACACCCGCAGCAAAAGCTTGTTTTGTTTAACATTGCGAATATCGGAATAAGCAACACTAAATCAAATCTCTTTTCAGGTAAAGGCGAAGTTTCAGAAGATGAGCGGGTTTTAGGGCTCTTTTTTTCACTCCCCTACTAGTTTACAAACCTCACCGCTGCACAAACGGAAGATTCCTTTCGCTGTGCCCGCCGGGCGTGGGCTTGCCGCTTAAAGCCGCCTATATCCTTTTGTCCCTTTTCTGAGTATTAAACGGGTAGTGCCACCTGTGGCTAAACCTTTAACCAAGCATAACACTATGGATTCATACCCTTTAAAACCTGAACACATGCGCGCACCGAACAACCTGACCAAGGGAGAGGTGCAGAAAAGCCTGGACGAACTGGATAGCAAAATAAAGACCCTGCGCGGCCGCCTGAACGCCACTACCGCCGACTCCAACAACACTTACCAGGAGCATATTGCCGGGCTGGAGCGCAAACGGGAGCTGATTGTAAAAAAGATGGGCGACCCGAACAACCAGCAGCAGCACTGGAACGACCTGCACCACAATATAAGCGACCTGCACAACGAGGCAGACAACATGATCAAGTAAACAAAAAGCCGCTGCAGTAGCTACTGCAGCGGCATTTTTAGCATTTAGATAAACGGAGCTTACCCCATAGCCGGTTCGCGGAAGCCAACCCAGGTAAAGCGCTTGATCACAAACTCTGGGTTTGTGAAAGAGGCGTTACCCGCCGGGTTACCGCCCGTTACGTGGAAGTCAGAGAAACTGGCGTTCTGATTGACGTAGATGTTGCCCGTCAGGTTAAAGCTCACCGGTGTGCCGGCCAGCCCCATTTCGTCCATAATCTTCTCCTTCACGGCAGGGTCTGTGGTGTAGGCGCCGCAGGAAATCGCGCCGTGGCTCATGGCCATGGTTTTGGCTATCTCAATCGACTGCTCGGTGTTCTTCGTTTTGATGATCAGCACCACTGGCCCAAATAGCTCACGGCTGTAGCTTTCCTTCTCTGTGGCATCCACTTCGTAAATTACCGGAGTGCAGGTACGCGCGTTGCTGAACATCGGGTTCTCAAAATCGCAGGTGCTCAACACCTCACGCCCCTTCACAGAAGATGCGCTTTTCACACGCTCGGCCGTTGCCGGGTTTTGGATGGCACCCAAGATGTGCGGGGCCGCTTTCGGGTTGTTGACGAGTGCTGTTACGGCACCGGCAATCTTCTCCACCACATCCTCATAAGGCACCGTTTCCCCGCCTACTTTTATACCTGTTTCCGGCACATAGAAGTTCTGTGGTGCTGTGCACATCTGGCCGGAGTACAGAGTTACCGAAAAAGCCAGGTTCTGCGCCACCTTGTCCAGGTCGTCTACAGAGTCCAGTATGATTGAGTTTACCCCTGTTTTCTCGGTAAAGGTGGTTTTACCCGGCAGGCTCTCCACATAGTTGCCGAACTCCGTGCCGCCCGTGTAGTCTATCAGTTTTACCTTCGGATGCTCAGCCAGGTCCTTGGTGATCAGCTTATCGTCGGCATCCACGCCCAGCTGGCAGATGTTCGGGTCAAGCCCGTTTTCCTGCAGCACCTTCTGCACCTCGGCCACTACAATAGCGATAGGCAGTACGGCTTTCGGGTGCGGCTTCACAATCACCGGGTTACCGGTCACGAGGCTGGCGAACATGCCCGGCACCGTGTTCCAAGTCGGGAAGGTAGAGCAGCCGATAACCAGGGCAACGCCTTTCGGCACGGCTCTCCAGCTCTTGTTCAGCTTCAGGTTATACTTGCCCATTGGCTTTTCCCACTCAGTGCTCTCCGGAAAACGCGTCTGCTCTTCGTAGCCGGAAGCAATTGCCTCCAGGGCACGGTCAGCGGCATGCGGGCCGGAAGCCTGGAAAGACATCAGGTAGGCTTGCCCGGTGGTGTGCATGGTGGCGTAGGCAATTTCGAAGAAGCGCGGCTTTATGTTCTCCAGCGCCTCCACCAGCAGGGCGGCACGGTCGGCAGGCTTTACCTTGCGCCACTGGTGGTATGCCTCCTCGGCACGGTTTACCAGTGTTTCGGGGTCGAAGTACGGGTATTTCACCCCCAACGCCTGCTGCTCGTACGGAGACTCCTCCTGCCCCACCCAAGCCGCCGGGTCCTGCTGCAGCAGCTCTGTAAAGTTGTTGTTCAGGTGCTCCTTATACTTCTCACGGCCTTCTTTATCAGCGTTCTCGCCATATACATCCGGTAGCGGGTTTTCAGGGTAATGGGCAAAGAAAGTACGCTCATGAAGTGCCTGCACAGCTTTATCAAGAACCTCTTGATGCTTATCCATCAAATTTAGTTTCATAGTTATTTTATTATATTTTATTTAGGAATAGAAACATTTTAATATTAAACACAGTTGAAGGAAAGATACGGAAAAAAAATGTAAGACGAAGACTACAGCTATAATTTCATCTGGCGGTTTTTTGGTACTTTTGCGGTACATGTCTTTGCAGCGTACAAATTCTGAAAAGATATTTTTGATTTTATATCGTACTAATGCCTACCCTCTCCCTACTGCTTAAGCGCTGCCTGTGCACAGCTTTCCTGTGCCTCCTGTACGTAACCCTGTCGCAGGCGCAAGGCCCTGAAGCAGGGTTCGGCCACCAAACCGTGCCCAACCGGGTGGTCTATAAACTGAAGCCGCAGCAACCGGTGCTCGCCCGCTCGGCCCAAAGCAACAGCATGGCCCAGGCACTACAGCGTATCGGCGCAAAGCAGGTACGGCAGAAGTTTCCGGAGGTAGCCGCCACACAGGCATTGGCCAACGCCCGGAAGGCTGGCCCGGCCGTAGACCTTACGCTGATTCATGAGCTGGAGTACGGGGCAGGCTACACGTTTGAGCAGGTAAGGACCGCCCTGCTGAGCACTGGCCAGGTAGCGTATGTGGAGCGCCTCTACATACGGGAGCCACTTTCCCAGCCCAACGACCCTGCCGCAGACTCCACTAAAACTACGCAGTACTACCTGAAACAGGTGCAGGCTTATGCCGGTTGGGAGGTAGAACAGGGCGACACCAGCGTGGTCATCGGCGTGCTGGACACCGGCTTCCGCCTCTCGCACCAGGACCTGAACACGAAGGTAAAGCACAACTACGCCGACCCTATCGACGGCATCGACAACGACGGTGACGGCTACATAGACAACTACAGCGGCTGGGACTTTGCCGACAAAGACAACAACGTGTACGACGATACCCCCTGGAAAGGCCACGGAACGGCGGTGGCTGGTGTGGCAGCAGCGGCCACTAACAACGCCACAGGCATGGCAGGTGTGGGGTACCGTAGCCTATTCATGCCTATCAAGGTTTTCTCCTCCTCCCCCAACGGCCCCTTCGCCGGCTACGAGGCCATTGTGTATGCCGCTAACAAAGGGTGTAAAGTCATAAACCTCTCTTGGGGCGGCACCGGCTTTTCGGAGTTTGAGCAGGATGTGATCAACTACGCCGTGTTGGAGAAGGATGTGCTGTTAGTAGCCTCAGCCGGAAACCGGAATACTTTCGAGGACATCTATCCGGCCTCCTACGACAACGTGCTCTCCGTGGGAGGGGCCGACAAGCAGGATGTGAAGTATAAGGACCATACCTACAGCTATAAGCTGGACATGATTTCGCCAAGTTCCGGCATCTACTCCACCTCCTTAAGCGGCGACAACAGGTACAGCAGCTTCGGCGGCACCTCGTACGCCTCCCCTACGGTGGCTGGCGGAGCAGCTTTGGTCCGGAGCCGCTTTCCGGAGCTGAGTGCCCGGCAGGTGGCCGAGCGCCTGCGTGCCACCACCGACCATATCTACGGTCTGGAAGGGAACCAGCCGTACCTGGAAATGCTGGGCACCGGACGCTTCAACCTGAAGAAGGCACTAAAGGTACAGGTGCCCACATCGGTGCGTTGCGTAGCCTTTGCCCCACAGCCAAAGCAGAGCCTGGGGGCCGGCCGTAGTATAGCCATAGATGCCAGTTTCATCAACTTCCTCTCTCCTACCAGTCAGCTGGAAGTAACGCTTACCTCCCTGTCTCCTTATGTAAGTATAACACAGGGCAGCGCCAGCCTCGGCAGTATGGTTACCATGGGTAGCGCCTCTACCGGGGCCAGGCCTTTTGTGATAAAAATTGCGGCCGATGCCCCGGGAAACCAGAAAGTGTACCTGCGCCTGGGGTACTCCGACGGCACCTACCAGGATTTCCAGCATTTCGAGCTGTTCATCAACCCGAGCTTTGTCACGCTTACCGCCAATAACCTGCACCTGACCCTGAACAGCGAAGGCAACATAGGCTACAACGGCCTGAACATGAAACAGGGTGTGGGCATGACCTACAAAGACGGTGCTTCGCTGCTCTTTGAAGGGGGCCTGCTGCTGGCAACCAATGCCGGCGTGGTGGCGGACAACATCCACAACTCCAGTTGGGAGAACGACAGAAACTTTACCCCGCTGAGCCTCACCAGCCTGCAGTTCGATACGCCCCTGGCAGACCAGGAGGTACGCACCGCCATGCGAACCAACGTGGAGGGCCATCCGCTCGTGGAGGTTAAGACCGCCGGCTTTGCCTGGTCCGGCGCTCCAAACCAGGACTTTGTGATCCTGGAGTACCAGGTGACCAACCGCTCTTCCGAAACCATCAACCGCCTGCATGCCGGCCTCTTTGCCGACTGGGATATTGGCAACTACACAGCCAACATGGCAGCCTGGGACGAGGAGCTACAACTGGGGTACGCTTATAGTACTACCCAAACGCTCCCTTACGCGGGTATCAAACTACTCACGACCGAAAACCAGGTCATCTACCACGCCATTGATAACGTAGGAGGCAACGACTCTACCGTGTCTGTGGATGATGGCTTTTCTAACGAGGAGAAGTACAAAATTATAGCGAACGGCAAAAGCCGCTTGCGCGCTGGCGGCTCAGCCGGTAACAGCATATCGCACGTGGTGGGCGCCACCACGCTAGACCTGGCCCCGGGCCAGACGAAGACCGTTGCCTTTGCCGTACTGGCCGGCGACAACCTGGAGGCACTTAAACAGCATGCACAGGCGGCACAGCAAAAGTATACCCGGATCAAAACAGGCCCTGCACCGGTTGCCGCCGCGTACGAAACCTGCCTTGCCGAACCGGTGGTGCTAGCACCCGAAAACGGCAGCTACTTTAACTTCTACTCCGATGCAGAGGCAAGCAACCTGCTACACGCCGGGAAAACCTATACCGTGCCTACCACAGCGCCAAGCACAACTGTTTATGTAGCCAACGCAGACTCCCTGTTTCTAAGTGCGGCAGTACCGATGGAGGTAACCGTGTTGCCAAACGCCACGGCGAAGTTCAGGGGCTTGCCTCCCTACATACAGGCAGGGCGCGATTTCCGTGTAAAGGATTTAAGTGACCATGCCACGATCTGGATGTGGGACTTTGGCGACGGCACGACCTCTTCGTCTCAGGAGCCCACACATACCTATAAAGCCCCGGGCAAGTATACCATTGAGCTGACGGTTATGAACAGGCTTACCTGTACCTCCAGCTCCTATAGCCAGGCTGTTACAGTGTTCGACACAAAGCTGAGGCTCTACCCGAACCCGATAAAAGACGTGCTGGCCATTACGCTCACCAGCCCGCTGGATCCTGACGCGGCACCCGTGCTGCAACTGACCGACCTGAGCGGCAAGACTATCACAGCCATGCCGTCCGCTACCGACGAGGCGAACGTTTACTATAACCTGGGCAGCCTGAAAGCAGGGTTCTACATTGCCCGGCTTACCTACCAGGGCGAGACCTACGTGGAGCGGGTGCTGCTACGGAAATAGCCCTGCTTTCGTAACGGCGTGTGCTCATCAGGAAAACGTATCTAAACAAAAAGGCCTCTCCGATCGGAGAGGCCTTTTTGTTTAGATACGTTACAGTTCAGCAATTACGCACCTGCGTTTTGCTTCTGCTGCTGGCGGATCAGGTTAAGCGCTGATCCAGCTTTGAACCACGCAATCTGTCCCTCGTTGTAAGTATGGTTAACAAGGAAGCTGTCCTGGCTACCGTCTGAGTGGTGCAGCACCACTTTCAACGGCTTGCCTTCCTGGAAGTCTTCCAAGCCAAGGATGTCGATTGTATCGGTTTCCTCTACCAGGTCATAATCCGCTTTGTTCGCGAACGTAAGGCCCAGCATACCCTGCTTCTTCAGGTTGGTTTCGTGGATACGCGCGAAAGACTTCACGATAACGGCACGAACGCCCAGGTGACGCGGCTCCATGGCAGCGTGCTCACGCGAAGAACCTTCACCGTAGTTTTCGTCACCTACCACTACTGTACCGATACCGGCAGCTTTGTAAGTACGGGCAGTAGCCGGCACTGTATCGTAGCCACGGGTCATGTCGTTGTACACGTTGTTAGCCTCACCGTTGAAAGCATTGATGGCACCGATCAACATGTTGTTAGAGATGTTGTCCAGGTGGCCACGGTACTTCAACCACGGGCCTGCCATAGAGATATGGTCCGTAGTACACTTACCTTGTGCTTTAATCAGAAGCTTCAGGCCTTTCAGGTCTGTGCCTTCCCATGGCTTAAAGCCTTCCAGCAGTTGCAGACGGTCAGATGTAGGGGCTACCACAACCTCTACAGTGCTGCCATCTTCAGCTGGCGCCACGTAACCTGCGTCTTCTACTGCGAAACCTTGCGCTGGCATTTCCACACCTCTTGGCTCATCCAGCTTCACCTGCTGGCCGTCCCTGTTGGTCAGGGTGTCAGTAAGCGGGTTGAATGTAAGGTCGCCGGCAATAGCGAAAGCCGTTACGATTTCTGGCGAAGCCACGAACGCGTGTGTGTTCGGGTTACCGTCGTTACGCTTGGCAAAGTTACGGTTGAAAGACGTGATGATAGAGTTCTTGCGAGTCGGGTCGTCTGTATGACGCGCCCACTGGCCGATGCACGGACCGCAAGCGTTAGCCAACACAACACCACCCATACCTGCGAAAGTATCTAACAAGCCGTCGCGCGCGGTAGTATAGCGTACCAGTTCAGAGCCTGGTGTGATTGTGAATTCAGCCTGCGCCTCCAGGTTCTTCTCAACGGCTTGTGCCGCCACAGAAGCAGAGCGTGTAATATCTTCGTAAGAGGAGTTGGTGCAAGATCCGATCAGACCTACTTCCAGCTTAGCTGGCCAGCCGTGCTCTTTAACTACAGCAGCGAACTGAGAAATTGGCCAAGCCGCATCCGGCGTGAACGGGCCGTTTACGTGTGGCTCCAGTGTAGAAAGGTCGATCTCGATCAGTTGGTCGTAGTATGCAGCCGGGTCAGCGTATACTTCGTCATCAGCGCGAAGTACGTGTGCCACCTCGTCCGCAAGCTGTACGATTTCTTCACGCTTGGTACCGTTCAGGTAAACGCGCATTTTCTCGTCGTAAGCAAATACAGAGGTAGTTGCGCCGATCTCTGCACCCATGTTACAGATCGTACCTTTACCAGTACAAGAAAGGCTCTCAGCACCCTCACCGAAGTACTCCACGATAGCACCCGTACCACCTTTTACGGTCAGGATACCGGCCACTTTCAGGATAACGTCTTTTGGAGATGTCCAGCCGCTCATTTTGCCTGTCAGCTTCACGCCGATTACTTTCGGGAACTTCAGCTCCCAAGGCATGCCAGCCATCACGTCTACCGCGTCAGCACCACCAACACCGATCGCGACCATACCCAAACCACCTGCGTTAGGTGTGTGGGAGTCCGTACCGATCATCATACCGCCTGGGAACGCGTAGTTCTCCAGCACTACCTGGTGAATGATACCTGCACCTGGCTTCCAGAAGCCAAGGCCATACTTGTTAGATACAGAAGCCAGGAAGTCATAAACCTCTTTGTTCTCGTTGTATGCGTCCTGCAAGTCAGAATCAGCACCGGTACGAGCCTGAATCAAGTGATCGCAGTGTACAGTAGACGGCACTGCCGCTTGAGGCTTACCTGCCTGCATGAACTGAAGCAAAGCCATCTGCGCCGTCGCATCCTGCATCGCCACTCTGTCCGGAGCAAAATCTACGTAAGACTTTCCACGCTCAAAACCTTGCTTTGCTGCACCATCATACAAGTGTGCGTACAGGATCTTCTCTGTCAGGGTGAGCGGACGGCCTACTGCCTGGCGGGCAGCATTAACGCGCTCTTCCATGCCGGCATATACTGCCTTGATCATTTCTAAATCAAATGCCATAGTTTGCTATTGTTAGTGTTTTATACTCTATTTACTAAAGTCTACAAATGTACGAAAACTATATATCTTGAAAAACATTAGCATCTATGAATATAGGTTGCTACATTATTCAGCATGCATAATTTCTGGAATGCGGAATTCTAAGACATATCCTGTACTTTTGCAGCGTTTAAGTTTTTAAATGTTTACCGCATGAAACATCACTTTCTTAATACCCCGGCTAGCCTGATTTTGTTTTTCACTTTTGCGCTAACGCAGCTGGTAAGCTCTTGTACTTCTATGACATCGACAAAAAACACCATACAGCCCGGCACCTGGCGTGTAAGCCTGCAACATGCCGAAGGAAAGGAAATCCCTTTTATAATGGAGGCCGAGGAACAGAACGGCAAAACTGTCTTATACCTGGTAAACGGCGAGGAGCGCATCCTGGTGGATGATATTGAGCAGCAGGGCGACTCTGTAAAGATCGGGTTGCACATTTTTGATGCCGACCTGATTGCCAAAGTAGACGGCGGCAAGATGGCCGGTCGCTTTGTGAAAAACGACACCGCCACACCTTACGCCGTGCCTTTCACCGCTGAACACGGCCGTGAGAACCGCTTTGCGGCAAACCCTGCCCCAGCCGCCTATGATTTCGACGGCAAGTGGGAGGTGGTGTTCTCCGACAAGGAAGGCAACAACAGCTACAAGGCCGTGGGTGTGTTTGAGCAGCAGGAAAACCATGTTACCGGCACCTTCCTGACAGAAACCGGCGACTACCGTTACCTGGAAGGCCAGGTGGACGGCAGCGAGCTTAAGCTTTCTACATTCGACGGCAACCACGCCTACCTGTTCACCGCTACGCCAACCGGCGACAACACCCTCTCCGGTGGCTTTTACGCCGGCATGAACGGCTACGAGCAGTGGGCGGCCAAGCGAAACCCGCACGCCGAGCTGGCCAGCGCCGACTCGCTTACGTTCCTGAAGCCTGGCTTTGAAACGCTGTCTTTCACGTTCCCGAACCTTGAGGGCGAGCAGGTTTCTCTCTCAGATGACAAGTACAAAGGCAAGGTAGTGGTGGTGCAACTGCTGGGCTCCTGGTGCCCGAACTGCATGGACGAGACTAACTTCCTGGCCCCGTACTACGACAAGAACAAAGACCGCGGCCTGGAGATCATTGGCCTAGGCTTTGAGCGCAGCCCTGAATTTGACAAAGCCGCTGCGCGCCTGCAGAAGATGAAAGACCGCATGGACGTAAACTACGACCTGCTGGTGGCGGGCATCTCAGACAAGGAAGCTGCCGCCAAGGCCCTTCCCGCTCTGAACCATGTCCTTTCCTTCCCGACGACAATCTTTATCGGCCGCGATGGCAAGGTACGCAAGGTACATACCGGCTTTTCCGGCCCTGGCACCGGCAAGTACTACGAGGAGTTTGTAGCAGACTTCAACAAAATCATGGAAGAGCTGCTGGCGGAGAAATAGCTCTTCCCCTGCCCCGCAAAGTATAGAAAAGGCCGCTGCTCGGGTGTGAGCAGCGGCCTTTTCTATACTTTACCGAATGGTAACGCAGGTGTTATTTACCCAGTTGCAACCAGTAGGTAAGGTTCATGCTGAAACGCTGCTCATAAAACGTATAGCCTTTGTTTGCATCCGTAGTCGTATCGCTGTAGCTAAGGTAGTAGCCGCTTGCAACGTACCTCCTGTTCTCTACAGTTGCCTCACCGGCAAGGTCAGCGTAAAGTAGTGCCGGCGAGAACTCAGCTCCCAAAGAGAAGCCCTCGCCCAGGAAATAGTTGAAACCGGCTATCGCAGCAACACCCAGGGAGTGCCCTTTGGGTATAGTGTACTTGGAGCTTTCGTAGGACAGGGTATCACCCGCCGTAGGCGTTACGGAAAGCTGCGTTTGGTCAAACTTATACTTTCCATGGAAGTTGAAGGGTAGTTCAAAACCAACATAACACCTTAACCTCTCCGTGGGGCTAAACTCCCAGGCAATGCCCGGGGCTACCTGCCACTTCACCTGCCTCCCGTAAACAGTATTGCTTGCAAGGTACCCACCGGTTTCTAACGATGGCTGGTACTCCTTCACCCAAATCCCCGTTCTGGCTACCCTTACACGCAAGGCAGTCTCCTCCCGTACGCGATACTGCAGCACAGCGCCCAGCGAAAAGGACTTGTGCCTCAAGTTATGGTTATCTACAGACTCCGTGTCTATATCAAACCATCCCACACCAATATCATCGGGATTCGGGCTATTGAGCTGTAGGCTAACTCCCAGCCGCTTGGAAGGCGCAAAAGAAGCACTGTTCTGGCTAAAAACGACAAGCGGAAGGAACAGGCACAGCAGTAACAGCGATTTTTTCATAGCAACATACAGTAGAGGCTAACCGCTGCCGCACCCCACACCTCTTCCTTCTGCAGTTAGGCCTGTCTTAGATAAACGAAAGAACACCCTGCTATTTAAACGGCAAAATCATATATAGTTCCAAAAAATTACATATAAATTTCAATACACCCCCACTACCACAGAGCCAGCACAGCCTGTGCTCCTGCTGATGCGCACTAAGAGGTGCGCGGGAAGTACACCTGGAAAGTGGCTCCCTCCCCTACTTTGCTTTGCACTTCTATTCTGCCGCCAGCGTTCTCGATGATCTTCTTGACCATGTACAAGCCAACGCCGGAGCCCTCTACGTGGCTGTGCAACCGCTGAAACATCGCAAAAAGCTTTTTCTTCTGAGACATATCCATGCCCAGGCCGTTGTCAGACACAGACAGAACCTGGCACTGCTCCGTTTCGTGGCAGTCGATGGAGATGAGCGGCGCCCGGTCAGGCGAGCGGTACTTGATGGCGTTGGAGAGCAGGTTGTAGACAATGCTGCGCAGGTTTTTCCTTGAGAACAGAATCGTCGGGCAACTGCTCACATTTACCTTAATCTGCGCCTGCGCCGCTTTAATCGCCAATGCGAGGTCCTTCTGCACATCGGCCACAACTTCACGCAGGTCTACTCTTGCGGGCGCTGTGCTTTGTGTTTTCTCAAACTTAGAAACCTCTGTGAGGTGCTCCAGCGTACGCTTAAAGCGCTTTACGGAGTCCAGGATGAGATCCACCACATGCTGCACCGGCTCCAGTTGCAGGCTCTCCGGCGGCAGCTCCTCCAGCAGCGCATCCACCAGCCCCTCCACATTCAGGATCGGGGCCTTCAGGTCATGGGAGGCGGTGTATATAAAATTATCGAGGTCGGCGTTAATGCGCTTCAGTTGCTTGTTGGTGGCGCTAAGCTCGCTATTGGTAGACTGTATCTCGTTGTTCGCCGCCCGCAGCTCCTCGTTGGCCACGGCCAGCTCTGCTGCCAGCGCCTGCGCCTGCCGCTTGCCTTTCTCCACGGCTCTGCGGGCCTCTACCTGCTCGGTAATATCGGACACCAGCGTAAAGAAGCCCACCACTTCCCCATCCTGCACATCCGGCACAAAGGTGGCCTGGATACACTTCAAAAAGTCTTCGCGGAAAGGCATGGTGGCCTCAAAGTTCAGGCGCTCCCCGGCCAGGGCACGTTCAATGTATTTTTTCACGCCACTGTACGCCTTCTCCCCGACCACCTCGCGCACCGAGCGGCCCAACAGCTCC
This sequence comes from Pontibacter actiniarum, assembly GCF_003585765.1. NCBI lineage: Bacteria > Pseudomonadati > Bacteroidota > Cytophagia > Cytophagales > Hymenobacteraceae > Pontibacter > Pontibacter actiniarum. The sequence continues at coordinate 2,483,891 of NZ_CP021235.1, forward strand.
TCCGGCTCCTGATGAAACCAGGCTTTGTAGGCGTAATTGGTAAACCTGTACCTCTGATCTTTGTCCAGGTACCCGATCAGCACCGGCAAAGCGTCGGTAATAAGTTTTAGCTGGTGCGCACTGGTCTCCAGGGCCTGGCGCGACTTTACCTGCTCGGTTGCATCGGTTACAATCTGTATAACGGCTGTTACTTCCTGTCGCTCATTTTTGAGCGGCTGATACACGCCGTTGTAATACCTGAGCTCCAACTGCCCCTCCCTCAGAAGAGTGGCGGGCAGCTCTTTGGCTTCGAAAGGGACAGCGCTCGTGTACACATCCGAAAAGATGGCCTCAAAGCCCTGCCCCACCATCTCTGGCACCACATCGAAGATACTTTTGCCGAGTAACTCCCGGGCAGGCCGCCCCAGCAGTTCACACATCATGGGGTTAACCAGCTCCACGATCTGCCGCTCCCCGGTAAAGATGCCGATGGCAACGGGAGCCTGCATAAAGATGTGCTGCATCCGCTCCTTTTGCCATTCCGCCTTTTGCTGCGCCTCCTGCAGCTCCCGCGTGCGGGTCGCGACACGGGCGTCCAGCTCCTGGTTCAGAACCAGCACCTGCTGCCATGCCTGCTCTTTTTCAGCCACAGCTGCATTGGCCTGGGCCTCGCGCTCCTCACTTGCCGCCAGCTGCGCCTGGAACCGTACATTCTCCGTTACATTAACAACGGCGTGTATGATGCGGCTCACGCGGCCCTGGGCATCCAGCACCGGCGTATTGCGCGGAAGCCAGTAGCGCAGCACAAAGGCGTTAGGGTTTAAGGGGTCCGGCACATCGTACTGCTGCCGGGCCATTTCGTGCGGCTGGCCCGTTGCCAGCACCTGCTGCAGCGAAGCCCGCAGGTTTTCCACCGCATGGGCGTTAGGAGCATCCGGGTTATCGGGAAACACATCAAAAATATAGCGGCCGAGGAGTTGCTCCCGCTGTGTAAAGGTAGCCTGCAGATAGGTATCGCTAACCGCCTCAATGATCAGTTCGCGCGAAAGCAGCAGGTATGCCCCTGGCAAGGCATTAAAAATTGGAAGCTCTACCTGAAACAGGTTATCAGACTCCCCCACGCCATTGGGTTGCCAGGGATTGGGCTTAGTTGCAGAATCAGACATCAAAAGGTAATAAACAATTCACTGACTAAAGATAACCAGAATATTTCAATTCCGTCTCCGCACGAGGGCCTGTAGGCACGGCAACAAAGGCGTTGCTCTATGAGAAGACACAGTTTACTGCCTGTACCGCTACCGCTAGTCTTACGCTGAACGGCCTGTTCGCCAACACAGTTCCAGCAGTAGGCTGGTTCATCCATCTGCCGTCTCCAAGCAGTGGCGCGGGGCTTACAGCCAGGCCTTCCCGGCAGTTTACTGCTTCCGTAGCCGCACCAGCCGAAAGGCTCCACCCAGGGCGGCAGGCTCGTTTAGCTCCTGCTGCAACCGTGTATGGCTAATAATGTTTCCGATACGCCGGTTGATGTCAGAAAACAGGGTGCCCGCCAGATGGTTCAGCAAACGGCGCAAGACGGAAGGCTCCTGCCCATCGGCCAGAAACTTATCGAACACCATCACGGTGCCTCCCGGCTTCAGCACCCGTTCTACCTCTTTAATGCAGGCCACCGGGTCGGGGATTACGGCCAGTATCAGGTGCAGCACAACGGCGTCGAAAGAAGCATCGGCGAAGGCCAGCGCCTGGCCGTTCATCACCTGCGCCTGCACCGGTACGCGCAGCTCCTCCGCCCGCTGCTTCAGTTTGGAGATCATGCCCGGGGTGATGTCGATGGCGGTCAGTTTGGTGTGGCCCTGTAGGTAAGGCAAATCGAGGCCCGTGCCGGCGCCAAGTATAAGTATGGCATCGTCGGGTTTTGCGGCAAGCAGTTGCACGGAGCGCTGCCTATACTTCCGGAAAACACGGTCAGCAATAAAATCATAGATAGGCAGGTACAAAGTATACCGCAGGCGGTTCCAGCTGTTGGTGTTCAGGCTCATGGCAGAGTGGCTTTTTTGTGCAGGCTAAGTTAGCGCCTGCACCTGCACCCAGCCTTACAAAATTCCGGCAGAAGTTTACAAAAGTATACGATCGTAGCCTCTCAGGCGCAACAACACAAGGGGGTGATTTAAATCCAACGCAGGGGCTGTACCCGCGGGGAGGCCTTTGCCAATCAAAAGCAGGAGTATGCTTACTTCTCCCGCTCGATGGTGTAGGCGATAAGGTACTCCAGGGAGCGGCGCGAAGGCGAGTCCGGAAAGGTGTGCAGGATGGCCAGGGCCTCGGCGTGGTAGTGGTTCATCAGCTGAACGGTGTAATCGATACCCCCGGATTTTTTAACGAAGTCGATGACCTGCTGCACGCGCTTGTTATCGCCGTTATTGTTTTTCACGTTGTAGATCACCTTCCGCTTCGTTACCCAGTCGGCTTCGCGTAGCGCGTAGATAAGCGGCAGGGTCATCTTCTTCTCTTTGATGTCGATACCCACCGGCTTGCCGATCTCGGCGGTGCCGTAGTCAAACAGGTCGTCCTTTATCTGAAAGGCAATCCCTACTTTCTCCCCGAACAAGCGCGCTTTCTCAATGTCCTCTTTACTGGCACCGGCTGAGGCAGCGCCCACGGCGCAGCAGGAGGCAATAAGGGAGGCGGTTTTCTGGCGGATGATGTCGAAGTATACTTCCTCGGTAATATCAAGGCGGCGGGCCTTCTCGATCTGCAGCAGCTCTCCCTCGCTCATCTCCTTCACCGCGTTCGACACGATCTTAAGCAGCTCAAAGTCATCGTTCTGCAGCGAGAGCAGCAGGCCTTTGGAGAGCAGGTAGTCGCCTACCAGCACGGCAATCTTATTTTTCCAGAGGGCGTTAACGGAGAAAAAGCCACGGCGGTAATTGGCGTCGTCCACCACATCGTCGTGCACCAAGGTGGCTGTGTGCAGCAGCTCGATGAGCGCAGCGCCACGGTAGCTGGCCTCGCCTATACTTTCGCGGAAGAGCTTAGCCGTGAAAAACACGAACATAGGCCGCATCTGCTTTCCCTTGCGCTTGACGATGTAGCTCATAATCCGATCCAGAAGCAGTACACGGGTCTTCATGGAGGCCCGGAACTTCTTTTCGAACTGCTGCATCTCGGGCGCTATAGGCGCCTGTATTTCTTTTAGGCTTATGCTCATCTGTTAACTCCGCAATATTACTGCCTCTGCCAGTGCTTTCCAAACGACTGTTCGCAAAACAGCGTTTAATTGTTAAATTGCTGCTGCCTTACCTGTTAATTTATTGTAAGGTAGCCCGTGTGCCCTGCACCGCAAGCGCTTACAAGTCGCCCCGAAGCCCCATTGCGCCTGCGCCAGGTGTACCGGTAAAGGCGCTAGGCAGGTGCGGCAACGCTTTCGGCGGAACACGCATCCTCTCAACAGATTAACCACGTAACCTCAAACAAGATGAAAGTAGACTTTGTTGTATACCCTGACCACGGCCGCCCTTTTACCGCCGATGCCACCTACTGGCCCGACAGCCAGCCAAAGCCGGTCGTTATTTTCACCCACGGCTTTAAAGGGTTCAAAGACTGGGGGCACTTCAATCAGCTGGCCACCTATTTTGCTGAGCAGGGTTTTGTGTTCGTGAAGTTTAACTTTGCCTACAACGGCACCACCGTGGAAGACCACTCCGACATGCACGATATGGAGGCCTTCGGGCAGAACAACTTCAGCCTGGAGCTGGATGACATGCAGGCGCTAATTGAGCTGCTGCACAGCGGAAACGCCCCCATTCAGGCACAGGAGCTGGACCTGAGCCGCCTGTACCTGATCGGGCACAGCCGCGGCGGGGGCGCCGTTATCCTGAAGGCTGCCGAAGAGCCGCGCGTGAAGGCCGTGGCGACCTGGGCCGCCGTAAACAGGTATGATAACCGCTGGGATGACCTGCAAATGGAGCAGTGGAAGCAAAAGGGTGTGCAGTATGTGCTGAACGGGCGCACTGGTACACAGATGCCGCTGTACTACCAAATCGTGGAGGATTACCTCGAGAACAGGTCCCGGCTCGACATCCCAACCGTAGTGAAGCGCATGCAGCAGCCCCTGCTGCTGCTGCACGGCGAGCAGGACGAAACACTGCCAACCCAAATGGCCCACGACCTGCAAAGCTGGAAGCCGGACGCCGAGCTGCATTTGCTGCCGGAGACCAACCACTCCTTTGGCGGAAAACACCCTTACGAGGATGACGAATTACCGGAAGCAGCCCGCAAGGCGGCCGACCTCACCATTAGCTTCTTTCAGAAACATGCCTAACGTATACCTGCTGCTCGGTGGCAACCTCGGCGACCGCCAGCTGTACCTGCAGCAGGCCCGCGAAAGCATACAGGCCCAGGTGGGCCCGCTGCTGCGAAGCTCCAGGCTCTACGAAACGGCTGCCTGGGGCAAAACCGACCAGCCAAGCTTTCTGAACCAGGTGTTGGAGGTGCACACAGAGCACGCCCCGGAAGAGGTGCTGCAACGCATAAACGCCATTGAGCGCGAGCTGGGGCGGGTGCGGCTGGAGCACTGGGGCGCCCGCGTAATCGACATCGACATCCTTTTCTACGATGAGGCCGTGTTGCAGACGCAGCGCCTAACCATTCCGCACCCGCAGCTGCACCTGCGCAGGTTCACCCTCTTGCCACTGGCAGAGCTGGCCCCGGAGCTAAGGCACCCGGTGCTGGGGAAAAGCGTAGCCCAACTGCTGCAGGAGTGCCCCGATATGCTGGAAGTGCAAGTGCTTCCCTAAGGCTTTACAGACAAACCAGCTGCCGCCTTGCAACCAAACGTGACCCTGTACTATAACTTAAAACGCTCTCATGCCCCCTTACAAAACCTTCGAAACAGAGAGGTTGTACCTAAGACCCACCTCCTATGAAGACGCTGCATTCATTTTTGAGCTTATGAACACACCGCAATGGCTTCGGTACATAGGCGACAGAAACGTAACGTCTGTGGAGGCCGCGAAGGAGCATATTAAGCGAAACATGATACCTCAGTTAGAGAGACTGGGTTACTCCAACTATACCGTCATGACGAAGGCCGATGGCAGGAAGGTTGGGGCCTGCGGGCTGTATGACCGCAAAGGGTTGGAGGGCATTGACATTGGCTTTGCTTTCCTCCCGCAGTACGCCGGGCAAGGGTATGGGTTTGAGGCAGCGGACGAGCTGAAAAAGGCTGCTTTTGGCTGCTTTGGCCTGAAAGAGCTCAACGCCATCACCACCAAAGAAAACACGGCCTCACAAAAGCTACTTGAGAAGCTGGGTCTACGGTTCTCAAAACTGGTCCGCCTCGCCGACGACGCAGAAGAACTGCTGCTCTACCAGCTTAGCACCCGTGCCGACAAAGCAGAAACTCCAGTATAACGTATAAGCGCCCTCCCCGGCATCAGACCAGAGAGGGCGCTTATACGTTATACTTTCAGCGGGTGCTTACTCAGCTGAGCTTACCTCGGCCGTGCGTTCTATCTTCTTCACCAGGCCCTGCAGCACCTTGCCCGGGCCGCACTCTACAAAATGCGTAGCACCGTCGGCCACCATCTGCTGCACCGACTGCGTCCAGCGCACTGGCGCTGTGAGCTGGTGGATCAGGTTTTGCTTTATCTCAGCCGGGTCAGTGTGTGGCATGGCATCCACATTCTGGTAGATCGGGCAAATACCCTCCGAGAAAGTAGTTTCCTCGATGGCTTTGGCGAGCTCCACTTCGGCAGGCTTCATCAGCGGTGAGTGAAACGCGCCACCAACCGGCAGTGGCAGCGCACGCTTGGCACCGGCCTCTTTCAGTTTTTCGCAGGCAATTTCAATTCCTCTGTTTGAACCGGAAATAACCAACTGGCCAGGGCAGTTGTAGTTAGCCGCCACCACGGTGTCCTCAACGGAAGCACAAACCTCCTCTACCTTCTCATCTGGCAGGCCAAGTATGGCGGCCATGGTAGAAGGGTTTGCCTCGCACGCCATCTGCATAGCCATCGCGCGCTTGTAAACCAGGCGCAAGCCATCTTCAAAGCTTAGCACCTTGCTGGCCACCAGAGCGGAGAACTCTCCGAGGGAGTGCCCGGCCACCATGTCCGGGGCAAAGTCTTTGGCCACGGCCGCCTGCGCCACAGAGTGCAGGAAAATAGCCGGCTGGGTTACCCTTGTCTGCTTCAGCTCCTCATCGGTGCCGTTAAACATGATCTCTGTAATGTTGAAGCCCAGAATCTCGTTGGCCTTGTCGAACAGCTGCTTTGCCTCTTCGTGCTGCTCATACAGGTCTTTGCCCATCCCTACAAACTGAGAACCCTGTCCCGGGAAAACGTATGCCTTCATTCCTTATTCGTTTATCGTTTTTCGTTAATCGCTTTTTTGAGTACACAGCAGGTCTGCACCAGGCCTGAGCGCGGCCCGTGCATGTCGTGCTGCTATCCAGTTAGGCTACAAACTGCGCCCTCTGCTCAGGGCTCGGCAGCATGCAGCTCTCTGTGCGACCGGCAATTCTGTAGCGGTTTCTGGCTACCAGGCGGTACACAAAATCGCGGAAAGATAAAGGAATAATGCGTAAAACAGAAAGTATGGAGAGCGGAAAATTAAGATGGCGCGCAATGCGAAGGGCTGCCTCTGACGCTGTGTACAGCTTGCCGCTCTCGTAAAAAAGCAGGGCATCAGGTAAAGGAACAGGGATTTGCCCCTTGGGCACCAGGGCCTCCAGCACCCCCGATTGCAGGGCCGCAAAGTAAAGGCTTCGGCGCTTGTTATACTTTAGCACCACTTGCACACTGCCTTGGCAAAAGCCGCAGGTGCCATCGTAAAACACGATGGGCTTACCCTGCCACTGCTCTTGTTTTTGTGTCTCCATCAGCGTACGATTTCTACCCAGCCTTTATACTTGGCGCGGGCCTTAGAAGGGTCTAAGGTATAGAACTCGACTTCCGCCTCATAGTAATAGGTGCCATCGGTAAGGCGGTTGCCATCGCTATCAACGCCAGGCCAGTTAATGTACAGTTCTTCGCCCTCTGTTGCAGTACTGCTGCTGTACACCTGCACACCCCATCGGTTAAACACCTTAAACTTCATGCTCTTGATAAAGGCTTTCACCTTTGGCCGGAACACATCGTTCAGGTTGTCGCCGTTCGGGGTGATGATGTTCGGAAGTATAAAGGAGATACAGTTATCCTTACACTCCTCGTTACTGAACTCGCTTTCGCGGCCGAGCACATCCGTTGCGGTTACCACGTAGCAGCCGGCAAAAGACTGAAGGCCGCTGTGCGTGTACGTCGTCTCGGTAGTTGTGTCCAGCACCGTGTACTCTGCATCCAGCGTCGGCTTATAGTATACGGTGTAGTAGGCGATCTCGTCGGTGCAGTCCCCGCTGATGCTCGGCACCCAGTTCAGCACATTCTGGTAGGGTGGCTGCACCGGGTTCTGTGCAAACAGCTCACAGTCGAGCACATCCAGGCTAAGCTCCGGCGGGCACACCAGCTTGGGCAGCGTGGTACATACCTGCTGGCTGTTGTTGAGCAGCGGCTCCGGCAAGCCTTCAATCTGGTAAGTACCGGCTGTTGTCACATAGTAGCAGTACTCCTCTCCTCGCAGCAGTTCCTCGCCTCCAAACGTGCCGCTGTCAGTATATGAGCCGCCGGTAGCGGTAGCGCTAACGCTGTCGATCAAAACAAAGTCGTTGCCTTGCCTGCGGTAGATATAGTGCTGCAGCACGGCGTTGTTCCAGGACACTTCATACGTCCAGGTCAGGGCAATGTCCTTGTCAATATCCTCTGAGGCCACTACGTCTAAGTACACACTTGAAGCCTCGGTGCTGTCGCGCAGCACGGTTGGCTGCCCGCCGGGCGTTGGGGTCTGGTAAAACTCCAGGCGGTAGCGATAGGCATTTTCCACGGTGTTCAGGCCTCTGTCCACGAAGGCCGTGTCAGACATGTTCTGCGTGCGCTTCACCTCTACAAAGCCGCTTCCGGGCTCCATGCCCTCTTTGCGGAACAGGCGGTACTCCAGCGGAGGCGTCAGGTTGTCGACTTCCATCGGCTGTGACCACTTCACGGTTATCTGGCCGTTCGTCTCATCCGTCTCGTCAACCGTTACATTCGTTAGGTACGGGATATCCTGGTCAATCACCACACAAGCTTCGTTCGAGGCAAGGCTTTCGCCACGGCCAAGCGGCGGGTAGGTGGCGTAGATGATGTAGCAGTACTCTACCCCGGCTTCTAAACCGGCGCCCGCGTTATCATCAAAGAAGGTCACCTCCCCGGCATCCACCTCCCCTATCAGCACATAGCCCGTAGAGGCAGGAACGCCGGTCTGGCAATCGTCTGGCTCAAAGTTGCTTGGCCCCTCACGGCGGTAAATGCGTATCTTGTCAGCGTTCTGGCACGTGTACGGGTCCCAGGTCAGGGTTACGTTGCGGTCTGCGCTGGCAGCCCCCAGGTTCTGCGGCGGCGGCCCTACCACCCGGATGTTCCAGGGCTGCAGGTCGGCCAGCCGATCCTCGTTGTTCGGGCGGATGTCCTCTGCCCGGAACACCACCTGGTAAGGAGCTTCACGCACATCGTCACAGGTGGTGGACCACACGAGCTCACCGGTGGCGCTACCTGCTGTCTGCGTCAGCTGGCGGAAAGTGGCCGGCGGCACAATACCGCTACCCGCCACCGTCAGGTTAATCAGATCCCCGTCCGGGTCGGTGGCGCGCACAATACCACGCAGGGTGGTACCGGCTACCACGCAGGTATCCTTCGGCTCAAGTACAGGCGGGCGGTTATCGTTCTCCTCCACCCGTATCTGCATATCGCGTATGACCTGGCCAATCTTCACGGCCCCTCCGTTGGGGCCGCGCCGCCACTCTTCCACCACAAAGGCCACGTTGTACTCCCCTTTCACGCAGGGGGCGTCCCAGGTCATCTGCCCGGTATGTACATCAAGCCTGAAGAAGGCGGGGCCGCTGGCATCGGAAGTCTGGCATTGGAAGGTGTTAGCCGGCAGGCTGTAGCCCGGCACCACTGCAATCGTTCCGTTCGGCTGCTGGTACTGCGGGGCAATCAGTTTAAAGGCGAGGCTGTCTCCGTCGGCGTCGAAGGCGCCCGGGTTGTGCACGAACTTGCGCCCCACGGCTGCCTTGTCGATCGGCGCCACGGTAAGCACCGGCGTGCTGTTAAAGCCGCGCAGGGCGTTGATGTCTATCGTGGTAGAAATAAAGAAAGACCGCTGATCAGAAGGCGGCGCCATGTTCAGAATACCGTTGTTGCGGTTCTCCCCAATCCAGTACGTGGTGAAGTTGCCGTCGCTGGGGTACGTGTACTCCCACTCAAACACCTCCCTGTCGGTGTCGGCACTGACAGGCGTCACTGACTTACGGGGCACGATGATAGTAGACCCTGCGCCTGTATAGATCACTACTTCCGGGTCCTCAGCCGCTGAGAAGTGGTTGGTGTATATGACCATGGTGAAGAAAAAGCGGCGGGGGTTAGGGTTCGGCGTGGTGTCCCGCTTGGCTGTGATATCTCCTGCTCTAATGTGCGTAGCCTGTACTTCCGAGAAAGCACCCAACATCAACAAAAACAACACCCACAACAGACTACCACGCAGCAGATACTTTCGGCGTATAAGGTTTGGCATATATAGATTGGGTTAGGCAGTAAATATACGTATAAAATGAACTAGTATTTCTTGAATTTATTGTCAACAAAATGACAAACTGAGGGTTAGAAAGATACAGGTTCTACAACCTACGGATACCAATTTAGATTGATTCAAAATATGAAATCAAAATTGTTTTATATAAGGCCTGAATGTACCTTTGAGAATTAAAAACGCATAATTAATCAACCTTTAACTAATACAGATGAATTGGTTTACTAAAACGTTTTCCAGTACAATCGGACGCAAGATCATCATGTCGATCACGGGTCTTTTCCTGTGCTCTTTCCTGGTGATTCACTTAATCGGCAACTTTCAGCTGTTTAAAGACGATGGCGGTTTAGCTTTTAACGTCTACTCAGAGTTTATGGGGCACAACCCCATTATCCGCACGCTGGAAATTGTGTTACTGCTGGGCTTTGTATTTCATATTTACGATGCCTTCGTGCTCACCCGCCGCAACAAGTCTTCCCGCCCGATTGGCTACGTGAACAATCACCCGGAGCAAAACAGCACCTGGTCCTCCCGCAACATGGGCCTCCTGGGTACTGTTATCCTTGTTTTCCTGATCATTCACCTTTACAACTTCTTCTGGCGTGCCCGCTTCGGTGAGATTCCGGAAGATGCAGCCGGTGTAGAAAACCTTTACTTTGTAGTAGTTGAGTCATTTCAGCAGTGGTGGTACGTGGCACTCTACGTGCTGTCCATGATCGCCCTGGCGTTCCACCTGATCCACGGCTTCCAGAGCGCCTTCCAGACACTGGGCCTTACACACAAAAAGTACACGCCATTCATTCAGGCCTTCGGCTACGCCTTCTCTGTGCTTGTTTGCCTCGGCTTTGCCATCATGCCGCTGTACTTTTTCTTTTTCTTTGAATAACATAAACTTTCAGTAGTTGCTATGATATTAGATTCAAAAATCCCGGAAGGCCCTTTAGCCGAAAAGTGGGACAAGCATAAATTTGATGTGAAGCTGGTGAACCCGGCTAACAAGCGTAAATACGATATTATTGTTGTTGGTACTGGTCTGGCAGGTGCTTCTGCCGCTGCTACTTTCGGGGAGCTGGGCTATAATGTAAAGGCTTTCTGCTTCCAGGACTCCCCTCGCCGCGCGCACTCTATTGCAGCGCAGGGTGGTATCAACGCCGCTAAAAACTACCAGAACGACGGTGACTCCGTTTTCCGCCTGTTCTACGACACCATTAAAGGAGGTGACTACCGTGCCCGTGAGGCAAACGTTTACCGCCTGGCGCAGGTGTCTGTTAACATCATCGACCAGTGCGTGGCACAGGGTGTTCCTTTCGCCCGTGAGTACGGTGGCCTGCTGGCTAACCGCTCTTTCGGTGGTGCGCAGGTATCCCGTACCTTCTACGCCCGTGGCCAGACAGGCCAGCAGCTGTTGCTGGGTGCCTACTCTGCCCTGAACCGCCAGATCGCCTACGGCAAAGTGAAAATGTACCCACGTACCGAAATGCTTGACCTGGTGATTGTAAACGGACAGGCACGTGGTATTGTGGTGCGTAACCTGATCACCGGCCAGATTGAGTCGCACAGCGCACACGCGGTAGTGCTGGCAACCGGTGGCTACGGTAACGTGTTCTTCCTCTCTACAAACGCAATGGGCTCTAACGCCACAGCCGCCTGGAGAGCACACAAAAAAGGCGCTTTCTTTGCCAACCCATGCTTCACGCAGATTCACCCTACCTGTATCCCGGTATCGGGCGAGTACCAGTCTAAGCTAACGCTGATGTCTGAGTCACTCCGTAACGACGGCCGCGTATGGGTGCCTAAGACAAAAGAAATTGCCGAGAAGCTGAGAAGAGGCGATATCAAAGTAAGCGATATTGCTGAGGCAGACCGCGACTACTACCTGGAGCGCAAGTACCCTGCCTTCGGTAACCTGGTGCCGCGCGACGTGGCTTCGCGCAACGCCAAGCTGGTTTGCGACGAAGGACGTGGCGTAGGCTCTACCGGCCTTGCCGTTTACCTCGACTTTGCAGACGCCATCAAGCGCGACGGACAGGCAGCGATCGCAGCCAAGTACGGTAACCTCTTCGAGATGTATGCGAAGATCACCGACGAGAACCCGTACGAAAGACCGATGCGCATCTATCCTGCCGTGCACTATACCATGGGCGGCCTTTGGGTTGACTATAACCTGATGACCAACATCCCGGGTCTATACGCTGCAGGAGAGGCAAACTTCTCCGACCACGGTGCGAACCGACTGGGTGCTTCAGCCCTGATGCAGGGTCTGGCCGACGGTTATTTCGTACTGCCTTACACCATCGGTGATTACCTGGCGCGCCTGCCGTACGACAAAGTACCAGTAGACCACCCAGCGTTCAAGGAAGCGGAGCAAGCTGTTATCTCTAAAAATAACGAGCTGCTTTCTATCAAAGGAACCCGTACCGTAGACGACTTCCACAAGGCGCTTGGCCAGATTATGTGGAACTACTGCGGCATGGCCCGTAACGCAGAAGGCCTGAAGTTCGCCAAGCAGGAGATTCGCAAGCTGCGCGACGAGTTCTGGCGCGATGTGAAGGTGACAGGTGTAAACGAGGAGCTGAACCAGACGCTGGAGAAAGCCAACCGCGTAGCCGACTTCCTGGAACTGGGCGAGCTGATGGTAGACGATGCGCTGAACAGAAACGAGTCTTGCGGCGGTCACTTCCGGGAGGAGTACCAGACACCGGAAAACGAGGCCCTGCGCGACGACGAGAACTATACTTATGTGGCTGCCTGGGAGTTTACAGGTGTGGGCAACGAGCCAAAGCTGCACAAGGAGGAACTCAAGTTCGAGAACGTGAAGCTGACGCAGCGTAGCTATAAATAAAAAATTAGAAATTAGAAATTATGAGTTAGAGATGAATGTTGAGTATAAAGTGCTCCTTTGACTAATTCGTAATTCAGAATTCATAATTCATAATTTGAGATAAGATGGCTGGAAGTAATCCAAATGCTAAACCGATGGACCTTACGCTAAAGGTTTGGCGCCAAAAAGATAAAAACTCACCAGGTCAAATGGTGACTTACCCTGTAAAGGGAATCTCTCCGGATATGTCTTTTCTGGAGATGCTGGACGTACTGAACGAAGACCTGCTGGTAAGAGGGGAAGAGCCAATTGCTTTTGACCACGACTGCCGCGAAGGTATCTGCGGTATGTGCAGCCTGTTTATCAACGGCCGCGCCCACGGGCCGGAAAGCGGCACCACCACGTGCCAGCTGCACATGCGCCACTTCTCCGACGGGGAGACCATCACCATTGAGCCGTGGAGAGCAGCAGCCTTCCCGGTACACAAGGACCTGGTCGTGGACCGCTCCGCATTTGACCGTATTCAGCAGGCGGGTGGTTACATCTCCGTAAATACAGGCGGTGTGCCAGACGCAAACGAGATTCCGATTCCTAAAACAATCGCAGACAAAGCCTTTGACGCGGCAACCTGTATCCAGTGCGGCGCCTGTGTGGCCGCATGTAAGAATGCCTCTGCTATGCTGTTCGTTTCTGCCAAGGTGTCTCAGCTGGCACTGCTTCCTCAGGGCCAGGCCGAGCGCAAGAGCCGTGTAGAGAACATGGTGGCGCAGATGGACATCGAAGGCTTCGGCTCGTGCACGAACATCGGCTCGTGCGCCGCAGAGTGCCCGGTAGGTATTTCGCTGGAGAACATCGCCATGCTGAGAAGAGAGTTCATCTCAGCGAAAGCGACATCAGAGAACTTGGTGTAAGTTCAGCGGACTTCATCATCAGAAAGGCGAGGCAGCGACAGCTCCTCGCCTTTTTTGTTTTACGAAAATTACTGCTTATACTTGGAGGATAAGCCATACTTTACCTCCCCAGATAACATCTTTGCAAGTATAGCTGTTAAGGGAGCAAACCTATTTATATATGATCACACTTGTATCAGGCACCAACAGGCCTGTTTCCAACACTAAAGCCATCATAGATTTATATGCCTCCATGCTGCAGGAGCATAACGAGGAGTATCAGATATTAGACCTGGCAGAGCTTCCGGCAGACTTCACCGTCTCCGCCCTCTACGACAACACGGGCAAGAATGAAAAATTCAACCAGCTCAGCCAGATGATCACCACGTCGGATAAATTCGTTTTCGTGGTACCGGAGTATAACTCCTCCTTTCCGGGTGTACTGAAGGCTTTCATCGACGGGCTCTCCTACCCCTATACTTTCAAGGATAAGAAAGGCGCGCTCATTGGCCTGTCATCGGGCATGCAGGGAAGCGGCCTGGCGCTGAGCCACCTGTCGGATGTGCTCAACTACCTGGGCATGCACGTGATGGCCATGCGCCTGAAGCTGGCCCACATCGAAAAGAACTTCGACGGAAAGCAGATAACCAACAAGCTTTACAAGGAGCTGCTGGAGCAGCACGTAGAGCAGTTCATCAGGTTTTAAGACTCCACTGGCCCAGTAAGCCGTGAAGCAAGTATAAAAAAGAAGCGGCTGCAGTGAATACTGCAGCCGCTTCTTTTTTATAGGCAGGTACAAATGCTTAGTCCACGTTATCGTGCAGGAAGCGGTTATCGCCCAGGATCTCGTTGTCGTCGTTCAGGTTGAAGCGGGAGATGTTACGCTCAGAGGAGTGCGCGACTCTGTCCAGCGCCACATTGCGGCGCAGGTAGGCCGGTACATCCAGCTTCTCCTTAATGGCCTCAGATGTGATCTCAGAGCTTAGCATACGCAGGCGCTCACGGCGCTCCTCGGCACGGCGCTGCATCAGCTCACGCTCCTCTGCCTGACGGCGGGCAGCTTCCTGCTCACGGTCTACACGGGCAGACTCCTCGCGCTGCGCATTGTGAAAGCTGTCGTTCTGCGAGCTGCCGTCCAGTTCAAACACAATACGCTGCGTTTGCGGCTGTGGTGCCTGCTGTGGCTGCTCAGCCGGGCGGCGTGTGGCGTTGTCGTAGTTATTCGGCTGCTGCGGTTGCTGCGGCTGCACAGGCGGCTGTGGCGTGGCAACCGGAGCTGGTGCTACCTGCTTCGGTACAAACGTTGCCACTTCCTGCTCTGGCTTGGCAGGCTCTGCTACTTCAATTTTTTTTTGGCTCTCCAGGTCAAACACCGTCTTTTTTGGCTCAATGATGCTTTCCGCATCGCTGGCAAAACCAGTGGCGATTACCGTCACACGGATGCTCTGCCCCAGGCTGGAGTCGATTCCGTGGCCGAAGATAACTTCCGCTTCCTGGCCGGCCTTGTCCTGGATATACTCGGTGATTTCCGTTAACTCATCCATCTCAAGCTCAGCCTGCTCGCCGGACATAATAGAAAGCAGGATTCTCTGAGCCCCGTGAATGTCAGTGTTGTTCAGCAATGGAGAAGAAAGCGCCTCTTCGGCGGCACGCAGGGCACGGCCCTCGCCCTCTGTTGTCGCAGAACCCATCACTGCAGCACCAGAGTCTTTCATCACTGTTTTAACGTCTTCAAAGTCAACGTTTACTTCTGCTGTCACCGTAATGATTTCGGCAATAGACTTGGCAGCAGTTGTCAGCACGTTATCCGCCTTTGCAAAAGCCTCACGGATGGTCAGGTTGCCGAACATCTCGCGCAGCTTGTCGTTCAGGATTACCAGGATCGTATCGCAGTTCTCACCGAGCTCCTTGACACCGTTTTCTGCGGCAGTCTTTTTCTTTCTGCCCTCGAACGCGAACGGGGCAGTGACGATACCCACTGTCAGGATACCCAGCTCCTTCGCCACTTTGGCAATAACAGGAGCAGCACCGGTACCAGTACCACCACCCATACCCGCAGTGATAAACACCATCTTGGTATCATTGCTCAGCATTTCACGGATCTCTTCCTTACTCTCAAGTGCAGCCTGCTTTCCTTTTTCAGGGTTTGCACCTGCGCCAAGTCCTTCTGTCAGGTTTTCGCCAATCTGCAACTTGTTAGGCACAGCGGCACTCTGCAGCGCCTGTGCGTCTGTGTTACAGATGATGAACTCTACGTCCTTAATTCCTTGGTTATACATGTGGTTAACGGCATTGCTGCCACCACCTCCCACGCCGATCACCTTTATGATAGACTTACCGTTGGCTGGCAAGTCAAATGTGTATGCTGATGTCATGCTTATTTCTCCTGCTCTAATGGGTTAATAACTTTGTTTGTTGTCTATGTCGTCTGATAGGAAGCCTTTCAGCTTCTGCAGTAGCCCTCCGCCACTGCTGGTGCCTGCGCTGCTCTTCGGCTCAGCAGGTCTTGTGTACACTTGCTCCTCTTTCTGCACATACCGCTCCACGCGCTGGTCCAGGGGCTGATACCCCGCCAGAACCAGGCCCACGCTGGTCGCATACATCGGGCTCTTCACAGCGTCGATCTTAGAGCGGCCCAGGTGCTCGTTCGGATAGCCAATGCGGGTATCCATGCCGGTGATATACTCCACCAGCTGCACCAGGTTCTGCAGTTGCGCGCCACCGCCTGTAATCACGATCCCCCCTGCCAGGCTGTTGGCATAGCCCGAGCGGACAATCTCAGCATACACCAGTTCCACGATCTCCTCCATTCTGGCCTCAATGATGTAGGCTAGGTTCTTGATTGAGATCTCCTTCGGCGTACGGTCACGCAGGCCCGGGATAGACACAATCTCATTGTCGGAAGCTTCATCGGCGATGGCCTTTCCAAACTTCACCTTCAGCTGCTCTGCCTGGTTTTGCATCACCATGCAGCCCTGCTTGATATCGGAGGTGATGATATTGCCTCCAAAAGGAAGAACTGCCGTATGGCGGATAATATTGTCCTTGAAAATGGCTAAGTCGGTTGTGCCGCCGCCAATATCCACCAAAGCGACACCTGCTTCCTTCTCTTCATCGCTCAGTACAGACATGCTGGAGGCAAGCGGCTCCAGGATTAGCTGGTCCACCTCCAGGCCGGCACGCGACACGCATTTGTTGATGTTGTTGATGGCGTTAGACTGTGCCGTGATGATATGGAAGTTACCCTCCAGGCGCACGCCCGACATACCAACAGGGTCTACGATGCCTTCTTCATAGTCTACTTTATACTCCTGCGGCATCACGTGGATGATCTCGCTGCCCGGAGGCGTCACCAGACGGTACATGTCATTGGTAAGGCGGTTCACGTCCTCCACCCTGATCTCATGGTCCGTTACCTGGCGCGTAATGCTGCCATTGTGCTGGAGGCTTTTGATATGCTGACCAGCGATGCCCACGTTCACCACACCGATGTTAATGCCTGACTGCTCCTCTGCCTGGCGAATTGCTCTTTTAATGGCTTCGACAGTTTTATCGATATTGCTCACGATGCCTCTCACTACACCCTCCGACACGGCTTTGCCCATGCCCAATATCTCTAGCTTGCCAAATTCATTTTTCCGACCAACAAGTGCGCAAACCTTGGTTGTGCCAATATCCAAGCCTACTACTATTTTGTCGTTCTGCATATCTTCTATATTATTATTCGCAAATAATCTGATCTTCAAACTCAACGTTAACCCGCTTGTAGCGGTCCCAGCCCATGGTGGGCAGAACCTCTTTATACAGGATGGCTAACTTCTTAAACTTCTCCTCCACTTTAACCGGCTTTCCGAACTCAATCGTATGCTCTCCGACCTGTGGCAGAAAAGAAACCTTGCCCTTGCCGTCTATGTGCATCTGGGCAAGCTGGGCCTTCCAAAACTCGTCCTCCTCGATAAACTGGAGCAATGAAAGGTAAGACTGGCCTAAGGAATCTCGAAAGAACCCTTTGTCAGTGGGCTGTAAAAGAGCTGACTTAGTTATTGGTATTACACGAGCCGTGTACCTATCTGAGAGCGGAAGAATATTCCCCTCGGCATCAATGTAGACATTCTGATCTGATCGTATAATTCTTGCAATAGGCCTGTTCTGTTTTACAAACACTTGAATGTTGCCATCCAAACCCCGGTACACTTCTGCATCCTTCACAAATTTATGCGCTTCGATGCGTTTTTCAAGGTTTTTCAGGTCTATATCCTGGTTCGGAAGCCCTTCTAGTTTTCGCTCGCCCTCGCGGGTGAGCAAACCCAGAACTTCCTTATCCCCAATAAAGTAATTGTTGTACTCATTATCAATAGTTATTGTCACTTTTTCACAGATTTTTTCATTTTGCCGTGAAGACGAAAAACCTGCGAGGGCACCTATTGATATGATGCTACAACCTGCAAAAATTAAAGATTTTATTCTACTATTCAAGCCCATACCCTTTATTTTCTAAAATATTTTTTAAGGGCTTCACCAGCGTGTCAATGTCCCCGGCACCAAGGGTGGCCAAAACATCAAAATCGCCGTTTTTAAGCAGATTTCCCACTACTTCCTCTTTTGACATCAGCTCCTTTACAGGGCTTGTCACCTGCTTCAGAATCATGTCGGAAGTCACGCCCGGCATTGGCTTTTCCCGTGCCGGGTAGATGTCGAGCAGCACCAGCTCGTCCGCCTTGCTCAGGCTCTCTGCAAACGCATCGGCAAAATCGCGCGTACGGCTGAAGAGGTGCGGCTGAAATATCACTTTAATTCGCTTATTCGGGTAAAGTGCCCGCAGCGAACCCATAAACGCATCAATCTCCTTGGGATGGTGCGCGTAATCGTCGATGTATACTTTCCCGTTGCCTTCGAACACGAACTCGAAGCGGCGCTTTACACCGGCAAAGGTCTCCACGCCGGACTTTATACTTTGGGCCGGCACTTGCAGCACCTGCGCCGTAAGTACGGCCGCCAGCGTATTCTCTGTGTTATGGTAGCCCGGTACGCCCAGCCGCAGCCCCTGCAAATCACCGAAAGGGCTCACCGCATCAAACTCAAACCAACGCCCGTTGATGTTCAGTTGCTGCACATAGGCATCGCCGCTGTCCAGGCTGTACTTGTACACCCGCACGCCCTCCTGCACCTGCGCGGTCAGCCGCGGGTCGGTGGCCTCGTGCAAAAACAAGTGGCCACCCGGCTTAATTTGGCTAATGAACCGCTGGAAAGTCCGGATCAGTTCCTCCTTATCGCCATATATATCCAAATGGTCTGGGTCTGCGGAAGTTACGATCGCCACATCCGGGAACAGCGTCAGAAACGAGCGGTCGTACTCATCGGCCTCTACCACCACTACCTCCCGGTCTGCCTCTCCTTTGCCGATCAGCAGGTTCGAGTTCAGGTTCGTTGCGATGCCGCCCAGGAAAGCAGAGCAGTCCACGCCGGCGTGGTGCAGCAGGTGCGCCACGATAGACGAAGTGGTTGTTTTGCCATGCGTACCCGCTACGGCAACCGTATAAGCAGAAGCCGTGATGATCCCCAGCACCTCTGAACGTTTTTTGATGGCGTAGCCCTGCTCCCTCAGGTAAGCCCACTCTGTGTGCTCTGCGGGTATGGCCGGCGTCAGCACCACCAGCGTCTTTTCCTGGTGACGGAGAATCTCCTCCGGTAGCTGCGCCACATCATCCTCGTAGTGCACAGCGATGCCCTCGCCCTCCAGCGCCTCGGTTAGGGAGGTGCGCGTTTTGTCGTACCCCCACACCGGATAGCCTTTGGCTTTGAACCAGCGGGCAATTGCGCTCATACCGATGCCGCCAATGCCCAAGAAGTAGATGTAGCTATAGTTCTCCAGTCTCACTTGATCAACTTTATCAGTTCGTTCACAATATCAGCTGCCGCGTTCGGGCGGGCCATCTTCCGTATATTTTGCTGCAGGCGCTGCTGCTCCTGTTCATCCTCCAGTAGTTGCAGGGCGGTTGGCACCAGCCTTTCCATCGCCTCAGCGTCTTTTACAAGTATAGCCGCCTCCTGCTGCACCAGCGCCATGGCATTCTTGGTCTGGTGGTCTTCGGCCACGTTCGGAGACGGCACCAACACCGCCGGTTTCCCGGCCAGGCACAGTTCTGAAATAGACAGTGCCCCTGCCCGCGAGATAACCACATCGGCGGCGGCGTAGGCCAAATCCATTCGCTTGATAAAATCCAGCGCCCGGATGCCCTGTGCCTTATACTTTGTCTCCAGCTCCTGGGCCTGCGGATAAAAGGCCTTGCCTGTCTGCCAGATCAGCTGGCAACCAGCCCCGGCTATCTGCTCCACACCTGCCGCTATACTTTGGTTGATAGTTCTGGCTCCCAGGCTACCTCCTATAATGAGTATGGTTTTCTTCTCCGGTTGCAGGCCGAAGTGCTGCATCGCCTCATCGCGCTTGCCCTTCAGATCCATAATGTCGGAGCGCACCGGGTTTCCGGTCAGCACCAGCTTATCCGCTGGAAAGAAAGCCTCCATGCTGGGGTAGGCCACGCATACTTTGTCGGCCCTTTTGGAAAGGAGCTTATTGGTAATGCCCGCGTAAGAATTCTGCTCCTGAATGAGCGACGGAATACCGCGTGATGTAGCAGCGTACAGCAGCGGGCCGCTTGCATAGCCGCCCACGCCCACCACCGCATCGGGCTTAAAGTCTTTGATAATTTTATGCGAGGCACGCACGCTCGACAGCACCTTCAGCGGAAACGACAGGTTGTCCAGTGTGAGGCGCCGCTGCAAACCGCTGATCCAAAGGCCCACGATTTTATAGCCTGCCTCCGGCACACGCGTCATTTCCATGCGCCCCTGCGCGCCCACAAACAAAATCTCGGCCTGCGGGTTAACTACACGCAGCTGGTTGGCAATCGCCACTGCCGGGTATATGTGTCCACCGGTGCCGCCGCCGCTGATAATTACGCGATATGGTCTTTCTGGCTTAGGCATTAACAGCTGCGTTTACAGGTGATTTAGCAGGTACGCCAACAGCGTCACGTTCCATTTCCGTGTCTGTTCGGCTCACACTAAGTATAATTCCTATGGAGATTCCGGTAAAGATCAAAGAAGTACCGCCCATGCTCAGGAGCGGCAGCGGTAGTCCAGTAATCGGGCCTAGCCCCACGGCCACGGCCATGTTCACCATCCCCTGCAGCACCAGGCTAAAGCTCAGGCCCGCCGAAAGCAGCCCGCCGAAAGCACCGTTGCTCTTGTTCACCGTCACCATGCCGCGGTAGAGCAGGGCCAGGTACAGAAACAGCGTCACGACGCCGCCCATCAACCCGTACTCCTCCAGAATAATGGCATAAATAAAGTCTGAGTAAGGGTGCGGCAAAATGTCGCGCTGGTCGCTGTTGCCCGGGCCTTTGCCCACCACACCGCCTGTCGCGATCGCAATGTAAGACTGCTCCAGCTGGAACGGCACCTCGTTAGGGTCCATGAAATCCTGCAGACGGCTAACGGCCGTATCCATACGCTGCCCCACGGCCAGGGCTGAGCCTCCCACAACCACACCGATCAACACCACCGACGCCAGGTATTTGAAAGGCACACGCCCAATAAACATCAGCAGCATGCAGGTTGCAAAAAGCAGCACCGCCGTCGACGTGTTTGTCAGGGCGATAAGGGCGCAGATGATGACGGTCCAGATCAGCATCGGCAACAGCGTCTTCTTCCAGTCCTCCAGCTCGTGCTGCTTTTTGGAAAGCATGCTGGCCAGGTAAGAGATCAGCGCCAGTTTGGCCAAATCCGAGGGTTGGAAGGTCTGGTTGATGACCGGGATAGTGATCCAGCGCGAGGCATCGTTGATGTTGGAGCCGTAAAAGAAGGTAACGATCAGTAACGGAGCCGACAGAATAAGCGCCACCAGCGACAGCCTGGAGTAGTAGCGGTACGGCACTTTATGCGCCGCCCACATGAAAGCCAGGCCTACCAGGATCAGGAAAGTATGTTTGAAGAGGAAGTACTCGGTGTTTCCCTCCATTTTTTTATAGGCCAGCGTACCCGTGGCAGAATACACCACCGCCACGCTTATCAGCGAGAACGCAATCACGATGCCCCACAACACGGAGTCGCCCTTCAGGTTGTTCTGTAACCACTGCTTTATCATACGCTTTGGCTCTAAATTCTTTTCTTACTTCTTCTTCAGCACAATTTTCTCAACAGCCTCTTTAAATCGCTGCCCACGGTGTTCATAGTTGTTAAACAGGTCAAAGCTCGCGCAGGCCGGTGATAGCAGCACCACGTCTCCGGGAGTTGCCAGGGAGCGGCTCAGGCGCACCGCATACTCTATGGACGTCGTCTCGGCGATGATCGGCACGATGCGGCCGAACGCCTCCTTAAGCTTCTCGTTATCCTTACCCAGGCACACCAGCACCTTCACCTTCTCACGGGCCAGCTCCTGCAGGGTGCTGTAGTCGTTGCCTTTGTCCACGCCGCCGGCGATCCAGACGATAGGCTGCTTAATGCCGTCCAGGGCGTACCACACCGCCTCCACGTTGGTTGCTTTGGAGTCGTTGATGTAGGTGACTTCTTTGGCCACCGCTATTTGCTGCAGCCTGTGCTCTGCGTTTTCGAAGGTCTCCAGCGCCTGCCCAATGGTATCGTCCGCCACGCCCAGCAGTTTCGCCACCCCAACGGCAGCCATGGTGTTGTACTGGTTATGCCGCCCGATCAGCCCTGAGGCAGACGTGTCCACGGTGCCTTCGTAAAACTTCTCAGTCACCTTTACTTCTTTGCCCTCCATGTAAACCCTGGCTCCCTCTGCCCCTTTTAGCGAGAAAGGCACGGTCGTACCGCCAAAGCTGGCTGAGTCAAACGCTTTCGCGATGTTTTCGTCATCCGCATTGAACAGGAAGAAGTTTGCGCCCGTCATGTTCTGCGCCACACGCAGCTTAGAGGCGGCATACTTTTCCATGCTGTAGTTGTAGCGGTCCAGGTGGTCGGGCGTAATGTTCAAAAGCACGGCAATATGCGCCTGGAACTGGTACATATTGTCGAGTTGAAAGCTGCTTAGCTCCACCACGTAGTAGTCGTACTTGTTGTCGATCACTTTCTCTGCCAGGCTCTCCCCAATGTTTCCCGCGAGGGCCACGTTCAGGCCTGCGCTTTTAAGCAGGTGGTAAGTGAGCAGGGTGGTGGTCGTTTTGCCGTTCGTGCCCGTAATGCAGATGAACTTAGCATTGGTGTAGCGGCCGGCAAACTCAATCTCAGAAATTACAGGTATCTCCTTTTTGGTTGCTTCTTGTATAACTGCAGCTTTATCAGGAATGCCAGGACTTTTAATGATTTCGTCAGCATCGAGTATGTTTACTAAAGTGTGTGTTCCTTCTTCAAACGGAATGGCAGCCGTGGCCAACTTGGCCTTGTACTGCTCCTTTATCTCTCCTTTATCAGAAACGAATACCTCCAGGCCCTTTGCCTTCGCAAGCAAAGCCGCCCCTACACCACTCTCTCCCGCTCCAAGTATTGCTAGTTTCATAGTTTCTCGTTCGTTTTCGTTTGTTGCGTCTATCTCAGTTTCAGGGTAGCCAGCGTCAGGATGGCGAGCATAATGCCCACGATCCAGAAGCGCCCCACTATCTTCGACTCATGGTAGCCGAGCTTCTGGTAATGGTGGTGCAACGGCGACATCTTAAAGATGCGGCGGCCTTCACCATACTTCTTTTTGGTATACTTAAAGTAGCTCACCTGCAGCATCACCGACAGGTTCTCCACCAGAAAGATCCCGCACAGGATCGGAATAAGCAGCTCCTTGCGCACGATCAGGGCCAGCACCGCAATGATACCGCCAATCGAAAGGCTGCCGGTGTCGCCCATGAACACTTGCGCCGGGTAGGTGTTGTACCACAAAAAGCCCACGCAGCCCCCCACAAAGGCCAGACAGAAAATAGCCAGCTCCCCGGAGTTCGGGATAAACATAATATCCAGGTAATCGGCGAAGATCGTGTTACCGGACACATAGGTGAAAATAGCCAGTGTGGTACCGATAATGGCAGACGTGCCTGCCGCCAGTCCGTCAATACCGTCGGTGATGTTGGCACCGTTGGACACGGCTGTGATCACCAGAATCACAAAAGGGATGTAGAGATAGCAGGACCAGCCCTCGAAAAGCGGACCAGCAAACGAAAAGAGGTTGCAGTAGTCCAACTCGTTGTTTTTGCGAAACGGGATGGTGGTGATCATGCTGTGCACATCCATGTAGCGGTTCGAGGCGTTCACGGCTGAGGTTGAGCCATCGCTGAACAGGTACTGGCGCACCACCACGTCGTCGTTAAAGTATAAGGTCAGGCCCACGATCAGACCGAGGCCGATCTGGCCCAGAATCTTGAAGCGGCCTGCCAGCCCCTCTTTGTTCTTCCTGAAAACCTTGATGTAGTCGTCCAGGAAACCGATCAGGCCCAGCCACACCGTTGACACCAGCATCAGCTGCACGTACACGTTATCGAGGCGGGCAAAGAGCAGCACCGGCACCAGGATCGCCATCAGAATAATAAGGCCGCCCATGGTTGGCGTACCCTTCTTCTCCATCTGACCCTCCAGCCCCAGGTCGCGGATTGATTCGCCTACCTGCTTGCGCTGCAGGATCTTGATGAGCTTGCCACCGAAAATCATGGCAATCAGCAGCGACACAAGTGTAGCCATACCTGCACGGAAGGAGATGTACTGGAAAACTCCAGCCCCGAAAAGATCGAACTCGCGGTCCAGGTATGTAAAAAGGTGGTAAAGCATTTAAATGTTAATTCGGTTTCCTTTGGCTATTGTTAATCTGTACTAATGTTTACTTTCCCAACTGCACGAACATCTCGCGCAAGACCTTCTTGTCGTCAAAGTCATACTTTACCCCTTTGATCTCCTGGTAAGTCTCATGCCCCTTTCCTGCGATAAGTATAATATCATCCGGTTCGGCCAGCATGCAGGCTGTTTTAATGGCCTCCTTACGGTCCAGAACCGATAGCGTTTTCTTAAAATCCAGCGGTTTTACGCCTTTCTGCATATCGTCCAATATGGCCTGGGGCTCCTCAAAGCGCGGATTATCCGACGTCAGAATCACCCTGTCGCTCAGCCGGCAGGCGATGTCGGCCATTATGGGGCGCTTGGTTGCATCGCGGTTACCGCCACAGCCTACCAGCGTAATCACCTTCTGGTTCGGGTTGCGGATTTCCTGAATCGTGTTCAGCACGTTTTCAAGCGCGTCCGGCGTGTGGGCATAGTCCACGATGCCAGTAATTTGCGACTCGGACACGATGTAGTCAAAGCGGCCCGCCGCAGAGTTCAGACTGGAGAGCACCGTCAGCGCCTCCATAGGGTCCTCCCCCAGCAACACCGCCACGCCATAGGCGCCCAGCAGGTTGTAGGCATTGAACGCGCCGATGAGCTTGCACCAGATTTCCTGCCCATCCACCTCCAGGTGCAATCCCTGAATAGTGTTATCAATAATGCGAGCCTTAAACTCCTCTGCCTTGCGTAAAGCATAAAAATGGGCGCTGGCTTTGGTGTTTTGCACCATTACCGGGCCTCGCTTGTCGTCGGCATTCACCAGGGCAAAGGCTGTTTTCGGCAACATATCGAAGAAAGACTTCTTCGCTTTGATATAATCTTCGAAACTACCGTGGTAATCCAGGTGGTCGTGCGTGATGTTGGTGAACACGCCGCCAGCGAATGTGATGCCCGCCACACGCTGCTGCACCATGGCATGCGAGCTTACCTCCATAAAGCAATGGGTACACCCGGCTTTTACCATCTGCGCCAGCAGCTCATTTAGCTTTACCGCGTCCGGTGTGGTATGCGTAGCAGGTATGATCTCTTCGTCTATCTGGTTCTGCACCGTGGAAATTAGCCCCACATGGTAGCCCAGCTCGCGGAAAAGCTTGTGCAGCAACGTTACTGAGGTGGTCTTGCCGTTCGTGCCGGTAACCCCTACAAGCTGCAGCTTTGTGGAAGGGTGGCCGTAAAAAGCCGAAGCCATCCGGCCCAGCGCCTCGCCAGAGTCCCTGACCTGCACAAAGGTTATACCCGGCTGCAGCTCCTTCGGCAGTTCCTCGCACACAACAGCCACGGCGTTCGCCTCCACGGCCTTCTGTATAAACGCATGGCCGTCTGCCTGCACACCGCGCACAGCCACAAACAGCACCCCCTCCTGCACCTGGCGGGAATCAAAGGCGATGGACTGCACCTGTACATCTAGCGGGCCGTGCGTACTAACCGCGCTTACGTTCTGAAGTATGTCTTGCAGCAGCTGCATTAGCTAAGTATAATCGTTATCGTTTTGTCTTTGTCTATATCGGTGCCCGGGGCCATCGACTGTTTCTTCACACGCTTGCCCACTCCCTGCACCTTCACCTCCAGGTGTTGGTTGCCCAGTATGAACAGCGCATCGCGCAGCGTCATCCCCTCTACATCAGGCACCTTGTTCTGCAGCACCGGGTTCGGTTTAAACTCCAGCGAGCGGCGCTTCGGCGACACCCTCACCCACTCCTCGTCCATATTACCTGTATGGGTGCTGAGGCCGATGGTGTTGCAGATCATTTTCAGATCGTCTAAGCTGCCCGCCTGCAGCACCGGCATACTTTCTTTGTCCGGAACCACGCGGGCCTGCATCGGCTTGTGCATCGCCAGGTCGCGGGCGTAGGCTTTATCGGCCAGTTCCTTGAAAACCGGGGCCGCCACGTCGCCGCCGTACACATTCACCCCTTTCGGGCTGTCGATGATCACAATGCAGCTGTACTTCGGGTTGTCCGCCGGGAAGTACCCGGCAAACGAAGCAGAGTATTCGCGCACATAGCGGCCATCCTTTACTTTTCTGGCTGTACCCGTTTTACCTGCGATCTTATAGTCGGTGCTGCGGATATTCTTGGCGGTGCCGTGCTCCACAACACCCTCCAGCATCTCCCGCAGCTTCTTCAGCGTAGCGTCGGAGCAAACCTTCTCGTTCAGCACCCGGGTACTGAACGACTGGATCACATCGTCGGCCTTGCGGATCTCTTTCACGATGATCGGCTGGATCTTTACACCGTTGTTTGCCACGGCGTTGTAGAGGGCCAGCGTCTGTAGCGGCGACAGCTTCGTCTCATAGCCGATAGCCATGGAGGTGAGTGTGGTGCCGTACCAGTTCTTATCCTGCGGGCTCTTCATGTAAGGCCTCGCCTCCCCTTCCATCTGAAAGCCCAGGGTGCTGTTCAGGCCAAACTGGTTCAGGTAGTTGACGTAAGCCTGCTGCTCATTGCCAAAGTGCTGCTCCATCAGCTTGGCCACCCCGATGTTAGACGACTTCTCGAACACCTCCTTTACCGTAAGCACGCCATAGCCGCCAATTTTGGAGTCGGACATGATCGTGTTCTTGATGCGGTAGCGGCCATCGCCCGTATCCACCGTGTCAGTCAGCTTTACCTCCGGGGCATGCTCAAAAAGCGCCATCATGGAGGCCAGCTTAAAGGTAGACCCCGGCTCCGTACGCCCCTGGTTCCCCACGGCGTAGTTATAGTCCTCTATGTAGCCGCCCTTGGTTTTGCCGAGGTTGGCCATGGCCTTTATCTCCCCGGTCTTCACCTCCATCAGGATCACGCAGCCGTACTCGGCACCTGTTTTGTCCAACACCTTATACAGGGCATTCTCGGCCACGTCCTGCAGGTTGATATCAATGGTTGTTTTGATATCGTAGCCATGCTGCGGCTTCACCTCGGTGCCGTCGTAGATCGGTTTGCTACCCCCGGCGATGCGTTCAAAAAGGGCCTCACCGTCCGTGCCGGCCAGGTCACCGTTAAAGCTGTACTCCAGGCCCGCCCCGTTTTTGTCTTCGTTGATAAAGCCAATGGTACGCTCGGCCAGTATACCGAAAGGCTTGAAGCGCTTCTCAACTTTCTCGAAAATCACGCCGCCCCTGTTCTTGCCCTCCCGGAAGATCGGCCAGCGCGTCATCAGCTTCTTATCCTGATAGTTGATCTGGCGGCTGTTCAGGCGAATATACCTTCGGCCTGAGTGGCGCGCATTCTTG
Source organism: Pontibacter actiniarum (assembly GCF_003585765.1). Taxonomy (NCBI): domain Bacteria; kingdom Pseudomonadati; phylum Bacteroidota; class Cytophagia; order Cytophagales; family Hymenobacteraceae; genus Pontibacter; species Pontibacter actiniarum. Next base: position 2,511,267 of record NZ_CP021235.1, read on the forward strand.
ATCTTGCGGCGGTAATACTCCTCCGACTTATCCCCGTAAAAACGCGAAAGCAGCATAGCCAGAGAGTCTACGCCGCTGTTAAACACCTCAGCCTTTGCTACGGTCGGGTCAAAGGCCACGCGGTAGAAAGGCAGGGAAGTAGCCAGGATGCTCTCATTGTCGGAGAGGATGTTGCCACGGGTGGCGAACACTGGCTTGTAGTAAATTCGGCGCTCTTTGGAGATACTCTTCCACTTCTCGCCATCCAGAAACTGGATGTACACGACCTTATACACAATCGCGCACGCAAAAAGGCATACCAACAGGAATGCCACCCTTACCCGGACTACTATGGACTTCTTAATATTCATCTGCCGGCACAATCACTTGATAAGGTGGAGACGAACTTTCTTCCAGGCCGAGCGGCGCCACGTTGCGCGCCACCTCAGACTGCTTACTGGCTTCCATGTAGTCTGACTTCAGCGTAGAGTAATCTGCGCGCAGGTCTTCTACCTCCACTTTCACCTTGTCTATCCTGCGGATAGTTTTCTCGGCAAAGTGGGTGTTACCGATGTAAAAAAGCGTAATGCCCGTCAGGAAAAGCACGCGCGGCATATATTTCAGCGGCACGCCCTCTTCAAACAAGGCATCTACATTGGCATATTTATCCAGCAGCGCGAACAAGCTCAAGCCCTTTTTCCTGGGCTTCTGCGGTTCCTCTGCCTCTGGCTTCACACGCGCCGAATTTGCCTTCGGTGCGCCTGTTCTTTTGATGAGTACATTTGAAGCCATACCTGATTCTTTTCGCTAATAGTTTGTTTTACTTTCCTTCACGTTCCTCCTTCTTCTCCGCTACCCTTAGCTTGGCACTTCTGGAGCGGCTGTTTTGCAGCAGTTCCTCGTCTGATGGCGTGATCGGCTTGCGATACACGGCCTCCAGCGGCTTTATTTCGTTTCCGAACAGGTCTTTTTCCACCTCTCCGAAGAATTTCCCTTTGGCGATAAAGTTCTTCACCATCCGGTCTTCCAGGGAGTGGTAAGAGATCACTGAAAGTCTCCCGCCGGGTTTCAGCACCTCGGCTGCCTGCTCCAGCATCTCTTCCAGCGCCTTCATCTCATCGTTTACCTCGATGCGCAGCGCCTGGAACACCTGTGCCAGGTACTTGTTCTCCTTTCCTTTCGGGGTGCAGGAGCTGATCGCCTGCTTAAACTCCGCAATCGACTCAAAAGGCTGCCTGTTACGCTTCTCCACTACCGTGCGGGCAAGGGTCTTCGCGTTTTTCACCTCTCCGTAGATACCGAAGATACGGTGCAGCTGCTCCTCCGAGTAGGTCTCCAGCACCTCCCGGGCGGTAATACCGGCGTCTGAGTTCATGCGCATGTCCAGCGGCCCGTCGAAGCGGGTAGAAAAACCGCGCTCCGGCACATTGAACTGGTGCGATGAAACACCCAAATCCGCCAGAATCCCGTCTACCTTCTTCACACCGTACAGCCGCAGGTATTTCTTCAGGTCCCGGAAGTTGGCGCGCACAAACTGAAAGGTAGGCCCCTCCAGCCTCTGCGACTGCTCCTGGGCATCGCTATCCTGGTCAAAACTGTAGAGCTTACCGCTTGTAAGCTCCTGCAGAATGCGAGCCGAGTGGCCTCCACCACCAAACGTCACATCCACGTACACCCCCTCCGGCTTTATTGCCAGCGCCTCTACCGACTCCTCCAGTAATACTGGGCGATGATATTCCATTATAAAAGTGGCTCTTCGGCCGGTTTATCTCCCAGGAACTTCTGGGCAAGCTGTGAGAAATTCTGTTGATCCTGAATCAGGAACTCCTCATACTTATCAGGGTTCCAGATCTCTACACGGTTTCCAAGCCCCACCACAATCGCCTCCTTCTCCAGCCCGGCAAAGCGGCCCATCGTTTTCGGCACAATAAAGCGCCCGGCCCCGTCCAGCTCAATCTCGGTGTTGCCCCGGAAGAAGTTCCGCTGAAAGTGGCGGTACTCTTCGTTAAACTCGTTCAGGCCGGCGACCTTGTCGTAAATCACCTTCCATTCGGCTTTTGGATACAGCACCAGACACGGCTCAAACCCCCTCGTTAGCACCACATGATTGCCAGACGCCTCCGGCAGGTTGGCTTTTATCTTTGCAGGTAAAACCAACCTTCCTTTTGGGTCAATCTTGCACTCATATTCGCCAGAAAGGAAGTTCATAGGCTCATGGTGGTTTCGTCCGTATAGTCTTTGGACTATACAAATGTAGCCATTCAACAAAAGATCGCAACCACAATCTACCACTTTTTACCACTTTGTGGATAAATTATGGTAATCCACACCACTTATCCACATTATCCACACCACCACCCCCTAATTTTGGGTATAACTAAATTTGCAGCGTATCGACAAATTGCGTAAAATACGACCCATAAACAATACAACAAACACATTATCAACCACTTATCAATTTAATATATTACATATGCTATTTTATATAGATATCCACACCAAAAGTGGGGCGAAATGGAAAAAGTGGGAGAAAGTGGAAGGGATTTAACTAAGGTGGGGCTACGTGGCACCCATTTCCCCTGCGCTGCAGGATGGCCAGTGAGCCCCGGTAGGCCCCGAAGCCGCGTTTAGGGCTTAACACAAAGCGTATCTTACGAGCGGTATACACCAGAAAGCACAGCCTCCGCCAGCAACCTGCGGCGCCTGCCTCTCCCCAGGTACGACGGCAAAGCGGCCGCACATATTTTAGATCCCCAAAACGGTGTTAAAGACACTTGCAAAGTGTATATTTGAGCAGCGCGGGACAAACGAAGCATGCCGGGAAGCATAGCGCTGCCGGCAAACCGTTTCCTTATACTTTAACAGCAAAAGCAAATGAAGAAACTAAAGCCATTGTTCCTTTTGATGGTGTTCGCCCTGACCAGCATAAGCCTCAAGGCGCAGGAGCAGAACAAGCCTACGCAAACGGTACAGATCAAAACATCGGCCGTGTGCAACATGTGCAAGAAAACACTGGAGAAGCGCCTGGCTTCCGAAAAGGGGGTTAAATCCTCTAGCCTGGATGTGGACTCAAAGGTGCTGACCGTGGTGTTTGACAGCCGGAAAGCAGACGCAGACAGCATCCGCAAGGCCGTGACCGAAACCGGCTACGACGCCGACCAGCTACCCGCTGATGAAAACGCCTACAACCGCCTGCACGCCTGTTGCAAAAAAGGGAACGGCAACCGCTAAACCAACACCACTATAACAGGAAGGGGAGCTATAGCTGGCTCCCCTTCCTGTTTCTGCTGCATCTTTATACTTGCTAATGCTTTCTACCGGCCAACACTTCCGCTTAAAACTTAAAGCCGAGGTGCATACCGATGGATAGCACAGGGGTTCCTTCCGAATAGTGAAAGTAGGCGATTCTGCCGCCAGCCACACCGTTGCGCAGGATGTTAAAGTCGTTCTCTATAAACCCGAAGGCCCCCACGTCGGAAGTCTTGATGTGCGTAACGGAGCCGTCCTGCGTGCCCTCGTCCTCGGGGTCTGAGTTTATTTCCGCCCGGTGGCGCGCCGTTGGCCCCGCCCCTAGCCTGAACGCCACCGACTCGTTCTGCAGAATATCGAAGGTAGCCTCCAGCGACGCCATGTAAAAGGTGTTCTGCACGGTGTAAATCTCCTTGGCTTCATCGTATCGCTTGGCGGACAGCAACCCGAGGCTCAAGCCCACAGCCAGCCTATCGCTCAGGTAGTGGTCAAAGCTGTTGCTGAACATCAGCCCCTGGCTATCGTTCTCGGAGAGCCACACAAAGTTGACCCCGGCCTTTAGCATGGCGGGCTCTTTGCCGACGCCCTTCGAGAAAGACTGGCTTTGGGCATTAAACGGTAAACTCAGGAACACGATACAGGCACTACAGGCTATAGAAGCTAGAATTGATTTCATGGGCTGGAGACGAGGAAAGGAATGACACGTAAAGGGTTAAGGTTTCTTTTTACAAAACCCTCTAACATACGGGACTCCTGCCCGCGCTGTTGCACAGCACTCGCATCAAGCCAAAATTATACTTTGCAAAGCTACGATTTTGCTTTGTAAAGCTGCCACCACGGCAGGTAAGGCTTGTCGTGGTGCTCGTAGTGATACCCGAAGAAATAACAGCTCATAAAAGCCCACAGGTGGTTTTTACGCTGAGTGGAGGACTTGTGCCGGTTTTCCTCCGGGTGCTCCCCCCGGTGCGGCAGGTAGGTCCCGAAATAAAAAAGCTGAAACGTGGCAAGTATAGCCGGCAGCATCCAGAACAGGATTACATTCTCCAGCGGGAAGAACAGCTTCAGGACGTTAAAGGTAAGCGCCATCAGCAACAGCTGCCACCAGGTAATGTACTGCCTCAGGAAGCTCAAATACCAGGACCAGAAGGCCCCCGGGTGATAGTCCGGGTCATGCTCCGTTGCAACGTGCCGGTGGTGCTGGTGGTGCCTCGGCAGCAGGCGCGGATACCAGTTATAGGCAAATAAAAAAGCGGTTGCGGTGCCGATCGCCCGGTTTAACCCCGGCTTACCGGGTGCTGCCACGCCATGCATGGCATCGTGTGCGGTAATGAACAGCCCCGTGTACAGATGCATCTGCAGCAGCACAAAAACATAGGTAAGCGGAGACGACAGCTCAACAGGCCAGTGCAGCAGGTACACCAACAGCGCCAGCCACAGCACAACGATTGTAGCCGCAATGGACACTCCCCTTAAATCGCTCTTTCTTGCTATCGCCATTTGTCACCCGTATTCGGATCAGAAACCTACACTCCGCCGCCAGGCTAAACTACAACTCTTAACCCGCGCTTCATAGCTGATAGTTCAGTAAGGAGTCCCGCACCTCCTCCATCAGCCACATCGGTGTGGAGGTGGCCCCGCAGATACCGACCGAATCACCGGCACTAAACCACTCCGGCTGCAGCTGCTCCACCTTCGAGATGAAGTGCGTGTGCGGGTTCGCATCCTTACACACCTGGTACAGCACCTTTCCGTTGCTTGATTTGGTACCCGACACAAAGACCACTTTATCGAACTTGGCGGCAAACTTGCGCAGCTCCTTATCCCGGTTAGACACCTGCCGGCAAATGGTATCGTTGGCGTTTACCTGGTAGCCCTGCCGCTCCAGCGCGTCTTTAATGCTGTAGAAGCTATCTGTGCTCTTGGTGGTTTGGCTGTAGAGCGTAATAGAGGCAGGCAGCTCATGGCGCAACAGCTCCTCCATACTTTCAAACACGACGGCCTGGCTGTTCGTTTGCCCCAGCAGCCCCATTACCTCTGCGTGGCCATGCTTGCCGTAGATAAAGATCTTATCGTCTTTGTCGTAAGAAGACTTGATGCGGTTCTGCAGTTTCAGCACAACCGGGCAGGAGGCATCGACCAGCGTGAGGCCATTGTCCAGCGCCACCTGGTACGTTTCCGGCGGCTCCCCATGGGCCCGTATCAGCACCGCCTCATTACGCAGCTCCCGCAGCTGGGCGTGGTTAATGATGCGCAGGCCGCGCTGCTGCAGGCGCTCCACCTCCTCATCGTTGTGCACAATATCGCCCAGGCAGTACAGGTACCCCTGCTCCTCCAGGAAGTCCTCAGCCATCTGAATGGCGTACACTACGCCGAAACAGAAACCGGAGTTAGCATCGATCGTTACATCCAGGCTTTGCATATAATTTATACAGCTATCGGCTCATATTGTTTAACGCGTTTCCGCTGCCTCAGCGCCTCGTAAACGGATATCGTCAGGAGCAGCATCAGCATCGAGTACATCGTATCCTCCACAGGAATGGAGACGATGCGCAGCCCCAGGTTAAAGCTGTCGTTGTACCACACGATGGGCAGGTAAGTCAGCACACCGTTTACCAGCAGAAAGGGCACCAGGTGCACCAGGTAAGCCAGGTAGAAGCGCCCGAGGTACTTGGTACCGAAAAAGCGCAGGTGCAGCAGGTGCATGACCGCCAGCAAACAAAACGTTATGGAAGTATAAAGTGCGGCGGCGTTGAAGACGGCCACCAGCGGCAGCGCCAGGATCAGCGCAAGGGCCAGAGGCTTCGCCACGGGCCGCAGCAGGTCTTTGCTGATGTAGGCGTTCAGCACGTCGTAAATAAACACACAGGCGTAGGGCACCGTCAGGAAGAACAGCACCTCCTCCAGGGGCAGGTTAAAGAGGTAGATCCCGGTTAAGTAGGCCTCGTTAAACCCCCAGATGCCAGCCTCCGTGAACAGCGCATCCCAAGCGACAAACAGCAGGCCGTTGGCCAGGATAGCCGGGAAAAGCGATCCCCAGTTCTTATAAAAGGCCACCTTCTTGTCAAAGGAAAGCAGCAAGGGGAACAGGATCGTGAAAATATTCAGGTACAGGTACAGGTACATGGAACGGGTGTAAATGGTGGTGTGATCAACAAGTAAGTATCAAGCCGAAGCAATGTATAAATGCACGTGCGAAACGGCCGCGCCTTGAGCTTCACCTGCTGGTCATCATCATTACCCGGGGTTAAATCTCAATCGCTTGCAGCGTGTTTCTTTCGGCGTCGGTGCAGTGGTCTTTTGTCAGCAGGAAGTCTCGTATCGTGCGGGCCAGCTCCGTTGAAATCCCCGACTTGGGATGGGCTTTCAGGCTACTGATCATCACGGACTTGTCTTCCTCCAGGTTCTGGCTCAGGTTAAGGTAGCGCGGCACGTAGTGTTCCACGGTGAACCTCAGGAAGCGGATCTCCGGGTTGTCGCTGTCCAGCTCCACGGCTTCCTCAAAAATGGCGGCCGCGGTTTTGATCTGTTTCAGCTTACTGTAGGGGTTCCAGACGTACTTCGCCATCACCGCCTCCGACGCCGCCTTGTAAGCCAGCACCACAGGGTCCTTTTCTTTGTAGGCGCTCATCTTCTTATTGAAGCGCTGCGCCGCCTCCTCATCCTTGCTGGCCTCGAGGTACTCTCCCCGCAGCTCCGATAGCTTGTAGCCGGAGGCACTGCCGGCTACGGCTAGCTGTACAACAAAAAGTAAAAGTATAAAAGGTAATCTATGCAGCATTTAAATAGCGTTAAGTCTGTACTTGAGGTAAGAACTAAGCAGCAACGCAAACTTAGTGTTATCAGGTACTCTTACGCGCTCTTTTAGAATATGGGTTGCCGGAAGCCCCTGTATCTTCCGGAAAAGTTTCAGGTAATATACGTAGGCCAGGTACACCCCCATGCGTGCCGAGCGGGGCAGCGCCATGATGCCGGCAAAGGCGTCATCAAAGTCTTTGCGGATGTCCTGCTCTATTTCTGCCTTGCACTTGTTACTGAACTTGCCGTAGTCCACCTTCGGAAAATAGACCCGCCCGCGCTCCTTGTAGTCGCTTTTCATGTCGCGCAGGAAGTTGACCTTCTGGAAAGCGGCCCCCAGGCTGCATGCCGGCTTTTTCAGGCGCTCAAACATCTCCTGATCGCCCTCGCAGAAAACCTTCAGGCACATCAGCCCCACCACCTCTGCCGAACCGTAGATATACTCCTCGTACAGCGCGCGGTCGTACACCTGGTCGTCCAGGTCCATTTCCATGCTCTTCAGGAAGGCCTCAATGTATGCCATATCGATGCTGTACTCGTGCACCACGCACTGAAAGGCGTGCAGCACCGGGTTCAGGCTCAGCCTCTGCTCCACAGCCTCATACGTCTGCCGCCTGAAGTCGCGGAGCAGGGCGCGCTTATCATGCCCATGGAAGGTGTCTACAATTTCGTCGGCCAGGCGCACAAAGCCATAGATACCGTAGATTGGCAGGTGGAATTTCTTGTGCAGCGTTTTAATCCCCAGCGTAAACGAGGTACTGTAGGCCTGTGTAATGACCTTGCTGCACTGCATACAGGTGTTTTTAAAAAGCTGATCCATGCACAATCGGGGTTTATACTTGGTTATACGTTTACGGCGAGCGCCGGAGCGTACTCCTTCGCTATCTCACTTGCCACAACCTGCCCTGATATTATCGAAGGCGGTACGCCGGGGCCGGGCACCGTTAGCTGCCCGGTATAGTAAAGGTTCCTGACTTTCTTGCTCTTCAGGCCCGGTTTCAGGATTGCTGTCTGCAGCAGCGTATTGGCCAGCCCGTAGGCATTGCCCTTAAAGGCGTTGTAGTCCTGGATAAAGTCCCGGTGGGCATAGCTGCGCCTGTACACGATGGAACTCCGTATTTCCTGCTTTGTCAGCCGCTCCAGGCGGTCCATCACCAGGTTAAAGTACTGCTCGCGCAGCTCCTCGGTATCCTGCAGCCCGGGGGCCACAGGTATAAGTATAAATAGGTTCTCGCACCCTTCCGGCGCCACGCTTGGGTCCGTTACCGAAGGGGCAGAAACGTAGAAAAGCGGCTTGGCCGGCCATTGGGGATGGGTATAGATCTCCTCGGCGTGCGGCCCGAAGTCCTCGTCAAAGAACAGGTTGTGGTGCTGCAGGTTCTTCAGGCGCTTGTTTACGCCCACGTAGTAGAGCAGCGACGACGGCGCCATCACGCGGCTCTCCCAGTAACTGTCGGAGTAGCTTTGGGAGGCTTTGGGCAGCAGCGCCTTCTCCACGTGATGGTAATCGGCACTGGCAACCACCACATCGGCTGCGAAAGCATCGGTCTCGGTCAGCACCTGCTTCACGGCGCCCTGCACCACATCCAGCCGCTGCACGTCCTGGTTGTACAGGAACTTCACCCCCTTCTCCTCAGCCAGCTGCACCATTCCCTCCACAATTCTGAACATCCCCCCCATCGGGTACCAGGTTCCCAGGCTGATATCGGCGTAGTTCATCAGGGAGTAGAGAGCAGGGGTGTTCTGCGGCAGGGCCCCCAGAAACAGAATCGGGAACTCCATCAGCTTTATGAGCTTCTCGTGGCCAAAGAAGCGGCGGATATGCTTGTGGAAGGACTGGAACACGTCCATGCGCAGCACATCCAGCAGCAGGCGCGGGTTCATAAACTCTGTGAGCGAGCGGCCGGGCTTATAAACCAGCTGCTTAATCCCCACCTCATACTTGTAGGCTGCCTGCTCCAGAAACTTGTCCAGCCGGGCGGCGCTTCCTTTCTCCAGACGCTCGAAGAGCTCGCGCAGCTGCGACAGTTGGGCCGGAATCTCGACAAAGTCATCCTCCCCAAAAACCACGGTGTAAGACGGGTCCAGGCGCTTGAGGTCGTAATAGTCGGAGGTGGTTTTGCCGAACTTGTTAAAGTATGATTCGAACACATCGGGCATCCAGTACCAGCTCGGCCCCATGTCATAGGTAAAGCCGTTTGCCGAGAAGCTCCTGGCCCTGCCGCCCGGGCTGCTGTTTTTCTCCAGCACCGTTACGTCATAGCCCTGGTCTGCCAGGCTCGTGGCCGCCGAAAGGCCTGAGAAGCCTGAGCCGATAACAATTACACGTGTTCCATTCATACGTAGCTTTTACGGGTGGATTTAGGCGTCTTGCTGGTATACTTTCAGCACCTTCTTGAGCTCTTTGCGCGCAATGTGTATGCGGTTCTTTACAGTGCCGATAGGTATCTGGAGCTTTTCCGCTATTTCAAGGTATTTGAATCCCACATAGTACATCATGAAGGGCGTGCGGTGCTCCTCATTCAGCCCGGCGATAGCCTTGTTGATATCATTCATGACGAAGGTGGCCGTTCCTTTGTTCTGCGTCACGTAACTTTCGTCTGTATTAAGGTACTGCAGGTATTCGGAGCTGTCGATATTGCTGCTGCGCTTAATCACTTTATTATAGTTATTAATAAACGTGTTGCGCATGATGGTGTAGAGCCAGGCCTTCAGATTGGTGCCGGCTTTAAACTTATCGCGGTTGGTTAGGGCCTTCAGCATTGTCTCCTGCACCAGGTCTTTGGCGTCGTCGGCATCGCGGGTTAAGTTCATGGCCGCGGGCCTTAGCGACTGAGCCACATTCTGTACGAGGTTATTAAATTCTAGAGCAGTCATTCTGTTTAACGTTTTATGGTTATACCATAAACAAATATACGACAAGCCGCCCAATAAAAATGATACTGTCTAAATTATTTTAAAATATTGTTAAACAAATTAGACAAACTGCAGCTTCAGACCCGTGTACGTACATATTTCCTTGGCAAACGACAGGCACAAAAAAACCGGCCTGCCCCCGCATCGAAACAAACGATAGCGAGGGCAGGCCGGATTGGTGGGGTTCGTTTAAATTTAGCTAAACTTCGCGATAAAGTCGCCGATGCATGCCAGGCGCTGCACATTGGCCGGCAACACCAGCCCGTCTGCCTGCGCCAGGAAGCCATACACGTAGATAGTGCTGGAAGGGAAGCGCTGCGACAGCTGGTTGAGGTAGTCCTGCACATGCTCCCGCTCCGGGGCGGAGGTCAGGACGGTGCAGATATACTCGGCTTTAAACTGCTCGTAAGTCAGCTCCAGGTCGGCAAAAGGCAGGTTCTGCCCCAGGTAGATCACCCGCTGGTTATGCGCCCGCAGGATGTAGTTCATGTACAGCAGCGCCAGCTCGTGCAGCTCCCCTTCCGGCAGGTACAGGATGTACGTGGGCGTTCCCTCGTTCCAGTTCACCACCTGCCCGTCTATGGCCACCAGCAGCTTCTGGCGGATCAGGTTGCTTACAAAGTGCTCGTGGGCCGGCGTAATGTTGCCCGTCTGCCACAGGATGCCGATCTTGTTCAGGAAAGGATAAATGACCCGCTGCATGGTCTCCTGGAATCCCATCTGCAGGGTGGCGATGGAGAGCGCCCGGTCAAACTTCGTCTCGCTCATGTCCACCATGGCCGCCACCAGGGCACTGACGTGGTGCGCGCACTCACAGGGCTGGTCGCATAGCTGCCGCACCTTCTCCAGGATCTGCTCCCGGTCCATCTGGGCGATTTTAGAAATCTTGTAGCCACGCTCGTTCAGCAGCGAGATATTCAACAGGGACTTCAGGTCACTATCGTCATAGTAACGGATGTTGGTCTCCGTGCGCTTTGGCGAAAGAATACAGTATCGCTGCTCCCATATCCGGATGGTATGCGCCTTGATGCCTGATAGATGTTCAAGTTCTTTAATAGTGTACTGAGCCACGTTTCTCCTGTTCCTTTTTCTTCACAATATCATAAGCTGACCTGAAATACCGGGGCGACACCCAAAGCATCCCAAACGACTCGGACCCATGCTTCCCCTGCTCCTTGTGGTGCACCTTGTGGGCCATGTTCAAGGCCTTGAGGTAAACATTAGACGTTTTCCCAAACACCCTGATGCGCCGGTGTATGAACACATCATGAATCACAAAGTAGGCCACGCCATACAAGGTTATCCCGGCGCCCACCCAAAACCTGTAGTCTATCGGGTCGCTGCCAAAGACAAAGAAGAGCATTGCCAGCGTGCCGTAATAGGCAAAAAACAGGTCATTCAGCTCAAACGCATGGGTATGCCGCGTATGGTGCGACTTGTGCAGGAACCACAGAAACCCGTGCAGCACGTACTTGTGCATGACCCAGGCCACACCTTCCATTGCCACAAAAGTAAAAAGCATGATTCCAACGCCTGTCAGCATATGTACAGAACAGCAAGTTTAACGAATAGTTTAAAATATTAAACAGAGTTTCACCATTTAATCTGCTCCTTATTTAAAAAAGCGGCGATACCGCGCTGGCAGTCCTCGCTGCCGCGGGCCACCGCATTCATTTCGGAGGCGTACTGCAGGCCTTCCTCCAGGCCCATACCCTGTACACGGGCAATCATCTCTTTGGTTACCTCCATCGACTGCCGGGAGTTCTCGCTGCAAAGCTTCTGGGCAAAGGCGAACACACGCTCCTCCAGCTCCTCTGCAGGCACCACATAGTTTACGAGGCCATACCTTTCGGCCTCCCCGGCAGAGATCAGGTCGCCGGTCAGCAGCAGCTGCTTTGCCCTGGCCTCCCCTATCTTACGCAGCAGGAACACCTTTACAATGGCAGGTATAAAGCCGATCTTCACCTCGGTATACCCAAACTTCGCTTCCGGCACGGTGAAGCCAAAATCACAGATAGCCGCCAGGCCGCAGCCTCCGGCAATGGCATGGCCGTGAATCTGCGCGATCACTACTTTCTTTAAGGTATAGATCATGCGGAAGAGCTCCATCAGGTGCGTAGAGTCCAGCAGGTTCTCGTGGTAGTCGTTCTCCTGCAGGCGCTGGATGTATTCCAGGTCGGCACCGGCACAGAAGACTTTGCCTTCGGCGCGCAGCACGATCACCTTGCTCGCCTCGTCCTCCTCTGCAAAGGCGAAGGCCCGCTTCAGCTCCGTCACCACCTCGTAGTTCAGGGCGTTGCGCTTCTCCGAACGGGCAAGGGTAATATAGCCCACCCGCTCCTTTACCTCATAGTGCACAAATTCCAGGGTGTGTATGTCAACAGTGTTAGTCAGGTCAGTCATGGTTAGTTTTAGTTTAGTATGGATCAAAAAGTAGGTCGGGTTTAAATATACGCAAGTATACTTCCAACGCTTCACAAATTAAAAATTAGCCGTTGCCGCCCCTGGCCCGCCCCGCATGGGCAGTACAAATACTGCACCAACACGTATAGCCCCGCCAGGGAAAGCCAAACCTTTGAAAAAGATAATCGTTTATAAAATAAATTTGCTAACGAACGTTAGGTTGCTTATATTTGTTAACAAAGTATGGAAGCGGTATTGAGCAGAAAAGAACAGATAGAGAAAACAGCCACAGCGCTTTTTAAATCGAAGGGCTTTTCGGCCACCTCCATGCGCGACCTGGCCAATGCCCTGGGCATAGAAGCCGCCAGCATTTACTCGCACATCAAATCGAAGGAAGAGATACTGCAGCGGGTGTGCTTTAACATGGCGCAGGAATTCTTTGAGGCTATTGATGCCGCCGAGGCCACAGAAGCCTCGGCCACCGACAGGCTCAAACGCGCCATCGCCGCCCACGTGCAGGTGCTCACGCAGAACACGGAGGCGTCGGCGGTTTTCCTGCATGAGTGGCGCCACCTGAGCGAGCCGATGCATGGCACGTACCTGGCGCTGCGCGACAAGTACGAGGCCCGCTTCCGCGAGATTATCCGCTCGGGCATCAGCAGCGGCGAGTTTACCGTGCCGGACGAGAAGTTTGCCGCGCTAACCATACTTTCGGGCCTCAACTGGATTCATACCTGGTATAAGCCCGAAGGCAAAATGACTCCGGCAGAGATTGCCGAGAACCTGACCGAGATGCTACTAAACGGCCTGACAACCAAAAAGCAGGCTTTGCACGATACTTACTCTCACCTTAATACACCCTAACTAATCTACCTTTATCTGCTGGGCCGGAAACGGCTCAGCAACCTTATTTTCGAACCTTAAAGCGATATATACTATGTACGGAGGAGGAAACGTTTTCGAGGCCACCAAGTTTGACGACCTGCAGACCGAAGACCCTGCCAAGCTGGCCGAGTTTGAGGCGCGTATTGCGCGCGGCGAAAAGATTGAGCCGACAGACTGGATGCCGCAGCTTTACCGCAAGCAGCTGATCCGCATGATTGAGCAGCACGCGCACTCTGAGATCATCGGCGCCCTGCCGGAAGGCACCTGGATTACCCGCGCCCCCGGCTTCCGCCGTAAGATGGCGCAGATGGCCAAGGTGCAGGACGAGGTAGGCCACGCGCAGCTGCTCTACAGCGCCGCCGAAACGCTGGGCAAGTCGCGCGAGCAAATGCTCACCGACCTGATCAACGGCAAGTCAAAGTACTCCAACGTGTTTAACTACCCTGCCTTTACCTGGGCAGACTCCAACATAATCTCTTGGCTGATTGATGCGGGCGCGATTGTGAACCAGATGGCTAACGCCAAAGGCAGCTACGGCCCTTATTCCCGCGCGCTGGAGCGTATCTGCGCCGAGGAGGCTTTCCACCTGAAGTACGGCCACGATGCCGTGGTGCACATGGCGACGGGTAGCCCGAAGCAGCGCGAGATGATACAGGCGGCCCTAAACCGCTGGTGGCCTCCGATTATGACGTTCTTTGGCCCCTCCGACAAGATGAGCACGCACACGGAAACGCTGATGCGCTGGAAGGTGAAGATGGCCTCTAACGACGAGTGCCGCCAGCAGTTCCTGGACATGTACGTGCCGAAGATTTGGGAGCTGGGCCTGACCGTGCCCGACCCGAACCTGAAGAAAAACGCGGAAACCGGCCAGTGGGAGTACACAGAGCCGGACTGGGATGAGTTTAAGCGCGTCATCAACGGGGACGGCCCTTGCAACGCCGAGCGCCTTGCCGTGCGCCGCACCGCCGAAGAACGCGGCGCCTGGGTGCGCCACGCCCTCCTCAACCCGAAAGCAAAATACGTGAAGCCGCTAGCTTAGCGGCAATTAGAAATTAGAAATTATGAATTAGAAATGGATGTGAGGGAACGGGTGCATCTGCATATCCCTCATTTCTAATTTCTAATTTTTAATTCATAATTAAGAAACCATGAGCCTTAAGTCTTTAGATCCGAGAGTAACCCGACTGAACCTGCCGGAGGGCGAGGTGCCTGCCATGGAGCCGAAACCGCAGCTAGATCAGTTTGAAACATACGAAGCCTTTCATCAAAAGAAAGAAGGCGCAGCCCATACTTATGTTGGCCCTGTGCATGCCCCCAACGAAGATGTGGCCTTTCTGTTCGCTAAGGAGCAGTACAGCCGCCGCTTCCCCTGCGTTGGCCTTTGGATCGTGCGCACGGAGCACATCCAGGTAACGCCTTACGGCAACGATGGGGAGAACCTGTATGACACACTGCATGCACAAGAGCCTGCTGCACGTAGCGAACAACCGGAGCCTTACGAGATTTTCCACCTGAAGAAGCGCGGCAAGGCGCATACGCATGCCGGCCGCGTAACGGCCACCTCTTACCTGGAGGCGCTACAGGAGGCCAAGCAGGCTTTCGGAGAAAAAGGCCCTGTCGTGAACGTGTGGGTGGTAAGGTCCAAAGACGTGCTGCAGTCGGCCGAGGATGACAAGGACATGTGGACCACTGTGCCGGAGAAGAAGTACCGCGAGGCCATTGCCTATAAGGTGATGGACAAGATCACCAAGTTTAAAGAAGAGCGTAAAAACACACCTGCCTAATGAACGAGCACGCCATAAAAGACCTGTTGTACAAACTGGCGGACGACCAGCTTATACTTGGCCACCGCAATTCAGAGTGGACCGGCTTCGGCCCTATCCTGGAAGAAGACATTGCGTTCTCGTCGATGGCGCAGGACAAGATCGGGCACAGCCTGGCTTTTTATACTTTGCTTCAGGAGCTGGGCGAGGCTGACCCGGACACCGTGGCTTTCACCCGCAATGCCAACCAGTTCCACAACAGCCAGCTGGTAGAGCTGCCAAACGGCGAGTATGACTTCAGCTTGATCCGTCATTTCCTCTACGACAACGCTGAGATCATCCGCTTTGAGATGCTCTCGCAGTCGGGCTATGAGCCCATTGCCAAAGTGGCCACCAAGCTGAAGGGCGAGGTAAAGTACCACGTGCTCCACGCCAACACCTGGATAAAGAACCTGGGCTCCTCTACCGAGGAAGCCATACTTCGCCTGCAGTCATCCCTCAACGAGGCCCTGCCGTTTGCATTGGGCATGTTTGAGCACTCCAGGTATGAGCAGGAATTGGTGGATGCCGGTATCTACGGAGGCGAAGAGGCTGTGAAAGCAGAGTGGCTGCAACGCATTCAGGCCGTTCTGGAGAAGACGAGCCTGAAGCTGCCGGACCTGGAAACCCTTACGCCAAAGGTTGGCGGACGCTACGGAGAGCACACAGAACACCTGCAACCGCTACTCGACGAGATGTCCGAGGTTTTCAAGATCGACCCGACCGCTGAGTGGTAGCTTTTCCGGCAGCAGACTGCGCGACACAGGAAAAAGACGACACCTATTGTGAGTAAGCATCCTTTTTCTTTCGTCACGTAGTTCTAAGTCTACAAATAATAACATGAGCTTAACCAAGGAAGACATACTGACCCTGCTGGAGGAGGTAAAAGACCCTGAGATACCGGTGCTCTCGCTGGTGGACCTCGGGGTGATTACCGATGTGGAGGTTTCGGGGGATGAGCACGTAACCGTGCGCATGACACCCACCTTTGCCGGATGCCCCGCCATGGACTACATGCGGAAGGACGTAGAGCGCACACTGGAGAAGCACGGCATCAGCAAGCACACGGTTATCATGTCTTTCGACAAGCCCTGGGACAGCAACAAGATATCGGAGAAAGGGCGGCAGCACCTGAAGGAGTTCGGCCTGGCCCCGCCGCCGAAGTACAACATGGTTTTAGACCTCGACATTCTGGAGTACGCCACCTGCCCGTACTGCAACAGCGAGAACACCACCATGCGCACACCCTTTGGCCCCACGCTTTGCCGCTCCATGCACTACTGCAACGACTGCCGCCAAATGTTTGAGCAGTTCAAGCCGCTGTAAGTATAAAGCTAAACAACTAAAGCCAAAGCGCCTGCTACACACTAGCAGGCGCTTTGGCTTTAGTTATAGGTTTTGATGAACCTGGGCAACGCCCGGCAGCTACCGTAGCCTTGCTTTTATTTCTTGTTGATTCTCTTCAGGCGGTACCTCTCCTCCACCGTGTTTCCCTCCCCACCCAGCAGCACAAGCGCATCAGGCATCACTTTAAACGCGGAAGCCCCCTCGCTGTCAGGGCTCTGCAGGCGAAGTGTACCCGAGGCATCTACCTTCCAGGTGCCCGCCTGCTCAACTGGCTCCACCTCCCGCTCCTGGTATACCATGGTTTCCTGGTAGGTATGGTCCGGGAAAAGCTGTAGCGTATAGGTAATGCCCGGGCAATCCGCACAGGGGATACTGCCCTGCCAGGTGCCCACGACCGCCGCCGTCTGCTCCACTACTTCTGCAGTAGCCTCCTGCACAGCAGCAACAGGCTCAGAGGGGCGCTCGGTGGTACAGGAGGCTGCGCAGAACAGCAAGGGCAACACGGGTAGTAGCAGGAAGTTCTTCATAGGCTGACGTTTAAGTTCTACTATCTACCGGGTCCGCCACATTTTGTTACAAATACGGGAGCTACTTGGCTGTCGGGTGCCTCCGCAGCCCAGGCACGGCGGCCATAAAACAGCAGCGGCCACACCCGAGATAGGCGTGGCCGCTACAGCTAAGGGCAGTGCCCGTACTTATATTTTCGCCATTTCGTCTTTTACAAAGTCTACCAGGCTTTTGATGTACTCCGTGCTGAAATCGAATTTGATGCCAGCGGCTTCGTAAACCTCCCCGATAGAAACGGTGTAGCCTAAGCTAAGGGCACGCTTGTAGGCAGCCAGGCCTTCGGCCGGGTTCTGCTTGTAGTTACGCCAAACGGCAATCGCACCGAGCTGCGCCATGGCATACTCAATGTAGTAGAAAGGCACCTCGTAGATGTGCAGCTGCTTCTGCCACATGTACGGCTTGTACTTCTCCAGCCCTTCCCAGCTCACCAACTGATGGTTGAAGGTGTTGAAGATGTCCAGCCACGCCTGGTGGCGCTCCTCCTGCGACTGCTCCGGATGCTCGTAGATCCAGTGCTGGAACTTATCAACCGTGGCCACCCACGGGAAGGTCTCCAATACACTTTCCAGGTGCGTTTTCTTGGCCCGCTTCAGCTCATCCTCATCCTCAAAGAAGGTGTCCCAATAGTCCATCGATATCAGCTCCATAGACATAGAGGCCAGCTCTGCCACTTCGGAAGGCGGGTGCTTAAAGGCGTTTAACCTCAGCTCCCTGGTCAGGAAGGAATGAACGGCATGGCCACCCTCGTGCAGCATCGTGATCACGTCCCGCAGGCTGGAGGTGGCATTCATGAAAATGAACGGCACGCCGATCTCATCCAGCGGGTAGTTATAGCCTCCCGGTGCCTTGCCCTTGCGCGACTCCAGGTCCAGATGGCCCATAGCGCGCATAGTCGCCAAGCAATCGCCCAGGTAGGTGTCCAGCTTGTAAAACACCTGCACCGTTTTCTCCAGCAGCTCCTCCCCTGTCTTAAACGGCTCCAGCGGCTTTTTACCGGTGGGGTCCACATCCAGGTCCCATGGCCGCAGCTGCTCCAGGCCCAGCTCCTCCTTGCGCTCCGCGTCTATTTTCGTAAGCAGCGGAACAATGGTGTTCTTAATGGAGGTATGGAAATCAAAGCAGTCCTGCGGCGTATAGTCGAACCGCCCCAGGGCAGCGAACATGTAGTCGCGGAAGTTCTCGAAATCCGCATTAGCGGCCACCTGGTGGCGCAGCTTCAGCAGGTCGTCAAACAGGCTGTCCAGCTTCTCACGGTCCTGGTAGCGGCGCTCCTGCACGGCGCGCCAGGCCTCTTCACGCACGGCCCTGTCTGTGCGCTTCAAGCGGTCAGCGGCACGCTGCAAGGTAACCTCTTCCCCGTCTAGGGTTACCGTCATAGCGCCCGTTGTGGCGGCATACTGCTGCTGCTTGGTGCTGATCTCCGTTTGAAGCGGTATGTTCTCTTCCCGGAAAATTTCCAACGCACGCTCCACCCCGCGCAAATATATTTTATACTTTTCCTTGTCGATCGCATTCACGTAAGGCGAGTGCATCAGCTTCAGGTTCAGCTCGTGGTCCAGCGGTGCGATATTCGGCTCGATCTCGGCGATAAAGTACTGGAAAGCCTGTGTGGTTTCCTCATTCTGCGTATCGCAGGTCATGCGGATATAACGCCACCCCAGGTCTTCAGACAGCACGCTTTCGAGTTCGCTACGGTCCTGCATCCACTTCTCCAGCTCTTCAACACTGTTGATGTCGCGCGTCTGAAGTTCCTCGAAGTAGGGCTTGATGGTTTCCCACTTCTCTACACGAAAGTCCTCCGAGAGATATGCCCTTGGCTTGCGTGTAGGTATTGTTAGGTTTGTTTGTTGTTGTATTGTCATTATGGCAATATATATTTTAGAAGTACAATATAGGCACTTCTTACGAAAGTACAAAAAAAGAGCAGCGCCACAAGAAAAATTCCTCTGGCGCTGCTCATTTATACGTAAAGTAAGGCCTAACCGATCTCGATCACCACGTTCGGCGTTAGGGGGTGGCCCACGCAGTTCAGGGTGTAGCCTTCTTCCATTTCAGCATCGGAAAGTCCCTCACGCTCATCCAGGTGCACCTTTCCGCTCAGGCACTTGCCACGGCAGGCTGTACACAGGCCCGCCTGGCAGGAGTACGGCAGGTCAATATCCTGCTCCAGGGCCGCCTCCAGAATGGTCTGGTCCGGCTCCACGACAAAACTGTACTCCGAGCCCTCGTAAATAACGGTAACGGTTTGGGTGGTTATTTCACCGTCCTCGTCAGAGGATACCACTGCCCCGTGCTGCTGCGCCTGCTGTTGCTGCTCCAGCAGCTTGTTGCTCACAAAGCTCTCCCGGAAAATGCGGTCTGCCGGCACGTGCAGCACATCCAGCGCATGGCGCACCTCCTCCATCATCCCCTCCGGGCCGCACATGTAGTACACGCCGTCCTGCACCCTGGCCAGCTGCAGGCGCTCCAGAATCTTGATGACCATACTTTGGTTCATGCGCCCGCGGTGGTCGCAGTCGTGGGTGGGCTGGCTGTAGATGTACTCCACGTGCAGGCGCCCCTGGTACTGGGTCTCCAGCTCCTGCAGTTTGTCTTTGAAGATAACCGAGTCTTCGTTGCGGTTGCCGTACAGCAAAGTCACCCTGCTGTTGGGCTCCTCCCGCAGCACAGCTTTGAGAATGGACATCAGCGGGGTAATGCCGCTGCCGGCCCCGAACAACAGCACCTGGCGCTGGTTAGCCGGTGCGCAGGTCAGGCAGAAGTTCCCGATTGGCTCCATCACCTTTACTTCCTGCCCTACCTGCAGTGTGTCGAGCAGGTAGTTGGACATCAGGCCGCCTTCCACGCGCTTTACCGTGACCGACAGGCGCGGCGCCTCGTGCGGCGTGCTGCTCAGGGAGTAGGAGCGGCGGATTTCCTTGCCCTCGATCGGGAGGATTAGCGTCAGGAACTGGCCCGGCTTGTAGTTTATGGCTTGTTTTTCAGGGTGCTCAAAATGGATGGTAGCGGCATCAGACGTTTCGCGGGTGATGCCTACCACCTTCAGGTTAAGGTAAGGGCTACTCATGTTTTTATACTTTTGCTCTAATTTATCTCGCTTTAAAACTCGTTTGAGGCATGAAAGTTACGATAATCCCGCCTGTTCTGAGAATGTATCGTATAATTTTTAGGGTTCTTTCCGTACAGGCACAATAAAATTATTTGAATATTAGTTGTAAAATATATTAAAAAAAAGCTGCAACTTTACAGCACGCTGCAATAGCTCTAGGTTTAGAACGCTTAGCTGCCTATGTCTCCGTACTATAAACGCGATCCTTTTAACATGAAAACAAAATGCTGTACAAACTGACACTAAAAAACTGTGAAAAAACAGTGGTTGTAGATGACACTACCTACGACTACATCCAAAACAACGCGTATCTGCAACAAATTGAGTTTCTCAAGCACCTGCGCATCCACTCCAACGGCTACGCTTTCTTCCAGAAAAACTGGCCTCTCAAGAACGGCAAATACCGCAACGAGACCATTTACCTGCACAAAATGATCGGGGAGCAAATGCTCGAGAAGCCGGAAAGCGACCTGAAGCTGTACGTACACTTCAAGAACGGTAACAAACTCGACTGCCGCCGCGAAAACCTGGAATGGGCCCCACTCTGCAAGATCGTCCGCAACACCTCCAAAACAGAGAATAAACTCGGCGTTCGGGGAGTACACAAAGAAGCTCAGAAATACCGCGCCATCATCCACTACAACAAACAGCGCATCAACCTCGGCACCTTCGAAACGCTACAGGAAGCCGCCCTCGCCTACAGCAAGAAATCAGAAGAGCTTTTCGGGAAAACAAAGAGCCTGAAAACCTTCTCCAAGGTACTGGAAGAGGAAGAAGCAGCTGCTTTAAGCTAATTTCTGCTTAACTTGCAAAGTGGGCACCCCTATCTGCGCCCACTTTGCAAGCTTATGAAACATAAAGAAGACCTTAGCGCCCTGCTGAGCAGGCACCGCCATGCCTTTGCCCCCGTGCTGGACGCCGACCTGAACTCGGCCGCTGTTTGCCGGCTGGATTTCACGGCCGATAACTCCCTTCTGCAGCAGACAGACCTGCAGGATACCGATGCCTTTAACGCGGCGGTTAACCAACTTCTGCAGCAACAGCAGGCGCGTATCGGCGTGGGCGGGTACATGGAGGACCGTTTTATTTACCGCCGCAGCAGGCACTTTGCTGTAGAGGCCGAAAGCCGCAACCTGCACCTGGGTGTGGATGTCTGGCTGGAGGCCGGTACCGCCGTGTTCGCCCCCCTGGATGCCACTGTGCACAGCTTCCGCGACAACGACAACTTCGGCGACTATGGACCCACCATTATCCTGCAGCATGAGCTGGAGGGCCTCACGTTCTATACCCTCTATGGCCACCTCAGCCGCACCTCACTGGAGGGCCTGCAGCAGGGCCAGCCTGTTCGCAAAGGCCAGAAGATAGCCGAGGTCGGCCCGTACCCTGAAAACGGAAACTGGCCTCCGCACCTCCACTTCCAGGTTATAGCGGATATGGAGGGCAAGCACGGCGACTTCCCCGGCGTGGCCACGACAGCAGAGCGCAGCAAGTATGAGCAGCTCTGCCCCAACCCGAACCTTATCCTGCAGTGCCGCCACCTGCCTCCTTTTGCCGAAACCGCATAAGCTGCCTTTGATCGTATTTGCACGCGCCGCCGTAGCAGGCGGCGCTTTATTTTTTCACCTTTAACACTACCTTAACATGATGCTGGATATTGATTCTATCCGCGAAATGGTTGTAAACTTTGCTGTGCTCTACGGCATGAAACTGCTGGTGGCCCTGGTCATCCTGGTGGTTGGCACGTGGATCATCAGGCGTTTAAACAAGCTGATACAGAACCTAATGGTGCGCAAAGGCGTGGACGAGTCGCTGCGGCCGTTCCTGGGAAGCATTCTAAACGTTACGCTGTGGGTGCTGCTGATCGTGTTGGTCATCGCGCAGCTGGGCGTGGAGATGACCTCCTTTATAGCGGTGCTCGGCTCGGCCGGTCTGGCAATCGGCCTGGCCCTGCAGGGCAGCCTCTCCAACTTCGCAGGGGGCGTGCTCATCCTCACAATCAAGCCCTTCCGCGTCGGGGACTACATTGAAGCCCAGGGACAGGGCGGAACGGTGCACCTGATCAACATCTTTAACACCGTGCTGAAAACGGCCGACAATAAAACGATTTACCTGCCCAACGGCCCACTTGCCTCTACGGTGGTGGTCAACTACTCAGTAGAGGCCACCCGCCGCGTGGAGCTGCTTTTTACCGTGTCAGTCCATAACGACATCGGCAAAGTACGAAGCCTTATACAGGAGCTGATCGCCCAGGATGAGCGCGTGCTACAGGAGCCGGCACCGGTTATCGTGGTAACCAACTTTGCGGAGCATGCCATTACCATCAGCACCCGCATCTGGTGCAACCGCGCGGACTACTGGGCCCTTTACTGGGACATGAACGAGAAAGCAAAAGCAGCCTTCGAGCAAAACAACATTGCCATGCCGGTTCCGAAGCGGGAGGTCTTTTCCTTCGAAAGCGGCCCGTCACAGCCTGCTGTGGGCGCATAAAGTACATTGTTTCCCTAAACAAGAAGGCCCTGCTGGTTTACAGCAGGGCCTTCTTGTTTAGATGGGCACGGGCTCTAATCAAACTTAATCGCCTTCACCGGCTTAATACGGGCGATCATGGCGGCAGGCACCAGGATGGCGAGCATCGTCAGCACAAGCGTGATCACGTTTAGCCCAAGTATAATCCCGAGGTTCCAGCTGATCGGCACGCGGTCCATGTAATAGTTCTCGGGGTCCAGGGGGATGAGCTCAAAGTAGTACTGCAGTGCACAGAAGCCAAGGCCTATCAGGTTGCCCCACAGCATCCCCTTCACCGTCAGTTTCAGCCCACGGAAGTAGAACACCTTCCGGATCTGGGCATCCGTGGCCCCTACCGCCTTCAGTACGCCGATCATGTTTATCCGCTCAATGATCATGATAAACACTGTAGACACCATGTTGAAGGTGGCCACAAAGATGATCAGCACCAGGAAAATCACCACGTTCTTGCGCAAAAGCTTCAGCCAGTCAAAGAGCTGGGCGTGGCGGTCCGTTATCTTCTCCAGCTGCAGGTCGTAGTTCATCTGCTCAAACACCTGGTCGGCCGCCCGGTCTATCTGGTCAAAGTCCTTCAGCACCACCTCTACGCCGCCCACCAGCGTGTCGGGCCAGTTGTTGAGCTCGCGTATCAGCTGCAGGTCTCCTATTACAAACACCTCGTCAAACTCCTCCAGACCGGTATTGTAAATCCCCTTCACGGTTAGCTTGCGGGCCCGCGGCGGATTCTGGATAAAGTAAAAGATGGCGTCATCCCCGACCTTCAGGTGCAGCTTGTTAGCTATTTTCTGGCTCAGTAGCACCTCTTTTGAGGAGGTGGAGTCGTTGAAGGAGATAAGCTCCCCTGCCTCCAGGTTGTGCTCCATTGCCTCCATGTCGTACTCCTCTTCCACGCCTTTCATCACCACGCCCAGCACTTCGTCCTCTGTCTTGATGATAGCCGTTTTCCGGGCAAAGGCCTGCACTTTCTTTATTCCCTGGATAGAGTCTGTGATGCCAATGTTGCGGCTGATGGGAGCTCCCTCATACGAGTTGTTGGTATCATACTTGCTGATTTGCAGGTGCGCCCCAAAGCTGAAAATCTTCTCGCGGATCTCGTTTCGGAAGCCTTCCAAGATGGCAAAAGACACAATCATGATAGCAATGCCTGCAGCTATGCTTATAATTGCTATTTTTGTAACCGACTGTGTAAAAGAGCCGGCCTGCACTTCTGATATTTTATCGGATATGTACCTGGAGATGTTCACTCGCCTTAAATCATATTTAACAGCCTTAAAGATAGGTATGAATTTTGACTTCTACCTCACAAACTATGACACACCCTTACCTACTTCTGTCCGCATCAATGCTGCTTACTTTCGGCAGCTGCACTTCTAAACAGGTAGCTACCACAGCGGCCGTACAACAGCAAGCCCCCGCACAGGAGGCGAAAGCCCTTAAAACGGGGGCTGAGCAACTGGAGTTGTACCTGCCACAGCTGCAGGGCAAGCGCGTTGGCCTGATCGTGAACCAGACCTCCACCATAGACGACACGCACCTGGTAGACACCCTCCTTAGCCGCGGCGTTGAGATCAAAACAATCTTTGCCCCGGAGCACGGCTTCCGCGGCGAGGCCGATGCCGGCGCCCACATCAAAGACGCCAAAGACTCTAAGACAGGGCTGCCGATCATCTCGCTCTACGGAAAAAACAAGAAGCCGCTGCCCGAGCAGGTAAAGGACCTGGATGTGCTGCTGTTTGATATACAGGATGTCGGCACCCGCTTCTACACCTATATCAGCACCATGCACTATGTGATGGAAGCCGCCGCAGAGCACGGCAAAGAGGTCGTGATTCTGGATCGCCCTAACCCGAACGGCCATTACGTAGACGGACCGGTACTGGACATGGATCAGCAGTCCTTTGTGGGCATGCACCCGATCCCGATCGTGCACGGCCTGACCGTTGGCGAGCTCGCGAAAATGATCAACGGCGAGAAGTGGCTGGAGGGGCAGCGCCAGGCAAAGCTAACGGTGATACCGATGGCCAACTATGACCACGACATGCCGTATGAGCTGCCTGTTAAGCCATCACCCAACTTACCAAACGCACAGGCTATCGCCCTGTACCCTTCCATCTGCTGGTTTGAGGGCACCGATGTTAGTGTTGGCCGCGGCACTCCCACGCCGTTCCAGCTTATCGGCAGCCCGTATTACCAGAAGAAGGATTTCAGCTTTACACCGGTTAGCACACCGGGTGCCACAAACCCGCCGCACAAGGATGTGGTTTGCTACGGAAAAGATTTAACAGATGTGGCCGTGGCAGACAAAGTAGACCTGGCCTACCTGCTGGAGATGTACAACAACTCCTCCAACAAGGACAAGTTCTTTAACAACTTCTTCGATCGCCTGGCCGGCACCACCAAGCTTCGCGAGCAGATCAAGGCTGGCAAGACCGAAGCCGAAATCAGGGCAAGCTGGGAGCCAGCCCTATCCAACTATAAGAAAACCCGTAAGCAGTACCTGCTTTACCCAGACTTTAGCTAAGTATGACCCAGGATTTACGCATCGTGTTTATGGGTACGCCGGATTTTGCCGTGCCTACCCTGCAGACACTCGTGGAACATAAGTATAATGTAGTAGCCGTGATTACCGCACCCGATAAACCGGCGGGGCGCGGCCAAAAACTCAACCAATCGCCGGTGAAGGAGTATGCTGTGGCACAGGGGATACCTGTGCTGCAGCCGACCAACCTCAAGTCAGAGGCTTTCCTGGAGGAGCTGCGCAGCTACAGGGCTAACCTACAGATCATCGTGGCTTTCCGGATGCTGCCGGAGGTGGTGTGGGCAATGCCTGCGCTTGGCTCTTTCAACATCCATGCCTCGCTGCTGCCGCAGTACCGCGGTGCCGCACCTATCAACTGGGCCATCATCAACGGGGAGCGGGAAACGGGCGTCACCTCCTTCTTCCTGAAACACGAGATTGACACCGGCGATTTGATCTATCAGGAGCGCGTACCTATCCTGGAGGAAGACGATTTCGGCTCGCTGTATGAGAAACTGAAGAACAAAGGCGCAGAGCTTGCGCTGCGCACGGTGCAGGCCATCGAGCGGAACGAGGTGCAGCCACAGCCGCAGGTTGTGAGTGCCGAGACAAAACACGCCCCCAAGATTTTCAAAGACACCTGCGAGATTTACTGGGACCAGCCAGCCGGGCAGGTACACAACTTTATCCGTGGCCTTAGCCCATACCCAGCCGCCTGGACCAGGCTAAACGGCAAGACCTTCAAAGTTTTTAAAGTAGAGACTCTGGAGGATGCGGCTTATACTTCAGCACCAGGCTCCATCCACACCGATAACAAGACGTTCCTGCACATCCAGACGGCAGCAGGCGCCATCGCTCTACTTGACCTGCAGATGGAAGGTAAAAAGCGCATGCCGGTTCAGGACCTGCTGCGGGGTTACAGCTTTGACGTATAACGCGTATGATCTCTATCGTAGTAGCCGCCGCCGAAAACAATGTGATCGGCAAGGACAATGACCTGATCTGGTACCTGCCCGCCGACCTGAAGCATTTCAAAAGCCTCACGATGGGGCACCCGATGCTCATGGGCCGTAAGACCTACGAGTCTATCGGGAAGCCGCTGCCGGGCCGCACATCCATCGTCATCACCTCCCAAAAAGATTACGAGGCAGCGGGGTGCATTGTGGTGCACTCGCTGGAGGAGGCTATAAAGAGAGGCCTGGAGCTCGACACGGACATGAGCGTTATCGGCGGAGCCAGGATATACAGTCAGGCACTCCCCTTTACCGATAAGGTGTTCCTGACACGGGTGCACGCCAGCTTCGACGGCGACGTGTATTTTCCGGAGCTGCCGGAAGACGAATGGCAGGTAGTGGAGCAGGAGCATCACGGGCCGGACGACAAGAACAAGTACAGCTATACTTTCCTGACGCTGGAAAGGAAGTAATACAAGTATAAAAAGAAAGTGCCGCTGATGAAGCGGCCCTTTCTTTTTATACTTGCGGCACTGGTTTAGCGCAGGATGTAGAGCTTACCATAGCCGTTTTTAAAGGCACCGTCGCCAAAGGTGTTGCGGTGCTTCATCTGCTCCTCTCCCTTGCTCATGATCACGCGGTAGAGGTAAACACCGTTAGCCAGTTTATCGCCATAGGTATCGGTTCCGTCCCAGGCATACTCTGTCTTGTTATTACCGATACGCAGCGGCCCCAGCTCCTCTTTCATGATTTCCTTCACCACTTTACCGGTTATGGTCAGGATCTGGATCTTCATGTGCTCGGGAATCGTGCTGCCCGTGATGGTAAAAATAAAGTTTGTCTTCGTGGAGAACGGGTTCGGGAACGGGTAGAAGTTCGACACGCTTGCCTCACTGATCACCTCAAACCCGATGCGGTACGGCGACACGCCTGACTCCTTGCCTGCCGCATCCCTGGCACGAACCTCCATTTTGTAGATGCCGTCCATCAGTTTGGCCGGTTTGTACTCCAGCTTAAAGTCCGCGGCTTCCGTAGCGGGCGCATAGGTTACCTCCGGGTTGCCCATCAGGTCAATTTCCTGCTCCTGCCCTTCAGG
This sequence comes from Pontibacter actiniarum, assembly GCF_003585765.1. Classification (NCBI taxonomy): domain Bacteria; kingdom Pseudomonadati; phylum Bacteroidota; class Cytophagia; order Cytophagales; family Hymenobacteraceae; genus Pontibacter; species Pontibacter actiniarum. The sequence goes on from NZ_CP021235.1 coordinate 2,538,412, forward strand.
CGAAATCAGGATCATCGTCATCTTGGAAGGGTCCTGCAACAGCACGTGCTGGTTCTCGTCTTTCACTGTCACGCTGATCAGCGGGCTCGGCGACACAATGTCCCCATCCAGAATATGGATGCCGTCGAACGCCACATCCATGATCGGGTGCAGCTTAGACTTCACGCTGAAGCCTACTTCGTACACGTTGTTAAAATACTCCTGCTCCGGTAGCAGGCGCGGGTTCACGTATAGGCTCAGGCTGTAGTCGCCTTCAAAATCCTGGGTCTGGAAACTATAGCTGAACTTCACCGTCTCATTCGCACCCACGGGCTTTATTTTAAAGCGCGTGGTAGTTGGCTGGTTGCCGTCCCCGGAGAGCGTGACCTCCACTGTTACCGAGTCTGAAAAAGCCGTGCTGGTTACGTTCTGAAAAGCCATTGGCACCGTTACACTTCCTGCGTTGGCCTGTTGCGTCAGCTCCTCCCGGCTGGCATTCACCAAATCAGGGCGAATCACGCCTTCGGGCACTCCTTTGTAGATCACGAACCACTCCTTCAGCTGTGGAGAGGTACGGGCTACCTCGTCCTCCATGTAGGCTTTCAGGCGTAGGTTCGGGAACTGTGTTGCGTCAATGCCGGACAGGTCGAACTGCTTGGTAGTGACATCTTCCTGCAGCACGGTTTCCTCGCCGGCTGCATTTATGCCAATCAGGCTCAGCGTATACTTATCGTCTCCTCCCTGGTAACGCTCAATGTTGTGGTGAAGCGAAGCCCATTCAAGCGCTGGCCCGATGACGGTAGAGGTAATCGTACCCGATGGGCGGTTAGACTCAAGCGTAACATCAAGGTTGATCTCCTGGCTGTTTGCCGGTGTGCCACCCACGCGGTCAGCTTCCTCTTTTGAGTAGCTGGTCTCCTGCGCCGTGCCGGCCGCCTGCCCCTTCTGCCCCACAATCGCGAAAGGGTCTCCCGTCTTCAGTTCATCGATAAGCGAGGAGCCTATACTTCTGAAAGCTGCTTTCACCTCTTCTGAAAAAGAAGAGAAAGGCACGTTGTTGATACTGATAGCCGCCACATAGTACCCCTCCGGCACCGCATTTAAGAAGTCTGCCGTCTTCTTCACATTGGCTGCTACAGACAGGTCGCCGGTGTCAAACTCCGCAATATAGGGACAGAAAGCAAAGTCACCAAGCGACGATATAGGCTCCAGGGTGCTGTTGTTAAACACAATAAAGAAGAATCTGCTTCTGGAGGAGCCGTTCGGGTTGCCGCAGAAATAGCTCATGTACTGGAAACCATCGACGAACAGGCCGTGCGGGTCTTCATCAAATCGCTTTGCTCCCCCAACTGTTTTGATATTGATAAACTTCCTGGTGGGTTTAAAGTCCCAAAGCAACTTGTTGTCCTTTAGCTCTTCGAAGCCGTTCAGCTTTACCTCCTGAAACTGAGCGTACTGGCTTTGAGACCAGCCATTCTTCACCTTGTCAATATACCTGAACGAGCTCTCCGCCCAAACCGTGTCTTCATCAGTGCTGTACTCGTCAAACCTGGCCCTCCAGTAAAAAACGGTGCTGTCTTTTGCTGAGGCCGGCAGGCCATAGTCCAGAACGGCCAGTATGCTGTTTCTTGATACCGCCTGCTTCGTTAGCAGCGGGCTGTTGAATTGTGACGTGGTGTCAACCTCAAAATAGTACCCTTTGTTAACGTCTTTTACCGTAGTCTGCGCCACTAGCTGTACGGTCCTTTCTCCAACAATAGCATAGTTGCCTGGCGACACAGCCCTTAACCCGCTGACAGGGAAATAGTATTGGAACGTTGCGGTGTTATTCGTTTCGTCCAGCTCGTCAATTTCACCTGATCCGTCCAGCATCACCTCAAACGCGTTCATCCCGAGCGCATTCAACCCGCTGTTGGGTAGCTTCAGCGAAAGGGTACGCTCTTTTATGATCGGCTCAACGGTAAACGGTTCCAGGCTGACCAGAGAATTATCAGGCAGTGTTCTTTTAACGCTAACCGTCAGCTCTTCCGGAATCGCTTTCCCCAGGTTATCTGCCGTAAAGTTTATCAGCACAGAGTCCGAAGAAGCAGTTGCCGGATTTCCTTCCAGGTCGGTGACGCTAAAGCTATTCCCCTTCACATAGTAGTCAGGCTTGATCGGGCTGTACAGGGCTAAGGCAGGATCTCCCTGAAGAGCCATCTCCAGCACCATGGCAATAATACCGTTGTTGCTGTAAGACATCTGCAACACGTCGCTTATCACTTTCTGCTGAATTCTCCCCAGCGATTTTCCATAGTACTCCTCGTTCTGGAAAGCAGTTTGATAGAAGTTGTAGCTATAGATGTGCAGATACTGCAGCAAGCCCGTGCCCACGTGGGCGATAAGCGCTACCGCCCCTTTGTCCTTCGTCTTCAGCCAGTCCTCCCCAAAGGAGACACTGTTCGGAACAAACATATTCCCGAGGTTACACCCGTTGATGAGCATCACCGGGTACTTGCCTTTGTTTTGATACCCATTGACAGCAGTGGAGACATAGCCAATATTTAAATCCGTTGTACTGGTTGAACTGTGGCCGAAGAACGTCAGGAGAGACACCCCACTGTTGATCTCTTTCGAGATGTTGAGAGTTTCCACAAACTCGCTTAAGTTCTTTCTGTACTTTTCTTCCACTGTAGCACCTAGTAGAGGGCCTTCAGCAATAGCCGCATAGCTCTCCAGGTAGTTCGCGATCTGGGTCATGTGCTCCACAGAGGCTCCCCCACCCAGCTGCATGATCTTTTTCCTCCACGGCAGGTTTTCTGCTAGCGCTTCGTACTCCTTTACTTTATCCAGGTAGTTTTTAGCCTCCAGAGGAGTGGTTACAGCCACTCTGCCTACCGCCACTGTTGGTATGTAGTTGCCATTTCTGAAGTCTATGGCGTAACTGAGGTCGGAGCCAGGGTAGCCAAAAACAGGCACGATATCCAGCGCACGTGACGCAGCGGACCGATAGCTGATGCGGTTAACCTCAATGCCTTTCCCCAGTATCAGCATGTGCTTTGCTGGCGCAGCGCTTCCCATAAAGCGAGTAAAGTGCTTCACGCCCATAGGAGAGAACTCGCCATAGTGAAACTGGTTCACCAGGTCATCCACGTACACGATCATAGGCGCATGCTTCCCGCCTGCCTCGGAGGCCCTGTATGCGGCATAAGCCTCAGGCACCGGCTGATTGCTGCCCTCCGGCACCTGCATCATGGCCTTACTGGTTAAAATGATGTAGTTCGCACTGTTTGCAAGGTAATTGCTGAACTTTACGGTGCTGGACTTTGCTGGCAGCAACGCCCTTTGCAAGTCCGCCAACAGCACTTTATGGGTGGCTTGGTTCTCTGCACGCACCACAAATCCTTTTCCATTGTTTACAGCCTGGCCCGGTATTCTGGTAACGTCCCCGGAGGCAGTCACATCGTAGGCGACGGCACTTGCCGGTGCATTTGCGAAATAGAAATAGGGGCTGGCAGAGCTCGTCGAATCTGTGTAAAAGACAAGGCGACCGCTCTGGGGCAAAACAGACTTCTGCGGATAGGTGGCCTCCACGTAGGCCAGGCTGACCGCATTACTACCTGACTGTGGCGCCAGCTGCACCGTTAGCTGGGCCCTAGTATCAATATCGGTCAGCTTAAAATTACTTTTGCCTTTTATAAAACTGTAGCTGCCCATGGCATGGCTGGCAAGTTGCCGCACGGCTTTCGAGGGCTCCACCACATTGACGTTAAAATTATGTGAGGCGCTTCCGACACCAACGACGGCGTAACTGAGGTAAGGAACAGGCCCCGCCGGCTCTACATTCGAAAAGGCCGGCAGCGCAAAGTTTACAGCCTTTGCAGACCAGGATGAGAAGAAACCTTCGGCGGCATCCATCCACGGCAGATGACTTTCTGTGTGCACCTTGCCCTCACTGTACTTGTCTGTTTTCACCAACAGGGCTTTTTGCAGCAGGTAACCCTGCGGGGTACGGCCATCCACAGCGGGGTTCTCCACACGCATGCGCTTGTTGGCTCCGGCAGGGTTTACCGTCAGAAAGTAGGCGGCCGTGTCGGTATACATGCTATAGAGCTGGTGCACCTGGTGCTCAGGGTTCTTGTAGAGCCCCTGGTCCAGCACGCCATCGTTGCGCTCGCCATAAAACTCCAGGTAGTCCTGCTGATCCAGCCTTCCGTCTTCCTCACCGGCTACGTAAACAGCCACCTCTTTGCCCCGACGGAACAGCTGCAGGTGCTGCGGGTTCACGTTCTCCAGCCCCAGGCCGCTCAGGTAGGCGTAGTCCAGCTTATACAAGCCGTTTTCCACCACCTGCAGCTTGTAGTAGGTTTTAGAATAATCAATCCACTCGTTGCCATACACTTCCTGCGCCTGGGCGGCGCCTGGTGCAAGGCCTGCCACCAGAAGCAGAAGTACAGTTAGGAAGCGTTTCATGTCAGAAAATTTATACATGGGGTGTTTGGCTACAACTTTAAACGTTAATCAAATGCATATCCAAGGGACACAATAACCGAGGAGGTGTTCGTGCTGCCGACAGCGTTGCTCTCGCTGTTGCTGATGCGCGACAAGGCCAGGTCCAGGCTCAGCCCATCGGTTTTAACACCGATGCCGAAGTTCGGCTGGATGCGCTTGGTGGTTCCCCCGTCAAAGTTGGTCGTTTCCTGGTAGTTGTTGAGGCCACCGCGCACGAAAACCGAGTTGGCATAAGCCAGCTCCAGCCCCACATGCGGGTCCACCGACACCACGTCGGATTTGAGCAGCACGTTACGCTTGCCGTCAAAGGTGAAGTCGATGTCTGTGGCCAGCACGGCCGACAGTTTATCGGTGAACTGAAAGGACCTGCCCACGCCAAGTATAAGCCTTGGCAGTGTCAGTTCGGTGGTGTTCTCCGGCAGGTCGTTGCCGGTTTGGAGATAGGCCTCCTCCAGCTCCTCAATGTTGTGGGTCCAGGCGGTGAAAGTGGTGGTAATATCTTTGGCCATCAGCCCGAACTGCCAGTTGCCCCGCTGTAGCTGGGCCCCCACATCGATGCCGAAGCCATAGGCATCGGCAAAGTCGCCCACGTTGCGGTAGATGACTTTGGCATTGGCCCCCAGTTGGAGCCCCTCGATCAGGTTGCTCTTGCGGGCGTAGGAAAGCAGCAGGGCATAGTCGGCAACGGAGAAGAAGCGAATACTGTCGTACTGGATGTAGCCGTACTCATTCTGCAGACGGCGGGTGTCGGCAATATCATCCACACCCACCCGGATCAAAGAAACGGCCAGGGCGCTGCTCGAGTCGAGCGGCATGGCGAAGCTGGCGTAGTCGTTTTTGGCAATACCCGCAAACAGCTCCGAGTGCATCAGGCTCACGTTATACTTGTGCGGCAGGCGCAGCAGCCCGGCGGGGTTCCAGTAGCCGGCGGTGGCGTCGGTGGCCAGGGCCGACTGCACATTGCCCATCCCCAGCGCGCGGCCCCCTACCCCGATGTTCAGGAACTCATTGCTATACTTTGGCGTGGACACCTGAGCCTTTGCCCCCGACCACGAAAGCAGTAACAGCGCCGCCAGCAGGCAACGAAGTAAAAAATTGTTCATCCTTGATAGTATCGTTATATCACCCGCAAAAAAAAATTTTTATTGCACTTCCACAAAGGCCGCCTCCTGCGGCACTTCCCACTTTTGTGCCCCCTAAACATACTACAGGCACTTTTAGTTGACTCCCGTGCTAATTTATTTTAATCCAAAATTACTCATTTATAATAATAAAACGGCATCCGGTTAACCATTATAAAAAAAGGGCGTAAAGAAAAGCAAACAGTACCTTGCGTTACATAGTACCTTATTATATCTTTGCCTCAACATTATAACGGGATCATCATGAAAGTAGAAAACACACAAGTGCAGATGAGGAAGGGAATTCTTGAGTTCTGCATCCTGGAGATTATCTCTCGTGGTGAAGTTTATGCGTCCGATATGCTGGAGGAGCTTACAGCGGCCAAGATGATCGTTGTGGAGGGTACCCTCTACCCCCTGCTCACCCGCCTCAAAAACGCAGCGCTTCTAGAGTATAACTGGGTAGAGTCCACCTCTGGCCCGCCACGAAAGTACTATAAGCTCACCGAAACAGGCCGCGAGTTTCTGGAACAGCTCCGCAACACCTGGTCCGAACTAGTTGACTCCACAGAATACATTATCCGAAACAAGAAAGCCCAGTAATTATGAAAAAGAACATAAGTATAAACTTGCAAGGCATCATCTTCCAGATCGAGGAAGATGGGTATGAGCAGCTTAGCCGCTACCTCGCCTCCATCAGAACGTACTTTTCTAACTATGAGGGCCACGAGGAAATTGTAGCCGACATTGAGGCTCGGATCGCTGAGATCTTCTCTGACAGGGTATCGCCGGCTAAGCAGGTGATCACGCAGGAGGATGTGCAGTACCTGATCGTGCGCATGGGCAACGTGACGGACTTTGAGGTGGAGGAGCCGCTGGAGGCCGAGGCCTACACAAGCGCCGGAGCCGCCACAGGCGCAGCAGGCGAAGGGGCCGGCGCCGGCGAAGCCTACGCCGAGGCAGGCCCTAAGAAGCTGTACCGCGACGTGAACCAGAAAGTGATCGCCGGCGTGTCTTCCGGCCTGGCCAACTACCTGCGCGTAGACCCGCTCTGGATCAGGCTGTTCTTTGTACTGCTGGTGCTGCTGGGCGTGGTATCGGCCGGTGTATCGGCCGCCACAGGCATTATACTCTACATCGTGCTCTGGATCGCCATGCCGGAAAACGATCACCTGCCCGAAACAAAGGTGCGCAAGCTGTTCCGCGACCCGGAGGACAAGAAACTGGCCGGTGTGGCTAGCGGCATCGCCAAGTACTTCGGGGTGGATGTGGCCGTTGTGCGGCTGCTCTTCCTTATCTCGATCTTCCTGGGCGGCTTCGGCATATTCACGTACATCGTGCTGTGGATCGCCATGCCCGAGGCCGTTACGCTTACCGAGCGCATGCAGATGCAGGGCGACCCGGTGACGCTGGCCGGCATTGAGCGCACCCTGAAAGACAACCTGAACATGCGCGACAGCAACGGCGAGGAAAGCCAGCTGGCGAAGATCATCCTGCTGCCCATCCGCCTGGTTGCCCAGGTAGTCAGCTGGCTCGGCAGAGCGCTTGGCCCGGTCCTGGCCTTTCTGGTAACCCTTGTGCGCATCGCAGCGGGCGTTATCCTGCTGATCGTGTCGATTGGCCTTACCGTTGCCCTCTTCTCCACGCTTTTTGTTTCCCTTGGCCTTGTAGATCAGTCAGAGTATATGGTTTTAGGTGATTTTCCGGCCTCCGTGCTTCTCGGGGGCTTTCCCAGGCTCGGACTGGTGGCTGGTTTCTTTGTAGGGCTGATCCCCATCTTGCTGCTGATGGTGCTGGGGGTAAGCCTGCTCATCAAGAGAACCTTCATGAGGCCAATCGTAGGCTGGTCGATGTTTGGTGTGTGGCTGGTGGCGCTGTTCACCATGATTGCGACTATCGCCCTTTACAGCAGCAACTTCCGCCGCAGCGGCGAGGTAATCACCTCCAAATCGTTCCCGGTGGGCAACATCACTACCCTGACCCTGGATGCCTATGATACGGGCCTGAACTACGACAACATCTACATTGATGTGCAGGAAAGCAACAGCCAGGACGTAGAAGTGCTGCAGCGCGCCGAGGCCAAAGGACGAACGGAGGAAGAGGCCAAGCAGAACGCGCGGATGATCACCTACCGCACCGTGCTGAACGACTCCACCCTGCGCTTCGACGACAGCTATGAGTTTAAAGAGAACGCCTCCTTCCGCGACCAGGAGCTGAGCCTGGTGCTGAAACTGCCAAAGAACAAGCCGCTGCGCCTGACCCGCGAGTTTTCCTACTTGCTGCCAAGCGCCGCCCTGGAAGGGGATTACAGCCGCGATAAAATCGTGCGCAACACCTGGCAGGTGAGCGGCGACCGCTTGGTGTGCCTTACCTGCGCCTCCGATACGCTGGATGTGGACACAGACGAGGACTTTGACAGCGCCCGCGGCGGTTTTGACGCAGACATCGACATAGATGAAGAAATGGGTTCGGTTGAGATGCGCGGCAGTGTGTTGCTGAATGACAGTGAGTACAGCTCCAACGCGCGCACCTTCGACTTCCGCAACTTCAGCCGTGTGACCGTTAGCGGCCCTTACCACCTACAGCTGCGCCAGGGCAACACCCACAGCGTGGTTATCCGTGCCGCCGAAGATGAGATGCGCCGCATAGAAGTGGACCAGAACGGGGAAGAACTGGAGATCAAGACACAGGAAAAGTACTTTAGCCTGTTTGATGAGCGCGAGCCGGTGCTCATCCAGATCACGACGCCGAACATCAGCAACATTGAGCTGAACGGGGCCATCAAAGCTGACATGGGCACCATCAACTCAGACAAGCTGCGCATGAGCTTTTCCGGCGCCACCCAAACCATGGCAAACCTGGATGTGCGCGACCTGCGTGTGGACGCCTCCGGGGCCACCATCAGTAAGTTTGTGGGCAAAGCCGACCGCTTCGAACTGGACGCCACCGGCGCCTGCGGCATAGACGCTGATAAACTGCAGGCAAAGTATGTAGATGTGGACGTGACGGGCGCAGGCGTGGCCGAGGTTTTTGCCACCAACACGCTGCGCGCCGATGCCTCCGGCACGAGCCGCATCGTTTACCGCGGCAACCCCGAAGACACCATCATCGACAGCTCCGGCCCAAGTACGGTAAAGCGCCGCTAAGCCCGGAACAAAGTATAGGCTGGCTGAGTCTTTGGCTCGGTCAGCCTCCTCTACCCCCATCCGCCTTTAGTACAAAATAAAACTACACTGCCTCACCTCCCCCCTCTCTATGAAAAAAACTATACTCCTGCTGCTTCCGCTGTTTTTCCTGCTGGCGTGTGCCCCGCAAAGTATAAACAGCCACAGCGCTCCTCTAGCGGCACAAGCCGACAGCCCGGACAAAACCCAGCTACTGCTGCTGGGCACCCTGCACTTCAACCAGTTCCATGACGCGGGCAGTGCGCACGGCAATTTTCTGAGCCCGGAGAGGCAGCAGGAAATCGGGGATGTGGTTGCACTGCTAAAGGTGTACAAGCCCGACATGATCCTGATTGAACGGACGCCGGGCGAGCAGACAAAGTATGACAGCCTCTTTCAGCAGTTCAAACAAGGCAGGTTAAACCTCGAGGAGCTGGAGGGCGGCACTGGCGAAGTATACCAGTTCGGCTTTAAGCTTGCCAAAGAGCTCGGCCACGAAAGGGTGTACTGTGTGGACTACTACGAGAGCACCTCCCAAAGCCTCATGAGCTCCGGCACGAACATAGCGGTTTTTGAGAACGGGCTGCATAACTTCCAGCAAACCGCCAGAGGCGTTACGGCAGCTTTCATGGAAGGGGATATGACGTTCAGGGAATTCCTCAGCTTCCTGAACACACCCGAAACCATCACACTCTCGCACCGCCAGTTCTTCAACCTGCCCGCCTATGTACAAAACGGCTCTTTCAGAAGCTATGAGGGGCTCAACAGAAGCGAGATCGACACCACCCAGATCGGGGCGGAGTTCATTTCGCTGTTTTACGAGCGCAACTTAAAGATCTACTCCAACCTGCTGAACGCGCAGCTAAAGCACAAAGGCAAAAGGCTGCTGCTTATCATGGGCCAGACGCACATTGGCGTGCTGCAGGACATCGCTGAAAACAACCCCGACTATGCCATCGTGAACGCAAACCAGTATCTGGGCAGCAACATCCCCTAAAATGCCCTGCCTCGACCACGCGCAGCGAACGGCTATACTTGCTTTATAGGAGCACCGGCAGCCAAGCTGGCAGTGTTAAAGCTGCAGTTCTGCTCCGAAAAGGTGTAGGCCTGAAACCACATAAAACTATGAAAATGGTAACTACCTTAATTCTATTGGCCACCCTCTTGCTGGGCTGTAGTCAGCCACAGGATATTGGCGCTTACCTGACAGAGCTACACGAAGGCGGAAAGCTGAACGGGAACGTTTTGGTCATGCAGAACGACACGGTGCTTTACGAGAGCTCTTTTGGCTATGCAGATGGCGGAAGAAAGCACCTGCTAACGCCCGCGCACCGCTTTGCTTTAGGCTCTATCCAAAAGGAGTTTCCAGGCGTCGCGATTATGCAGCTCAACGAAAGAGGGCTTCTTTCGCTCGAAGACAGCCTGTCTCACTTCTTGCCTCACCTCCCTTGGTGGGCAGATAAAATCAGCGTCAGAAACCTGCTGCAGTACTCCAGCGGGCTGCCCCACGTGGACTGGGAGGCCCGTTTTGAAAAGGGAGTAGCCAGGCAAACAGAGATTTTACAGGATCTGTCAAAGCTAGAGGAGCTAGAGTTTGAGCCCGGAACCGACTATCTGTACTCCAACTACAACCCTCTGTTGTTACAGAGTATTGTAGAAAGCCTGTCGGGAATGCCTTTCAAAGCTTATGTGGAGCAGAACATACTCCTTCCTTTTGAACTTGACGGGATCGTGATCAAGGAGGAGTATCCCTACAAAAACACAGAGTTAATGGCGATTCCATTTGATGAGGACTTCAAAGTGGATGACTACCAGGTGGAGTTGATGACCGTTTGTTCCTCGGCCAGAGGCATGTATACTTGGTTTAGCAGGCTCGACGACTACAAGATCATCACAAAAGAGTCGATGAGGCAACTCTCCGAGGAAGCCATGGAAGGCGATAACATTCAGGCGCCTCTGGGACGGTGCGACTGGGAGGACGGTGACATCAAACTACATTTGCACCACGGCAACTCTAAAAATTACGAGTCCTTGGTACGTCATTACAAGAAGGATGGGCTTGTAGTTGTCCTGCTAACGAATCAGGAGCATGAGAACCTCCATGATATCGCTGATAACATCTATGCGTTAGCACAAAGAAAGGGAGCAAAGTAAGTACAAGGCAGCTGCCAGACAAGGCGCACCGTACACCGCGGCATCCCACCCTACACTACCACAGATACCGCTGCCCCTGGCAGCGTAAAGTACCGCAAGTAAGTATAGCGCAGCCGGCCTAGTTTAAACGCACTTAGTACGGCATAACAGTGCGCCGCTAGCTAAGTACTTGTAGCAGTTTTTGTTTATTCGTTGTTGTTTGATGAGTGACCTTGGCGAAGCCCCATCTCCTCTCCTCTGGCCAAGAGGAAGGTGAAGGCTTCGTCATACTCATTCTTCACCTTGCCCTCAAGTATCGCCTCCGTCAGTACTTCTTTCAGGTCACCCACCGTTTTAGAAGGCTTCAGCCCGAAAGTTTCCATAATCACCTCGCCCGTGATCACAGGCTGGAAGTTGCGCAGTTTGTCGCTCTCCTCCACCTCCACCAGGCGCTTCTCCACCTTGTCGAAGTTTTGCAAGTAGCGTTTTACCTTGTTGTCGTTTTTGGAGGTGATGTCGGCGCGGCAGAGCTTCATAAGGGCATCAATGTCGTCCCCGGCCTCAAACAGCAGCCTTCTGATGGCAGAGTCCGTTACTGTCTCTTTTACCAGCGCAATGGGCCGCAAGTGCAGGCGCACGAGTTTCTGCACGAACTTCATGTGCTCGTTCAGGGGCAGCTTCAGGTCGCGGAACAGCTTGGGCACCATACGGGCGCCGCGGTCTTCGTGCCCGTGGAAAGTCCAGCCTACTTTAGGGGAGAAGCGCTTGGTGTCGGGTTTGGCAATGTCGTGCATAATGGCCGCCCAGCGCAGCCACAGGTCATCCGATACCTGCGCCACATTGTCGAGCACCTGCAGCGTGTGGTAGAAGTTATCCTTATGCGAGTTGCCGTTGATCGTCTCCACGCCCTGCAGCTCCACCATTTTCGGGAAGATCAGGTGCAGCAGCCCGGAGGCAAACAGAAGTTTGAAGCCGTAGCTCGGGGTGGGCGAAAGAATAATCTTGTTCAGCTCGTCAGTGATCCGCTCCTGCGACACGATCTTGATGCGCTCCTTGTTGTCGATGATGGCATCAAACGTGTCCGGGTCAATATCGAACCCTAGTTGGGAGGCGAAGCGGATGGCGCGCATCATGCGCAGCGGATCATCGGAAAAGGTGATACCCGGCTCCAGGGGAGTGCGGATAATCTGGCGGCGCATGTCCTTCACACCGTCAAAGGCATCTATCAGTGTGCCGTAGTTCTCTTTATTGAGGCTAATGCCCAGGGCGTTGATGGTAAAGTCGCGCCGGTGCAGGTCATCGTCCAGCGTGCCCTGCTCTACTTCCGGCTTGCGCGAGTGTTCCCGGTACGACTCCTTGCGGGCCCCCACAAACTCTACCTCCCACTCGCCTGCCCGCAGCATGGCGGTGCCGAAATTTTTGAAGATGGACACCTTTGGCCGGTGCGGCAGCTTCAGGGCCACCTGCGACGCCAACGCAATACCGTCGCCCACACACACCACATCAATGTCCTTCGAAGGCCGCTTCAGCACTAGGTCTCGCACAAAGCCGCCAATGACGTAGGCATCCACGCCTAGCTCAGCAGCTGCCTCGGCTACAACATTAAATATCGGGTGTTCGGGTAAAGTCACGTTGTCCATCATCAAAAAATAAAACCTCAGGCCACAGTAGCGCGGCCTGAGGTGCAAAAATAAGTATAACCAGCTCAATAACGAAAGCGGTTAGAGGTTAACTGTGTTATACTTTCTTTTTCTGCCGCCGCCCCCTGTCACAGCTGGTACAGCGCAGGCAGCGCCCGTTGGCCGGGCTTAGTCGCGCAGGACCTCCTGGCTTCCGTCCGGCCTGATGCGCACAATACGCGACGGCGTGGTGGCCATGTCATCGTCCTGGCGCCAGTTTACCACAAAGTCTACCCGCTTTTTTATCGTATCGCTTACGTCCGAGAAGGTTTTCGGCGACGCTTGCCCGCTAACGTTGGCAGAGGTGGAAACAATGGGCCTGTTAACCTGCCGGATAAGGCGATGGCAGAACTCATCGTTGGTTAGGCGAATGGCTACGGTGCCGTCCTCCGCCAGCACCTCTTGAGGCAGGTTCTGTGGGTTCGGGAAAACATAGGTGGTGGGCCTTTCCTGCCGCTCCAGCAGCTGGCCAAAGCCCTCTGGCAGCTGCTGCACGTAGCGCTGCAGCATCTCCTGGTCGGCTACCAGCAAAATCATGGCTTTCGACTCCTCCCGCTCCTTTATCTTAAAGATCTTACGAACGGCCTGCATGTTCTCCGCATCACAGCCGATGCCCCAAACTGTATCTGTGGGATACAGGATAACGTTTCCGAGCAGCAGTTCCTCTTCAGCTGCCTGTATTTCCTTTACTAACTGGCTCATATTTCTTGTTGTTAAACTGCTTCTCTGTTGGTTGCAAGCCGCTGGCCATCAGTGGCACAAAGCGCCGCGCGGTGCAACGCCCGCTTTTGGCGGCAGCTAGCGTATTTCCTGGGTTAGCTCAATCAGCACACCGTTCGCGCTCTTGGGGTGCACAAAGCAAACAAGCTTGTTGTCTGCGCCCTTCTTGGGCTGCTCGTTCAGCAGCGTAAAGCCCTCCCCTTTCAGGCGCTCCATCTCGGCCAGTATGTCTTCTACCTCAAAGGCAATATGATGAATGCCCTCGCCGCGCTTCTCAATAAACTTGCTGATGGCGCTCTCAGGGTTTACCCCCTCCAGCAGCTCAATCTTCGTCCCCCCTACTTTAAAAAAAGAAGTGTTCACCCCCTCTGAGGCCACATGCTCTGTTTTGTAGGGCTCCACGCCCAGTAGTTTATGGTAAAGCGCGTTTGCTTCGCTGAAGTTCTTCACAGCAATCCCAATATGTTCTACGTTTTTCATTTCAAATTTGTAATTAGTCTAAGTAAGCTTTTTTTGCTATTTTTGCATCGGATTCAAAACTAATAATTTCTTCAAACTGTTTAGTGAACAGGATAAAATACAGAAACTAAAGTTATATGCTAACATTACCGATATACCTGGATAACAACGCTACTACGCCACTTGACCCACGTGTGTTGGAGGCCATGATGCCTTACATGACAAACATGTTCGGTAACGCTGCCTCCCGTAACCACGCTTTTGGCTGGCAGGCCGAAGAGGCCGTTGATTATGCCCGCGACCAGATCGCATCGCTGATCAATTGTTCTCCAAAGGAAATCATTTTCACCTCAGGCGCTACAGAATCCGACAACCTGGCTATCAAAGGTGTGTTCGAGATGTATGCTTCCAAAGGTAACCACATTATCACGGCTACAACCGAGCACAAAGCTGTACTGGATACCTGCAAGCACATCGAAAAGATCGGCGGCAAGGTAACCTACCTGCAGGTAAACGACAAAGGTCTTATTGACCTGAAAGAGCTGGAAGAGGCTATCACGGATAAGACCATCCTCATCTCTATTATGTTTGCCAACAACGAGATCGGCGTTATCCAACCGGTTCGTGAAATCTCTGCGATCGCTAAAAAGCACGGTATCCTGTTCTTTACGGATGCAACGCAGGCAGTAGGCAAGATTCCTGTGGACGTTGAAGCAGACGGCATCGACCTGATGGCTTTCTCTGCCCACAAAATGTACGGCCCGAAAGGTGTTGGAGCCCTGTACGTGCGCCGCAAGAACCCACGTGTAAAGGTAACGGCCCAGATGGACGGCGGCGGACACGAGCGCGGCATGCGTTCGGGCACACTGAACGTACCGGGTATTGTTGGCTTAGGCAAAGCGGCCGAGATTGCGAAACAAGACATGGAGTCTGATACCAAGCGTATCGCCGCCATGCGCGACAGACTGGAGCGTGAACTGACAACAATTGAGGAGTCATACATCAACGGATCTACGGAGCACCGCCTGCCACACGTTTCTAACATCTCCTTTAAGTATGTAGAAGGCGAAGGTCTGATGATGGGCGTGAAAGACCTGGCGGTATCGTCTGGCTCTGCCTGTACGTCGGCTTCCCTGGAGCCGTCTTATGTACTGAAGGCCCTGGGCCTAAGCGATGACCTGGCACACTCCTCCCTGCGTTTCGGCCTGAGCCGCTTCACGACGGACGAGGAGATTGACTTCGCTATCGGCCACGTGAAAGAGGCTGTGGCCAAACTTCGCGACCTTTCTCCGCTGTGGGAAATGTTCAAGGAAGGCATCGACCTTAACTCTATTGAGTGGGCAGAACACTAAGACTTAATGATGAATTAGGAATTATGAATTATGAATGGCTTCTGAACTGAAACATCATGATTTATAACTCCTAATTCAATTCATAATTAATAATTCATCATTCGTAATTCTATATAGCCATGGCTTATTCAGATAAAGTAATCGACCATTACACTAACCCGCGTAACGTGGGTACACTAGATAAAGCAAAAAACAATGTTGGTACCGGCCTTGTTGGTGCCCCTGAGTGCGGCGACGTAATGCGCCTGCAAATTGAAGTAGACGAAAACCAGGTTATCACTGACGCCAAGTTCAAAACTTTCGGTTGTGGTTCTGCCATTGCCTCTTCTTCTCTGGCGACAGAGTGGCTGAAGGGAAAAACGGTAGACGAGGCGCTTGCCATCGACAACATGGCGATTGTGGAAGAGCTGGCCCTGCCGCCGGTTAAAATCCACTGCTCTGTACTTGCCGAAGATGCTATTAAAACAGCCATCAACGACTACAGAGTAAAGAACGGCCTCCCAGAGCTGGAGATGCCTAAGTCTCACCACTAAGAAACCCAGACTCTATGGAGTCAAATACGGATGTGCACGTAGAGAGTGCACGTATTCAAAAGCAGATTGAGCACCACTTAGGTATAAGTGGGACCAGTCTGCTTTTTGAATTCAGGCAGCTTGACAACAAGCTGCGCCTCGACCTGATTACAGTGAACCCACGCCACCAGCAGTCCTTCCTGTTTCACTCCGAAGTAGGCTACGACCGCGTGGATGTGCTGCGCAAAATGCTGGAATACGTGAAGAGCTACCGCGACATGGAAAGCTCCTACACGGTACAGTGGATGTCCAGAAACGATAAGGAGCTGAACACCTCTTACTTCCGGGCACGTAGCATGTATGAGGCGCTGGATAAATTATACTATGGCCGAGACATGAACACTATAACTGTTTTCAGTGTTGTAATGAATCCTGTCTCCTAAAATAAACGATTATGATCACAGTTTCAGACAAAGCAAAAGAGAAGGTAATAAAGCTGAAGCAGGATGCCCAGCTCGATGACTCATACCGCTTGCGTGCATCTGTTGCGGGTGGTGGCTGCTCCGGTCTTTCCTACAACCTCGACTTTGACGACGAGGTAAAACCGATGGACCAGGAGTTTGAGGACAAAGGCGTAAAGGTGGTCGTAGACATGAAGAGCTTCCTGTACCTGGCAGGCACAGAACTGGATTTCTCTGATGGCCTGAACGGAAAGGGCTTCTTCTTTAACAACCCCAATGCCTCCCGCACCTGCGGCTGCGGCGACAGCTTCTCTGTTTAATTCAGAAGAAATATCAAAAAGCAAAAAAGGCTCTGCTATCAACAGCAGAGCCTTTTTTGTGCCTGCCGGTGAAGCAGCAGAGCTCATTTCTCAAGTTATTCCTGTTAAGGCCCTACGTGCCCCCGCTCCGTATACACAAAGCGGGGCCACGTAGGTTCTACTGCCGCTACGCTACCGTTTTCTAAAGCGGCTCGTATAGCGTTTTCCCTGCTCGTCCAGCAGGACCAGTACATAGGTGCCGCTGCTCAGGCTACTGACGTTGAGGCTGTGCTGAGGCAAATTACTCTGTAGCTGCTGCGCATACAGCTGTTTCCCCATCACATCAATCACCAGCGCCTGCCGAAGCCTTGCGTCAGCGGAAACCACCAGGTCTCCTGCCGTTATGGTCGGGAATACTTTTAGCCCCTGCGCCACCGCCCGCAACACGGAAACCACAGCGGAGTAAGTATAGCTCTCATCTTCGTCTACCTGCTTTAGCCTGTAGTATGAAGTACCGGGCAAGGGCACCTCGTCCAGGAAAGTATAGCTGGTTACCTGCATGGTTGTACCCTGGCCCGTGAGTTGCCCAACACCTTCGAAAGACTTCCCGTCGGGGCTGCGCTCCACAATAAAATGACTGTTGCGGTCTTCGCTGGCGGTTAGCCACTGCAGCTCCACCTGGTTTCCTTTTGCTCTGGCTTTGAAACTCGCCAGCTCCACAGGCAACGGAACAGGGCTTTCCACACTTTCTTCATGCCACAGCACCGTCACGTCATCTACGGCAAGCCCGTGGTCAGCCTCCACTTCGTCCGCATCCTTCCAGCGAAGCATCAGAAAGTGCCCGGCCGGCACCTCCACCTGCAGGAAGGCCTCCAGCATACGCCGGTTCTCCGCCGCATTCCCATTGATGGGGCCACCGGATAATTGATACTTCGGCCCATAGAACTTCAGCTCCGGTACCTCTGTCCATCCTTTATCAGAAGAGGGAGAAGTATTAAAGCCAGACACGTCGCTGCTGACGGCGTACCAGAAGGAAAGCACGTGCTGGCCAGCTGTAATATTCGAAATGCGCCACTGCTCGCCTGTGTACCCCACCTCCACAGACTTGATTGTGCTCCCTGTGTTGTTCTGAAGAAGCAGGTTGTACGTGAACTGGCCTGCCGGAGAAGAAGCGATGGAACCTAAGGCCCTGTCAGGGGAGTTGGTCGCACCGTAACTGTAAAGGCCCCCGGTGTTGGCCTGGCCAGTGTTTGCCGTAAAGGTAGAGTCGGCTTTGGTACGGAATACTGCCCAGCCTGGCAGATAGTAACTGCCGCTCTTCCAGAAACTGGTGCCGGCGGCAGGCAGCGCTTCAAAATTCTGGGAATAAAGGTTTTGACGGGGCTCCATGCTCACCTGCGCTTCCGCAGCCCCTGCCATCAGGAGCATACTGCACAGCGTTAGAGTAAGGTGAATGAAAGTAGATGTTGTTTTCATTGAACTGGGTTGATGTGTAAGTCTCTATAAACTAACCTATAACATATGTTGCAGAATAAGGTCCGAACCGCACCAATCACCTTATAGTTCAACTATAAAATGGAAATTCACCTTTAGTCTATAAAATAGGTATAAATACAGACCTCTCTCCTTTCGAGGCTAACTGCACATCGGCCTAAACAGAATCCACAAGAACACTGGTAAACTTCACGTACATCCTGTCCGCAACTTCTATCAACACCTAGCATATTTTCACATCATAGTATAAAACTATGAATTCATAAAATCAATTGATTTGATTTATAACCACCGCCTCGGTACTTTTGAGGCATCATTAAAAGCAAAACTAACCTGACCATGAGCGATCAAGAAAAGAACACCCGACTTACCACAGCTTCCGGAACACCATATTACGAGCACGAGGACAGCCAGACAGCCGGCCCGCGTGGCCCTATATTGCTGCAGGACTTTATACTACACGAAAAGCTGGCTCACTTTAACCGTGAGCGCATACCTGAACGTGTAGTGCATGCCAAAGGCTCCGGGGCGTATGGCACGTTTACCGTTACCCACGACATTACCCGCTACACCCGCGCAAAGGTGTTCAGCGAAGTAGGGAAAGAGACACGTGTGTTCCTTCGCTTTTCTACAGTTGGTGGCGAAAAAGGCAGTGCAGACAGCGAGCGTGACCCGCGCGGCTTCGCCCTTAAGTTCTATACAGAGGACGGAAACTGGGACCTGGTAGGCAACAATACGCCGGTGTTCTTCATAAAAGACCCAAAGAAGTTCCCGGACTTTATCCATACCCAAAAGCGCGACCCTTACACCAACTGTAAGAGCGCTACCATGATGTGGGACTTCTGGAGCCTTAACCCGGAAAGCCTTCACCAGGTGCTTATCCTGATGAGTGACCGCGGCACCCCGATTTCGTACCGCCACATGCACGGGTTCGGTAGCCACACGTTCTCGTTCATCAACGCAGAGAATGAGCGCCATTACGTAAAGTTCCACTTCAAGACGCTGCAGGGCATCAAGAACTTTACTGACGAAGAAGCGACGCGCATGAAAGGGCTGGACCCTGACCAGGCGCAGCGCGACCTGGTGGAGTCTATCGACAAGGGTGACTTCCCTCGTTGGGCGGTAAAAGTGCAGATCATGACGGAAGCGGAGGCCGCTACCTACAAGTGGAACCCATTTGACGTAACAAAGGTGTGGTCGCAAAAAGACTTTCCGCTGCTGGATGTGGGGGTACTGGAGCTGAATGAAAACCCGGACAACTACTTTGCACACGTGGAACAGGTTGCCTTTGCCCCTGCACATATCGTGGATGGCATCTCGTTCTCACCGGACAGAATGCTACAAGGACGAATTCTGGGCTACCCGGATGCGCAGCGTTACCGTTTAGGGGCCAACTACGAGCAAATCCCTGTTAACAGGTGCCCGTTTGCCACAAACAACTACCAGCGCGACGGCGGCATGCGCGTGGACGGAAACGGCGGCAGCAAACCAAACTACTACCCGAACAGCTTCGATAACATCTACGCTGACGAGAAGTATAAGCAGCCGGCCGAGAACCTGGGCCAAAATGTGGTGGCAGACTGGTACGACCGCAACAGCGAAGGCGAGAATGACCACTATACCCAGCCCGGTGACCTGTTCAGGTTAATGACGCCAGAGGAAAAGCAAAACACCATCAGCAATATTGTAGGTGCGATGCAGGGCATCTCCGGTGAGAAACGAGACCTGATCATTAACCGCCAGCTGTGCCACTTCTTCCGTGCCGACATCAGCCTTGGCCTTGGCGTAGCGCAGGGTTTAGGCGTAGATATAACACAGCACGCCACAGGCACCATACATACCAACTAAGAAGTAAAATTGTAACGTGTAGTATATTGGGAACAGAAGTGCCGGCTATGCCGGCACTTCTGTTTTTGTTTAAGCCTGTTTATAGCTCCGCCTGCTGCGCATCACCTCTACAAACCTGCCTCCCCTGCCAGAGCTCCTTTACCATGCCCCCTTCCGAAGAGCCGGGCAGCAGGAACTATTAAGGGCGGCAAATTGTACTTATTACTAATACATGAATACATGTTCATATATCTTTGCAGCTTAATATTCCATCACAATGAGTACGTTGAAAGTACGGGTTGATCAGAAGAAGTTGGATAGAGCGGCCTATGTGCTCAAGTGTGTGGCTCACCCGGTACGCATCAGCATCATCGACCTGCTGGACCAGCGGGAGCGCCTTACGGTGAGCCAGCTACAGGAGGTGCTGCAGGTAGAGCAGTCGCTGCTCTCGCACCACCTCACCAACATGCGCGATAAAGGCATTGTATACACACAGCGGGAAGGCAAAAACGTATACTATTTTCTGACAGACAACACTATTACAGACATTATCGGGTGCATCAATGGCTGCAAGCTGTTTTAGAGGCAGCCCTATGGGCCTGCATAAACGCCTCTGTAAGCGCGAAGCAAAAGTAAATACCCAAATTTTTTGTACCTTCCGTGGTTATTCACCTTTACCAGGAGCAACACCGCCATGAAAAAGATAGCATTAAGTATAGCCGCAGGAATCATGCTTTTCGGATGCGCCACCGCGCAGCAACAAGGCCCTGCTGAGGTTAAAAACCTGACGCCGGACGAGTTTAAGGAGCAGAAAATGAACTCCAGAGCAGTTCTGATTGATGTGCGCACACCCGAAGAGTATGCCACGGGCCACCTGGATGGTGCTGTGAACTCAGACTACCGGGGCGGTGACTTTGCCGGCGACCTGCAGCGCTGGGACAAGGACAAGGTGTACTACCTCTACTGCGCCACCGGTAACCGGAGCAGCAAGGCCGCAGAGCTGCTAAAGGAAGCGGGGTTCAAGCACATCTATAATATCGGCGGCTTTCAGACGCTAAAGGAGTCCGGCTTGCCCACTACAACGGAGGCAGACCAGCAGTAAAGCTATACAGGCAGCTAGCGCTCCTAACAAGGATACGTGCCAGGCGAGAAGCATGAGCTTCTCGCCTGCGGGATGAAATAATCCTAAATTTCTTGCAATATCCCTATATCATGATGTATCTTTAATCGGGATTTGGAGAAGAAGAACTATGCGCGTACTACACACCTCAGACTGGCATTTGGGCCAGCGCCTCGTAAACCTCGAACGTACCGAAGAACACCAGCACTTCCTGAACTGGCTACTGCAGACCATTGAGCAGGAGCAGGTGGAGGTGTTGCTCATGTCCGGCGATGTTTTTGACAACGGCGCTCCTTCCAACACGGCACTCAAACTGTACTATGACTTTCTCCGCCGCGTCTGTGCCACCTGCTGCCGCCACATCATCATTACGGGCGGCAACCACGACTCCATCTCCACACTCAACGCGCCCAAAGAGCTGCTCGAGTGCTTTAACATCTATGTGGTAGGGGGCGCCTCCCACGACCCGCTGGATGAGCTCATCGAGCTGCGTGGCGAGAATGGCGAGCTGCAGCTAGCGGTGTGCGCCGTGCCCTTCCTGCGGGACAGGGATGTGCGGCTGTCGGTGGCAGGCGAAACGTTTGAGGAGCGGGAGCAGCGCATTAAGCAAGGGATAGCCGCGCACTACGAGGCCTTTGTGCCGCACGTTCAAAAGTATAAGGACCAGCGCGTACCTGTTGTGGCAATGGGCCACCTGTTTGCCGCCGGCGGCGCTGCCTCTGAAAGCGAAAAGGAGATACACGTAGGCAACCTCGGCCAGATTGGGGCAGACCAGTTTCCGAAGGAGTTTGACTATGTGGCGCTCGGCCACCTGCACCGCCCCCAGCAGGTGAACAAAACCCACCACATCCGCTACTCAGGCTCCCCTATTTCGCTTAGCTTCAGTGAGGTAACCGACACCAAGGTCATATTTATACTTGACTTCGCAGACGGCAAGCTTCAGGACCTGCGCGAGCTGGAGATTCCCTGCTGCCGTAAGCTGATCCGCTTCAAGGGTTCGCTGGAGAAGGTAAAGCAGCAACTTACCGTTTACGATAACAGCGCCTATACTTTAACCGCCTGGGCTGAGCTGCAATTGGAGCTTGATGCGCCCCTCCCCGACCTGAACCAGCAACTGGAAGAGGTGCTAAGCCTGAAGAAGGACGAGCTGCAGCTACTGATCCACCGGCCACCCATCATCCGCAAGGCTGCCCAGGCGTTGGAGCAGCAGGTACAGGAAGAGGTCGACCTGCACACGCTGCAGGAAAAAGACGTGTTCCTGAAACGCTGCGAAAGCGCCTTTCCCGACTCAGACCACACAGAGCTGGTAGCCACTTTTTCGGAGCTGCTGGAGCTGATGGGGCAAAGCGAAGAGAGCTAGCCTCCACGACTTTAGCTCTCCCCTATCCGCCACGTTAGTTCGTAACGAGAAACCTATGAGAACAGAATTTAGAAGTCAGTTTAGCTATCCCCTGCTCTTCTTTATAAGTATGGTGCTGCTTATAGCCTTTTGTGCTGTAGGCATGTTTAGCTATACACAGGTGCAGTGCCTAGAGTACCAGCAGGGCGTGGATGCCCCCCTGCTGGTGTCTCTCCTGACTATCTGTTTGTTGCTTTACGCCTGCTATTTCTTTATCCGTTTCTACGCCAAATCTACCCCCAAAGTGGTTATTACCCCAGAGCAGGTGAGAATTGGGAAAGACGTTTTTAAGGTAGACGCCATTGCTGCCATCACGATCTTCGGCAACTCCGAAAATGCCTACAAACGGACCATGAACCGTCAGCCGGAGGTTAGCACCATGCTGTTGCACGACGGCCGCAGATTCGACCTGTTTGTAGAGCACTACCAGAACGGCCACCTGCTCAGGAAGAACCTGAGCAACCTGGAAAAGTACCTGCGACAGGAGCTGCACCAGTTTACCCTTGCCACAGCAACGAAAACTACTCCGGCTTCGGCGTATATGTCAGACAACTATACCAAGTACACAGGCTCCCCCTTCGGCTCCTTTATATTTTACCTGTACACTACGGCCATGCTGGTTTGCCTCTTGCCCCTGTTCCTGATAAGCTTACCTTTGCCAGTACAGCTCCTGGCCTTGGGCATATGCGGCTTTTTATACCTACTGGCCGCCTTTCAAAGCCATTACTTTTTGCTGTCGGATAACTTTTTGGTGGTTAAAAGCTTATTCTTGCCATGGAACAGAAAGAAGTTTCAACTACAGGACATCCTTTCTGCTGAGGTACAGACTTCCCTTAGGCAGGAAACCTCTTTGAAACTCATCACCTCAGACTTTAAGCTGTACAGGTTTCAGTCTGGCTTGCTAAGCCACAACAGCTTTGATAGCTTAGAAAGAGACATTAAACTGAAGCGGCTACATGCAAGTGTACCCACCGCGCAAAGTAGCATCGAAACCGCATCATAACACATCATGAAAATCCTCTCCGTCCGCTTCCAAAACCTGAACTCGCTGAAGGGCGAGCATGAGATCCGATTTGACCAGAGCCCGCTGGCAGAGGCGGGCCTGTTTGCCATAACCGGCCCTACGGGTGCAGGCAAGACCACTATCCTGGATGCGATTACAGTGGGTTTGTATGGGCTGGTGCACCGCCACAGCACCGATAAGCCGCTGGAGCTGATGACGCGCCACACAGCCGAAAGCTACTCAGAAGTAGCGTTTGAGGCCGCAGGCAAACACTACCGCTCCAAGTGGCACATCCGCCGCAGCCGGGGCAAAGCGGAGGGCAACATCCAGCCGGTGCACATGGAGCTGTACAGCTTTGAGGAGGACGCACTGTATGACCTAAAGCCGAGCGAGGTTCCGGGCAAGGTTGCGGAGCTGTGCGGCCTGGATTATAACCAGTTTTTGCGCTCGGTGATGCTCTCACAGGGTGACTTTGCCCGTTTCCTGAAGGCAAACCCAAACGAGCGCAGCAACCTGCTGGAGAAGATCACCGATACCGGCATCTACTCCGACATTTCGAAGTTTGCCTACGAAAAGGCCAAGGCGGAACGGCAGAAGCGGGAAGAGCTGGAGCGAAAACTGCAGGACACCCAGCTCCTGCCTGAGGAGCAGCGGCAGGCTTACGAAGCAAGTATACAAGAGCTGGCCGCACAGGAAGCTGTACTTGAAGGCGAGATCAGGCAACTGCAGGAAAAGACACAGTGGCTACAGACAGTAGCGCAGCTACAAGCCAAGCAACAGCAGCACCAGGCCGCCCTGCAGGTGCAGGAGCAGAAGCTGGAAAGCCTGAAGCCGGAGTTCCAGAAGCTTCAGCAGCACGAGCAGGCGCATCAGTTCGTGGGCGAGCTGGCCGAAATCCGTAACGCCCGCGGCAGGGTGGCGGAGGTGCAGGAGCAGCTGCAAACACTGCAGAAGCGGGTGCCGGTGTTAGAAACGGAGCTGGAGGCCGCCGGAAAAGTTGCCACAGAAGCCAGCAGGGCGCACCAGCAGCAGGAAGCTACGCTTCAGAAGCTGGAGCCGCTGCTCGCACAAGTCAGCAAGCTGGACCACCAGCTGCACAGCATTCGCGATGCCTACGCCAAAAACAAAACGGCTTACCTCTCTTTTGAAGAGCAGCTAAAGCAGGACCGGCACCAGTTGCAAACAAAGCAGCAGGAACTAGACAAGCTCACGCAGGAGGCAACCGGCATCAAAGGCTGGCTGGCGCAAAACGCGCACCTGCAGGACCTGAAAGAACACCTGCCGGATTTTAAGGCCACCCTCCGCGACCTGCAGGAAGTGGAGCAGCGCATCAGGCGCAACCAGCAGGAGCAGCAGGAGCTACAGCAGCAGCGCCAGCAGGAGGCCAGGCAGCTGGCAGCACTGCAGCAAAGCCAGCAGGAACAGCAGGCACAGCAGCAACAGCTCCAAACCCAAAAAGACGCCCGGCTCAATCAGCTCAAAGCCATACTTACAGATAAAAGTATGGAGGAGCTGGAGGAAGCGGCGCAGGCGCAACCAGCCGTAGTGGCAACGTATGAGCGCCTGCAGGAGCTGGCCCGTCAGCATGCTGGGCACCAGCAAAAGCTGCAGCACTTAACCCAGCAGCTGACGCAGCACGCACAACAGGCAGAGGAGGCAACAAACAAGCTACAGAACACGCAGGCCAGCCACAAACAGGCGGCCGCCCACCTGGAGGCACTTGAGAAAGTCGTGCAGCTACAGCAGCAGATGCAACAGTACGAGGAGGCGCGCCACACCCTGCACGACGGCGCTCCCTGCCCCCTGTGCGGCTCCACAGAGCACCCCTTTACAGCAGAAGGCTACACGCTTGACCTACCCGAGGAGGTACAGAAACGCGACAGGCAGCAGGCACTGGTGAAGGAGCTGGAGCAGCAGTCTAACCAGCTACAGCTAGCGGTAAGCACCCTTGCGCAAAAGCAGCAGTTGGCGAATGCCTCCAAAGCAGAGGTTGAAGCCGAGCTAAACCGCCTCAACCAGACCTACACAGGGTTAGCTGCAGCGCTTCCGCAACGTATAGCCATTACAGAAACCGAGAAACTGGCAGCCCTTCTTGCCTCGCAGCAGGAGACGGCAACAGTGCTGCAGAAGCAACTGGCACAGGCGCGGGCGCTAAGCCGCGAGCTGGAAAGTATAAACCAGCAGTTACAGCAACTCCGGGAGGTTCAGGTACAGGCCCAGGTGAAGTATAACCAGTTGGAGCAGTCAGATAAGCTTGTGCACACACAGCTGCAGAAGCTATTGGCTGTACTTGCCGATGAGCAACAGCAACAGCAGGGGCATGCCGAAACCGCTGCATCCTTTGCTGCTACCTTTGGGCTATCCTACCAGCCAGAGGAGCGGCAGGCGCTGCAACAAAAGCTGGAGCAACTGGCACAGGACTATGTTACAAAGCAACAGGCACTGGAGGGCATGCGCGAGCAGTACGCAGCCTTACGGGAGCAGGTAAAGCACCTGAGCGAGCGCGTGCAGGAAAAATCAAAGGAGCTGCAGGAGCGGCAGCTTACACTGAAGGAGGAGCATGAGCAACTTAACCGGCTCAAGGCAGAGCGCCACGCCCTCTTCGGTGAAAAAGAGACAGAACAGGAGCGCCAACTGGCCCAGCAGGAGTTAAAGGCACGTGCCGCACGCGCAGAAGAAGCGCGTGCCAGGCAGCTGCAAAAGCAGCAGGAGCTGCAGGAAACCCGCACCCGCCAGACGGAGTGCCAAAGCAAACACCAGCAGAACAAGTCTGTTCTGGACGAGCTGCGCGATGGCCTGCTGCGCGTGCTGCAGCAAAAGGGCATTGAAACGATTGAGGCTTTAAGCCTGATGCTGCTGGAGCGCGATGAGGCTGACCGCCTCGCCAACCTGAAAGCACAAACCGAGAAGCACCTGACGGAACTGCGGAAGTCTCTCAGCGATGTAAAGCAGGAACTGGCCCAGACAACGGCCCTAAACCTGACGCAGGATCAACTTGAGACACTATCGCTACAGCAGCAGCAGAAAACCGAACAGCAGCGGGCGCTTATCTCGCAACGGGCCCGCCACCAGCAGCTACTGGAGCAGGACACAGCCCAGCGGGAGAAAAACAGGGAGCTGGCCGAGCAGCTTAAAACACAGCAGCAGGTACACCACCGCTGGTCTCAGCTGGCGGACCTGATCGGCTCGGCCGACGGCAACAAGTTCAGCCGCTTTGCCCAGGGGCTCACGCTGGCAAGGCTGGTGGAACTGGCAAACCGCCACCTGCAAAAGCTAAACGATAGGTACCGCATCCTAAAATCTTCTGCGGATGAACTGGAACTGCTGATTGTGGATACTTACCAGGCAGAGGCTGTGCGGCCTATGAACACACTGTCCGGTGGCGAGAGCTTTCTGGTGAGCCTGGCCCTGGCGCTGGGGCTCTCCGACCTCGCCGGCCGACGCACACAGATCAACTCCCTCTTTATTGATGAGGGCTTCGGCACACTGGACGCCGAAACACTGGATGCCGCCATCTCCACGCTGGAAAACCTGCAGGCCAGCGGCAAGATGATCGGTATCATTTCGCACGTGGAGGCACTGAAAGAGCGCATCAGCACGCAGATTAAAGTACAGCGGCAGGCCGGGGGCGTAAGCAAGGTAGAGGTGGTAGGCTGGTAGCCGCACTTACAAGCAGGCAAAGCAGGCGCGGGCATACGTCCGCAGAAAAACCCGCTGCTGTCGAAGCCCCGCCAGTAGCGCGGTGAGGCTTCGACAGCCGAGGAGTGCCCTATTCGTAGTCCCGCTGCAGCGCGGTATCTTTGCGCGAAATGCCTGTGACCGCTTTGGCTGCTGGCGTTAAATCATAGCTCCGGGGCCGGCTGAGGCAACAGGCAGTTTCTGCCCCGGCACGAGGACTTTTTTGTATGCTGTTGCTCTTGGCAAAGTATAGCTATACTTTTGGACCAGGCTGATGTGCCTTTGCACTGATGCCTCGATAACCACACAAAATATACTCCCGACTTCCATTCATGAAAAAATACCTGTACCTGCCTTTGGCCCTGCTCACCTTCTTCTCCTGCCAGGCTGACCAGAAGGATGCGCAGCAGCAGTTCAGAGATCGCCGAAAGGCAATAGTTGAACATACTGACACAACTCCTGCCGCCTCAGAGGGGCAGCAGGAAACGACAGAAGCCGATTTCCCGGAAAATACCGCCGACTCTCCCACTAAACCAGCCGCCACCGCAGGGGATAAGGTAGTAGGTGTAAAGGACGGCGATACCGTGGTGTTGCTCCGCAATGGCGAGGAGGTAACGGTACGCCTATACGGTGTGGATACGCCGGAGAAAGCACAGGCTTACGGGCAAAAGGCCAAGCAGTACACCTCAGACTTGGTATTTGGCAAAAGTGTCCGCCTGATCTCCCATAACACCGACCGCTACGGCCGCACGGTTGGCACGGTCATACTTCAGGACGGACGCAGCCTGAACGAGGAACTGGTAAAGAACGGCTACGCCTGGCATTACAAGGCCTACTCCAACGATAAGAACCTGGCCAATGCCGAGGCCGATGCCCGCCGCTTTAAACGCGGCCTGTGGCAGGACCCAAACCCTGTGGCTCCCTGGGACTACCGGAAAGAGAAAAGAAGCGGAGGCACAACCACCGGAAGCAGCACAGCCACAGCACCAATACCTGCAGGGGCTACCAAACACACCGTCTACCTTTGCAACAGCACCGGCTCCAGTGTGTACCATTTAAAAGATGACTGCTATGTGCTGAAGCGCTGCAAAGAAGAGATCGTTAAAACCACAGAAGCTGCCGCCATACGCGAGTACGGCCGCCGTGCCGACAAAACCTGCAGCAAGTAGTTCACAGAATTTATACCTTTGGGTTTGCCCAAAAGCCATACTTATATGAAACGAAGTTTTTACTTACGTCCTGTACAAGTTCTTTATTCAGCGCTGATAGCCTTCACGCTTTGCACAGGCCTTGCGTGCCAGCAACAGGAAGCACAGGAAGAAACAGCCATTGAGGCCACTGAGGAAGCTGCGGCCCAGGCCACCGCTGTAGTAGGAGAAAAAAGGCCCGCCCCGGAGTTCTTCTTTATCCCGAGTGAACTGGAGAACAAGCGCGTCTGGATCTGCGAGGATGGCATATCGGATATCTTTCACCTCAAGCATGACTGCCCGATCCTGATACAGTGCAAAGGTAAAGGATCGTTCAGAAACCTGCTGCTGCCGAAGGCTATTGAGCAGTACGGCCGTTACAACTGCCAGGAGTGCAGCCAGGAACTAGACCATATCTTCGACGAGGATGTGGCCCGTACCCTAACTAATTAACACAAGCAAAGGCTCCACAGATGTGGAGCCTTTTTGCATGCTGGCGCATTACTTCTTGTACCCGTGCAGCACCAGCAGCGGTACCTGCGCCTGGTAAGTCATGCGCTCCGCCAGGCTTTGTGTAAACAGGCTGCGCAGAAAGCCTTTCTCCTTGCGCACAATGGCAAGCACATCACCGCCTACTTCTTTGTAAAACTGCCTTAGGCCCTCGTCGCGGTGCTTGTTCGATACCTCCTGCACAGAAAGCGGCACGTTCGGGAAAAGCTCGCGCAGCTCGTTCCAGAAGTTTTCAGCGTCCTCTCCGTCCGCCTCGCGGCCGTCTTTCACCACATGCACGACATCGATCTTAGCGCTGAAGAAGCTCCCCAACTCGACCACCTCCTTCAGGGCGTTACGGTCTTCGCGGCTATAGTCAGAGGCATACACAATGCGCTCCAGCTTTGGCTCCGGGGCAGTTCTCGGGATCGAGAGTACCGGGCACTTCACCTCTTCGATAACGGCCTCCGTGTTACTCCCGATCAAAAGCTCCTCCACGGTGTTGTCGCAGCCGGTGGTGCCCATCACCACCAGGTCGTACCCCTCCTGCGCCGTCAGTTGCTCGGTTACATCCGTCAGCAGCGCCTCCTTTAAAAGGTAGTCGCACGTAAAGCCCCCGTCGCGGTTGGCGCCGTACTTTTGTTCCAGGTGCATAACCATCGCCTTCAGCTTCTCAGCGGCATCGCGCGTCTGCTCCCCCAGCAGTTCGCTTGCCACCAGCGCCGTCTCCGATGTGTCCACAATTGGCAGGTGCACCACGTGGATCAACGTCAGGTGCGCCCCCGCATGCTGTGCCACATACACCGCATACTCCACAGCCTTTGCCGACGTACCAGAGAAGTCCGTGGGACATAGAATTTTTCTCATGTTAGCGTTTTTGTTGTTTTGTTTGGTTTAGATTGTGTTTATATCACCATTTTACTATGTATACGTGAGCTTACAAAAGAGATAGGGGTTTTATTTCAGATAAGTGATAAATATCATTCATTTCAGAAACTAACATCCAATACAGAATAAGTATAGTTCAATAAAAACCTACCCCTGCGAAGCCTTCAGCACTGTTAATTACAATAAATAAAACCCCACCCGCTCGCTGCAGCAGGTGGGGTTTCAACAGCCTATAGCTGTCCGTATCAGCCGGTCATCAGTGCTCCGGGCGACTGCTCCTGGGTGTTCGCCTGCACCAGGCGGTCCAGCATGTCGCGGGCTTCCTGGCAGGTGTCTACATGGTACTTGGCTACCGAAGACGCGTTTCCAACTTTTACGGTATAGGCTTCTCGAGGCATGGCTTTAAAGATGTCCTCATCGCCCCAGTCATCGCCCACGGCCATCACGAACTTATGCGGGAACTTGCTGAGCCAGTAGCTGGAGGCTTTGCCCTTGTTGATTTCCTGTGCCTTTACCTCAACCGCCATTTGCCCGTCTAGCACCTGCAGGTTACTGTTAGAGGCCAGGAAGTTCAGGTGGCTTACCAGCTCACGCGCACGCAGGTCGCCCAAACCGGTTTCCACGCGGCGGTAGTGCCACACCAGCGAGTACTCTTTCTCCTCTATAAAGGAGCCCGGCGTGCGGTCCACGTACAGGTCCAGAATCAGGCGGATGTCCTTTTTCCAGTCGTCCATCAGGCTCAGCATTGTTTGCCAGCCGGTGCCGCGCTGTTTTATCCAAACGCCATGCTCGGCTATTATATCGATGTTGAGGTGGCCCAGCCAATCCTGCATGGTGGCTTTCTCGCGGCTGCTCATCACCACCACCCTGTTTTTAGGGCTGCTGCTCAGGCGCTCCAGCAAGGCCATCAGCTCATCGTCTGGGCGTGCCATCAGCGGCCGGTTGCGGTAGTCCACCAAACCTCCGTCGTACTCCAGGAAGAACAGGCGGGAACTGGCAGACTCGTAGGCATCGCTCATCTCCAGGAAGGTAGACTCGTCGAGGTAAGAGGTTGCCAGCGACAGCTGCTTGATCTTTACATAAGACAGGCGGTCCATGAACATGCTTACCCAGTGGTGTATGTTGTAGCGCTGCAGCGACTCCTGCATGTTGCGCATGTGCTGCATCTGCTCCTCCTCAGGCATCACCAGGGCATGGTAAATAGAGTCCACCATCTGGTTTATGTCGTTCGGGTTGATCAGGATGGCATCGGAAAGCTCCTTGGAGGCACCGGCCATTTCGCTAAGTATGAGCACGCCTTTCTGGTCCAGTTTACTGGCCACAAACTCTTTGCACACCAGGTTCATGCCGTCGCGCATCGGTGTCACCAGGCCTACGTCGGCCATGCGGTAGAAGGCAGAGAGGGTCTCGAGCGGGTAAGAGCGGTAGAAGTACTGGATCGGGTTCCAGCTGATGTGGCTGTACTTACCGTTGATGCGCCCCACCATTTCGTCCACCTCTTCTTTGAGTTCTTTGTACTTCTCCACCGCATCGCGGCTCGGCACCACCAGCATCAGCAGGGTTACCTTCCGGTGAAACTCCGGGTAGCGCTCCAGGAAGAGCTCAAAGGCCTCCAGGCGCTGGGCAATGCCTTTGGAGTAGTCCAGGCGGTCGATGGAAAGTATGATTTTCTCGGCGTTGAGGTTGCTGCGGTAAATGCGCTCGCGCTTCTTCACCTCTTCCAGGGCAGCGGTGCCGGAATACTTCTCATAGTCGATCCCCATCGGGAAGGAGTCCACGAGCAGGGAGCGGCTAGGGGTATGGATCCAGCCGTGCATGCTGCCGTAGCCCACCAGGCGGTTAACCGAACTCAGGAAGTGGCGCATGTCGTCATACGTGTGGAAGCCTACCAGGTCAGAGCCCAGCATGCCCTCCAGCAGCTCTTTGCGCCAGGGCAGGAGGCGGAATACCTCGTAGCTCGGGAACGGGATGTGCTGGAAAAAGCCGATGGTGCTGTCGGGGAGCTTCTCGCGCAGCATGCTCGGCAGCAACAGCAGTTGGTAGTCGTGCACCCAGATGGTGTCTTCCGGCCCGGCCTGCGCCACCACGGCATCACAGTACTTCTGGTTCACCGCAACATAGGTTTCCCACAGCTGCTGGTCGTAAACGGCGTACTGGCTGAAGTAGTGGAAGGTTGGCCAGAGGGTTTCATTGCTGAAACCCTCGTAGAACTCCTTTATCTCTGTTTCCGTCAGAAAAACGGGGTGCATGTTCTCCTGATTCAGGTCGGTAGTGATCTGCTCCTGCTTTTTATCTTCTGTTACCACCAAGCCCGGCCAGCCAATCCATAGATTGTCTCCTTCTTTATAGATTGAACCTAAACCAGTCGCTAGTCCTCCCTCACTAGGCTTATAGCTCAGTTCCTCATCCTTCTCTTGCAGTTTTACAGGTAATCTGTTAGAAACAATAATCAGTTTTGCCATGCTTTGCGGTAGTTTTCTCAGCAGCCAGTGCAGCAAGTGTGTTGGGCGCAGATAGGAACTGCATCTTGGTGCCGAGTTTATTTTACTTCATAGGCTGACACACATCAACCTACTCCACATACGTAGACTTCGCGCCTCACGTTTTATAA
Organism: Pontibacter actiniarum; assembly: GCF_003585765.1. NCBI lineage: Bacteria > Pseudomonadati > Bacteroidota > Cytophagia > Cytophagales > Hymenobacteraceae > Pontibacter > Pontibacter actiniarum. The sequence goes on from NZ_CP021235.1 coordinate 2,570,478, forward strand.
TATAGTGAAATATATATTAACTTAAAAATCGCCCTTGAGCGCCCCCAGGCAAAACCCTTGCGGGATATACGGAGTACTTTCCCCCATATGATTACCCTATTTTCACCCATGGAGTACCTTGTAAAACTGTATGAGCGGTTTGATAATGTTTTCACCGGCCTTGCCATTGTGGCCGCCGCGCTCATACTAGGCATCATAGCTAAGAAACTGCTGTTCAAAGGGCTGAACCTGTACAACCGCCGCGAGAACCCCTTCCTCTTCAAATCGCTGACACAACACCTCAGCGGGCCGCTGACGCTCTTTATCCCCCTGCTCTTTGTCTCTATCGCCCTGCCGCTGCTGCCTTACAGCGAGAGCCTGCTGCTGGGCCTGCGCCGCCTCACCGAGACCCTGGATATTATTGCCTTCGCCTGGGTGCTGGTTAAACTCACGGACGTGGGCCGGGATCTGGTGCGCCATAAGTACGCCGTTGATAAGGCCGACAACATACGGGAGCGGCGGCTGATTACGCAGCTGCAGTTTCTTCGCAAGCTTACGGTTGTTATCATCATCTTTATCGCCGTTTCGCTCATCCTGCTGAGCTTTGACCCGGTGCGCAAGCTGGGGACCGGCCTGCTGACGTCGGCAGGCGTGGCAGGCGTGGTAGTAGGCTTTGCCGCGCAGACGTCGCTTGCCAACCTGCTGGCGGGGCTCCAGATCGCCTTCACGCAGCCCATCCGCCTGGACGATGTGCTGGTGGTGGAGAACGAGTTTGGGCGGGTGGAGGAAATCACGCTGACGTATGTGGTCCTGAAGCTGTGGGACAACCGCCGCCTCATCCTGCCGCTCAACTACTTTATCCAGAACCCCTTCCAGAACTGGACCCGCACCGGCTCCGACTTACTGGCCACTGTGTACCTGTACACAGACTACACCGTTCCGATAGAGCCGCTCCGCAAGGAGCTGGACCGCATCCTGTCTAAAACCGACCTGTGGGACAAGCGGGTGTCGGTGCTGCAGGTAACCGACTCCAAAGAGCGAACCCTTGAGCTGCGCGCCCTCATGAGCGCCCACAACTCCGGCATCGCCTGGGACCTGCGCTGCCATGTACGGGAAAAACTCGTTAGCTTTATCCAGCTGAACTACCCAGAGGCCTTACCTAAAACGCGCAGCGAGTTTGCAGGCCAGAAGTTGCCGCCGCTGGCTGAGCTTTCGTAACTTGTAGCACTGCCCATTAAAAGTATACTTTATGAACTACTTCGAAGGCATTGACCCGGTGCTTGTGAACTGGGTGCTGATCCCTGCCTTGATCTTTCTTGCCCGCATCTGCGACGTTACCCTCGGCACCCTGCGCATTGTGTTCGTATCGAAGGGGAATAAAACCGTAGCGCCCATTCTAGGCTTCCTGGAGGTGCTGATCTGGCTGATCGCCATGACACAGGTCATGGAAAACCTGAGCAACGTGGCCTCTTACCTGGCCTGGGCGGGAGGTTTTGCCATGGGCAACTTTTTAGGGCTGCGCGTGGAGCAGAAGCTGGCGCTGGGCCAGATGGTGGTGCGCATTATTACCGTGGAGCCCGCCGATAAGCTGATCCACCGCCTGAGTGGCCACGGCTACCGCCTCACCTGCATCGATGCGCGCGGCACACGCGGCAAGGTTAACCTGCTCTTCCTCATCGTGAAGCGGAAAAAGCTGCAGCATGTGCTCGACATCGTCCGGGACTACAACCCGCAGGCTTTCTACTCCGTGGAGGATGTTCGCTCCGTATCTGAATTGGAGGTGCCGGAGAGCGAGCCAACGCGCCATACCCTCTTCAGAAGAGCCTTTCCGTTAAGGAAGAGCAAGTAAGGCTTCCGCTGGCCTCTCTGTTTTACTGCGTGCAAGCCTCTGCTTTCTACTTGCTCAGCCTTTAAAACACGGCATGGGGCTAGCTATACTTCAGGGCATCTCAGAATGCCTGTGCGGAATTCGCCAGAAGAAACAGGCAGTGTAACATCAGCATGACCAAGACCCTGGTCTGTAAAGTATAAAAGCCGCCGGTAAAGTATAAACTACTCTACCGGCGGCTTTTTTGCAGCGGTGCAGCCATGCCTGCTGCCCAGGCTACGGCTGCCTTAGCTTTTCAGTTTGAAGTAGGCCACGGCCAATGGCGGCAGTACTAGCGTGAGCGAGTGCTCCTGCCCGTGGAACGGCTCCGGAACGGTCTGGATTGGCTCAGTATTGTGCTTGTTGCTGCCTCCGTAGCGGCTATCGTCGGAGTTGAACACCTGCACCCACTCCCCTGCATGCGGCACCCCTAACCGGTAATGCTCGTGCATGGCCGGCGTAAAGTTGCACACCACCAGCAGCTCTTCCTGCGGGCTGTTGCCCTTGCGCAGGAAGCTCATAACGGAGTTGTGGGCATCGTTGTAGTCTACCCACTGGAAGCCTGCCGGGTCAAAGTTGTGTGTGTACAGCGCCGGCTCTGCCTTGTAAACGGCATTTAACTCGCGCAGCAACTGCTGTATGCCCTGGTGGTACCCGTACTGCAGCAGGTGCCAGTCCACGCTCATGTCGTGGTTCCACTCACTGGTTTGGGCCACATCGCCGCCCATAAACAGGAGTTTGGCTCCCGGGTGCGCGTACATGTAAGCGTACAGCGCGCGTAGGTTGGCAAACTGCTGCCACTCGTCGCCGGGCATCTTCCGCAGCAAGGAGCCTTTGCCATGCACCACCTCGTCGTGAGACAGTGGCAGCATAAACCTTTCGGAGAAAGCGTAGATAATACTAAACGTGATCTCGCCCTGGTGGTAGCGGCGGTATAAAGAATCTTTGGAGAAGTAGTCCAGCGTGTCGTGCATCCAGCCCATCATCCACTTCATATTAAAGCCCAGGCCACCGTTCTCCACCGGCCCCGTTACGGCAGGCCACGCAGTCGACTCTTCGGCAATGGTCAGCACCTCAGGGAAGTTGAAGTGCACCGCCTCGTTAAACTCCTTGATCAGGGAAATGGCCTCCAGGTTCTCCCGTCCGCCATGCTCATTCGGTATCCACTCCCCTTCCTTGCGGCTGTAGTCCAGGTACAGCATGGAGGCCACGGCATCAACACGCAGCCCGTCCACATGGTACCTGTCCAGCCAGAAGAGCGCGTTGCTGATCAGGAAGGAGCGCACCTCGTTGCGGCCGTAGTTAAAGATGTAGCTGTTCCAGTCCGGGTGGAAGCCCTTGCGCGGGTCTGCGTGCTCGAACAGGTGCGTCCCGTCAAAGTACGCCAGGCCGTGCTCATCCGAAGGGAAGTGCGACGGCACCCAGTCCATGATAACGCCGATCCCGTTCTGGTGCAGCACATCGATCAGGTGCATCAGGTCCTGAGGGGAGCCCAGCATGCTGTGCGCTGCAAAGTAGCCCGTAATCTGGTACCCCCACGACCCGTTGAACGGATGGTGCATAACCGGCATAAACTCTACATGCGTAAAGCCCATCTCCTTCAGGTACGACGGCAGCTCCTCGGCCAGCTCGCGGTAGGTCAGCGGGCGGTTGTTGTCTTCCGGCTTGCGGCGCCAAGACCCCAGGTGCACTTCATACACGCTGTACGGCTGCGGCTTATCCTGCATGTTCTTACGGTGGTCTATCCACGCCTGGTCCTGCCACTCATACTGCAGATCGTTTACGATGGAGGCTGTTTGCGGCGGCACCTCGCGGCAGAAGGCAAAGGGGTCGCTCTTCTCCACATGGTACAGGTTGTACTTCGACTTGATGTGGTACTTGTACATCACCCCCGTCTGCACGCCCGGCACAAAGCCCTCCCAGATGCCGGAGCCGTCGTGGCGCACATGCAGTTCGTGGCTATCGCGGCTCCAGCCGTTAAACTCGCCCATTACCGACACCTGCTCGGCGTTGGGGGCCCACACGGCAAAGTACGTCCCCTGCTGGCCGGCTATCTCCATCGGGTGGGAGCCCAGCTTTTCGTACAGGGTGTAGTGCCTGCCTTCCCGAAACAGGTAAACATCATAATCAGTAAAGCGGCTGGCATACCACACAGCCCTATCCTGTGCCTGCTGGCTGGGTGCCGCCTGCGCCTCGTCCACCGTGGTGGTGGATGTGGCGCCTTTGCCACGGCCGCGGGGCTTCACCTTCACCAGTTCCTCTACCCCGTCTTTGGAGGCCACAGGCACTGCCACCTCCGCTTCTTTTTTCTTAGGCGGCCTGCCGCGCTTAGCTGGTTTGGCCTTTGCCGTATCTCCCGAGGCCCCGGTTGCGGGGGCACCTGCCTCAGCCGCCGGCGTAGCGGAAGCCTTTTTGCCGGCACCTTTGGAAGCGGTCTTTCTCTTCGCCTCTGCCTCTTCTGCCGCCATTGGCTCCTCCCCCTTTTTGCGGGAAGTGCCGGTCTTCGTGGTCTTAGCGCTGGTTGCCTTGCTCTTATCGGTGGTCTCGGTGGTTGTGCTTTCTTTTTTCTTAGCCATTCTTATACTTTTTCATGATGTATTTGATGCCTCTGATAGGGATGAGCACCCAATCCGGACGGTTATTCAATTCATACCCAAGCTCATAAATAGCTTTTTCTAACAGGAAAGTATGGATAAGGGTTTCGAAGTCTTCCTCCTTGGCCGGCACAATGCCCGTGCCCATGGTCTTGCCCAGGTAGGCGTGCATGTAAAAGCCGCTGGCGTAGTGGTACCACTGCTCCGCCCACGACTCCAGGTAGTCCACGTCCTCCTTGCGCAGCCCTTCCTGCTGGAACAGCGCACTATAAGCGGCGTAGTGGAACGAGCGGATCATGCCTGCCACATCGCGGAGAGCAGAGCGCTTCAGGCGCCGCTCGCTGAACGAACGCGCCGGTTCGCCTTCAAAGTCGATGATGTAGAAGTCCTTGCCCGTGAACAGCACCTGCCCCAGGTGGTAGTCGCCGTGCGTGCGGATTTTCAGCGTATCGATTTTATGGGCGAAAATCATTTTCAGGCGCTCCAGTATCTCGCCCCGCATCTGCAACACCTCCTCGGCCTCGCCGCGCACGTGCTCGGGCAGGTTAGGCAGGTGCTTTGCCAGGCTATCGAAGTTACTGCGCACCAGCGAGGTAAGCGAAGAGTACAGCGACCGCTGGTAGTGCAGCGAGAACTCCTCTGGTGTAAAGTCCTTTTTATCGGTCACGGAACCGAGGGCCAGGTGCATTTCGGCGGTGCGCTGCCCCAGCAGTTCGACACGTTCCACGTGGGCGCCGCCGATCTGCAGCTGCAGCTCCTCGGGTATGTCCGAGAACGGCAGCGGGCGCGACAGCGAACCTGCTGGCGCCTTCGGCTTCATGTGCTCGTTCTGCGTGAGGATGCGTTCGTACTGCCGCTTAAGCGAGTCGCCGATGTAGCTCCAGGCGTCGCCCTGGTTGGGCACCAGCTCCTGCAGCATCATGAGCACCATAGGCTGCTTGCTGCCCTCCTGCTGCTCAATGGCGCCCAAAAAGCGCGGCACGTGGTCATAGCCAATGTGCTCAGTCAGCATCTGCACCACCTCCACATCCGGGTTCAGGGTACGGTCCAGCTTGCGGTACACCTTCATAAAAAAGGCGTTGTTGTAAACGATGGAGGTATTGCTCTGCTCAGCAGAGAGGATTTTAGAGGTTACCGGTCCTTCTGCCTCCCTCAACTGGGCTCCTACGCCACGGTTGCTGTAGCCAACCAGCTCGGCCCCGTCGCTGCGCAGCCGCTTGCGCTTCACCATAAGCTGCAGCAGCATCTGGCGGAACTCCTCGCTGTAGAGCGCATCATACAGGATACCGTCTTTACCGTCGACGGAGACACGGGCAATGACAGCGTTCGGCTGCTGGTCGCGCAGCTCCTGCTCCTGCTCGCCGGTGGCAAAGGCAACCGGCAACTGGTACAGCTCGGGCAGGCCCTCGTTGTAGCTTACCTCCACAAACAGCATGGCAGCGCCCGTCTTGCTCAGCGGCATCGGCATACTCTGGATCACCTGCATCCGCTGCATGGTGCGGGCTTTGCCCCCAAACCAGCGCCGCTGCCAGATGTACTGCGGCAGCACTTTGCTCTCCAGCTCTCGGAGCGTGCGCGCCTCGAGCGGCTGCTTCATGTTGCCCATTCTCAAGGCCGGCTTTGCCTGCTGGCTCTCCGACTCCTGCGACACCTCCTGCGGGCGCAGCTCCATCCAATAGTAGCCGTGGCCACCGATCGTGAAGAGGTACTCTCCGTCTTTTATACTTGGGAACTTGTTCTTGCTGAACACCTCCATCGGCACATGGCCTTTGTATTCCTGCAGGTCCAGCTCCACGGCCTCCGGAAAGCGCGACAGGTTGGCGATCACCAGTATGGTTTCGTCTTCGTACTCGCGGATAAAGGCCAGCACCTTGCTGTTGCTCGGGTTCAGGAACTTTATACTTCCGCGGCCGAAGGCTTTGTAGCGCTTGCGCATGTTAATGATGCGGCGCATCCACCAGAGCAGCGAGTTGCCGTTGTGGTTCTGCGTGTCCACGTTAATGGACTCATACTTGTACTCCGGGTCGATGATCACCGGCAAGTATAACTTTTGCGGATTAGCGTCGGAGAAACCGGCGTTGCGGTTATCGTTCCACTGCATGGGGGTGCGCACGCCATCGCGGTCGCCGAGGTAGTAGTTATCGCCCATGCCAATCTCATCGCCATAGTACACCACCGGCGTGCCGCGCATGGAGAAGAGCAGCACGTTCATCAGCTCGATCTTGGCGCGGTCGTTGCCCAGCAGCGGGGCCAGGCGGTGGCGTATACCCAGGTTAATGCGGGCCTGCGGGTCCTTGGTATACACTTTATACATGTAGTCGCGCTCCTCATCGGTCACCATCTCCAGCGTCAGCTCGTCGTGGTTGCGCAGGAACATGGCCCACTGGCAGCTCTCCGGTATGGCTGGCGTCTGGTTAAAGATGTCGATGATCGGGTAGCGGTCCTCCATCTTCACCGACATAAACAGGCGGGGCATGATGGGGAAGTGATAGTTCATGTGGCACTCATCGCCGTTTCCGAAATAGGAGGCAGAGTCTTCGGGCCACATGTTGGCCTCTGCCAGCAAGAGCTTGCCGGTATACTTTTCATCTACGTGCGCGCGCAGCTTCTTCAGGAAGTCGTGTGTCTCGGGCAGGTTCTCGCTGTTGGTTCCCTCCCGCTCAAACAGGTACGGCACGGCATCCAGGCGGAACCCGTCCACGCCCAGGTCGAACCAGTAATCGAGCACCTTAAACACCTCTTTCTGCACGGCAGGGTTGTCGTAGTTCAGGTCGGGCTGGTGCGAGAAAAAGCGGTGCCAGTAGTACTGCCCGGCCACCGGGTCCCAGCTCCAGTTGCTCGGCTCATAGTCGGTGAAAATGATGCGCACGTCTTTGTACTTGGCCGGGTCATCGCTCCAAACATACCAGTCTCTGTACTTAGAGCCCTTCTTGGCCCGGCGTGCCCGCTGGAACCAGGGGTGCTGATCGGAAGTATGGTTTATCACCAGCTCCGTAATCACCTTCAGACCACGTTTATGCGCCTCCCGCACAAACAGCTTGAAGTCCTGCATGTTGCCGTAGCTCGGGTTAATGCTTAGGTAGTCGGCAATGTCGTAGCCGTCGTCGCGGAGGGGCGATGGGTAAAAGGGCAGCAGCCAGATGGCCGTTACACCTAAGTCTTCGAGATAGTCCAGTTTCTGCATCAGGCCCTTAAAATCGCCAATGCCGTCGCCGTTACCGTCTTTAAAGGCTTTTATATGCAGTTCATAGATAATGGCATCTTTATACCAATGGATATTGTCGTCAAACTCGAATTTTTCGTCTGCCATAGTTGTGGTCAAAAGGGTTCTTTTTTATTCGTTGGTGCGGTGTTCGTTCGGTAGCCAGTTATCGTCGAGGTGATCATGCCCCATGCCGGGGTTGGCCTCCTCCAGGCGGAACACGTGCACCGGCATTTCGTGCGGGCGCAGCTCTACGTAGTTAAACTCGCCGGTCCAGGTGTACTTACGCTCGGTGAGCAGGTCGTGCACCAGGTACTGCTGGTCCGAAGCCATTTTCAGCTTCCAAAGCGGCACCTTCACCCAGCCGCTCTGCGTGTGGTGCGGGTCCAGGTTTACAACTACGAGAATCTTATTGCTGAAATCACTGCTCCACTTCACATAGCTGAGGATGGCCTGGTTGTCGCACTCCCCGAACTCAATGTTCCAGGTAGTCTGCAGGGCGGGGTTTACCTTGCGGATTTTGTTGATAAGCGTAATCACCTCCCGGATTTTGGTAAGCTTGCCCCAGTCCCAGTGCTTCACCTCGTACTTCTCGGAGTCATAATACTCTTCCTTGCCCGGCACCGCATTGTTGATGCCGAACTCATACACCGGGCCGTAGAGGCCATAGTTGGATGAGAGGGTGGCCGCCATGACCACGCGGGTAATGTGTGCGGGCTCTCCGCCCTCCTGCAGCGCGTAAGGCAGAATGTCCGGAGTGTTAGGCCAGAAGTTCGGGCGGAAATAGTCGCGCAGCTCTGTCTGGGTGAGCTCGTGCATGTACTCGCGAACCTCCTGGGCTGAGTTGCGCCAGGTGTAGTAGGTATACGATTGCGTGAAGCCAAGCTTGGCCAGGCGCTCCATCACGCGCGGGCGTGTAAAGGCCTCGGCCAGGAAGATCACCTGCGGGTGGTCTTTGCGGATATCGGCAATCACCCACTCCCAAAAGCTGAACGCCTTGGTATGCGGGTTATCCACGCGGAAGACAAACACGCCCTGGTCTATCCAGTGCAGGAGCACGCGCCTCAGCTCACGCCACAGGTTCGGCCAGTCTTCCGTCTCGAAATTAACGGGCAGCACATCCTGGTACTTTTTAGGCGGGTTCTCGGCATACTGCACGGTGCCGTCCGGTCGCCATTTAAACCACTCCGGGTGCTCCTTTACGTAAGGGTGGTCCGGTGAGCATTGGATGGCGAAGTCCAGCGCTATCTCCAGGCCATGCTCCCGCGCCTGGTGCACAAAATCACGGAACTCCTCAAGCGTACCCAGCTCCGGCAGGATGGCATCGTGCCCCCCCTCTTCGGCACCGATGGCCCAGGGGGACCCCGGCTCACCCGGCTCGGAGGTTACAGCATTGTTTTTCCCTTTTCTGAAGGCGCGGCCAATCGGGTGGATTGGCGGCAGGTAGATCGTGTCGAAGCCCATCTCAGCGATGCGGGGCAGCAGGCGTGCGCAGTCCCGGAACGTGCCGTGACGGCCGGCCTCCTGCGCGGCAGACCTCGGAAAGAACTCGTACCAGGCGCTGAACAGGGCCTTCTGGCGCTCCACGTCCAGCTGCAGCACCTTATCGTAGGTGGTAACGTTCTCCTTTTCGCAGCAGGCGTCCATCAGCTCGCTGACGTCCTGGCCGGTGGCAAAGCCCACGTCCTCGGCATGCGACTGGCTGGTGCGCAGCTGTTCGGCCCACTTGCGCAGGCGTTTCTGCTGGCCGGGCTTGGCGTTCTCGGCGGCTGCCTCCATGAGCTGTGCCCCGATCTGCAGTTCCACCGTTACGTCCTGGTTCGCCTCGAACTTCTTTTTCAGCCCCTTCTGCCAGGTGTAGAAATGGTCTACCCAGCCTTCAATGGTGTATTCGTAGCGCCCCATGGCGTCCGGGGTAAAAGTGCCCCGCCAGCGGTCGTTGCCCACAAACTCCATCGGCACCGCCGTCCAGTTCCTCCTGCGGGAGTGGCGGTACAGCAGCCGGGCCTTTACTTCGTCGTGGCCGTCGGCAAACACGTCAGCGGTCACCACCAGCTCCTCCCCCACCACGCGCTTGGCCGGGAACCTGCCGCAGTCGATTTCGGGCTGCACACTTTCTATAACAATTCGCTTTGTTCCTTCGAGTTGTTCCATTGAGATTTAGTTCTACTTTAACCGTTGTACGTACTTATCTGAGATAAATATGTTTCGCTCTATATTCTGTAGACAGGAATAAAAGTAGCCAGCACCGCCCCTGCAGCCGTTAAGGCATCCAAAAAAATCAGCCACAAATAACATTCACCTCCTTAAAAAGGCACAACCTAATGGCCAAAACACCAGTTAATACGTGCTGTGAAAAACCGCATTTTATGGCTATACTTAGAGAAATAGGAGCGCATTTTACCCCCGACAAAGGCACCGTTTTCACGGTTTGGGCACCCAAGGCCGAAAAGGTGGAAGTGCTGCTGCATAAACCCGAACCCATACAGGTACCCCTCCAGCGCGAGGCCATGGGCTACTGGACTGCCCTGAGCGAATTTGCCACGCCCGGCACCCGCTACACCTTTGTGCTGGACGGCGAGACGCAGCGCCCCGACCCTGCCTCGCACTTCCAGCCGGACGGGGTGCACGAGCCCTCGGCCGTAGTAGACCATCACGCCTTTGCCTGGACAGACAAAAAGTGGAAGAACCTGCCCCTGCACGAGTACATCATCTATGAGCTGCATGTGGGCACCTTCACCCCAGAGGGCACGTTTGAAAGTATGATTGAGCGCCTGCCGGAGCTGAAGGAGCTGGGGGTCACGGCTATCGAGATCATGCCGGTGGCGCAGTTCCCGGGCAGCCGCAACTGGGGCTACGACGGCGTTTTCCCTTTTGCCGCGCAAAACTCCTACGGTGGCCCCGAAGGGCTGAAGAAGCTGGTGAACGCCTGCCATGCGCAGGGGCTGGCCGTGGTGCTGGACGTGGTGTACAACCACATGGGCCCGGAGGGGAACTACCTCAACGACTTCGGCCCCTACTTTACCGACAAGTATAAAACGCCCTGGGGCACGGCCCTCAACTTCGACGACAACCACGCCGACGCGGTGCGCAACTTCTTTTTCCAAAACGCACTGATGTGGCTGCGCGAGTACCACATCGACGCCCTGCGCCTGGATGCCGTGCACGCCATTTACGACATGAGCGCCAAGCACTTTTTGCAGGAGCTGCAGGAGCATGTGCAGGAGCTGGAGGAGCAGCTGGGCCGCGACTTTATCCTGATCGCCGAGAGTGACCTGAACGATGTGCGCCTCATTAACCCGATGGACCGCGGCGGCTACGGCCTGGACGCGCAGTGGAGCGACGACTTCCACCATGTTATCCACGCCCTGTTTACGGGGGAGCAGAGCGGCTACTACGTGGGCTTCGGTAAAACCGACCAGCTGACGAAGGTTATGGAGAAGGCGTTCGTTTACGATGGGCTGTACTCGGAGCACCGCCACCGCACCTTTGGCAGCAGCACAGCGCACAACCAGGCAGCGCAGTTTGTCGTCTGCTCCCAAAACCATGACCAGGTGGGCAACCGCATGCTGGGCGAGCGCCTTTCGGAGCTGGTGGACTATGAGACGCTGAAAGTTATTGCTGCCTTGGTTATACTTTCGCCGTACCAGCCCATGCTGTTTATGGGGGAAGAGTACGGGGAGCGGAACCCGTTTTTATACTTCGTAAGCCACGGAGACAAAGACCTGATAGAAGCCGTGCGCAAAGGCCGCCGCGAGGAGTTCAGTGCCTTCGCCTGGCAGGGCGAGGCCCCGGACCCGCAGAGCGAAGAGACCTTTGAGCGCTCCAAACTTACCCGCAGCTACACGTCCGAGTCACAGCAGAACAAGCTGCGCGAGTACTACAAGCGCCTCCTGCAACTACGCAAAAGCACCGCCTGCCTCGCCAAACCGGACAAGGACAAAGTGTTGGCCCGTATGGACGAGAACGGTGCCGTGCTGCACCTGGTGCACCACACGCGGGAGCCGTACTGCTACAGCCTGTTTAACCTCAGCGACACCGCCCAGACCGTCCGGCTGCTGCGGCCCGACGAGGCTGCCGGCAACTGGAAACCCCTCCTGCACTCCGCAGCAGCGGACTGGGGAGGGCCTGGCACTGACCAACCGGAGGCGCTGGAGCAGAGCGCTGATGTAACGCTTCCGCCAAAATCGGTACTCGTACTTGCACAACAGACACACTAGTAGCTATGAACAAATACGTATGCATCCACGGTCACTTTTACCAGCCCCCGCGTGAGAACCCCTGGCTAAACGAGGTGGAGCTGCAGGAGTCGGCATCGCCCTACCACGACTGGAACGAGCGCATTTCCGAGGAGTGCTACGCCCGCAACTCCGCCTCCCGCATCCTGAACGCAAAGGGCAACATCGTCGACATTATCAACAACTACGGCTATATCAGCTTTAACTTTGGCCCTACCCTGCTGGAGTGGATGCAGCGCAAGGACCCGGATACGTACAAGGCAATTCTAGAGGCTGATAAGGAGAGCCAGAAGCGCTTTTCCGGCCACGGATCGGCCATTGCCCAGGTATACAACCATATTATTATGCCGCTGGCCAACGAGCGCGACAAGCAGACGCAGGTGATCTGGGGCATTTACGATTTCACCAAGCGCTTTGGCCGTGCCCCGGAAGGCATGTGGCTGGCCGAGACCGCTGCCGACACGCCGACACTGGAGGTGCTGGCGGAGCACGGAATCAAGTTCACGATCCTCTCGCCTTATCAGGCCCGGTCTTTCCGCAAGATAGGCGACAAAGAGTGGACCAGTGCCGAGGGCGCCCGTATAAACCCGCGCCGCCCGTACCTGTGCCAGCTCCCCTCGGGCAGGCAGATCGTACTCTTCTTTTACGATGGGCCGGTGTCGCAGGGCATCGCCTTTGAGCGGCTGCTAAACCGCGGCGAGGACTTCGCCCACCGGCTGGTCAGCGTGTTTGACGAGCACAGCAAGGAGCCGCAGGTAATGAACATCGCCACCGACGGCGAAACCTATGGGCACCACCACCGCTTCGGCGAAATGGCCCTGTCGTATGCCATCAACCACCTGGAGGAGGAGAACCTGGCGCAGATCACGGTGTACGGTGAGTTTATAGAGAAATTCCCGCCTCAGTACGAGGCCCGCATCATCGAAGAGAGCTCCTGGAGCTGCGCTCACGGCGTGGAACGCTGGCGCAGCGACTGCGGCTGCAACACCGGTGGCCACCCCAACTGGAACCAGGCCTGGCGCACGCCCATCCGGAACGCCTTTGACTGGCTGCGCGACGAACTGGCCCCGCTCTACGAAGCGGAGATGCAGCAGTTGGGTGCAGACCCCTGGCAAACGCGCAACGACTACATACAGGTGGTGATGGACCGCTCAGAGGAGAACGTGGAGCGTTTTATCAGCGATCATACCTCCCGGGAACTGAGTATGCCGGAAAAAGTGCGTTTCCTGAAACTGATGGAGATGGAATACCACACGCTGCTCATTTACACAAGCTGCGGCTGGTTCTTCGACGAGGTGTCCGGCATTGAGACGGTGCAGGATATTTTCTATGCTTCGCGCGCTCTGCAGCTGGCCCACGATATTGGGGGCAAAGACCTGGAGCCGGCGTTCTTGAAACTGCTTAGCGCGGCAAAGAGCAACCTCAGGGAGCGCGGCGACGCCAGCATGATTTATGAGCAGTCGGTGAAGCCCACCATGATCGACCTGCTGCGCGTGGGGGCCCACTACGCCGTGTCGTCCATGTTCCAGGATTTTTCTGAGGAGCTTGACCTCTACAGCTTCACCGCCGTTTCGGAGGAGTACGACTGCACCCAGGCGGGGCGGCAACGGCTGGCGGTGGGCCGCGCCATCATTAAAAGCAAAGTAACCTGGGAGCAGCTTACCGTTACCTACGGCGTGCTGCACCTGGGCGACCACCAGCTGTTTGGCGGGGTGCGCGAGTTCATGAGCTACGAAGACTACGAGCAGCTGCGCGAAGAGCTGAAGACAGCCTTTGAGCGGGGCTATGTCAGCGAGGTGATCATGCTGCTGGACAAGCACTTTGAGTCGCACAGCTACTCTTTCTGGCACTTGTTTAAGGACGATCAGAAAAAGATACTGGACCAGGTGCTGGGGCACACCATGGAGGGCGTGGAAAACGATTTCCAGCAGCTGTATGACAACAACTACTCCCTCATCGCCGCCATCAAAACCATTGGCATGGAGATGCCGCGCCCCCTGCAAACCACCGTCGACTACGTGGTGAACACCCGGCTGCTGCGCGAGTTTGAGGCGGAGGAGCCCGACCCGCAGGAAGTAAGAAGGCTGCTGGAGGAAGTAAACCGGATGAAGGTAAAGCTAAGCCTTGACCAGCTGGAGTTTGCCCTCACACAGCGCGTAGACCAGATGATGCGCCGGATACAGGAGCACCCGCAGGACACCGCCACCATGGACCGCCTCGTAAAACTGCTCAACGTAATTGACGGCTCCCAACTGGAGACGGATTTCTGGCAGGCCCAGAACATTGCCTTCCGGATGCAGCAGGATGGCTACGCAGACATGAAAAAACGTAGTACACAAGGCGACCAGGCGGCAACGGCCTGGTGCCAGAAATTTGAGAAACTCTACCAAAACCTGAACCTCAACATCTAGTATGGTATACATTCCTTCGGCCACTTACAGGCTCCAGACATCGCCCAATTTCAAGTTAAGTGATATAAAGGCACAGATCCCGTACCTGCATGAGCTGGGCGTCAGCACCATTTACTCAGCTCCTTTTTTCTGCGCCCGGCCCGGTAGCGAGCATGGCTACGACGTAACCGCCCCCTACGACATTAACCCGGAAGTGGGCACCAAACAGGAGCTGCAGGAGATAGCTCTGGAGCTGCGCCAGCGGGGCATGGGCTGGCTGCAGGACATCGTGCCGAACCACATGGCCTACCACCCGGACAATGTATGGCTGATGGATGTGCTTGAGAAAGGGCCGCAGTCCTACTTCTACACCTTCTTCGACATCGACTTTCACCACCCCGACTTTAACGGGCAGGTGATGGTGCCGTTCTTAGGAGACCCGCTGGAGAAAGTGCTGGAGCAGGGCCAGCTGGAGCTAAAGTTCAGCGACAAAGGGATCACCGTAAACTACTATGACAACGCCTACCCCTTGAGCGTTTCCAGCTACCGCCCCCTGCTGGAGGAAGCACAGAAAGCCTCGGGCGAGCCGGAGGTGACACCGCTGGTAGCGCAAAGCCTGAAGGAGCTGCAGTTGCACGAGGGGGAGGAAAGTATAAACCCCGCCGCCTGGGGCAACTTTAAGAAGAAGCTCCACAAAGCGGAGGCGCTCCGGCAGGCACTGCAGCAGGTTATTCAACGCATTAACCCGGACAAGGTACAGCTGCGAAAGCTGCTTAATAAACAGCACTTTATACTTTGCCACTGGCAGGAAACAGAGAAGAAAATCAACTTTCGCCGCTTTTTCACGGTGAACGACCTGATCTGCCTGCGCATGGAGCACCCGGAGGTGTTTGAGCAGTACCACCAGTTTATCAAACAGCTCTGTGACCAGGAGCTGGTGCAGGGCCTGCGCGTGGACCACGTAGACGGCCTCTTTGACCCAAGCACTTACTTGAAGCGCCTGCGCCAACTGGCCGGGCCGGAGCAGTACATCGTGGTGGAGAAGATACTGGAGGGTGAGGAGGAACTGCCGGAGCGCTGGCCGATACAGGGCAACAGCGGCTACGACTTCCTGGCCTGGGTCAGCAACCTGTATACTTCTAAAAAAGGCCGCCGGCAGCTCACCGACATTTACCGCCGCCTGGTGCCGGAGGCCCCCACCAACTATGAGCAGCTGGTATTCGATAAGAAAATGTTCATCCTGACCAACTACATGCAGGGGGAGCTGGAGAACCTGCTGCGGCAACTGCAGCAGCGCCACCTGGTTCCGCTGGAGCCGGAGGATAAATGGCGCCGTGCCCTCGCGGTGCTGCTGACGGCCTGGCCGGTGTACTGCATCTACGGCAACCGCTTCCCTCTATCCAGGGGGGATATGAAAGTAGTGGACGAGGCCTTTGCCGAGGCACACAAGCAAGCGCCGGACGTAGAGGCGCAGCTGAAGCACCTGCACACGCTCTTTACCCTCGCCCCGGAAGACAGCGAGGAAACAGCGCACCACAAGCTTTACTTTGTGATGCGAAGCCAGCAGTTTACAGGCCCCCTGGCTGCCAAAGGCGTCGAAGACACCACGTTCTACAACTATAACCGCCTGATTTCGCTGAACGAGGTGGGCAACAGCCCGGATATTTTCCACCTGGAAACAGAGGAGTTTCATGAGCGGATGCTCTACCGGCAGCGCGTGTACCCACACTCCATCAACGCCACCGCCACCCACGACACCAAGCGCGGCGAGGGTGCCCGCATGCGCCTGAACGTGCTGAGCGAGATGGCAGAAGAATGGGAGCAAAAAGTACAGCAGTGGCTTCAGATAACTAAAAAGTATACTTCCGAGCCTTCCAACAACGATTTGTACTTCCTGCTCCAGACGCTGGTGGGCGTGCTGCCGTTAAACGGCGAGGTAGACGACACGCTTGTGGAGCGGGTACAGGAGTACCTGGAGAAAGCACTGCGCGAGGCCAAGGTAAAAACGGATTGGTCGGCGCCGAACGAGAGCTATGAGCAGGCAATGAAGGACCTGGTGCACCAGCTGCTGCTGCAGGATGAGGACTTTATACATTCCTTCCAGCCGTTCTTCCTGAAAGTGGCCCACTACGGCTGGGTGTACGCCCTTAGCCAAACGCTGCTCAAGATCACCTGCCCCGGCGTGCCCGACGTGTACCAGGGCACCGAGCTCTGGGACCTGAGCCTGGTAGACCCCGATAACCGCCGCCCGGTGGACTATGACCTGCGCCGCCGCTACCTGCAGGAGCTGCAGCAGGAGGAAGAAAAAGGGGTGGAAAAGCTGCACGAGGAACTGCTGCATCACCCCGAGGACGCCAAGGTAAAACTGTACCTGCTGCACAAGGCGCTGACAACGCGCCGAGACCTGCAGCCACTGTTCGACCAGGGCCAGTACATTCCGCTACAGGTGCAGGGGGCACAGCAGCAGCACGTGCTGGCCTTCGCCCGCCACCATCAGGGGCAGTGGGTACTGGTAGTTGTTCCGCTCCTGCTCGTCGCATTGGTAGACAGCCACCACCAGCCGTTAGGCGCAGAGGTTTGGGGCGATACCGCTATCCTCTTACCGCAGCATGCGCCACAGGAGTGGCAGCAGGCACTGGGGCAGGGTAAGCTAAACGCAACCGGCGCCCTGCCCGTAGCAGAGGTACTAAAGACATTTCCTGTCGCATTGTTAACCGCAACCAACTCATGATCATACCAGAACGCAGTGCAGGCATTCTGCTCCACATCACCTCTCTCCCCTCCCGCTTCGGCATTGGCGACCTTGGCCCCGAGGCCTATACTTTTGCCGACCAGCTACAGGAGGCCGGGCAGCGCTACTGGCAGATATTGCCCCTTAACCCGACGGAGATCGGCTATGGGAACTCCCCTTACAGCAGCCACTCCGCTTTTGCTGGAAACCCGCTGCTGATAAGCCCGGAGCAGCTGGTGCAGGAGGGTTTGCTGCAGCAAAAGGACCTGCGGCACAGCGAAAGCTTCCACGACGCCAAGGTAGACTTTGAGCAGGTGAGTGCTTTCAAGGTCAAGCTGCTGCACAAGGCCTACAAAAATTTCAGTAACGAGCTGCCGGACGCGCTCTGGAAAGACTTTGCCAGCTTTCAGAAGGAGCACAAGCTGTGGCTGCAGGATTATGCCCGCTTTGCAGCCTTTAAAAAGCATTACAAGCACAAAAGCTGGGTGCAGTGGCCGGAGGAAGTAAAGTGGCGTAAGAAGAAAGCCATTGAAGAGCTTGCTGAGCAGCTGCAGGAGCAGGTGGAGTTTGAGATGTTTCTGCAGTTTCTGTTTTACCACCAGTGGCAAAAGCTGAAAGTCTACTGCAACCAGAAGGGCATTGTGTTTTTCGGCGATATGCCCTTTTACGTGAGCCACGACAGCGCCGACGTCTGGAGCCACCCGGACCTCTTTAAGCTGGACGAGGAAGGCAACCCCACTGCCGTATCCGGGGTGCCGCCTGACTACTTTAGCGAAACGGGCCAGCTGTGGGGCACCCCCGTGTTTGACTGGAAAAAGCTGCAGGAGCAGGATTTTGACTGGTGGCTGCACCGCATTGCCCATAACCTTAAACTTTTCGGCCTGCTCCGGCTCGACCACTTCCGCGCCTTTTCGGCCTATTGGGAAGTACCTGCCGGTGAGGAGACAGCCGTTAACGGCGAATGGGTAAAGACACCGGGCGCGCCGCTTCTAAAGCTGGTTCAGGAGCGGTTTAAGGAGCTCCCTATTGTGGCGGAAGACCTGGGCGAAATTGACCAGCCGGTACGCGACCTGATGCACAAGTTTGACCTGCCGGGCATGCGCGTACTGCTCTTTGCCTTTGGCGAAGATTTGCCGCACAGCATTTATGCACCGCACCAGCACACCCAGAACAGCATTGTCTACACCGGCACCCACGACAACAACACGGTCCGTGGCTGGTATGAGCACGAGGCCTCCAGAGACGATAAGCGCCGCCTGCGCCAGTACAGCAACCACTACGTGAACATCGACAACGTGCATGGTGTCCTGATCTGGCTGTCGTACATTTCTGTAGCGCAGCTTGCCGTTATACCGATGCAGGATGTATTGGGCCTTGGCATTGGGCACATCATGAACAAGCCTTCTACCGGCTCCGGCAATTGGGAGTGGCGCATGCAGCCGCACCAGTTCACCCCAGAGCACCGCGCCGAGCTGAAGGAACTATCGCAGCGGTACGGCCGCTGGAAGTAAACCTCACCAAGCAGCACAAAAAAGCAGGGTAACTTCTAAGAAGTTACCCTGCTTTTTTGTGCTGCTGCTTAACTTGCCTTTCGAACCAACACCCTTTTATGCTGATGAAGCTTTTTATACTTCCCCTGATCACCCTGTTGCTGACTTTCTCGCCCTCGCATGCGCAGCGGGTGCCCCCGAATGTTAAAGCAGAGAAAGCGTTTATCGGGTATCGTTTTTTCTCTGATGGGCAGAAAATCAACAGGACTAAAGCGGTCTCGCTGCTGCGCTCCGACAAAGAAGCCTACGCACACGTGCAAAAGGCACGCGCCAATAAAGTGTTTTCAGATATTTTCGGCATCTCCGGAGGGTTTATGGTAGGCTACACCCTTGGAGCCGCTTTAGCCAACGCAGAGCCAGATGGGGTAATAGCAGGAGTAGGCGCTGGTTTATCCCTGCTGTCGTTACCGTTCGAGCTTAGGTACAATAAAAAGGTGGCAGAAGCAGTCAACATGCATAACGAGGCTACACTGGAGGCAGGGCAAACAGCCCGCCCAATGGAGCTGTACTTCGGCCCGACCGGGAGCGGGGTAGGATTTACCCTCGCCTTTTAGGCCAGCCTACAGTACTGCTTTGTTGAGATCACGTTTTGCCGCGCTAACCAGGTACGCTGTCCGCGTTTCTAGTAGGAATAGAATTTAACAGGCTTATGCAGGTCCCGCACAAAGCCTCCACAAGAAGTATAAAGTTGGCACCACCAGCCTTTTCTGTGCGAGGTAAACAAGCAAAAGATAAGGCATTTTGCCTGATACTCTACAAAGCGCATGGCGTAGCCACAACAGCAGAAGCCTGATACATCTAAGGCGCGTGCCCGCTGCAGTGCAAGCCGCTCGCCTTTTTGCCTAAACTCTTCCAGTTCTGTTTGTTATACTGTGGCAAAAGCCTATCTTAGTAGCAATAGTACACAGTAGCTTACCATCTCTAACGCAGACTGAAACTATGGCACAGCAAACAGCCACCATTGCACTTGGCACACAGGCACACAACTTCGCCCTCCTGGATACCGCTTCCGATAAGCTGATCTCGCTGCAGGATGTATCGTCGCAAAAAGCCTCCGTTATCATGTTTATCTGCAACCACTGCCCTTATGTACAGCATATTCTGCCAGAGCTGGTGCAGTTTGCCGCCCGTTACAAGGCCCAGGGGGTGAGCTTTGTCGCTATCAATGCGAACAACGCAGACGAGTACCCACAGGACGGGCCGCAGTACATGAAAGCGCTTGCCCACCAGCTGCAGTTCCCTTTCCCCTACCTCTATGACCAGACGCAGCAGGTTGCCCGCACCTACCACGCAGAATGTACCCCGGAGTTTTACGCCTACGACGGGAACATGCGCCTCGCCTACCACGGGCAGTTCGACGACTCCAGGCCCAGTAACGGAAAGCCGGTTACAGGGCAAAGCCTGGGCCAGGCACTAGACGCACTGCTTGCCGGGCAGCCGGTGCCAGCGCAGCAGGTGCCAAGCGTGGGATGCGGTATTAAGTGGCGTTCGCGTTAGCATCTGCGATAACATCCGGAGGCAACGGCACATCTTTCTTATTCTCATTAACGAGTTCTGCCATGGCTGTCTCGTGGTCCAGGTACTGCGAGGTATACTTGTCGGATGAGGCATGTACGTACATGGCGGTGCCTCCTTGCACGGCTTTGATGATATCCTCATGCTCCTCCATGGGGATGGCGGGGCAACCCAGGCTGCGGCCTAAGCGCCCGGCCTGCTCGATAAACTCCTCTGTGGCGTACTCGGCACCGTGCATCACAATGCAGCGGTCTTTAGCATTCGTGTTAAACCCTTTGTCCAGCCCGTCTAGCTTCAGCGAGAGCCCGTGCTTGCCGTAGTAGGTGTTTTCCGTCACGTAAAAGCCAATGCTGCTCATGTAGGACTCGTTCTGGTTGGAGAAGTGCTCGGCAAACTCCTGCCCTGAGTTACGCCCGTGCGACACGTAGGTGTTGTACACCAGCTCTTTCTTCTCGACATCCACCACCCAAAGCCGTTTTTCGTTGGAAGACTTGGTAAAATCGATGATCGTGATGTAGGGCTTGTCTGACACCTCTTTGTTATGGCGCATGTTGTAGTACCCCGTCAGGGCCTTGTCGAACACCTCGAAGCGGAGGCCGGACTCCTTTAGCCGCATGTTGCTGTACAGGTTGTAAGACAGCTGGTTGAAACGCATCAGCTTATAGTTGGTAACCCTTTTCTTCAGCTCTTTTGGATTTGTAGTGGGTGTACCGGAGCCGGTGCTAACCGGTGTCACCATAGGCGACAGAACCAGCGGCGCGAATAAAGGCAGCAGGTTACGGTTTAGCTTACGGCGCA
The DNA here is from genome assembly GCF_003585765.1 of Pontibacter actiniarum. Lineage (NCBI taxonomy): Bacteria > Pseudomonadati > Bacteroidota > Cytophagia > Cytophagales > Hymenobacteraceae > Pontibacter > Pontibacter actiniarum. Next base: position 2,591,342 of record NZ_CP021235.1, read on the forward strand.
TGCTTCTCCATCTTGGTTTTCTCATCACTCACAAAATTGGTACGCTATGGTTTTACGTATCGCTGCGGCAACGGTTAACAACCCATAATTATACTTTTGCCAGATAAAGCCACGGCACCCCATGCTATTACGACAGGCACTATTTTTGCCAACACAACTGTTATACAAGCTGTAACACACCGATATACTACCACATGAGAGCAAATAACAGGCAGTCCATCAACGCCATTTTTTATACTTTGATAATTCTGTTACTGGCCAGCTGCAGCCAGCAACAAACGTTGCGCGGCGTGTTTAAAAGCCAGACGCCGCATGAGAAGTATGCCGCCAAGCTAAAAGACGCCAATCTTGATGAAACGGCGCTAGGAAAAGAGTGGCTGCAGGCAGGGCAAGAGGCCCTGCAGGATTCGATCACCGTTACGCTGCCTTTTAAGGAAACCGGCTATTTCTCTGCAGCCCAGCCACGCGCCCTGGGCTACCGCATCAATGCCCAGCGAGGCCAGCGCCTGATCGTAAGCCTGGAGGTAAAGGCCCGGGAGCAGCTACAGGTGTTCATGGATCTGTTTGAAGACCAAAACGGCCAGCCGAATCCCGTAGCCGCTGCAGACTCTACAGCGGCTGCCCTGGTCTACGAGGTAGCGGAAGACCAGCCACATATCCTGCGCGTTCAGCCTGAGTTGCTGCGTAGCGCAGCGTATACGCTTACCATTCAGGCGGAGCCTACCCTGGCTTTTCCGGTAGAAGGCAAAAGCAGCCGCAACGTAGCCAGCATATGGGGCGACCCTCGTGACGCCGGGGCCCGCCGCCACGAGGGCATTGATGTCTTTGCCAGCCGCGGCACCCCTGCCCTGGCTGCCACGGCAGGCATTGTGAGGCGCGTCAGCACCACACCGCGTGGCGGAAAGGTCGTGTGGCTTTCTGATACGGAGCGCGGCCAGAGCCTGTACTATGCGCACCTCGACAGCCAGCTGGTGCAGGCGGGCCAGCGCGTGCAGCCAGGCGATACCCTTGGCCTGATCGGCAACACCGGCAACGCTAAAACAACGAAGCCGCACCTGCATTTTGGCATTTACCGCTATGGGCGCGGAGCCACAAACCCTTACCCTTACGTGCACCGGTCTACTGCGCCTGTGCCAGCCGTCACTGTTGATACAGGCTTGGTCGGCAGCTGGGTTCGCATATCCCGTAAGGCAGCCAATGTGCGGCTGCAGCCAAGCACAACGTCTCCCGTGTACCGCTCGCTACCGCGACACACGCCGCTGAAGGTAACAGGGGCTACATCCAGCTGGTACCGCGTTGCCCTGCCAGACGGTGCCGAGGCGTATGTGGCCAACGCAGTGGTGGAGCCGGCAGATAAGCCAGTGAAGCACCAAAAGCTTTCAGCTGCCACAGCCCTGCTGGACGAGGCGCACCCCCGTGCCGCCGCAAAAGCGAGCCTGCCTGCCGGAAGCGGCGTAGCGGTGCTGGGCAGCTTCCGGGGGTTTGAACTGGTGCGGCAGGAAAACGGTGTGCTAGGCTGGATTAACCCACACCTGCAGGCAGGCCTGCGCCAGTAAAGCCTGTCTCTTTGGGAACATGGAAGCGGCTCCTCCCGGGAGCTTCTTTTTTTGCCGCTACAGTGGGCTGGAGGCTATAAAAAGCGGGTATAGTAGCAAATTCTGATTATATTTACCCTACAGATATTAACCAAAGCCTTGTAGAATTTGAAGTTAGCTGCTATAGATATCGGGTCGAACGCGGTGAGATGCCAGATCTCCAGTGTACTGAACCAGAACGGAAACGTGTTCTTTAAAAAAGTAGAGTATGTGCGCTATGCCATCCGTTTTGGCGAAGATGTGTTCAACACCGGCTATATCAGCGAGGTAAAGGTAGAGAAGTTCGTAAAGCTGCTAAAGGCCTTCCAGCTCCTGCTGGATGTGCACGATGTGGACCACTACATGATCTGCGCCACCTCGGCCATGCGCACCTCCGAAAACGCCCCCGAGGTACTGGAGCGCGTGCGGCAGGAAGTAGGCTGGGACATTCAGGTGATTGACGGGGAGACGGAGGCAGACCTGATCAACAAGGTCATCTTTAACTTTCTGGATGAGCGAAACTACCTGCACATCGATGTAGGAGGCGGCAGTACAGAGTTCAACATCTACGTTAACCGCCAGAAGATGGCCTCCCAGTCCTTTGAGCAGGGCTCCATCCGCCACATGCATGGCCGCGACTCCGAAGCGCTCTGGAACAGCATGCGCACCTGGATTGAGACCAACGCCCGCAAGTACCATGTGTCGCGCGCGATCGGCACAGGCGGTAACATCAACAAGATATTCGAGATTGCCGGCAAGTCCGTTGGCAAACCTATTTTCCGGAAGCAGATTGAAGAGGTGGCCAGCTATGTCGCCGGCATGAGCATGGAAGACCGCATCACTAAGCTGCTGCTGAACCCGGACCGCGCCGACGTCATCGTTCCCGCCTCTGAGATTTACCTCTCGGCCATGAAATGGGCAAAGCTGGAAAGTATGATCGTACCGGCTGTCGGGCTGAAAGACGGTATGCTGCACTCGCTCTACGAGCGCTACCACCCGGAGCGCTTCGTGATCGCAAAGATCAGCTAAGCCCTTAGCAACAGTTTAGTCGTTGATTCAGGTATAGAACAAGTATAAAAAAGGCTGCAGCCAACACCTAAAAGAGGTTAGCTGCAGCCTTTTTCTTTTGCCCAACGCCTCAGGAGCGAAAAGGGCTGGTGACTTACACCAGTGCCACCTCCTGCTCACAGAAGGCTTTCCCGTAGAATACCTTGTGGATGTCAATGGCCTCCTCTGCCGTTCCGGCACGTTTCTTCACATAGGTGCCGTCCTCCCGCATAATGTAGGAGTTCTGGTTATCGAGCAGGTTGTAGTACAGCACGTTGATCGCTTCATGCTTCAGCTCCTCGTTCGCAATCAGGAACAGGGCCTCGATGCGGCGGTCAAAGCTGCGCACCATAATGTCGGCACTTCCGCCGTATACCTTCGGGTCGCCGTTGTTGTGGAAATAATACAGGCGCGCATGCTCAAGGTACTCCCCCACAATGCTCTTCACGCTGATGTTCTCGCTCAAATCCTCGCGCCCCGGGCGCAGGCAGCAGATGCCGCGCACAATGAGTTTCACCGGCACCCCGGCCTTGGAGGCTTTGTACAGTTCATCAATCACCTCCCGGTCCTCCAGGGAGTTGATCTTGATCACGATACCGCTCTTCAGCCCTTTTTTGGCGTTCCGCGCCTCATGCCGTATCAGCTCAATTAGCTGGTGGCGCATGTTCTTCGGCGAGGTCATCAGGTACTTGTACTCGTTCGGGCGCGAATGGCCGGTGATAACGTTAAAGAACTCCGACACGTCGTGGGCGTAAATCTCGTTCGTCGTCAGTAGGCTTACATCGGTGTAGAGGCGGGCTGTAGACTCGTTGTAGTTGCCGCTCCCCACGTGTACATAACGCGTTACCTTCTCCCCCTCCTTCCGGATGATCATCATCATTTTGGTATGCGTTTTATACTTGCTGATACCGTAGATCACAAAGCAACCGGCCTTCTCGAGGCGCTCCCCCTCTTTTATGTTCCGTTCTTCGTCGAAGCGCGCCTTTACCTCAAACAGCACCGAGACGTGCTTGCCGTTCTCAGCCGCTTTTAGCAGCGCCGCCGTTACCCGGCTCTGGTCTGCCAAACGGTAAATGGTCTGCTTAATCCCCAGCACCGACGGGTCCTCTGCGGCACGCTCCAACAGGTTTACCACGGGCTCCATGCTGTTGTACGGGTGGTGCAGCAGCACGTCATGCTCCTTCAGGTACTCAAACATGTCCACCCCATCGCTCGGCAGGCTCAGCGGCGGCACCGACGACGGCTGCTTAAAGCCCTTGTCCTTAAACTGACGGTGGTTTACGATCTGCCACAGCGCGCGCAGGTCCAGCAGGCTGTTGATGGTGAACACGTTGGCGTTATCAATCGTCCAGCGCTCCTTCAGGATGCGCATCATGAACTGCGACGGGTTACGCTCCACCTCCAGCCTCACCACGCGCCCTTTCTTGCGCGTCTTCAGCTTGGCCTTGATCTCCTGGACGAAGTCCGCCTCCAGGTCGTCCGACTCCTCCAGGGTAAAATCGCCGTTGCGGGTGATGCGGAAGAGGTTAACCGACACGATCTCCACGTTACGGAAGAACTTCTTTATTTTCCAGCGGATGATGTCCTCAATCGGCACGAAGATGATCTTGTCCTTGCGGTTGATCTCGTAAAAGCGCGCCAGGTTCTGCGGGATCTGGATAAAGGTCACGCGGTCCTGCGGCTTCCCTTCGTCGGAGGTGCGGGTTACCACGCCAAAGGTCAGCAGCTGGTTCATCAGCAGCGGAAAGCCGTGGTAGTTATCAAACACCATGGGCGTGAGCAGCGGGAAGATTGTGTTCTTGAAGTAGGAGTCCGCCTTCTTCTGCTCTATCTCCGTCAGCTCGCTCACCTTTAGTATGTCGCAGCCGTTCTTAGCGAAAAGGGGCTTCAGTTCACTGTTGAAGGTCAGGTACTGGTCGTTTACAAAGCGGTGCGCGTAGTCGAGCAGCTTCTTGCGGAACGGCAACTCGCGCAGCCCGGAGTAGTCAGTGCGCTCTTTGCCGTAGTCGAGGTAGTTGTACAAACTCCCCACCCGGATCATGAAGAACTCATCCAGGTTAGACGAGGTGATGGCCAGGAACTTCAGCCTGTCGAAGAAGCTTTTGTTGGTGTCGCGCGCCTGGTCCAGCACACGGTAGTTGAACCGCAGCCAGCTAAGGTCACGGCTAATATATTTACTTTTCTTTATCTGGTCAGAAACCTTATTGATAAGCATGTTTTCTTGATTTAGGGTAGCTGCAATTAGCCCGGGGAGGCGGCAGAAACCCGCTGTACTTCATAAACCCAAAATATAAGGATAAAGTATAGGTAATCCTTATATTAGAAAAATAATTTTTAGTTACGATGGTTGCGGGCAAATGTCTCTCCCGCCCCGCTTGTCGCACCTCCCCAGTGGTGCTTTGTGCCCCACTGGCCGCTGTTTTCCCGGTTCCGGCCCGGGCAGCACCAGTTTTCCCTAAGCCAGCGAGTGGCAGCCATTCGCCCGCAATACGCACAGCGCCAGCACCATTTGCGCCATCCAACGTACTTTAAAGGCAGGAAACCGAATCGCAAACACGCCTCACGCAAGCAACATGGACGCAACCAACATCCCCGGAAAAGAAGGCTATGTTTTTCCGCCGCTGCCGCTGGAAGAGTGGGAGCACACCAAAGAAACGCTGCACCTGTACCTACAGATCATCGGCAAGATCAGGCTGCAACTCATGCCGCGCCGCAACCACTGGTGGAACGTTACGCTGTATGTTACGAGCCGCGGCCTCGGCACCGGCCCCATCCCCTACAAGTTCTATACGTTTGAGGTGGACCTCGACTTTATAGAGCACCAGCTGCACATCCGCACCAGCACAGGAGCCTCTGAAACTATAGCCCTACAGGACGGGCTGAGCGTAGCAGCGTTTTACGCACAGGCGATGAAAGCGCTGGAAGTGCTGGGGATTCACCTGGAGATCCTGGCCAGGCCTTACGATAATATTAGCACGACGCCCTTTGCCCAGGACCACCTGCACGCTACGTACCACCCCGAACAGGTGAACCGCTACTGGCGCGTACTGGTCCTCGTGGACCAGGTGCTGAAGGAGTTCAGCGGCCGCTTTTACGGCAAGTCCTGCCCGGTGCACCTTTACTGGCACCACCTGGACCTGACGCTTACGCGCTTTTCCGGAAAGCGGGTGCCTACCCAGCCGGAGGCGAGCACAGTGGAAAAGGATGCCTACTCGCACGAGGTGATAAGCTTCGGCTTCTGGCCCGGCGATAAAGAAGTGCGTTTCCCGGCGTTTTACTCCTACACGTTTCCCTCGCCGGAGGGCCTGGAAAAGGAGCCGTTACAGCCTGCGCAGGCTGCTTGGGTGGAGGCGAACGGAAGCCCCATGGCGGTGTTAAACTACGAAGAGCTCCGCACGCTGGACAACCCGCGCCAAGCCTTGCTGGCCTTTCTGGAGAGCTGCTACCAGGCGGGGGCTAAACTAGCGGGCTGGCCTCTGGAGGAGCTACAGGTAAAACCGCTGGAGCAACTGTAACACCTAAAACTCTATAGGTACCACACATCCTCCGGTGCCAAGGCGACATGTACCTGATCGCCTTTGGCAAGGCCGCTGCCAGTCTTTACTGTTACAGTAGCCTCCCCTAGCTGCACATCCACGGCATGGTAGCTGCCGTAATAGCGCGTGTCTTTTACTTTTCCGGTCACGGTTCCCTCCTGCTGTGGCACCAGCTTAAAGCTTTCCGGCCTTACAAGCAGTTCTTTTCCGTTTGCCCTGATGCCGGGCAGCGTAGCAAGTACTTTTGCCTTCGCAGCGGGTATCAGGTTGTAGTCCCCGAAGAGTCCCGCGATATACTCGCTCTCCGGTTGCCGGTATATTTGTGTTGGCGTTCCTTTCTGCAGCATCTGCCCTGCCCGCATCACCAGAATCTCATCGGCCCAGGAGAGCGTGTCCAGCGGGTCGTGCGAGGTGAGCAGGCAGGTTACTCCGAGCTCTTCGCTGATATCGTGAATAACTGATTTCAGGACCTTCTTGTGCACCATGTCCAGGTTAGAGAAGGGCTCGTCCAACAGCAGCAGTTGGGGGGATGATGACAGGAGCCGCGCCAGCGCGATCCGCTGCTTTTCACCACCGGACAGCTGATTTGTTCTGCGCTGCAGCAGGTGGCTGACCCGACATACTTCGTACAGGGTTTCTGCATCCTCTGCCGAGAGGGCATTGGCATAGCGTAGCACCTGCTCTACCCGCAGGGAGTGCGGCAGCTCGTAGTGCTGCGATAAGTAGGAGATGCCCGGGTGCCCGGCCACCAGTTTTTCCTCCGGCCCCAGCACCCGCTCGCCCTCAAAGTATACCTGGCCAGAGGCTGGTTGCAAAAGGCCGGCCACAATCTTGAGCAGCGTGCTTTTACCGGAGCCCGTTTCGCCGGCAATGGCTACCTTCTGGAACTCTAGCTGCGTAAAGTTGATGTTCTGTAAAGCAAACCCTTCTTGTTGCTGCAGGGAGATTTCAGCTACATTTAAAAAACTCATAAAGCAAAGGGTTTAAACAGCGGCACAAACTTGAAAGTGGATACAAACTGCCTTAGCTCTTGTTAAAAGGCAGCTGTACCGCAAAGGTAACGCTTTGTTGCCGATATTTTCAGAAAGCCCGCACAGGCTCTATCTCCTTGGGTCCGTTTCCAGGATGGCGTACTCAAAGTTATCACTCCACCCCGAGGTTAGCGGGAGCACCTGCCGTCTTCTTCCCTCCCTCGTCATCCCCACCTTTTCCAATACTTTCACGGAGGCAATGTTATCGACTGCGCAGCCTGCCTCTATCCGGTGCAGGTGCAGCTCCCCAAAGCCAAAGTCAAGGACTCTGTTCAGCGCCTCGGTTCCAAGCCCGCGCCCCCAGTAGTCGGGGTGCAGTTTGTACCATACTTCGCCCCGCCTGTACTTTTCAGGCCCTAACTTTAATGCTATGAGGCCGACAAACGCCCCGTCTGCGGCAAGCTCTACGGCAAATGTGTAGTTCTTTACGTTTGCCTGCCGGTGATCCAACAGCCAGGCTGCCAGTACAGCTTCGGTGACACCCACCTCCTCCGGAATCCCCAGCGTGTTGAACGCATCAGTCTCGGGTAAAGCGTGTAAGGCATGAACCGCTTCTAAATCGCCCATGCATACAAGCCTCAGGTTTAGCCTTGCTGTGGATAGCGGGAAGAGCGCCATAAGGTTATCTTTTTGCCGGCTGCCCAGCACGTTGATGATTAGCACGAAGTAACCTGTTTTACCTGCTGCCTTTGCTTAAGTAGTTAATTGCCTGCTCCAGGCAAGCATCCGTACCTGCAGCCTTGTCAGCTTTCGGCGTTTCGACCCTGATGTCGGGGGCTATACCTTCTCCTACTGTCGCATATTCCTTTCCTGTTCTGTCGATATAGTTGCCTTCGGTCAGAATGAGGTAAGCGCCGTCTGATAGCTCGTGCTCATTGTTAGCAGACGTTAAGCCAGCCGTGTTTGTGCCCACCAACGCGGTACTGCGCCTTCCCACAAAGGACATAGCAATGATCTCTCCGGAGCTGCCTGTCTTTTTGCCCACGAGAACTGCTACCGGTTTTTTTCTGCTTTTTACTTTGTATGGTTTTACCGCCATATCAAACACAAGCAGATCGTTTTCATACACCTTTCCTTTTTTGTAGATCCAGTAGCCGTTCTTTCCGTCTGCATCTCGCCATCCGACACATTTTTCCTTCTCTACAAAAGGTCCGATCCCCGCCGACATCGGCACAGACATGCCGCCATCATTCTGGCGCAAGTCGATGATCCAGCCTTTCGGCCTTTGCTCATCCAGTTGCTTGATGGCTTTTTGAATAGAGGCTGCGTATTCCCTTTGCTCTTCGATGTTGATGACGCCAAAAGCCGGAATCTGAAGATAGGCGTACTCGTTATCAACCATGCTAAACTTAGGTGCAGGAAGCTCCATCCCATTTGCCCTATAGCCCTGCCTGTAGGCTTCTACTACTTCCGGCGGGAAAAACTTTGAGTGTTCATCCTGAAGCTGTTCCAGTGCTGCTGCGATAACGGGATACGTTTCTCTGATGCTGTGGGCTGTACCTGCTTTCTCCAGCGCCTCACCATATAGTTGTGCCCAGTCAACGTTGTTCTTATTGACAGAGCGGGCCTTCATGATATCAAGTGCTTCGGTTACATAGGCCCTCACGGAGTCTGTTTGGGCATAGCTGTGGCAAAAGGTGGTGGAGAAAAGTGTGATAAGCAGCAGTAAAGGCTTTTTCATTTTGCAGTAAGTTTGTTAATGTGGGTGCTCTTGACCTGTTTCGTACCAGGCCCTGCGTCAGGCATTGTTTCACAGGGTAGGCTGCCGTGCGAAAAAATCGGCAACCGCTTTGTTAAACTCAACAGGCACTTCCTGCGGGGCATAATGGGAGGCGTCGCGGAAGATGATGAGTTTCGCTCCTGCTATACTCTCGGCTATCGCTTTGGTGTGCGGCTCCAGAATAACGTCATGCTCACCGGCCATGACCAACACAGGAGCCTGGATTGCTTTTATCTCCTCGAAGGTCATATGCGGCTCATTCAACAGCAAACGCAGCCGCCGTGCCTCGTTCAGCGACAGTTCGTCCTGCTTGCCCTCCAGTTCTGAGAGCTGCCTGCTAAAAAGCTCCAGCAGCCCGCCTTCTACAGCCGTTGCATCCGGGAAAAGGTTAGCGCCCATAATAGCTGCCTTCTTTACATAGGCGGGGTAATGCAGGGCCATCTTTAAAGCGGTGTTACCTCCGTCGCTCCACCCCAGCACGTTTACCTGCTTCAGGTGGAGGGAGTCCAGCAACTGCTTTATATCGGAGGCGAACAGGTCGTAGGAGAGTTCCCCGGTTGCGTCGTCTTTGCTTTTGCCGTGGGCGCGGGTATCCACCGCAATTACCCTGTAGCTTCGGGAGAGGGCTTCTATCTGCTGTGAGAAAGCGGCTATAGACTGCCCGTTTCCGTGAAGCAGCAGCAGCGGCTCCCCCTGCCCGTACGTCTCGTAGTATAGCTTTGCGCCACGCACCTCCACATAGTCGCCCGCCTGCAGGCTGTCGCCGTAGTGGCGGTTGCCATACATGTTTTCAGGCGCCTGCAGGTCTAAAAAGCGAAGGTACTTCAGGCTATCCGGCAGCACATAGTCTTCTTCCGGCTTTTGCGCAGTTGCGGTGTTCCTGTTTCTTCCTTTATAGGCGTCTGCCGTCAGGTAGAAGCTAAGGTAGGCCGGCTTTACTTCTTTCCACTGGGCCTGGCTTTTGTCGCGGAACAGCATGGCGTGCGTAGGTACAGGAACAGCTGAAACGCTGAAAGCCTTTCTCTCTCCTTCTGTCGCCTCGCTTTCGAGCCATTGAATGGTAACGGCCACCTGGTTCTGGTCCTGCAGGAAAACATGGTACTTTCTTAGGTCCACTTTCACCCATCCCTCCTTCTCCGTAACATCAAACAGGACGTCCTCCTTGAGCAAGGGCTTGTCAGGGAGGCCATTCTTTACGCTGTAAATGTTCAGCCGGAATTTAACATACTTGAACCTGTTGAACACCACGTGCATGTTGAAGTCCTTCAGGAGCACCTCATCATCGAGTTTTATGATGGTGCCCTGCTCCTTGGCCAAGGCATCAGAAATGTGGTTGCTTTCGGTGTACATGTTGGCCACCATAAAGGTAGAGCTTCCCGTCCTGCCAAAGGTCTTCGTCTTTACCCTGCGTTCCTTAACGGTAACTTCGCCTAAGCTAACGGAGGCTGGCGGCAAACTTACCTGCTACTGCCCGCCTATAAAGGCTGAGACGGGAACCGCTACATTTTTGTAGCCAACGCAGGAAACAACAATCTGCTCCTCATCAGAAACAGCGGTGGCGGGCACTGAGAACTGAAATTCTCCGTTCTCGCCTGCCACAGTGCCCAGGCTTTTGCCTTTGATGCCAATTGTTGCGAACGGCACTGGTTTCTTCTGGAATCTGTCGATAACTTTTCCTTTAAAAAGCAGAGTTTGAGCGCTCGCATAAGATGAAAGCAGTAGCAGCAACAGGAACAGTTTTATTGTTTTCATAGGTAAAAGGGCTATTTAGTACAGTAGTTAAAGTTAACAAAAAACCTTAGAGTAGGTAGCAACAAAACGACTTTATGGCTGCTGTAGAGCCTGTTTGTTTTCAACAAGGAAGGTTTTTGTAAAGAAGAGCACACTAGCAATTGAACCTCCGATGGTTGCTGCCAAATCTTTGTGGTCATACACAAGGTTACTGCCTATCTGCAGGAACTCCCACAGTGTTAGCCCTGCCATTGTAAGCACAGAAACAGCCAGAAAAGCCCCAGTAATTTGACTGCGCGAAAGTTCAGCTGACTGCAAGGCCTCTGGATGTGTTCGTTCCAGATCAAGCATAAACCAGTAGTAGGCGCCAAGCAGTATAAAAGGAAGGTGAAAGCCGGCCAGAAAATTAGGCAGCACACCGAGTAGTTCAGGAATCAGCCCCTGCCCCTTTCCGTACATAGGCCTTACAAAGGTCGCCGTTACCTCTGATACAGCCACTGAAAGCAGGGCAGTTCCTATAGCCCAGCTAGCGGGTAGGCTGTAACAGCTTGGTTGATAAGTGTCTGTTTTCATCTAATGTTTAGCTGCAGCGGGTAGGCCAGGGAGTGTTGAAGCACTGGCAATCTGGTGCACTCGCTTTTATTGAATCACTTTTAGCTGCCTTAAAACTGACTTTGTAATATCCTTTCGGCAGCGCCCGAAATCAGGGTTAGGCGAGTTACGGTCTTTCACCAACCTGGTAGCGAAGAAGTATACATTGTCTGCCTTTTCTACATACCCAACCCACCAGCCTGTATCTTTTCCCCCATCCCTTGTCCATCCAGTTTTTGCCCTCAGGGTGTAGCTGTCGGTTTCCTCCTCTTTCATGATCTCCTTCAGTATCTTGAATGATCTCTTGGAAAAGGGCAGGGTTTCTTCGTACACGCCAACCAGTACTTCGATCTGGTTGGTAGGTGTAATGGCAAACTTTCCAAAGTTCCAGAAGTCAGGGTTGTTTTCAGACACATCTGCATTCCCATAGTTTGATTTTGTAAGAAACTCCTCATACCTGTTCTTTCCGATCTTTTTTGCCAGCTCCACATACACCCACCCCGCTGATAGTTTAAAAGCTTGCTTGAGGCTCATATCATGGTAAATATCCGGTCGGTAGGCGTACTTCACTGTGTCTGTTTTTCCCGGCCAAACAACAATTTCGTTCTCGTCGGCAACTACACCTGTCTCAAGGGCGATTAAAGTATTGATAATTTTAAAAGTAGACGCAGGCAGCGTGGCTGTGTGACTATCATTGCTGTTGCTGAATATCCACTGCTTTGCCTGATAATCATACAAGGTGATACTGCCGTGTATGTTACAATTCAGGAAAGGCTTCTCGAGGTTGATCTGCGCACAGACCTGTAATGTAACTAAAAGCAAAAGAAGAGTTAACGTTACTCTCATTTTTGAAGGATTTGGGTGGTAGAGTGTGGGCCTAAGTAAAGAACATACTTGTGCTTCTTTTTTTGCACACGAATAGGGCTATGGTGGCGCAGCTAACTGCATAATGTTATTCTTTGCTTATACTTTTAAAAGACTACAGTAAGCCTTTTCTATGCTGTTGAGAAAGTGCCAGAATAAACCTTTGTTGTAAATGTGCCTTTGTCAGAAATACAGCCGAAGACAACGTAGCACTGTCCTTTCCTAGAGAATTGACTGCACATAGTCCAGTCAGTAATTATTTCTATTTAGCTAGCCGCAATGTTCCCTTTATAAACCTTTTCCAGTTGAAGTACTACATCAACTCCACCCTTATGCCGGATGCCAGTATAGAGTAGATTCGTCACACATTCATGTATCGAGATTTCTTTAGCAGGCTATCTTTTACATATCCAACTTTGGCAAGAATGACAAAATCTGCAGACTGATAGCTTCGCTCTAATGAAACAGGAGCACATTCGCCAGCAAGTGCTTCAGCAGCAAAAATTAAGCTTAAGACCAGAATTATAGTAGTTGTTGTCATTTCTTTAGTTTCTACTATGTCAACGGCCTTGCCCATAAGGCCGCGTAACTGGCTTATGGGCAAGGTTAGAAAAGATTATTCTTTCCTGATGATTTTAACTCTAAATTCACCATTTGTGACTGTTTTCACCAAACCCGTTGGCGTCTTAATCTCACCTTCAAATGTGCCTTCAATGATGTCATTCTTCTTGCTCGTTACACGTACCGTAAGGCCTTCTTCATAGGTACTCCCCATATAGTTATAGCTATCCTCAGGCCCAAAATGACTAGTGCCTTGTGGCACAGAGGCAGGATCATAAAGCCCCACACCGCCAGCGGCTAAAAAGCCATTCTTATTTCGAGGAGCTTGCTCCCCGTAAACCACAGAAGGGATTGGCAGGTTATCTAAATCAATGTTTCTAATTTCTATACTTATATGACGTTGGTCGGGAGAGGTGCCGTCTCTGGATATATGAAGTTCGCCACCATTGATATTGGGATCATAGGAATTACCCCATGCCTCTCCACCGGTGGTAACGGCTTTCTCGGTATAGGTGAGGTATTCGGAACCAAAGTTTCCTTTAATATATCCATTGCCTATGTAAGGTTCTTCTGGCTCAGGTGAGTCTTTGCTACAAGAAATGAAAAGGACCAATAAAAGAGGAAACAGTAGATTGAGGATGGAAATTTTTTTCATATTTATTTTCATTTAGTTTATTATACTTTTTACAACGGCTGCATATAAAGGGTTATTCCGGTTATTAGCCCTTTAGCTGGAGCCTCCAGTCCATAGTTTAACTATTATAACTCAATATAGAATTATTCTTTAAAATATAAAAGCCGCCCTGAAAATATAAAAGCCGCCCTGATGACAGGGCGGCTTTTATAAAACCTGTACTTACTGCAGCTCTGGTTACCAGAGTCTGATTCTATCTTCTGGTGCTTTGTAGAGCTTATCACCTGGCTGCACGTTAAAGGCTTCGTACCAGGCATCCATATTTACCGGCGCACCGATGGTTCTGTACTGGCCTGGCGAGTGCGGGTCCGTCACGATTTGCTGTGCGGCTGCCTCTGGCAGGATGTTGCCTCTCCAAACCTGTGCCCAAGACAGGAAGAAACGCTGATCCGGCGTAAAACCGTCAATCATTTCCTTAGACTGTCCCTGCTCCGTCATTTTGAAGGCTTCGTAAGCGGCACTAAGCCCCCCTAAGTCGCCAATGTTCTCACCCAGAGTAAGCTTACCGTTCACGTGGATAGTATCCAGCACGGTGTAGGCATCATACTGCGCTGCCAAAGCCGCTGCCTTCTCTTCAAACCTGGAGCGGTCCTCCGCGGTCCACCAGTTGCGCAGGGTACCGTCTTTGTCGTACTGGCTGCCGGAGTCGTCGAAGCCGTGGGAGATTTCGTGGCCGATCACCGCACCGATACCGCCGTAGTTCACGGCATCATCCGCGTTCGGATCGAAGAAAGGGAACTGCAGGATACCTGCCGGGAACACGATCTCGTTCATCACCGGGCTGTAATAGGCATTAACAGTCGGAGGCGTCATTCCCCACTTTGTTCTGTCTACTGGCTTGCCCAGCTGGCTTACCATATCCTTATAGCCCCACTCGCCGGCATTGCGCACGTTCTGGAAGAATGCCTTGCGGTTGATCTCCAGCCCTTCGTAGTCTTTCCACTTATCCGGATACCCCACCTTCGGCCTGAAGGCATGCAGTTTGGCAAGCGCCTTCTCTTTGGTGGCGGCGCTCATCCAGTCCAGGTTGTTGATGCGGATCTCGTACGCTTTGATCAGGTTACTGATCAACTCGTTCATTCGGGCTTTCGCCTCTGGTTTAAAGTGCTTCTCCACGTAAAGCTGGCCCAGCAGCTCCCCAACGGTGTTGTCTGTCAGAGAAGACATACGCTGCCAGCGCGGGGTCTGCACTTTCTGCCCGGTCAGCGCCTGCGTGTAAGCGAAGTTGGCGTCCACAAACGGCGTGCTCAGGTAAGGTGCCGATGACTTCAGCACGTTCCACTGCAGGTACGTCTGCCAGTCAGCGGTAGGTGTGCTCGTCAGCAGGCCGTTAAGTTCGGTAAAGAACTTAGGGTTGTTCACCAAGATGGTGTCTTCGCCGGTAACCTTCAGCTTCGCCATCAGCGATTTCCAGTCCATGTTAGGCGTGGTTTTGCTGAAGTCGGCAACGGCAAACTTATTATAGGTTTTGTACGGGTCGCGCATCTCTACACGTGCCATCTGCGCTTCGGCCATCTTCTTCTCCAGGTTAAAGATGGTTTCGGCATTTTGCTGCGCCTTTGCCTCCGGTGTGCCGGTTAGGGTAAACAGTTTAGTGATGTACGCCTTGTAAGCCTGCTGAATTTTCTGGCTGCGCGCGTCGTCCTTCAGGTAGTAATCACGGTCTGGCAGGGTTGTGCCGCCCTGGCTCAGCTGCGGAATCATGGTATTTACGTCTTTGCGGTCCTGGCCTACATAGAAGCCGAACATCGGAGAGGCAATACCAGCGGTTTTCTGGTAGGCCACCTCGTTCAGGATGCCGTTCACGTCTTTTACAGAGCCGGCTCTTTTCAGGTCCTTCTTGATAGGCTTGTAGCCAAGCTTATCGATGGTGGCGCTATCCATGGCGGCGGCATAGAAGTCACCTACGCGCTTCTTCACAGAGCCGGGCGCCGCGTTCTTGTCCGCAGCGGTTTCGTTCAGGATATCCTTTACGGCATTGATGTTAAAATCACGCAGCAGGTTAAAGCTTCCCCAGCGGGTTTCTTTGGCTGGCACCGGATTGCTTTTGATCCAGGCGCCGCTGGCGTAAGTATAAAAGTCGTCTCCGGGCTTCACCGAAAGGTCCATGTTAGACTTATCGATAAAAGGCCCTTTGGGTGCTCCGTTTTGCTGTGCGGCGGCATCTACACCATAAAGGGTAGCAGCCCCGAAAAGTAGTAGTCTCAGGTGGTTTTTCCAGTTCGACACGTTCTTCATCGAAGGGTAGTTTAGTTAAGATTAATTGAATAGTTCGTTTTTAGTCAGAAAGCGAATACTGCCATTCTCCCCCTAATGTAATGCTTAAAAGTTAAACAGAAGCTCCTAAGGGAATCTTTAGCTGCGCTTGTGCAAGATATACAAGATTTGCCATAATAAAATTCAGACGGTGCTGCGTGTTACTTTCCTGTAAACGCAGCCGCTGTAGGCCTTCCTGCAGTAGCTCCTCTAGTTAGAGCGAGGAGCAGGCTCAGGGTTTAACGGGTGGATAACTTCTTTCCCGTGGCAGCCTAAAGGAGGCTCACAGCCAGAGAGCTAGGGTAACATAAAAAGCGACGGCCATACTTTGTAAAGTATGGCCGTCGCTTTTTATGAATTCTGCTGAAGCTTTACACGTCTACGCGTGCATACTTGGCGTTTCGTTCGATAAAGTCTCTTCGCGGAGCAACTTCGTCGCCCATAAGCATCGAGAACAGGTGATCGGCCTCTGCGGCAGACTCGATGTCTACGCGCTTCAGGCTGCGGCTTGTAGGGTCCATGGTCGTGTTCCACAGCTGCTCAGGGTTCATCTCGCCAAGACCTTTGTAGCGCTGCACTCCCACACTTTCTTCTCTTCCCTTACCAATCTCAGCAATGGCATCGATACGGTCCTGCTCAGACCAGCAGTAGCGCTCCTCCTTGCCTTTCTTCACGAGGTACAGCGGAGGCAATGCAATGTACACATAGCCTTTCTCGATAAGCTCCTTCATGTAGCGGAAGAAGAACGTCAGAATCAGGGTACGAATGTGCGATCCGTCTACGTCCGCATCCGTCATGATGATGATCTTGTGGTAACGCAGCTTGTCCATGTTCAGGGCTTTCTCATCCTCCTGGGTGCCAAAGCTAACGCCAAGGGCCGTGATCATGTTCTTGATCTCGTCGCTCTCATAAATACGGTGCTCCTGCGCCTTCTCTACGTTCAGGATCTTACCGCGCAGCGGCAGAATAGCCTGGAACTTACGGTCGCGGCCCTGCTTGGCAGAACCACCGGCGGAGTCACCCTCCACCAGGTATATTTCGCAGTTCTCCGGGTTGTTATCCGAGCAGTCGGCCAGTTTACCAGGCAAGCTGGTGCTGGAGAGCACGTTCTTGCGCTGCACCATCTCGCGGGCCTTGCGGGCAGCGTGGCGCGCCTGGGCGGCTATGATCACCTTGTTTACGATCGTGCGGGCCTCCTTCGGGTTTTCCTCCAGGTACTGGTTCAGCATTTCGCCTACGGCTGTGTCCACGGCACCGGAAACCTCTGAGTTACCCAGTTTCGTTTTCGTTTGCCCCTCAAACTGAGGCTCCGCCACCTTTACAGAAATAACCGCCGTCAGGCCTTCACGGAAGTCATCACCGGCAATGTCCACCTTTACCTTATCCAGCATGCCTGATTTCTCGGCATAGGCCTTGAGTGTACGGGTAAGGGCACGGCGGAAACCAGCCACGTGCGTACCTCCCTCGATGGTATTGATGTTGTTTACATAAGAGAAGATGTTCTCTGAGTAAGACGTGTTGTACTGCAGGGCAATCTCCACAGGCACACCGTTCTTCTCGCTTTCCACGTGGATCGGCTCCGGAATCAGGTTCTCGCGCGTCTCGTCCAGGTAGGTTACGAACTCCTTCAAGCCACCTTCAGACAGGAACGAATCGTTTAGCGGCTCGCCCTGGTCGTTTAACTCCCGCAGGTCTTTCAGGTTAATGCGAATGCCCTTGTTCAGGAAAGACAGCTCGCGCAGGCGGCTGGCGATGGTGTCGAATTTATACTCTGTCGCCGTGAAAATAGAGGCGTCAGGCTTAAACTGTACCGTGGTGCCGGTTCTGTCTGTCTCGCCAATCTCGCGCACAGGGTACTGCGGCACACCGATGTTATAGTGCTGCTCGTAAATTTTGCCCTTGCGGTGCACCGTTACGTGCAGGTCGGTGGAGAGTGCGTTTACGCAGGATACACCCACGCCGTGCAATCCACCCGATACTTTATATGTGTCTTTATCGAATTTACCACCGGCGTGCAGCACCGTCATTACTACCTCCAGGGCAGAGCGGCCTTCTTTCTGGTGAAAATCCGTTGGAATACCACGGCCGTTGTCGGATACCGTGATGGAGTTATCTTCGTTGATAGTGACATTGATCTCATCGCAATGCCCCGCCAGGGCTTCGTCGATGGAGTTATCTACCACCTCCCACACCAGGTGGTGCAGGCCTTTAATACCAATGTCGCCGATGTACATGGCCGGGCGCTTACGAACTGCTTCGAGTCCCTCCAGTACCTGGATGCTATTTGCTGAATAATCGTTTGCTAATGATTTTTCTTCTACTTCACTCATGTGTGTAAAAAGATAGATTGAATAGGTAAAATTACCACTTTTATTTCGTTTAAACTATACTTTTGAGCGCCTTCCGAACAGCCGTTTGCCGAAGCCCTTCATGCTGCGCCCGGGCACAAAGCATATCTCACTATAAATTAACAAATTAACCTCTTTAATAGTGCCTGTTTGCGTGGTATTTACCTCCCTAAAATGCAAAACAACAGCAGCCTGTTGCTCCTGCTTTCGCAGCAGAAACAACGGCTTAGAGCGGGCATTTTCCTCCGGCCATCTCCCGGCAAAACGGCAGTGCGCTTGAGGTCAACTTCACCGGTTTGGCGGGTTCTGGTGCAGCGAATGGCACTCCCCGTTGAGGCCGCCCTGCCAGTAGCATGTTGGAAGAGGCACAGACCAGGCGCATCTACAGGTAAAATAGAAACAGCGCGCCAGGCAAGAAACGACTCAGCCACTCCCAAGGCTTCCCCTTTACCCTCGGCACCATGCGCCGGCGAAGCCCATCCTACTGCCGTGCACTGCCTGCCCGGATGCCCACGCCCACAGCGCCATACTTGCCCTACCGCTACTCAGGAAGCGTAGCTTTGCTTCGGCACTCTCCAGTGCCTTTTGCGCATAAGCCCCTGCTTGTAAATTACCGCGCAAAGTATAACTGCTGCGCAACAAGTGCCCCTGCCTTTACTGAAACAGGGGTTCACACTCAAAACCGAGGGCAAGACCCGCAACGTCGCCGGCCAGTATAACCCTGTCCCGTTCTGTTCGTTTTTTATAAATGTACATTCGATCTACAAACGAAAACAAACTATGAGTATGAACTTTGAGAATTATTTAAAAGACGCGAAAACATGGTTGCATGAGCTTTGCAACTACTTAGGTATTGAGGACGAACAGAAGGCAGCCCGTATCTTCAGAGCTGTGCTGCACGCCATCCGGGACCGCATCCCAACGGGTGAGGCCATTCACCTGGGGGCGCAGATTCCAGTGCTGTGGAAAGGAATTTACTACGATGGGTTTTCGATGCATGAGCCTGTTCGCATTCGCCACGAGGACGAATGGCTGGAGTATATCCGCTCGAAGGACTCCGGAGCAGCAGAAAGCGATTTCCCGACACTGGATCATGCCTTCTATGCTTTCCAGGATGTGATGACGTTTCTGCGCGACCATCTTTCTGAGGGGCAGTATGAGCAGATTGCACAGGCTATTCACTCCGAGATAACGGTACCTGCTTAAGAAAACAGATGTGTTAAAGTATAAAAAGCCCGGCTTAGTCCGGGCTTTTCTTTTGTTCTCAGCTGTAGGCAGCGGTATACTTTTCGCTCACTCCGGTCATACACTTTTTGTTTACTGCCCCGGATTAGCAACGTGCTTGCACTTGCCGCACAGCGGCCATACCTTTGCAGCATGTGGCGGAGCTACTTTATCGGACTGAGTATGCTGGTCATCTACCTGATGGCTACCATGCGCTATGTAGTGCCACTGGTGCACCACCAGCTTACCTCCGCCCACGCCTCTGAAACACTTTGCATCAGCCGCGACAAGCCACAACGGCAGTGCCACATAAAATGCCAGCTGCGCAAAGAAATCAGGCAGCTGCACTCCCGGCAACTCCAGAAAGAGCTGCTCCAGCACCTGCTACAGGCTTTTCAGCCAGTGGAGGGCATGCCGCACCTTCTGGCCGCGCTCCCACACCCCTGGGCAGCCGCCGCAGCTACGCCAGCAGCCGTTTACACGCTCCGTGAACGTAGAAGGGAGCTGCCCGTGCCTTTCCGCCCTCCCAAGAGTTAAGGTGAAGCGTCTTTTAAGTAATTGGCTTCTGTTTCTGGATAGCCTGTTATACTTTTGCGCCAGTAGCAAGGCGTAAACCTTTTTACCCAAACTTTCATTCTAATACTGAGGCGGTAGCGACCGGCTAGCCCTCACCCTTATAAGCATCATGAAGAAGCACTTTATATATTTGGCTTTTCCCCTGGCTGTTGTACTGTCGTCCTGCAATGTGGGGCCGTCTGAGGCGGAGGAGAAAGCAAGCCTGGAGAACAAGGTTCTGGGGATACACGACGAGGCCATGGTCCGCATGGGTGATATCTACAAGCTGCGCCGCCAGCTGCGCACCCTCCGCGACACGCTGGAGAAACAGCCGCAAGCCGACAGCACCGCACTGCCGGCCCTGCAGCAGGAGCTGGATGGGCTGAACCGCGCCGACGCAGTGATGATGCAGTGGATGCACCAGTACAAAGCGCCTGACTCGTTGCAGCACCAGGAGGCAGTTGCCTACCTGCAGCAGGAGCTTGTTAAAATTGAGAGAGTACAAACCGTTATGGACAGCACCATCAGCGCTGCCAAGCAAACCATATCCCGATATGAGCAACAGAAATAAATTCAGCCTGAAGTACGGCGTAGCCGCAGCGGCTTTCGCCCTGGCCACCTCGGCCTTCTACGGTTGCAGCAATAGCGCCTCAGAAAAAGAACTGCCTATCTACGGAGAGCGCGAGCCTGTGGAGCGCACCGTGAACGGCGAAACCGTGGTAGACACGCTGTACCACCAGATCCCGGACTTCGCTTTCGTGGACCAGGACAGCCAGCGGGTGACACAGGAAACGGTAGACGGCAAAGTGTATGTGACCGACTTCTTCTTTACCACCTGCCCTACCATCTGTCCTAAAATGAAGAGCCAGATGCTGCGCGTGTATGAGGCTTACAAAGACAACCCGCAGGTGATGCTGCTCTCCCACTCCATCGACCCGACGCACGACACGGTAGCCGTGCTGCACGATTACGCGGAGCGCCTGGGAATTGAGTCGGATAAGTGGCACCTGGTAACCGGCGACAAAGACAGCATCTACGACATCGCCATGAAGTACCTGGTTCCTGCACAGGAGGACGGAGGCGCCGAAGGGGGCTTTACGCACGGCGGGCATTTTATACTGGTGGACGGCAACCGGCACATCCGGGGCATTTACGACGGCACAAAGGCTGAGTCGGTAGACCAGCTGATCCAGGATATTCCGCTGCTGCTGAACGACAAGAAGGATGAGAAAAAATAGGTTTGTAGCGGTGGTGCTGGGCGCCTTTGCCCTCACCACCCTTACCCAGTGCTTTACGAACAAAAAGGACGAGGGCAAGCGCCTGTATGAGCAGCACTGCCAGAGCTGCCATATGGAGGACGGCAGTGGCCTCAAAGGCCTGATCCCGCCCTTGGCCGGCGCCGACTTTCTTCAAACTCACCGCGACCAGCTGCCTTGCATCGTGCGGGAAGGCATGGAGGGCCCTGTCACGGTGAACGGTGTAGAGTATAACAAGGAGATGCCCGGCATAGAGAACATGCGCGAGGACCAGATCACGAATCTGCTTAACTATATCCACACCAATTTTGGCAACAACAACGAGCGCTATACCATGCCGGAGGTAGAGCAACTGCTGCAGGCGTGCCCCAGGTAAAACCGCGCTCCTGTGATGCATAGAAAAAGGGCGGGCCACCAGAAAACCGGTGGCCCGCCCTTTTTTGTTTGCCCGCCAGGCTGCTGAAACGTTGGGAAGCCGCCAGCACGCGTACCTACCGCACCGGCGGCTTAGGCACTAACCAGCTCTTCCAGCTTGTACGCTCCTGTTTGGTTAAACCAGTCTCTGATAAGGCGGAAGGAAATCGAGAACTGCGGCGGCATTCGGAGTGTTCCGTTTTGCAGCCCCGCCACAATTTGCTCACGCGTAAACCAGCGGGCATCCTCCATCTCATCATAGTTAACCTGCAGCTCACGGTTTACGGCCACCGCCTGAAAGCCGACCATGATGGAGCTTGGGAATGGCCAGGGCTGCGATGAGTGATACGCTATACTTTGCAGCGACACGCCGGTCTCCTCCTCGGCCTCACGCGCCACCGCCTGCTCCAGTGTTTCGCCCGGCTCCAGGAAACCCGCAATCACAGCGTACATACCCGGCTGCCATACTTTCTGGCGCCCCAGCAAGCAGGCGTCGCCTTCGGAAATAAGTACGATAATGGCTGTATCCGTGCGCGGGAAGTGGTGTTTGTTACAGGCCTCACTGCTACACTGGCGCACATGGCCGGCCGCTGTGCTGTAGGTAAGGCTGCCGCAGTCGGGGCAGTAGAGGTGGCGCAGGTTCCAGTGCACCATGCCCCGCGCGTAGGCCAGCAAGGCACTTTGCTCCTGCGGCAACTGCAGGGCCACCTGCCTCAGGTCATGCAGCTCGTACGCCTCAGGGAGCAAGGCCGGCGGCAAGCCTGCAAACCCCAGGGCAAAGTAGGGCACCTCCCCTTCCGAGCCCAGGTAGACCCGTACTTCAGCCTGATTTGCCAGGGCAACTGCTTCCTGCTGCTGCAGAAAAGCGGCCTCTCTGGCCTCTGCCTGCAGCAGGCTTAAGTTATTACTCACCACCAGTACGCGTGCCTGCTCGTGCCGCCAAAGCTCTCCCATTTTAGCGGTATCCGGGCGAATTTCTGAAAAGCGGTTTAGGGGGTTATGTGAAAAATAATTCATTTTAACTGTCTGTTTATGGCAACGGCTTAATGCCGCCCAAAAGGTATAACACCAGAGGCTAAGGGTAAAGTTTTCTACTGCCAAAATACGCCGGGCCTCTTTCCTTACACAGGAGTAAGTATAAATGCCTATCTTGTTGCAACCCTAAACTAGCACAAAAGGGAGCAGCTTTACCAGGGCAGCCGTGCACTAAGCAAGTTTAACGCATGCAGCATACAGTGTTTCAACATATTAGCGTTAAAACATATATTCTGATGCGGCACATGCAACCATTTTGCTCCACGGCGGGTCTTGTTGGTGGCCTGGGTCTGCTTTAGTGCAGGGCGGCCTACAATCTGAAACCACTATAATCTATCCAAAATCACCATGAACAACTTTTTCCGCAAGTCTTTTTTCAGCAAAGCAGCCCTTGTATTACTTAGTGTGGCATCTTTCTCCCTAACCGGCTGTATGGACGATGACCTGGAGACGCCAGAACCACAACCCGTTACGTATGTGTCCTTTTACCAAGGCTCTCCTAACGCCCCTGAGATGGATATCCAGTTCAACAACCAGAAGTACAACGGGGCGCCCATTAAGTTCTCCAACTACTTCGGCTACCACGGGTTTGTGCCCGGCCCCTATACCGTTAAGCTTACCCCTGTTAACGCAGCCAACGCCTATGTAGACTCCAGCTTTACGTTTAAAGAAGGAGCCGCCTACACCATGTTTGCCGTAGATGAGCTGGAGGATATGGAACTGCTTGTAGTGCAGGATAGCGTAAAGGCTCCGGCTACCGGGAAAGCGGCCTTGCGCATCATCAACCTGTCTCCTGATGCACCAGCGGTAGCGGTTAGCGCATCAGCCGCAGGCAGCACCAACGAAACTGCGCTGACCAACGAGCTGGACTTTAAAGGCATTACTCCTTTTATGAGCGTAGATGCAGGCAAGTACTCTATGCAGATAAAGGCAGCTGGCTCGGATGATGTGCTTCTAACAGTTTCCAGCAACGATTTCTTGGTCGGCACAACCTATACTGTGATCATCAGAGGCTTTGTAACGCCGCCATCCGGCAATACCAATGCACTGAGTGCGCAGGTAGTTAAGAACTTCTAAGCAAAAGCAGCCGCTTTCTTAAGTATAAACCGCCGCAACATAACAGTTGCGGCGGTTTTGCTTTTAGCCCTGCCACCCCTTATCTCCGCTCTTCCCCTGGTAGAGCAACGGCTGTGTCACAGCTCCTCCCCTACCCAGCGTTGCATGGTATGCAGGTGCAAAAAGCATGGCATAGCTTACCGTATTCACTACTTTAAGAAATACTCCCGCTGCGCAATAGATTCCGTTGCAGCACAACAGCATTACGCTAGTAACTGAGGATCAGCTTTACGAGGTTGGAGTTCATACAGGCACATCTCTGCTTTGCGTCCTGTGGAAGCGCCAGGTAGAGGGGGGGCTGGAATGGCTAACACCCATGCGCTAAGCTCAAGAAAGCGCGGCACCAGTATACTTTCCCAAAGCCCATTCGCTTACTTAAAAAGCAAAACCGGGGCTGGCCTTTTGACCTGCACCAACCGGCAACTGCAGTGGCAGGCGAATGCCCCTGTTGCCCCTCAACCCCTGTCTTTCCTGCCCGGCCTAACAGAAAGGGCGCATTCCTCCGTATATAATGCTCACCGCTTACAGGCAGTTGCCCTGCGGGCACAACACGCATCTTTAACATCTTTTTGCTTACATGCCATACATCAGGAAACCCTTCAGAGGCTTTTTATACTTTTGCTCAGTGCTGCTCCTGCTTTTCCTGGCTGCCGGTGCGCCGGCAACCGCCCAGGAGGAGGCAGCAGACACCACTGAGGCTGCACAGGCAGACGTGGAGCCCAGCTGGCCAATGGATTCGCTTGGCAGGCGTACCCCCCGCAGTGCGGTAGAGGGCTTTATCAGCGCCGTTGCAAACGAAAACTACGATAAGGCTGCCGAGTACTTACGCTTGGCCCCCTCCCTGCAGGAGAACCTGGACGGGGCTGAGCTCGCGCGGGCCCTGCAGCGGCTACTTGACCAGAACGGCAAGATCTACCCCTATGCCCTGATAAGCAACGATACCAACGGCGTACAGGACGATGGGCTGGGCCCAAACCTTGACCGCGTAGGCGAAGCCACCGTAAACGGAGAAACCTTTAGCCTGATACTGGAAAAGACAGAAGGTCCGGACGGGGGCCCAGTCTGGAAGTTTTCCTCGCAGACGGTGCAGCGTATCCCTTTTCAGGATGAAGAGGAGGCCTTTGTTCCGCTGGTAAGCCAGCTCAGCCCCAGTGTGCTGGAAGACAACAAATGGGGCGGGGTACCTGTAGGGCACTGGCTGGCCATACTACTGCTGGTCGTGGTGGCGTACCTGCTGGCGTGGGGAATCGTATCGCTTGCCCTCTACCTGATCCGCTTGTCTTGGTACAAGGTGAGAGAAGAGCCCACTGCGGGCATTGTAAAGGCATTTGCCCTGCCACTAAGGATATATTTCACAGTCTGGATTTTCGTAGTAGCCAGTCAACAGGTCGGCATATCGATTATTGTGCGCCAGCGGTTTAGCGAGATAACCCTAATTGTAGGGGTCGCGGCTGTGCTTCTCCTGGTTTGGCGCCTTTTAGACGCCATTACGCAGTTTGTGCAGAGGCGGCTGCTGCACCGCAACAACATGGCCGGGGTATCGGCGCTGCTCTTTCTCCGCCGCGCCGCCAAGGTGGCGCTTGTGGTGCTAGGGGTGATCACCCTGCTCGACTCCATTGGCTTTGACGTTACCACGGGCCTGGCCGCGCTGGGTATAGGCGGTATTGCGCTGGCTTTGGGCGCCCAGAAAACCGTGGAGAATTTTGTGGGCAGCGTCACCCTTATAGCAGACCAGCCCGTGCGCGTAGGGGATTTCTGCAAAGCTGGGGACGTGGTCGGTACGGTAGAGCAAATAGGGATGCGCTCTACCCGCATTCGCACGCTGGAGCGTACCATTGTCACCATTCCGAACGGGGAGCTTTCCTCCCTTAAAATTGAAAACTATGCCCACAGAGACCGCTTCTGGTTTCACCCCACCTTTGGCCTGCGCTTCGAAACCACCCCGGACCAGATTCGGTACCTGCTGGTAGAGCTGCGCTCGATTCTGTACGCGCACCCCAAAGTGGACCCGTCGCCGGCACGCATCCGCTTTGTGAAGATAGGTGCGGACTCGCTAAACCTGGAGGTCTTCGCCTACGTCAACGCAATAGACTTTGATGAGTTTCTGGAGGTGCAGGAGGACCTGTACTTACGCATGATGGATGTGGTGGAAGCCAGCGGTACAGGCTTTGCCTTTCCGTCGCAGACCCTGTACATTGCCCGCGACCAAGGCTTGTCCAAGGAGAAGTCTGAGGAGGCGGAGGAGCAGGTTCAGAAATGGCGTGCCGCCAACGACGTCCAGATCCCTAAGTTTACTCCCGAGCGCATCCAGAGCCTGCGCAATACAATTTCGTATCCTTCCAACGGCTCCAGCCTGCAGAAAAAAGGGTAACCAACCGGGTTGCGCCTGGTTTAGATGAATGCCATGGGCGTTTTGCCACCCGCTGCTTCTTACAGCGATAATATTAACTTTTTGTTATGCATAGAACAAAAATATGTTATATTTTCATACTTGAATATCTGTCTAAAGAAAACGACACTCTATGGTAAGCATAGCCGAAAGGCACCAGCAGATTATTGATAAACTGCAAAAAGAAGGAAAGATCAACGTGGCTGATTTGTGTGCAGAGCTAAATGTTTCCTCTGTCACTATTCGTAAAGACTTAAAGCTGCTGGAGGATAAGGGCTTGCTGTTCAGAACACACGGCGGCGCCACCCTGAACAACCCCTACACCATTGACCGCTCCGTCAATGAAAAGGAAAAGATACAGTCTTCTGAGAAGATGCAGATCGGTGCGAAGGCCGCAACGCTCCTGCAGCCGAACGACTCTATACTGATCGCTTCGGGCACTACCGTGCTGGCCCTGGCGAAGAACATACAGCCCTCCGGCAGCCTGACGGTTATTACCTCTGCGCTGAACGTTGCCCTGGAACTCCTGCGGCACCCCGAGATTGAGGTGCTCCAGCTCGGGGGACTGCTCCGCAAAAGCTCGTCCTCGGTAACCGGCCCCTACGCAGAAAGTATACTGGCTGACTTTTCCTTCAGCAAGCTGTTTTTGGGGGTAGACGGGATTGACCTGGAGTTCGGCCTCACAACCACCAATGTGATGGAGGCCCACCTCAACCGGCAGATGATCAAGGTATCGCAGAAAACGGTGGTCCTGGCCGACTCGACCAAGTTCGGGAAAAGGGGCTTCGGCAGAATCTGCGGTTTCGATGACATCGACCAGATTATCACCGACAAGGGTATTTCGGATTATGTGGTGAAGGCCCTGGAGGGCATGGGCATTAAGGTTACCATTGTGTAGCGGCCCCGCCCCTGCCACCTAAAAGCAGCAGGCCCCATACTTTGTTGTATGGGGCCTGCTGCTTTTTATACTTGGCTGCTGCTACTTCAGGTACTTTCCTTTTTGCAGCAGCTCGGCCCATTTCTGATAGCCCAGGTGGGTCAGGTGCAGGCCATCATGCGTGTAGGCCTCCACAAGGCGCCCCTCCCCGTCCGTAAACGCAGGGTACAGGTCAATAAGCGTCACGTTTTCGTCCGCGGCCAGCTGTTTCAGCGCCTCGTTTAGCCAGAACACATGCTCCTCCTTGTTGTAGTGTTTCTTAAACTTAGTGAAGGTGTTGTTCGTCGGCAGTATCGTCTGGATGTAAAGCTTTGTGGAGGGGCTTTCGGTTTTTACCCGCCGCACAATCTTCTTGTAATTCTGCAGAATCAGGCTGTCTGGTATGTTGCGGGAAATATCGTTTATCCCGATGAGCAAAAACACCTTTGCTGGCTTCCCTTCCGTCACTTCATCAAGGCGCTCCAGCACTCCGTAGGTGATATCCCCTGAGATGCCCCGGTTTCTGGCGTTCTTTAGCCCAAGTAACTCATTCCAGTTTGGGTGCGCCGTTATACTGTTGCCCAGGAACACGATGTCCTTGCGGGAGTTGGGGTACGCCCGGAACTGATCCACCTGCACCTGGTACGTAGACGGACGGTAGGTGCTGTCCCAGGCCGCCGCCTCCTGCGCGACGGCAGCTGAAGTGCCCCAAAGAACACACGCGAAGGCAAAGGCGCCCTTAACCAATCGGCTTAGTCGTTTCATTCGATTTGTTTCGTCTTGGTTGAACATGGCTTGCTACTGCTGCACCTGGGCAAACAGGTCCGGGTAGTCCGAAATAACACCGTCCACCCCCAGGGCTTTCATTTCGGCAATTCCCTCGGCCGTGTTCACCGTCCAGGGAATCACTTTTATCTGGCGGTCGTGGCACTGCCGCACCAGCTCCTTTGTGACCAGCTTTGCGTGGGGGCTGTACACATCCGGTGTAAAGCCCAGTTGCCGCAGGTTCTCCTCCACCGACTGCTCGTTGTTAATCAGCAGGGAAGTACGGATATGCGGCTGCTGCCGGTGCAGCTCCTGCAAAGCCCGCATGTCAAAAGACTGGATGATGACCCAGGGGGTGATTTTCTTCTGCTCCAGCACCTCTACCACCAGCTTTGCAAAAGTGGCCGGTTCTGGATGGAGCTCGTTGTCCTTCCCTTCTTTCGATTTGATCTCAATGTTATAGAAGACCTGCGGCAGGTTGTTGGCTTTCAGATAGGTTTGCACCGAGTCTATGAGCTCAGACAGCAGCGGGATGTGTGCTTCCATCTTCTGCTGGCGCGGGTACAGCGCGTACGGCTTGGAACCGGTATCGAACCGGCGCACATCGTCATAGTTCATCTGGTAGATGGCGTACTGCTTGCTTTCCTCTTTTGTGAAGTCCTCCCCGGCCGGCGTGCGCGCATACAGTGGGTTAAGGTGCGGGTCGTGCGTTACCACTACCTGCCGGTCCTTTGTCACATGGCAGTCCATTTCGATGGTCGTCACGCCCAGGTCAATGGCTTTTATCATGGCAGGCACCGTGTTCTCCGGCATCAGGCCGCGGCTGCCGCGGTGGCCCTCGGTGTCAAATGCGGGAAGCGGAGCGTTTTGCTTCGAAAGGCTTTCGCTGCTCTTGCAGCCTGCAAAAAGCGCTAAGCCGGCAAGGGCTATACTTAGTAGGTTTTTCATGTAAACGGGTATACTTATAGCAAAGGGTAATTTAAGAGTTTTCTACTTCAACGGATTGCTCATACTGGTTACCAAATCGATCCGTGGCCACCACTTTAAGCTTTTTCGTGCCCGGGGCAAGCGCCGCCCTAAAAAGGTGGTCTGTTTCGGTAGGCTCTGCAAAGCCGCGCTTCTCCGGCAGCCCCTTGCCTTTGTAAAGGGAAACCGCCAGCGGGTCAAAACCCTTTGTGCTTTCCAGCGCTCCCATAGAGGCACCGTCTGCCCACCACGCTACCTTCCACTCCGGATCCCAGTTCCAGACATTGGCCACCATATACTTCTGGCCTTCGCTGTCGTCTACTTGCACGCTTAGCTGGTGGTCTTTTTCAAAACCGGTGGATTTGTAGTACCAGGTCATGTCTGTTCCGTTAACCTCGTACACACCGTAGCCCCGCGGTGCACCGTCCCCGCAAACAGGGCCCGTCCACCAGGCTCCGCAGAGGGTGCCGTGCACGTGCTCGTACACATTGTCCTTCACCACGTTGCGGTTATAGTGCGTGTGGCCCGACATAATGTGCACTTTCCGGTCTCCCAGCAACTCATACAGCTCCTGGTTATTCTCCACGCCGTTGTGCACCGGTATATGCAGGCCTATAACCACCAGGTGCTCCTTCGGCACAAACGCCAGGTCCTTTCGCAGCCAGTTCAGCTGTTGCTCCGAAAGGGCTCCGTCATAGTGTCTGTCTGAACCCAGGTAACGCACGTCGTCCAGCACCACGTAGTGTACCTTGCCGCGGTTAAAAGAATAGTAGGTAGGCCCATAGAGGCTTTGGAAAGTAGCGTCCGACGCTTCGTCACCTCCCTTGTTGTAATCCATGTCATGGTTGCCCAGCGCCTGGAAGAACGGTATACCAGTGCTGGCTACTGCTTTGTCGTAACTGCTGAACAGCTCGTGCTTGTCCCACACGATGTCTCCCACCGTCATGCCGTGCACCAGCGCCCCTGCGCCGAAAGACTGCACCAACCGCTTCACATCGGGGGCCGCCGTTGTTTGCATCTCCTCCACGTCGTTTTTGTTTTTCACCTGTGGGTCTGCCCAAACAATAAACCTATGGCTGGTATCGTCCTGTTGCAGCGGCGTCAGCTCAAAGTGGTACTCTTGCTTTGTATCCGAAGAGTTGAAGGGCTGGTAGTGCCTGGCAATGCCGTTTTCGTTCGGGATGGCATAGCCTGCCGGAATAGAGACAAAAACAAACCTCGCCTGCGCATTGAACGGTATCTCATAGCGCCCTTTCCTGTCGGTTTGCACCACGCTAAAGCCATCCGACACAATGACGTTGGCAAGTTTCTTACCACGGGCCTTCACAGTTCCTCTTACCCTGGCCCCGGCTATGCCAGGAAAGCCCAGCGCCGTTTTGCTACTAAGTACAACACCGCCGGACAGCAGTAGGAAGCTCGCAATAAATTTTCTTCTTTTCATGATACAGCAACGGTTAGTATTTACAATCCTGGCAATGATTTCAGCTCCTCGAAAAAGGAAGTATACTGGCTATAAAGCGGGTGGTCCTTTAGCAGCAGAATAGTTTCGTTATTGTAGCGCAGCGCGTTCTGCGTAAAATTATGCGATCCTGTCTGCAGCAGCTTTGTTTGGCTCCCGTCCCAGACGCCCTCTATAAGTATAAATTTGGAGTGGATATTCACTTTCTGCCGGGAGGACTCCGTCATGTTAAGTACTTTTAGGAAGGCTCCTTTCGCCTCCAGCGCACGCAAACCGCTGAGGATGTCTTCGCTGATGCTGCTCTTCACCACCAGCTCCAGGTGCGCCCCCTGCTGCAAAAGCTCCTCCAGCTTAAGCACGATGTTCATGCGCGAGCTCACCCAGTCAGACATGCCGATGCGGACAGTAGCTGTGGCAGGCTGAGAGATCTGGTCCAGCAGCTCTATGATGGCGTCTTCTCCGTACGCCCCGCCGTTTCGCCGCTTCGGCAGGAAAAAGGCAGACACGCCGGCGGCAGGATCATGGAACTCCTGGTAGTTGTAGTCCTTCATCCCCTGCTGCGCGCCTTTTTTCATGTCCTGCCAATAGCTAAGGTAAGCCTGGTACAGGCCCTGGTGGGGTATAATTACCGCATCCTGCGCTTTACGGGTGCCGGCTAATGTAAAGTTGTGCGAGGTCTGGAAGACAACGTTCCTGGCTCCGCCAGCCGTAGTGGCCAGCTCTGAGAACAGCGCAAACTTGTTATGGTTAATGGCAATGCTGCCGGCGTCGCTTTCAACAACTACCAGTTCAGCGTTTTCCGATAGGTTTGTTTTCAGGTCGTCAATTGTCGCGGGGTTATAAGCCATGCTCTCTTCCCTGCTTAAGTCCAGCATGATGTGTAGCGCCACACCGCGTGCGTCCGCCCGCTTAAGGGCAGCTACCAGGGCCGGGTACTCAAACTGGAAGATGGAAATGTAGATAGCCGAGTTCCTGGGGCTTGCGTCCACCAGGGCTATTAAGCGGTCCATAATCTCTGTAGAAGACACTCCCCGCACCACTTTGGCAGGGTCAGTAAAGACCGCTTCGGGGAAGGAGGCTGTCACGGGCACAGCCTCTGCAACAGGGGGAGCAGGGGCTTCGTCGGAGCCGCCGCAGGAAACTAGCAGGGTAAAAAGGGCAAATAAACAGGAGGGTAACAAGTATCGCATCGCGTGTGTTTAGGTAAGGCTGCCCCAATAAGGCAGCCTTACATGTTTAAAACATAGGGCAACGCGCAGGGCTTGCCCTCAACCTTCACCTTAAACAGTTAAACCGTGGTGCCTACTCCTTCTGCCACCAAACCTTCACATTCATGTCGTCTCCGCCTATCTGCTGAACGGCGGCATCGTAGCTGGCCTTGTTGGTAGCCTGCACTATTACCGGGTACTCCAGGCGCACAGGCATCAGTCCGTTGTTCTGCAGCGCGCTTCCTTTAAAGAGCTCCGGCATTCCGGTGCGGCGGTACTCGTACCAGCTCTCAAAGCCCACAAAGAACAAGGCCACGTACTTCTGCTCCATAAGTTGCTCCATGGTGCCGTTGTAGGCAATATTCTCGTTCTGCAGGAACTCCTCTGTGGCCGTGGCACCCCACTGCTCTACAGAAGCGATGACAGCGTTGGTATAAAGCTCCTCTGCATCCGCGTTTATCCAGCCTTTCTGCGCTGCCTCCGCCAGGTTAAACAAAACCTCTGAGTAAGGCAGGATATAGGCAGGCTGTGTCGCCTTTTTGAGTACTTTATCATTGTAAGTAGAAGCTCCCAGCGCGTGCTGGTCGGTCACTATATTCTCCGGCTGGCCGCTTTCGATACCGACGTACGTACCGCCCACCTTGGTCGCGATAATCGCCCGGCGCGGGTCGTTGGCATCATTCAGTATGTTGATAAAGGTAGAGCCGTAGTCCCGGTTGCCGTTAAACTCAAAGGCGCGCCACTCCGAAAAAGGATTCACAAATGGTGCGGTCCCTGTGTAGTTGAAGGTGGCGGCGTCCTCATTGGAGGTGAACAGCGGGTACTTCTCCGGGTTGTTGTATATCTCACTGATAGCAGCCGGTGCATTCATCTCCTCCTTGCCCGACACGCGCATGAGCAGGCGAAGCCGGAGGGAGTTGCTGAACTTCTTCCACTTCATCATGTCGCCGTTATACAGAGGGTCGTTGGCGGCAAGCGGCTTCGAGAGGTCGATCAGTTCGTTGGCCTCCTTCAGGTCTGCCAGCAAATCCATGTAGATCTCTTTCTGAGAATCGAACTTAGGGTAGTAAACCCGCTCGTCTCCCTGAAAAGCCTCTGAGTAAGGCACGTCACCAAAGAGATCCGTTACGTTGGCCATAATCCAGGAGCGCACCACCAGGGCCACCGCCATGTTGTTCTTATCGTTCAGCTCGCTGGCCAGGTCATACATGTCGTTGGCGTTCGTGGCCCACCGGTACAGGTTTTTCCACAGGTAGTCAGGCTCGGTATCGCGGAAAACATAGCGGTGAAACTCATCGATCGTGTTCGTCTGCACCGTGTACTGCATCAACTCGTGGCTGATGCGGTGCGTGCGGCTCAACATCACGTTAGAAGCGTTTAGCAAGGCAGGTGCCAGCAAGGTGCCGGGCAGCACAGCCTCAAGTCGGTTGGGGTCCGCGTTGATCTCCTCAAAGTCGTCCTGGCAGGAGAACAGCATGCTGCAGGCAAGGCCGGCGGCGATGGTATATTTAGATAGTATAAATTTCATCTTTTCAGGGTTAGAATGAGAGCGTTAGATTTGTTCCGAAAGTGCGGGTAGAAGGCAGCTGGGCTGTCTCAAAGCCTGGCTCAATGCGGCCGTCGTTTAACGTGGCCACCTCCGGGTCAAACGAAGGGAAGTCTGTGAACAGGAGCAGGTTTCTGCCGTACACGCTCACCGTGGCATTCTGCAGGATGTTTGCTCTGAACCATCGCTTCGGCAACGCGAACTGCAAGCGTGCTTCCCGTAGCTTGATAAAGGACGTGTCAAAGGTGTTCATCTCCACGTTATCGCGCTGGTAAAGGGCGTTGTAGTAGAAGCTGATGTCTTTGGTCCGAACATCGTTAGGGCGGTAGCTTCCGTCAGCGTTTACCTGCACTCCCTCTCCGATCAGCCCGTCATAGCGGCCCGGTATCGTCTTCTTCAGCTTACCGCTGTAGGCGAGCATGGAGTGGGTAAGAGAGTATACTTTGCCGCCAAGCTGCCCGTCGAACAGGAAGCTGAAGCTCAGGTTTTTGTAGGTAAACTGGTTACCCCAGCTGGCTTTCCAGTCCGGAATGGAGGAACCCTGGTACTTCAGTTCGTTATCCAGAACAGGGTAGCCTGATTCATCATAGATCACCTGCCCGTCCGGCGTTCTGGCCAGACCCGCGCCATAAATGTCTCCGATGGTACCACCCACCGTGGCCTGCACATAGCCTCTTGGGCCCTGCGAAAGGATGATTGTCTCCACGCCCTCTGCCAGTTCCACCACCTCGTTCTTGTTCTTAGACCAGGTTGCGTACGTGTTCCATTTGAAGGCCGCATTGTCAACCGGGATGGCGTTAAACCCAATCTCCCATCCTGAGTTGTTGATCAGGCCGGCATTGAACATTCTGCTGTAGTAGCCGCTGGCAGGGTCCGTAGGCACGGCAATGATCTGGTTTTTGGTGTCGGAGTTGTAGTAGGTAACATCCAGCCCGATTCGGTTGCTGAAGAAGCGAACGTCCAGGCCAACCTCGCGGCTTGTAATCATCTCCGGCTTCAGGTCGAGGTTCGGCAGCACGGTCGGGTTGGTATAGCTACCCCCGATTTCGTTTGCTGAGTAGTAGCGCTGTGTCTGGAACGGATCTGTGTCGTTACCCACCTGAGCAATAGAGGCCCTCAGCTTTGCAAAGGACAGCGAGTTGAGCAGGCCGATGGAAGAGAAGTCGAACAACTCTGACAGCACAAAGCTGGTGTTAACAGAAGGATAGAAATAGGAGTTGTTACCGGAAGGCAGCGTGCTGGACCAGTCATTTCTGCCAGTTACGTCCACAAATATTTTGGAACCGTAGCTGAACTGCGCCAGCCCGTACAAGCTGTTCAGCTCTTTCTCATACCTTTTGTTGCTGATGTAAGGCCTGTCCTGGGAGTTAGCCAGCTTGTAAATGCCGGGGAAGTTCAGGCGCTCGGCAATGGCGGTGTTGTTCTTCCACTTCCGAGACATGTTGTTGCCACCCACGGTTAAAGAGAGGCCGATCTTATCGCCCAGCTTCTCGTCATACTTCAGCATGAAGTCGTTGTTGATCTCGGTAGTACCGGTCACCTGCTCTTTGTACCAGCCGTTAGGAGAGGCCACACTGCTTACCGCACGGCGTGAGGTTCTCAGTTCGTCGTCCATGTCCAGGCCGGAGCGTAGCATCAGGCTCAGCTTGTCGTTAAAGCTGTAGGTAACCGACAGGTTACCGAAGATACGCTTCTTGTCTACCGTGTTCAGGTTTTCATACAGGCTGAAGAAAGGGTTGTCGAGGTTGCCGTTCAGTTGGTTGTTCTGCACCAGGCCTTCCTCTCCCGGCTCCCAATAGTTGCGGTACCAGTCAACCGGAATGTTCGGGTGCGTCCAGATCATGGCGTACATAAACGACCTGCTGCTGTAGCCTGCCAGCGGCAGGTTATCGCTGTTCTTGTTATAGTAGTTGATCTTGGTGTTGATCTGGAACTTGTTCAGGTCGTGCGAAGACGACAGGGCAACACTGTTTCTGTTAAAACCTGTGTTAGGAATGATGTACTTGTTGCGAAGATCCGTGAACGACAGGCTGTAGCTGTTCTTCTCGTCGCCGCCTCTCAGGGATACCGAGTTCGTGAAGGTGGTACCGGTTCTGAAGAAGTCTTTGATGTAGTTCTCGTCTCCTACCCACGGCGTTCTCTCAGCGCCCACCTGGTTTGTAACAGGATCGTACTGGTAGTACAGCTGGCCATCAAACTTCGGCCCCCAGGTGTGCGTGCTGATGTTACTGGCGCCATCCTCTGTTTTTCCGTAGGAATAGTAATAGTGCTTTGCCTCAGAGCGCTGCCCCTGGCCGTACTCAGACTGGTAGTCTGGCCAGCGCAGCACGTCGTCAATCGCCGCGCTCGAAGACACGGTGATGCCCAGGCCCTTCTTTTTCTGACCCGACTTGGTTGTAATGACAATGGCACCGGCACCGGCCCTGGAACCGTAAAGAGCGGTTGCAGAGGCTCCCCGAAGCACCGAAACACTCTCAATGTCCTCCGGGTTAATGTCGCTCGCCCCGTTTCCGTAGTCTACAGAGGACTCGTCGCTCATATACCCCTGCCCGCTGTTGCCTTGCGCGCCGCCGTTAATTGGCACCCCGTCTACCACAATCAGCGCCTCGCCCTTGCTCATGTCCAGCGAGTTCTGGCCACGCAGCACAAGTCTGACAGAACCGCCCGGGCCAGCCCCGGCGGAGGTCATGTTTAAGCCGGGCACTTTACCGGCCAAGCCGTTCATCCAGTTGGTAGGGGCTGTTTTACTGATCTCATCCCCACTCACCTTTGTTAACGCATAGCCAAGCGACTTCTCCTCCCGCTTAATACCCAGCGCCGTTACCACTACCTCCGACAGCTGCTGGTTATCGGTCTCCAGCTGAACGGACAGGTTCGCCTCCGGCTGGTTAACGGTTACACTAGTCGGTCTGTAGCCGATGTAGGTAAAGGAAAGCTTGGCCCCTTTTTCCACGTCCAGCTTGAAATGGCCCTCCAGGTTAGTTACGCCCACAGGCTTTCCGTTTGCGGCAATGGACACACCGGGCAGCGGGCTACCGTCTTCACTATCCACCACACGGCCTTCAACGGCTATTTTCTCGGCCTGCACCGCCTGCTCCAGTACAAAGGCCTCCTCCGGGCCAGCCATCAGCGACGGGCCGGTAAGACAGAGGCACAGGGAGAGCAGCGCTGCTCTGCTAAGGGGGTGCCTGCCCTTTAGGGAAAGAGGTAAATGTTTTTTCATACGGCTAGATTTAGAGCTTTAATTAGTTGGTTTTATTTAGGTTGGTTTGTGTCACTTCTTTGTTCCAGGTAAGGGCCGTAAAGAAGATGGCAAGTATACAGGCAGCCACCAGCACGATGAAACCACCGTCCCAGCCCCACGCATCAACTACAAAGCCCATGGCGATATTGGCAAAGAGGGCTCCCCCCATGTAGCCGAACAGGCCTGTAAGACCTGCGGCTGTTCCGGCTGCCTTTTTTGGCACAAGGTCAAGCGCTTGCACCCCTATCAGCATCACAGGCCCGTAAATCAGGAACCCTATGGCAATCAGCGCGGCGTTATCCACCCAGATGTTTCCGGCAGGGTTCTTCCAGTAAACCAGTACCGCAAGAAGCACAAGCACCATGTAGATAATTGTGGCAGGGGCACGTCGGCCGCCAAACACTTTATCGCTGATCCATCCGCAGAGCAGCGTGCCGGGTATGCCCGCGTACTCATAGGCAAAGTAGGCCCAGCCCGTCTCCTTCACCGAGAAGCCCTTCGCCTCCTCCAGGTAAGTGGGAGCCCAGTCCAGGATGCCGTAGCGAACCAGGTAAACAAAAGCGTTGGCAAAAGCGATGTACCACAGCACGCGGCTCGTAAGCACGTAGTCGAACAGGATTTGCCTGGCCGACAGCTCTTTTTCGTGATCCGTGGTGTAGTTCTTCGGATAGTCGTTTTTATACTCCTCTATGGTCGGCAACCCGCACGACTGCGGTGTGTCCCGGACCAGCATATAGGCAATCATGGCAGAAAGCAGCGCGATAATGCCGGGAAAGTACAGCTTGCTTTCCCAGGTACCGAACAGGGCCACAGCCGCAATGGCCAGCGGGCCAACAAGGCCGCCCCCCACGTTGTGGGCGATGTTCCAGACAGACATCTTCGTTCCCCGTTCCTTGGTTGAGAACCAGTGCACCATTACCCTGCCACAAGGCGGCCAGCCCATCCCCTGGAACCAGCCGTTCAGGAACAGTAGCGTAAACATGATGGCGATAGAGCTGGTGGCAACCGGCACAACGCCCATAACGATCATGGTAAGCGCCGACAGCACAAGCCCCACACTCAGAAACACCCTTGCGTTGCTCCTGTCGGACAAGTTGCCCATCAGAAACTTGCTCAGTCCATAGGCGACAGACACCCCTGAAAGTGCAATACCCAGGTCAGCCTTAGAGTAGCCTTGCTCAATCAGGTCCGGCATTACGAGCGAGAAGTTCTTGCGCACTAGGTAATAGCCGGCATAACCGATGAAAATGCCCAAAAATACCTGGAAGCGCAGGCGCTTATACTCAGGGTCAATCCGCTCTAGCGGGAGCCGGTCGGCATGGCGTGCAGGTGAAATAATGTTCATAAGCGGCTGTACAGATAATAAGTGGTAAAAAAGTCGATCGTTCTTTTCTTCTATTTTGAAAGTGATGAATCACTTTCCTTGTAAAACACATGTTGGCCTGCGTGCGCACCTCAGCACGCGTACTGGCTATGTTAGCACCCCTGACCTTCTGCCGGGCAGCAGGCGCTCAGGAGCGCGTCACGCTCCTGTAAAAATCATACATTCAGGGCCAGGTAGAGCAAAGCGGCAACGCCTGCCCCCATCAGCGGCCCCGCCACCGGCACCCAGGCATAGCCCCAGTCACTGTGGCACTTGTTTTTGATCGGCATCAGCGCATGGATCACCCTGGGGCCAAGGTCCCGGGCAGGGTTAATGGCATAACCGGTGGTACCTCCAAGCGACAAACCAATCGCCCAAACCAGAAAAGCCACCGGTATAGCCCCCAAAGACCCCATACCGATAGGTGTCTTCTGCTCTCCCAGCTCCGGGTTTGTAAAGTAAAAGATGACGAAGATGAGCACGAAGGTGCCCAGTGCTTCGCTAAATATATTGGAGAAGCGGTGCCTGATGGCAGGCCCCGTGCAAAAGACAGCCAACTGGCTGAAAGCATCTTCTGTAGCATCGAAATGTGGGCGGTAGAGCAGCCAGACCAGGAAAGCCCCCAGCATAGCTCCTAACAACTGCGCCAAAACGTAGCCCCCCACCAGGTGCCAGCCAAACTTGCCGGCAAGTGCCAGCGCAAGCGTCACAGCTGGGTTCAGGTGGGCTCCACTGTAGGGCCCGGCAATCACGACCCCGGTAAACACAGACAGCGCCCAGCCGGTAGTAATCACGATCCATCCGCTGTTGTTTCCTTTTGTGCCTTTCAGGACCACATTGGCGACAACACCGTTGCCTAGCAAAATCAAAAGCATGGTGCCTATAAGCTCCGCTGTAAATGCTGTCATTTTCGTTGCTGTTGCTTTGGTTCTTGAAGATTACACCCAGGCCTTTGCTGCTTTCACTGCCCGCTCCCAACCGTTTAACAGGCTCTCGACTGGCAGGCTGCCGTCCGGTTCGTAACACCTGCTCACACTCCACTGCTGCTGAATGTCCTCGACACTGGTCCAGAAGCCGGTGGCCAGCCCCGCCAGGTAAGCCGCCCCGATAGCCGTTACCTCTGTTACCTCTGGCTTCACCACACGGGCAGCCAGGATATCGGCCTGAAACTGCATGAGCAGGTCGTTTGCCGTTGCGCCGCCATCTACCCGCAGTTCTTTGATGGTAATGCCTGCGTCGGCCTCCATGGCTTTCAGCACTTCATAGGTCTGGTAGGCAATGCTTTCCAGCGCAGCCCTGGCAATGTGGGCCGCAGTCGTTCCGCGGGTCATCCCGACCATGGTGCCACGTGCATGCTGGTCCCAGTGCGGGGCGCCCAGGCCTACAAAGGCAGGCACTAAGTACACGCCGTCGCTGCCGGTGGCCTTTTTCGCCAGCTGCTCCACCTCCTCAGAGGAGGAAATAACACCAAGGCCATCACGCAGCCACTGCACGACCGCACCCGCGATAAAGATGCTTCCCTCTAAGGCATAATGCACCTGGTCTCCGATTTTCCAGGCAACGGTGGTTACCAGCCTGTGGCTGGAAATGATAGGGGTCTCCCCTATGTTCATCAGCATAAAGCACCCCGTGCCGTATGTATTTTTAACCATGCCCGGCTTAGTGCACATTTGCCCGAAAAGCGCGGCTTGCTGGTCTCCGGCAATACCGGCAATAGGAATCTGAGTGGAGAAAAGGGAGCCCGATGTATGGCCGACCACCTCACTGGAAGCCTTTACCTCGGGTAGCATGCTGGCGGGGATGTTAAAGAGCTGCAGAAGCTCGCTGTCCCATGTTAGGGAGTGAATGTTGTAAAGCAGGGTGCGGGAGGCGTTGGTCACGTCGGTTACGTGCTTTTTACCGTCCGTCATCTTCCAGATGAGCCAGGTATCCACCGTACCGAAAAGTAACTGGCCGGCTTCGGCCCTTGCTCGGGCGCCTGGTACGTTATCGAGTATCCAGCTGATTTTAGTGGCAGAGAAATAGGCGTCGATCACCAAGCCTGTCTTCTCCCTGATAACGCCCTCGTAGCCGTCCGCCTTCAGTTGGTCGCAGTGCCCGGAGGTTCTGCGGTCTTGCCAGACAATGGCGTTGTAGACCACCTCTCCCGTTCGCCGGTCCCACACCAGCGTTGTTTCGCGCTGGTTGGTAATCCCGATTGCCTGTATATCCTTTGCCTGAAGCCCCGCCTGAAGTATCGCCTCAGCCGCCACCCCCACCTGGGTAGACCAGATTTCGTTGGGGTTGTGCTCTACCCAACCCGGCTGGGGGTAGTGCTGCGAAAACTCTTTCTGGGCAACTGAAACAGGGCTCCCTCCCTTGTCAAATATGATAGCGCGGGAGCTAGTAGTACCCTGGTCAAAGGCGAGTATATACTTCTGCATAGATGCTATGTTAAATTAAATCTGATCAACCGCTGCAGGTGTTGCTTTACTGTAGGGCTCTAACAGGTACTGCCCCGCAAGCTGGGTAAAGACGCGCACCTGGTCCTGTTGCCATGCTGCATCATGCCCCAGCTCCGTTGCCATGAGCTCAGCCACCTGCGGCGCCATGTCAATGGCCGCCTTCGCATCTAGAAACAGGACCCGCAGCCTCCGGGCCAGCACATCCTCCACTGTTCTGGCCATCTCATGGCGCGCTGCCCAAACCACCTCCGCCTGTATGTGCGAAAACTTTTTGTGCAAGGGCCTGCCCAGGCCCGGCTGCTGCTGCACGAGCTCTTCCACTCCCCTGGCGTCTGCGCCATAGATGCTAAGGGGTTTCAATATATTACTTTTTTCATTTATAGCCCCATGTATTTGTAAGCCTTCGGTATTGCATGGTCTGAAAGGCAAGCCTGCGAGGGCAATGGCCTTATCTACAGTATCCTCTGCCATTTTGCGGTAAGTGGTCCATTTACCGCCTGTTATGGTAATTAAGCCGGATGCGGCCACGATAAGTTTATGGCTTCTGGAAATCTCTTTCGTACTGCCAGAATTTTTTGTTGGGGCCGCTAAGGGGCGCAGCCCGGCAAACACGCTTAACACATCCTGCCGTGTCGGTTTTTGCTCCAGGTACTGCCCGGCCGTCTGCAGGATAAAGTCAATTTCCTGCTCCAGCGCCCTTGGCTCCAGGCTATGCTCATCCAGTGGTGTATCTGTTGTTCCTAACAGCACGTGCCCATGCCATGGCACAGCGAACAACACGCGTCCGTCCGGAGTCTTTGGAAGCATCAGCGCATTATCCCCCTTCAGAAAGGAGCGGTCTATGACCACGTGCACTCCCTGGCTCGGCCTTACCAGCGGCTGCTGCTTAGGGGCATCCATCTGCAACACTTCGTTCACAAACACACCGGTTGCGTTTACCACCACCTTTGCCTTCAGCTCATAAGCCTCTCCGCTTTCCACATCGTGCACCTGAACGCCGGCCACTTTCCCGCTTCCGTCCTTCAGCAGGCCATCGACTTTCATATAGTTAAGCGCCACTCCACCCTGCTCCACACAGGTCTGCGCCAGGTTTACAGCCAGCCTGGCGTCGTCAAACTGCCCGTCATAATACATAATTCCCCCGGCAAGGCCTTCTTTTCTCACGTTTGGCAAGAGCCGCGTAACGGCCGCTTTGCTCAGGAAAGAGGTTTTCTCCAAGCGGTAGCGCCCCGCCATCCAATCATACACGTTGAGCCCTATGCCGTAGAACATCTTGTTCCACCAACTGTAGCTAGGAATAACGAAGGGCTGCCTGTGCACCAGGTGCGGTGCGTTCTGAATCAGCAGCCCCCTTTCGCGCAAGGCTTCGAAAACCAGGCTTACATCACCCTGTGCCAGGTAGCGCACACCGCCATGCACCAGCTTTGTACTCCTGCTGGAGGTTCCTTTTGCAAAGTCAGACTGCTCCAGGAGCAGCGTCCGAAAGCCTCTCGACGCAGCGTCGACACCTACTCCCAATCCGGTAGCCCCCCCTCCTATTACTATGACATCCCACACCTGCCCCTCCAGTGCCAACTCCTGCTTTAGCGCAGCACGGTTAAAGGCAGACGCGGTATAGTTCTTTTTATTTCCATCCACTTGTCAGATACTTATCTTTAATTACTTATTGTTTCGATATTTAAATGTAAACGAAACAAAATAAAAATCAAACAAAAAAGCATATTTTTTATTTAATAGGATGTTACCTCAATTCAAGCACATAGCCAACCAACAAGCATCTTCCTGAACGCACCCATGCAAAGAGAAACAAACCGAAATATTGTTAGAAGGGTATACAATCAGCGTAAGATAAGAAAGCCAAGTTAGGAAAAGGCCCTCTAGGAGACAGTGCGGCGGGCTTTGTGAACAAGTTACTCTTTAGCCGTGCGCTGATGGGCAATGTATATAGATCGAAGCAGGAGGCAAAGCTACTGCTTCCTGCTTTAGCCTCTCGGCCATGCTTTATGATACCACGCTTATACTTGGGGAGGGAGTTCCGGTTCGCCCGCTCTCTCCTACCCGGGTGTTGGTCCGAAACGCCAACAGCAGGGCAATCAAGTACAAAGGTGTAGGGGATATTGAGTTGAAGCAGAAGGGTGTGGGCAACGTGGAGGTAAAGGATGTTGGAGATTTAGAACAGAAAAGCCAGAGTAGTGGTGGCTCTGGCTTTAGTTGGTATGACGGTAGGTAGCTGTTCTGATTATTTGTAAACAATGACCTGAACAGCTATAGGTTGTGTGTGTTAAATTTTAGTTACAGTATTCCATTAATCCGCTCTTAGAAATTAATAAGCGGTTAAGCCTCCCTTTCGAATAATCGTACCGTAAACTTTTCTTCGCTAAAATAAGCCTACTTCCTACAGGAGAGTTAAGAGCAATTAGATTAGCGTTTTTATGCACCATCAACAACTCAAACTTTGAATCTTTCAGTTCATAAGGCTGATATTGTATGTACTGCCCTTTCTCAACTTTAGTATTACATGCAATATTTTCTATGTCAGTTCTGACACTTACATGACTTGGTCTAAACCCTTCAGTTTCCACTGGCAGTTTGCAAATTAAAATGTGCTTTTCAGGGTCAAAGGTACCTTCTGGCAGTCCAAAAAACTCATCTGCATCAAAAGAGTTGCTATCAACCAACACCTCAAAAGAAGCTTCATTAGATAATATAGCATTGGAATTATA
The DNA here is from genome assembly GCF_003585765.1 of Pontibacter actiniarum. NCBI lineage: Bacteria > Pseudomonadati > Bacteroidota > Cytophagia > Cytophagales > Hymenobacteraceae > Pontibacter > Pontibacter actiniarum. The sequence goes on from NZ_CP021235.1 coordinate 2,633,918, forward strand.
AGCACCAAACACTCTAACTATCACCCAAACAACTGCTATTATTCCAATGGCTATGCCTAAAATTGTTTTCATTGTAGCTTGTTTATTTTTGGGTAAAGTCTGTCCATTTAAACACTCAAAATAGGGAGGCGAACTGAAATGCGCTAATGAATATACTGTATATTTTAATTAAATATTTCCACTCTAAAATAGAAAGCCCGCCAGCAGCAGAGTGTAGGGAATGCGGGGGTGGGAAGGGATGATGGAAGTGTAGAAAGCAAAAAAGCCAGAGCTAGTGATGGGCTCTGGCTTTTAACGCGAGGTGCATTTCTGACGATACTGTTCATCGTTACACACCGTGGCAGTTCTGCTATCCTTTCCAGTAGGTCATATCCCTTCTAAACAGCGACTTCAGGTCTCGTTTCTTCTTGCCGTTCTTTTTATGAGTTACCTCATAAGCCCGCTGCTCAACCCAGTTGCCCTGGCTGTCATACTTATACTCGTACTCTTTATAGTGGATGCTTCCATTAGACCATCTGCTCTGTGAGGAAATCACATCTCCGTACGCGTTATACTTTGAAGTGCTGGGGTAACTGAATTTGTGGGCGTCCTTAAAGCTAATCATCATGGTATCAATAGACATAACTTCTCCTTTACTGTTCGCGACACTCACAAGAGCCATATTTTCATGCGGCACATACGAGCCAAGTTCTACTCCGATTAGATTCCCCGGTGGCTCATACAGCCTGAACTCTGTTGGTAAACCTATAGCGTTGTTCTTTAAGTGTACTTCCTTAACAACGGTTCCTTCCTGGTTATAGTAGGCAATTTTAAGTAAATGCCCGAGGGTATCGTACTCATAAGTAGTGCGGACTTTATTAGAGGGAAATCTTACATTGAGCTGATTCAGACTCTTCTCTAGTACAACTCTTCTAACTTTATCGTGCTTGAAGGTGGCGATTGAAACTACTTGTTTTCTCTCATCCAGAACCTGTAGCGAAGTAGGCAAGCCCAAGCTATCATACTCTGTGATGTCTTGTTTTATTTCAACCCCGTTAGAGTTGTAGAACGTTCTAACCTCCACTATTTGTTTTGGCACACCACTGTGCACAGTTGTTTCTTCATTCAAATGAAGAACTGAAAATAAGCTTTGTGCTCTTAAACTGAACACTGTGCATAGCACAATCAAGGCTGTAAGTGATGTTTTCACGCAGTTAATGATATTCTTCAGGTTACGTTGGAGTTACTCTTCAAACTGTATCGGTTCTCTAAGCCATCTGTAGTTAATAAAGGTGATTATAGAAGTTACCACACAAAATACAACCTGCCCTCCTAGGCCAACAACCATTTCGAATTTACGAGTACCTATAGAATACCAGATCATGATGATAAACAGCACCAGGTTAGCTAGCCATGCAACTAAAAATGTGTTTTTTGTATGGGTATAAAGGCTCAATGTACTTTCAACATCTACACTTTCAAAGATGTAGTAGAGAATCAGGTTAATAAACGTCCCAAAAGCCGAACCTAGAAACGATAGAAACAAAATTGTGTAAATGTACAACAGTATATACATAGGCTGGTGATGCCTTTATTCTAGGGCAATGGCTTTAAGAAAATGATCTAATAGGTCTGTTAAAAGGCGCCACAGTAACTTCAGGTATGATTAGATGGCATTTTCCTCTCTTTTCTAACTCTTGTCATCACAATTATTCCAAATGAAACTAAGTTAGCTAAGTTATAAGATGTACCTAGTGCTCCGCCAAGTAAAAATGAACTAAATCCCCAGATCAAAAATGAAAAACCACAAATTAAGTAGACGATAACCCTTGCTTCAGACTGCTTCTTTCCCCAGATCAAAGCTAGTAGTAAAGAGATGAGGGCCAAAGCCCAAATTAGGTACACGAACAGCTCTGCTAAAAAACTAATTGCTTTTACACCACCTTCGGCATAGCTACCTAGTGGAAACAAAAGAAACACTAACAGCCAAAGCAGCCGTTTATGGCTAGTTAAGAGCTTGTTTATCTTCTTTTTTGGGTATAGATTTCACGAATGGACTTGGCTGTATAGCGGCGTAGCCAACTTAGAGATGTAGTTATAAGATTTTACTTTTCCTTCGACTTGTGTAGAAGATCACATATAAAGCCGAAAAGACCAAGGAAAACACTACTGTACTACCACTGAAGTTCTGCAAATACCAAAAAAAAGATAACTATAAGAACTATAGCCGCGCAGACAGTATAAGAAATAAACCTTATATACAGGTAGTTCCCCCCTCTCCTACGCGTCTTTTTTAATGACAGGTGTGCCCTAGTTCAGTTCTAGCTTACCGTAGGCTGTTTCGTACTGTTTCAGTCTGGGGTCTCTGAAGATCCTGAGCTGGTACTGCCCCTTCTCGATTTCAATGAAGTGGTTCATGTCCAGCGTGAAACCCAGCATATCCTGCTCCTTGAACAGCGGGTAGCGCTTCATCTCTCCACTGGCGTTTATCTCGAGGGCAACGGGCATAGCCTGCTGCTGCTTAATTAAATTGCCGGCCTTTGCGCCAGAAGGCTCCAACGACAGGTTCTCGAAGTTCTCATTGTAGATCACCAGCAGCCCGGAACTAGTGGCAAAGCTGCGATGGGAGTTTGCTCTACCATCTCTCGTCAGCTGCCCTTTGTAAAGCGTGTTTTCCCAAAGCCTGTCCAACTGCTGGTTCAGCCCCACAAAGATAACAGGCCCCGAAACAGGATAGCTGCTGTACTTGGTGGTTTTGATGAAGTTACATTCCAACGAAAAGATATATTCCCCGGAGTGCAACCGCTGCAAATTCTTAACCGTCAAAAACAGGCCTTTGCCGCCGTACTTTTTGGCTAGCTTCTCCGACGTTGGCGTCAGCAGGCCGCTGTAGCTCATCCCCTTCTCCAGGTGGCTCACTCTATAGCCCACTTTTCTACCGGCGTTGTACACCGACACCACCACCGGCTCATTGTCAGGTGTGAGGAAGAACCTGCTGTCGTAGTACTCCTTGATGCCCGGCTCCCCTACCTGCACCTGCTTTATTTTCTGGGATTTAGAGTCATAGGTCATCACCAGCGGGATGGCTTTGTTTTTCGCGCCGGCCATAACGATGAGCCGCTTGGCACGCGGGTCCACCTGCCCGTAGAGGTATAATCTCCTGTCGTTGCCAATGGCTACATCCGTCAGTACCAGGTGATCTTCCATAGAGGCCACGTCGATGGAGGTTTTGTAGAGTTCAGCGAAGTGCTGGCTGAAAGCCTTCACCTCGATACGATCCGCCGCGCCCCTGTCGGTATACTCCCGCACGATGGCGTAGGACTTTTTATCAGGGGAAGAGGTAAAATAGATGGGCGAGCTGTAGCTTTTCTTCTCATCAAAAGTAGTCAGGAGCAGCGGTGTGCCCAGGGCTTTCATTTTGGAGCTAAGCTCGTTGACGTACACAAACTCTTTGTTCTTCTCCTTATCGCTCACCGAATACAGCACATAGAACTTATTGCTGGCGCTCACAAAGCCGTGGATGAAGACCTTCTGGTTTTCGCTGACTTCCATTTCGGAGGTCAGGAACCTGGTTTCGGAGAAGTTGACGTAATCCTTGAACTCCCCGATCTGCAGGGCCTTACCGGCCCCGGTGCTGAAGCCCTGGTAGGCTATTTTGTTCTTCACGTCGAAGAAGGAGAACTTCCCCGCAGTGGAGCCATACTTCAGCTGCAGGCGGCTGGGAGGCTCGGCGAATTTTTCCCGGAGCTCGTTTCCTTTCAGCATATCCCCGAGCTGCGCATCATAAGACTGGGCACAAAGGGTAAAAGGAAGAAACAGTAAGAGTAGAAGTTTTTTCATGCTTTTAAGTATTAAGTTGTTTTATAGTTGATCATACAAAGCCCGTTTAAGTAAGGGCCTGTTTGTTTCTCTCATAGGCAGCTCTGGGCCGCTTGTCTTCATTTCAGCAACAATTTAGGAAGATATAGTTGAAGCTGTTACTGTTCTGTGCGTTCTTCTGGGATTCTTGCCTGTGTAGGCTTCAGCTTTACTAGCACAAACACTTCTTGGTTAGGACAGCCGCATCAACAAAAGCTAAACCAATCTTTCTCTGTATAAGTCTCCCAACTACCAGGGTACTTCTCCTTTGTTTCTACTTTAACCGATTCAGGAATCGGCTCCTGATGATAGTTAAGGCCTTTATCCTTCAGGAAAGCTACTACTTCCATTTTAAACTCATGCTGCTCGGAGACCAAGTCTAAAACAGCCTTTCGTAGTGCCTAAAAAATCAAAACTTCCTGTCCCTCAAACACCTGCAAAAAACCTTGGCTTAATACGTTGAAGAATAGTTTTCACGATTTTGGTTCCACAACATCCTCCACTTGTTCATTATACCAACTGCTTCATCCCCATCATCCATGTTGATTCCTCTGACATGGAACCACAGGTACAATGAATCAACTTGCTCCTTTTTCTTTTCAGCATCCGCTGCTCCTTCCATTACTTCATCAGCAAGCTCATAATATAGGTCTTTATTAGATTCTATTACAACTGAAGGTGTTCTTTCCTGATTAGATGAATGGATAATTCTTGGCCCAACGTTATAGAGAATCATGGTCATCAACAACACGGCTAAACCTACTTGCTTTATCATAAACTATCTTTAGCTACAGTTTCACTCATTGGCAGGGATGTCTGCTTTTTCTCTATTCTTGTCCTCCTTTACCAGGGCAGCTCCTTCAGTTAGCATCTTTAGGTCCTCCAATATATTCAATTCTGTAGTTTTCCGCGCAATAAGCTACTAGCTCTAACAAGGCTACTTTTATGCTACCAGTGTTAGCTCCACTTACACTAATCCCACAGCTCCTAAAAAACATCAGTTAAACCACCTGTCTGTTACTATATATTGCTTAACTTGTGTTTTAATCTTTCCAACAATTTAAAACAAACTAGTATGTCAAACATCTTCTCTTTTAGCGGAAGAATCCGCAGAACCGAGTACGCCGTTACGCAAATTGTTTTATCATTCGTAGGCGGCATCCTCTTCTTTATTTTCGGGGCTTCGCTTTTTGCCGGCGAGTCGGCAGCAGTTGGGGCAATGGTCTGTCTCTTTATTACCATGCTCTTGCTTAGCTGGGTTAGCCTTGCTGCTGGCACCAAAAGATGCCATGACCGCGGGAACTCAGGCTTTTTTCAGCTGATCCCTTTCTACGGACTCTGGATGCTGTTCGGCGACGGTGACCACGGAGGCAACCGCTACGGAAATGACCCGAAAGGACGCATGAGCCAGGCGGACCTTTTTAGAGCCACCGCTTCTGCTCAGGCTCCTCAAGAGGCTCCTGTAAGTATCTAAAACAAGAAGGCCCCTGCTTATGAGCAAGGGCCTTCTTGTTCTACTTTTCCACGGGCAACCCTTCGCACCTTTCACGGAAAGGAATATGCAGCGGTATTCAGGGTTTTGAAAGTACATATCAGGAAAGCCAAGAAACTGGTAAATAGAGAGAGTTACCTGGCTATAGAGCTGATCCCGTTTAGGTGAATACCTCCAACAACTTCCTGTTACCACAGACAGGAGCGAATAACTTACGCTAAAAGCGCATTCAATGCAACGAATGCTGCTCGCTGCTTTACTCTGAAAGCGATCTCCTGTTTGTTCCTCACTTAACCCATACTACAGCTTAACCGCTGCCTCCTTCAAGCTTCGCCAGTATCCGGTGCCTGTGTAGGCTTAAAAGAAAAAATCCCTCTTCGGTGGCAGAGGGATTTAAACCTAATGGGCAGGAAATGCCTGAAGCACAACCCTTACATGTTGTTCTGGCTGCTGTTGTAACGACTCTTTTGATCGGCAAGTACTACTTGTAGTTCTTTTGCCAGGTTCTCATACTTACTAACATCCAGCATCTTTATCTTATTAAGATGCTTCTCAGCTTCTTCAAAATTATTCAGCCACATATAGGCTTCTGCACAGTTCAAGTGTGTGGCAGCGGCTACCTTGGCATCTACTCGTGCTTTCTTATTTTTCGGATCCGCTTCTTTCAGCGCATTATTCCACAACTCTAGTGCCTTTTCCAGCTCAGCCACCGCTTCCGCTTTCTTCTCCTGGTTGGCTAATTTGCTGTAGCCTGTGGTCGCACTTTCAAAGGCTTGGTTAAAGTCATCGTAAGAAACTTTCTTGTCCTTGATATTGAGGACTGTGGTTGCTCTCAACATAGGATTGTAGCCGTACTGGCTGGCGAGTTCCTCCTTCACGATGTTCATATTTTTTAGAATGATCGCATCGTCCAGCCCGCGCAGGAAGTTGTTCTGGTTTATAGCCCAGTGCTTTTCAAGGCCGTCCTGTGTTTTATACTCACCTGTTTTTGCTACTGTTAGTTCACTTAGCGCTTCGATAGGCGACTCATAGAGCACTTGCCCATCCTTATTTTGTACTCGCAGCGTAATCGGATGATTATAAGACACCTCATAGTAATAATACGTAGTGGTGATGTCTTTTCCATCTTTCTTAATCATCGATTCCCTTGTCTGCGGCACAACGTCTACCACCGAAAAACCGTGCAACAGCACCGTTACCTGCACATCGGCATCGGCATCTTGCCGGGTATAACTCGGTATCTGTACATAGGAATTGGCAAGGCTATTGCCATCATGGATTTTCGCAACGTATGGGTCCTTGCCAATAACGGGACCTTTAGGCTTGCCCTCATCCAGTATTATTTTGCTAAAGGCCTTCGCCCCCAAAGATTTTTGCTTGTACTCAGCCTTCTCGGCGGCGGCAGTCGCTTTGATATCCTCCACTTCCTGCTGGCGTGCTTCTTTGGCAGCCTCTACCTCTTCTTTATAGGCAATCTCTACTTTACCCGAGAAGGTTTTCGCTTCTTTTGGTAGAGGCTGTAATGGAAGCCTCATGTAGTTAAAGCTTACCTTCTCAAGGTTGATATCCTGCGCAACGACTATTCCTGACAGCAGAACAAAGGATAATGCAGCTGGTAAAAGTTTTTTGTACATAAGTTTGTCTTGTATTAAATATTTCTGGCAAATGTAGATAATTACCTGTGCAATCCTAGCTTATTTAAAACGAATACCAATGTATTACCATGCAACTTCATATGTAAAGCTTACCTAGTTATCTAATGGGTGTGTTTGAAGGGAATTTGGAAGCAACATGTCCCAATTTATCACTTGGTGAGGTCAGTCTTACAGCTGGTTTAGCATAGTACTTGCGAGGCTACTAAAACGCCCTTCATGATTCTAACCGTACAATTTCCGGCACTCCTCACATACTGAAGCTCATCCATAAAAGGTACTTTAAAAAGTCTAATATTTACATAGGAGATGCCTTAAGTTCGTATTTATTCGTGGCGAAGCCTGCCGCTCTTCGCAGTATGGACACATACCGCCGTTCTGCTGTTGAGCAAGTAACGCGCGGTGCTGCTGCTGAATTGAGCAACTTTGATTCTCGTTAAAGCGCCGGCTCGACTTTTACAGGAGCGTCAGCAGTATAAGGGTGCTCTTACTCTAATGAGTTCTTTCCTTACTAAATGCTGTTATTTTTATTGTAAAACCTCCTGGATCGGCTCACCATTAGCACCGTTTGGAAGAATAATATCCAGCATAAAAGATAATGTCGGGGCAACGTCGGTAATATTTTGCCTACGGACAGATGAACCAGGTTTTATATGCCCACCGTACCACAGCAGTGGCACGTGCGTATCATAATTGTAACCTGTTCCATGAGTAGTGCCAACCTTACCGCCGTCCAGCCAGCCAGGCTCCAACACTACAAATACATCACCAGATCTTTTGTAATTATAGCCTTTCTTCAGCAGCCATGGATTCCCTTCACAGTAATCTTGCTGCCGCAACTCTCCGGAAGTATACACAGCCACAACGCCATCTACATCACGCAGGTAGCTGGCAACACTTTGCTGTACCACATCGAGATCCAGCTTTTTGTCGCGCACAATTTTGTGATTCAGATACACTTGCTGGTTTGTCACGTACTCCACCAGTCCATCCTCCCCGTAGGTATTCTGTAGAAAGGCTTCAGCCTTCCTTCTCAAGTCTTTTTGGCTGAAATAACCGGCCGGCACTTTATTAGTGACCAAATAGTTTGGCACTTCTGCGGCGGCATGGTCAGCTGTCAGGAACATCACGTACTGCCCCTCTCCCACTGTACTGTCCAGGTAATTGAGCAGATACGCAATATCCTGGTCCAGCCTCAGGTACATGTCCTGAATTTCAGCAGAACGGGGCCCGAAACTGTGGCCCAGGATATCAGTGGACGAGTAGCTCACAGCGAGCAGATCCGGCACCTCATCTTGCCCCATATGCTCCCCTGCTATGGCAGCCATAGCCAGTTCTGTGACGATGGTGTTGGCAAACGGTGTATAAGTCAGTAGACTGTAATTTCCATTATCCGGCCCCAGTTCCCTCAGGTTATAAGGAAAGACGGCGGCGCGTTTTCCCTTGAAGACTTTTTCGAAAGGGGAATCATCAGGGCCTTCATAGGTTGCCAGTGGCATTAGCATGTTCCAAGTGCTGTCCATGTACTGTTGAGGCAGGCTTTTTGTGTTAAAAGCATTTACCCAATCAGGAAGCGCTTCCATATAGTAAGTGCTACTGATAAATTTGCCTTGCCTGCTGTCGAACCAATATGCCCCGTCAGCCATGTGGCCAGCAGGCATGATCGCACCACGGTCTTTCACGGCAACCCCAACTACTTTGCTTTTGCTATTTGTAGATAGCTTTAGTGCATCTGCAATGTTTGTTGTTAACAGGTTGCGAGGCGACCTTCTTCCTGCGTCTGTGTCGCTTCCTACAGATCTCGCCAACGTATCTTCGGCACAGTACACCGTACGGCTCAATTCCCGGCTGTACCAGCTGTTGGCTACGATGCCATGGACGGCAGGTGTAGTGCCGGCGTACACAGAGGCATGGCCAGGCCCCGTAACAGTGGGCACGTAATTGTAGTGGGTGTTCCGGTTATAGTACCCTTGGGTCATCAGACGCTTGAAGCCTCCGCTGCCGAAGTGGTGGTAAAAGCGCTGCAGGTAATCAGGCCTGAACTGGTCTATGATAACTCCCACCACTAATTTTGGTTTAGAAGTATAGGCCTCTCCGCTTTGCCACTGCACCGGCTGGTTGCCAGTGAGACCTGCGATCGGCTGCTGAGAGCGACAGGCGGTGAGCACCAGCAGCACGATACCTGCTGCCTTCAAACGTAATCTCATATTAGTCTAGCTTAAAATTACATAACAGACAGCTCTGACAGTCACACACGGCTCAAAGCCGTGACAACCGCTGCTCTGCCCAGCAGAGTGATGTTAGAAGAACTTGCGCTTTGTACTTTGGGCCGGGATATACCCTTTGATGCTCTGGGCGGCCTCTACCGGCAAGTCTGACTCCAGAATATCAGCTCCTCCTTTGATGATCTCCTGGTAAGCCTTTTGTCGCGCTGCCGGGTCAGAAAGCTTGTCATAGATAGGCGCTGCGGAAATCATGCACATGACGCTCCGGGTGTGCAACAGGTCATACATCTCCTTGTTACCAGATTTGCTCTCTGAACCGATGTACGCGATCATGTGGCTCCAAGGAATGCCCGCCTGCTCATATTCAGCTAGTGCTTCTTTGGTTTTCACAAAGGCAGAAAACATGATCTCGGAATTTTGTTCATGGTAGAACCTGGCTTGGGCGGCGTTGTGCACCGTCACCATCACGTACCCCTCTGCCTGGTGCTTTTTAATGAGGGCGGCCGTTATCCTCAAGGGCACGTCCTTCTTGTCCAGGTTAAGGATCGTTTTGCCTCTTCCCCACGCTATTACCTCCTCCAGTGTGGGAATGCGGTGCTCCGTCACGTTTCCCGCACGGTCTTTCAGCTTCAGCTTTTTAAGTTCGGCCCAGGTGTAGTCCGACACTTTTCCAGTGCCAGTGGTGGTACGGTCTAGGGTGGCGTCGTGCATCAGCACAATAACGCTGTCTCTGGTCAGTCGCGGGTCTATTTCAAAGAAAGCGGGGATGTGACGCAGCGTATGCTCAAAAGCCGCAATACTATTTTCAGGGTAGCCTTCAGTGCCGCCGCGGTGCCCGCTGATGAGCGGAACACCCTGCCCTGTGTACCTAAAGTATTCCCGTAGTTTGCTGCTGCCGTTAATCTGTAGCGTGTGGAGTTTAGGAGCCCTCTCTACCCTTACAGCACAAGCACTCAAGAGAAAGCCCATTGCCATTAAAGGTATGAAGGCAGCGAGCCGCAGAAGTGTTACAATCATATTCCCAAGGCACTTTTACAGCAAGCTGTTCAGACGTTTCAGAATCAGCTCTCCCTGTTCATCCAGTGTAAATTGCGTGATAGCAGAGTTATCGAGTTCAAGTTTACGATAATTTTTGAGCGGCATGCCCAACTTGTGCGCCAGGTACAGGCGGTTTACGCCATTGTGGGCCACCACCAGTACATTACCGCTTAGGTGCCGCTCTGCCAGCGATCTGAAAAAATCATCCACACGGCTTATAACTGCCTTGCCTGTTTCCCCGATGCCGCCAGCCTGGCAGTTGGTCGGGTCATTCATCCAGTCAGTCCACAGGGTTTGGTTTTCAGCGATAAACTCTTCTTTGGTTTTGCCCTCCCAGTTACCAAAATCAGCTTCAATCAAGCGCTCATCCGTTACCACTTCTGTCTTACCACTGGCGATGTAGGCTGTCTGGCTGGCCCGCTGCAGCGGAGAGGCATATACAGCATCAAAATTTATACTTTTAAGCTGCTGGCTCACAGCATCTGCCTGTGCCAAGCCTTTTTCTGTTAAAGGTAAATCAGTGCGACCACAATATCTGTTGCCGTCGGCATTCCAGGCTGTTTGCCCGTGGCGCAATAAGTAAATGTTAAGCATATTGATAATTTGATGCTATATAACCTTTCTCCTGCATAAGCTGCAGGAATTTTTTGTAGCCCCGCTCGTAGCGTTCGCTCATTTCCTTTGTCGGGTACACTTCTTTCTCTACCTGTGTCAGGGCACTGGCAGCCTCTACAATGGAAGTATAATGTGTTTTGGATGCAGCTAATATGGCAGCTCCTACGGCACCCGTTACATGCCGCATTTTGTAGATCGGCAAGTTCAGCACATTGCTCCGGATGGTGAGCCACACATCGCTGTTGCTGCCTCCTCCCGCCGTATACACGGCCTTCACCTGCTCCCCGGATAGTTGCTCGATTAGCTCGAAAGCAAAGCGTTCCACATAAGCTACCCCCTCCATGTTAGCGGCAAAGCGCTCAGCCTCGGTCAGCCCTTCAGGTTCAAATCCTACTGCCTGCGGAGCAATAAAAGGGAAACGCTCCCCCTGCTGGCGCAGCGGCCAGGCCACTAGGTCAGTAGGAATCAGTTTTGCCGCCTGTTGATTCAGCTCGTCCAGATTGCCGGAGAAATCCGCTGATACCCAATCGGCACCCGTGTTGCTTGCGCCACCGGGCATCCAGAAGCCTTCGGGGTGGCGGTGGCTGTAGAGCCTCCCCTGCGGATCTACCACCTCCTCTTTTGTAACCCCTTTCACCACCAGGGTGGTACCGATGGTCGTGTTCCAGTCACCCAGCTTCACCGCGCCGGAGGCAATCTGGGAAGCGCAGCCGTCTGTCATACCTGCCACTACCTGAACAGTTCTCGGCAAGCCCAGCTCCTGTGCCAGTTCTGGAAGCATAGCGCCAACAGGTGTGCCCGACGGCACCACCTCCTGCAGCCACTTCCGCTTCAGCGGCAGCTGTTCGTAAAGGTTGGCAGGCCATTGGTTGTTTTTGACATCGTAGCCTGATTTCAGGGCGTTGGTATAGTCCGTTATATCAAAGCGGCCACTTAGTTTACCAATGATGTAGTCTGCCGCATGCACCCATTGGGCCAGCTTCTGGGCCTGCTCCGGGTAATGCTGCACGTACCACACCATTTTGGAAAGGCCGCTGGAGGCATTAAAGCCCGTATACCCATCCGGAGTATGCTGCAAGGCTATCTCCCTGCACAGCTCCCCTTCTGCAGCAGAGCGTTTATCGCTATACATGATGGCGTTGTGCAGCGGCTCATTGGCAGCATCCAGCGGAATAACCGTGCCGGAGGTAGATGTAACTGACACAGCTTTTACCTCCTGTAAGTTCACCTCCTTGCCGGCCTGCGCCAGGAGCGCATGAAGCGAGCGCAGGCAGGAATCCCACCACACCTTCGGCGACTGCTCTTCTCTGGACTGGCTGCTGAGCGGGAAAACTTCTTCATTGCTGCCGAGCACATTCCCTACCGAGTCGACCAGCACGACGCGCGCACCTTGTGTTCCGATATCTATTCCTATAAAATACGGAGCTCTCATACGACCTCCTCTCTTAAGTCCCCCTGTCTAAGACTGCGGCGCATGCTACGCCATTCCTCCTGCTGGGCTTCATGTTCCTGCGCTGCAGGGTAAACTATTTCTGCCACAGGTGTATCCCCTTCAGGTATACCCAATGCCTGGTTGCAGATAAATGCTCCGCCTATCACCGATGCCTGCTGAAACCCTTCCCGCAGCAGCACTTTCTTGTTCAGTAAGGTGGCAATGAACTGCCGCAGCATTGGGCTTTGCATGCCGCCACCGCAGGCCCATACGTAGTCTAGTTCGTGGCCCGTTACCTGGCACAGCGCCTCGCAGTTTGCCTTGATGCAGCATGCTATATCCCAGAGGGCGGCACGCACAAAGCAGGCGCGGGTAAGCTCATGCGATACTGGCACATTGAAGGAAAACCCACCCCGAATGACAGGCGATTTCTCATCAGCGATCAAAGAACCAAGCGAGGCCACGCATTGCGAGGCTGGCGCAGCGGCAAGTTCCCGCTCAATCACATCATAGCTTTCGTAAGGGTAAAATATTTCTTTCAGGCGCTGATAGTTCAGCCCCGTTACTCCGGCGTTTGTCTCTAGTATAAAGCAGCCCTCCTCTACATGTCGGTTCGTCCAGGTGCGTTCCTGCTCATCCACCAAATAGTCTGTCATGATTTTGGTAACAGGTGTGGTAGTACCGGAAACAATCACGATATCATCCACAGAAGGGCGCGTGCTCTTGATCGCCAGCTGAGTATCTGCCCCACCCACTACAACTACCGTTTCAGGTGAAATTTGCAGCTGTTGCGCATACACTGGCAGCACTTTACCAAGTATAGCCCCGGAAGAATGAAGCGGAGGCAACACCCTGCTTTCAATCCCGAAGGCGGCGCAGAGCTCTTCTGACCAACACTTCGCGGCTACATCATACAGCTGCGTTTCAGATGCCTGCGAATGCTCAAAACCTTTCACGCCGCTTAGCTGGTACTGAGCCCAATCGCTTATACTTAGCAGTGTGCTGAATTTATCATACAACGCTGGCTGCCTCTCCCGTAACCCCACTAACTTTAAAGCAGAGAAAAGCGAACTCGGATAGCGGCCCGTAAGCTGATAAATGCGCTCCTTGTTTGCAAGCATGCATTCCCACTCCCGGCCACGGTGGTCGTGGTTCGGAAAGCCGATGATAGCATTTCCTTCTTCGTCCAGCAACACCACGCCTTCGCGCTGGCTGGATGCCGTAACAGCTTTGATGACTACCTGCGGCACCTGCTGCAGTGCTTTTGCGGCTAGTGTCAGGATCTGCCCCCACAATGCTGTAGGGTCAAACCATAGGGCATCTGCGTACTTATCATCTGTTTTGTAGTGTACATTGTCGCGCTCCACACAAAGTACCTCTCCTGCCGGAGTAGCCACCGCTACCCTAACATTACCGGTACCAATGTCCACGATCATGTATGCGTCCTGTGCTGCCATATTGCTTAGCTTTGCAGTGTCAAAATATCTTTGTTTACTAATTGCTTCAGTTCTTTCTTACCCTCCACAAACCACTTTTGCAAAGCAGCATTCATGATGTCGGCGTGGTGGTCTTCCACCTCAAATGTGGCTCCGGCAATATGCGGCGTGGCCAGCACGTGCGGCATGTGGATGATCTTGTAGTCCGTCTCGTCCGGCGGCTCGTGGTCGAACACGTCCAGGATGGCACCACGGATACGCTTATTCTCCAGCGCATCCAGCAGGTCTTCCCGCTTCACCACGGCTGCGCGGGCGGTGTTCACAAAGATGGCATCAGGCTTCATTAGCGAGATAAGCGAGGCATCAATCATATTGATCGTCTGCTCCGTTACCGGCAGGTGAACAGAAACGATGTCGCTGGTTGTAAACACCTCTTCCAGTGTCATTTTTTTATAGGCCGGGTCCGGAGACTCCATAAAGGGGTCGTAGAATTGAATATCGCAAGGGAAGCAGCGGACCATTTCAGCAATGCGCTGCCCGATGGCTCCAAACCCTACCATACCGATAGTTCTGCCGGCCAGTTCGTTACCCTTAAATTGAAGGTATGAAGTATGGGCACCGGCCTCCCAGTTCTCACCTTGCAGCCAGGCACAGCCTGCCATTGTATGGCGAAGTAAGGAGATGGTGTTAGCCACAAACATTTCAGCCACAGCCTGTGCATTACGGGCCGGTGTGTTAAATATGGGTATATCCAGCTCTGTGGCCGTGCTCACCGCCACATTGGACGGCGTGCCCCGGCAAACACCAATAAACTGCAGGTCAGGATAAGCGCTGATTACCTCCTCCGTTACATGATCATGCTCCGTAATCAAGGCCTCTGCCTGCGTATCTGCAAGCAGCGCCTTGAGCTCCTGCTCGTTGTAGGCACGGCCATGGGGCTTCCAGGGTCTATATATGATTTCTCCAAAAGTTGCCTGCAACTGCTCTAGTGCCTTCTCATGGTAAGGTGCCGTAATTAAAATCCTCATATTATTTTCTCTCTTTAGAAGTAATACACAATGCTATTATGCAATTTCATACTTGCCTTAGCGCCTGTTAAAAGGCAATGATGCGCGAGGTTCTCCGCTGCACCAAGAGCCCTTGCTCCAGCAGCTGCGGAACCATACTGTCTCTCATGGTGAAGTATACCCACATACCCCCAGCCTAAGCGACTGGGGATACTGGCCTTGTCTAATCACAAGCTACTCACCTTTAATGCCTTGCTATTGCTGGATTACTACCAGCTAATTTGCTTTATTGATAGCCCGCAGAGGTATACCTGTGCCGGAACTAAGCCTTAGTTGCTTATGACTTTTCAGCGCCCAGCATCAAATCTGCTGCTACAAAATAGTGGTCGCTGGGATACAGGTTGCCCTTGTGGTCTTTGATGATGTTAGCAGAGAGAGCTCTGCCTCCTCCACGGTGAAATATGAAATCTATTTTTTTGCGCTTGTCTTTTTTCGGATAGTCTTCCCCCTGAAAAGAGTGCACAGTAAACCCTGCCTCTCCCTCTCCATGTATGGCAGCATAACTGTCTGTCCAGCCCTCATTGCGAATAATCTCATACACAGCATTGTCAACCCCCACATTAAAATCGCCGGTCAGGAGCTGCTGGTAACCTGCGGGGTATTGTTTCACCTCGTCCATCACCATGTTTATCTGCTTCTCGCGCGCCTCCTGGCTCTGATGGTCCAGGTGCAGGTTAACGACCCTAAAGTCGAGACCGGACTTTTTGTCTTTTAGACGTACCCAGTTGACATGCCTTGCCCGGGCTGTGCCCCACGACATGCTGCCACCAATATGTGGCGTATCGGACAGCCAATAAGACCCGGCGGAGAGCAGCTCGTAGCGCTGCCCTAAAAAAAAGATGGGATTTTTGGCGATGCCGTGGTAGCCTTCTGTATGGGCATCCATCTCCGGCCCTTCAAAACCATAGGAAAAGAAGTTAGGAAATGCTTGTTTCAGGTCTTCATTCTGCACACGCAGCACCTCCTGCATACATATTATGTCGGGCTTCTGCGCCCGCATTACATCTACACAGAGTTTTTTGCGCGCACCCCAGCCAAAGCCTTTGGCATCATCGTCTGGCAAGGCCACCCTAATGTTACAGGTAAGTACCTTATGCGGTGTGCCAGCTTTTCCTGCATAGGCAGTATCTTCGGCGTGAAGCACTTGTGGCAGCAAGGGTATGGCTGCCGCCACACCGATGCCCTTCACAAAGCTTCTTCGCGAGAAAGTATGTTTTTCTGACATATCAGGAGAGATTCTTTTTATAACTCAGAAACTGCCAGCTCCGGCGAGTTCAGGAAAGCGCCTGACTCCACCAGTTCGGCGCGCAGTTTCTGCACATCTATTTTTGATGGGGCAATGCCCTCACGCACGGCCAGCTTGGCCGCACGGCCTGCTGCCTCGCCCATGGCCATACAAGGCGCCATTACCCGGATAGCTGACATAGCCTCGTGTGTGGTTGAAATGCTACGCCCAGCCACCAGCAGGTTTTCTACTTTTAGCGGCACGAGCGAACGGTACGGAATATCATAGCAGTCGCCACACCACTCCAGGGTACAGCCTCCGCCTTCCGGGTGATGCAGGTCCAGTGGGTAGCTCGCCACGGCAATGGCATCGTCAAACCTACCGCAACCCATGATGTCATCACGGTTCATTACATACTGGCCCACGATACGCCTTGTCTCCCGGATACCCAGGAACGGCGCAGTTTTCGTGAAAAAGGATTCTTCGAAACCTGGCACGTAGTTGACAAGGTAGCGGTGAATTTCTTTGATCTGCTCACGGCCTTTGATCTCGCCATAGGACAGGCTTTGCGGGTCCACCCCGTTAACGCCCTGCACGCTGGACATATTAATCCATACTTCACCTTTTCTCAGGCCAGTAATTACGATGGTGCGCTCGGTTGGCAGCTGGTATCCTTCCGCCTTGGCTTGCTGCATCAGGTTACGAAGGCCCACTACAATAAACTGGTGGTTCTGCCCAAAATACTCGTTCGGGATAAAATCTGTCAGGTAGGTTCTCGGCTCCTGGGTTATACTTTGACGAAGCTTCTCGGTATCCACGCCACCCAGGCAAAACATCATGGTAGGTGGTTGTGTGCCACCATGCTCGTTGCCCTGCTCGGTGGGCACACCTGCACGGTATGCCACGTCTGCATCGCCGGAACAATCAATCACAACCTTGGCAAGTATAACTTCACGGCCAGCCTTGCTCTCAATGACCACGCCACGCAGGGTATCGCCCTCCATAATTACATCCACACAGAAAGCGTACAGCAGCACATCTACACCGCTCTCCACCAATACCTCGAGGCCTACAGCCTTTACCGCCTCCGGCTCTACTAAGGTTATGCTCATGTGCAGCGGGCATGGGCGGTGTTCGCTGGCAGCATTTTGCTCAGCGAGTCTGTCGATAAACTTCTGCGGCAGGCCCTTGATGATCTGGTTACCTTTCTGGCCCAGGAAACCAAGTATAGGAAGGCCGATGGTCATGTTACCACCCACAAAGCTTCTGCTCTCGATAAGGGCCACCTTAAGTCCGTCTTCAGCGGCTGCCTGTGCCGCCATGATACCGGATGGGCCTCCGCCTACTACCAACACATCCACTTCTTTGCGCACGGAAACCTCTCTTGCAGGTATAGAAATTTTATTACTTGCCATGATTTTGTATGAATTATTAAGTCGATATCTATTGAGCTCTATCCTTTATTTGCTTGGTGCGGTTACCACCCGTTGTTGATCAGCTCTTTTTCTTGCTGCACCTGTTGTATGGCTGCCTCTTTCTCTGTCGCTAACCGTTCTAACCTTTTAGCCAGCAGCAGGATGCCTACCCCGATCAAAAGCAACAATGCCGCAAAACCGCCCAGGATCAGGGCATCCACCTGGTCTACTACAGCCAGCACCAGCATTATGGCACCTACAATGATGGTAGACCACCCGCAAAGGCGGGCTGGTAGTGGCGAAGGTGTAACGGGTACAGCTTTGTGGTGCCGGGTACGGTTTGCCTGTATGCGCTCCCAGCCAGCGTGTGTTTTTTTGATGGTTACCTCCGCGATCAGGAGTAGTGCTAAGGGGAAGGCAGTACCGACCACTATTTCGGTCATGCGCACGTTGAGCTGCGCAAGTTTTGTGAACGGTGCAAAAAAGGCTATATCCGTAAACCAGCCGTCTGTCTGAAAGCCACCTTTTACTAGAAGGCCTACTGCTATACTTAGCAGGGTAACCGTCCAGGCAGTGCCCAGGCCGATTTTACTGGAGAAAAGGCCCCAAATAGTAGGCAGCACCAGTGGCCCCGTAAGTATGGCCACCGAGGCAAGTATGTACCCAGTATAAGTACCCATGCGGGGTATGATCAGGGCACCTGCTATCGCAATCCCTCCGAGCAGCAGCGTAATCACACGCCCTACTGTCACGAGTTCTTTGTCATCAGCTTCAGGCCGGATCAGGCGCTGGTAAAACTCTGTGGTAAACGCACCCGCAAACACGTTCAGTTGGGTAGTTACCATACTTGCCGTAGCCGAACACATGGCCGCAATCATCAGCCCCAGCATACCGGCAGGTAACACCACCTGGCACGCCAGGATGTACGCTTGCTCCGGATCAGCAGAAGGATCAATCAGGCGGTATGCCATAGGCGGCAGCATCCAGATTAATGGGCTCACCAAGTATAAAATACCGAACAGGTAAGATGATTTTTTAGCGTCTTTTTGGGAAGGAACGCACACAAAGCGCTGGATGTAAGCCCACTCTCCTCCCATTTTAAAGAAAAACACCAGGCTCCAGCCTGCCAGGAAGAACCAGGTAAACTCCCCTGAAACAAGGGAAAAGAATCCTTCTGGTGCTTTTTCAACGAACCCATCCACACCACCAACACGCAGCAACATAAGCGGCACCACTACCAGCACAGAAACTGTAAGTATGATAAACTGCAAGGCATCGGTCATCAAAACCGCCCACAGGCCACCGCCAGAGGTAATTAGAATAACCAAGACGGATATGAGCAGCGAGGCAATGGTAACAGAGAAGTGACCTGTTTCAGGATCGGCCAGGAAATGATCGGCAGGGAGGGGAATAAGTGCCGTGACAATGACGGCTAGTGCGTAGATGGCGCCCCCCATGGTAAACACCCCTACCGTACCCTGCAACCAAGTATAGAACTGCACAATGGACCTGCCGAAGCGGGCATCCAGAAAAGCAGCGGCAGAGTCGTAGCCAAAGCTTTTCCAGCGGCCAGCCAGCAGCCACCCTACCAGCATGGAGGCTACACCGATTACGGCAAGTATAGATACACCTACCATTCCATGCTGATAGGCAATGCCGCCCCATACCACAAACGTACCGGCAGAGAAGGTGGTCATAAACGCAGAGAGCCCCGAAAGCCACCACGGCGACTGGCCTCCGGCTGCAAACATTTCCTGCGTATTCTTTAAACGTGAGAAGATACTCCCCATCACCAGCAAGCCCGCCAGATAAATTACTAAAACGATAAGATCGGTACTGTTCATAGCGTCGTGTGCTGTTGTTCTTTTTTTGTTAAAAGCTTTGCAGGCAAAGCAGATGCTTCTTTACTCTGCTTTCACTCGCTTTAACCTGAGTAGCAAAATTCACCTGCTTCAACTTCCTCCCTTCCTACCTTTGCAGAAAACAGGTATATGCTTTATATTTCTTTCTGATTATTATATTTAACTCCTTAGCTTTGACTAAAGTAAAGCAAATAAAATATTATTAACAATTTTTTAACACACAATTAAATATAATTAAACATTATGTAAGTGTTAAAACACTAGTTTTACTTGCCAAAACTTATCTACAACTATCTTGCTATTAAAATATTAGCAAACCATCAAAGCTCATCTAATAGCTTTGATGGTTTGCCTTTACAAGACAACTGGGTGCAGGAAAGAGGACTATGTAAGCTTTACTTTATTTAAAAATAAAGTACTACGGAGCTCCCGGCAATTCAATTTGTATCATATTCCGATCCTGCCATCTCCAAAAGGGCAGAGACTTACAGCTCCTCGCCTAGCAAAGAGCTAGTTGTACAAAGGCTCTGTAAACTGGCTGTCGCCGTCAGTCTCTAAAATATTGCTGCCCGGGCGCGGAGCAAAGGTGCGCACAGTTAAAGTTTGTTTCGTAGTGTTAAACTTCATCATGCGCATCAGGCCATTACCACCGTTCCGGTTGGTGCCATCGTAAGGGGCGTTCTCGCGCGACTGGTAATCGGCCAGGTACGACTTGATAATGTGACCATTGTAATTATCACGTCGAAACCCTTCGCCGGAGATATGCCCGCTCAGCATCAGGAACACGTTGTTATGTAGCTTCATACGGTTGTAGATCACATCACCCTGGTTGGTGAACTGGCTGGCAACACTGTTGTTTCCCTCTCCGGGTTTCACATCGCTGTTCGATCCGTTTGGCCTGTTCAGGATACTGTGGCTCACTACAATAGCTTTGCGATCGGAATAGCTATCGAGCACCCCTTCTGCCCAAGCCATCACGGCGCTCTCAATGGAGACACTATACTTTTCCTGCCCCGGTGAATTAAACTCTAGGTACAACACGATGTAGTTCTGGCCGTTGGCCGTAAATAAATCATAGTGGTTGTCGCTGTTGTTAGATGAGCCGTAAGCACCGCCATACCACGAAAACTGCTGCATATGGTTTCTGCCGAAATACGTACCATAGCCACTGTTCGTACCCGGAGAAGCCGGATTACCGAATGGCGTCTGATCGTGGTTGCCTACCGCTACACCATAAGGTATGTTGTCAGCCTCCAGTTTATACATTTCTGTTTTCGCTCGCTCCCACTCCACCTCGTTTGCATCGTCTCCGTGGTCTACCATATCTCCCAAATGCACCACATAGGCAATATTCTGTGCCTGCTTATTGTCTCTTATCCACTGAATCTGCTCCGCGAACATCTCCATGGTGCCGCCATGCTTTAATGAAGTATAGTATTGTGTGTCCGGCAGCACGGCAATTGTGAAGAACGCGTCTTCCTCCTGCGCTATGGCTTCCTCCTCAGGAAAAGGGTCAGCATCGGAGTCACTTTTACAGGCTGAAAGGCTGATTAGCAAGCAGGCAAAAAAGAAGAACTTGCTCACATAAGCTGTACCACAATCAGTTTGGCTTTGGAACTTTAAGGTTAGAAACTTTTTCATGATGCATCTTATGTTTTTTGGTAAGACAAGTATGAAACATGGTACGACTGAAGCACGCACAAAGCCATACTTCAGAGGGCTTTAGGGGCATTACCAGGTGTTAATCAAATTGAAAGGTAAACTCATCGTAGTTGGCATGTCGCCAGGCCAGATGCTGCGTAGAGGGCGATAAAGCGAAAAAGGGAGAGAATGTCTTTACCTGAACTGTCTTCCCGTCAGGCAGAAATTCCAGGATTCTAAGCCAGCCGTCGCCACCGTTGCCATAGTGCCCGCCTCCCATGGCCTGCGCGTTAAAGGTCATCTGGTGCACGGTTTTACCGGCTGCGTTTTTATCAGTTCGATACCCTACATGCTTTCGGGCATTGTCTTTGGCTCCGATATGGCCTGATACCACCATTTCAATGTTTTTAGAACCTTTCACCAGCTTGTCCCAAACGGCCAGCCCAGGGTTAGCGTCTGTCAGGTCGTAAGACATACTTTCGATGTGCTCATTTTTGTAGTTCAGGTAAGCATGTGTGAGCAGTATCACGGTGTGGTCTTTATACTTATCTTTTGCCACCACCTCTCTGGCCCAGCCTAACACGGTATCGCGCGGGGCAAACTCCAGCGACAGAAACAGGAATTTCTTACCAACCGGAGACAACCATTCGTAAGCAGCATTCTCCAGGCTGTTCTCGCCGTACACGTTGGTAAACACCTCCCGCAGCAGCTTCTTGTTTTCACGGTTTTTCTCGGAGTAGAAGTAAGTGGGGAAATGAGTTGTTTTAGGCTTATGCGTGTAGCTGAAGATGTTGTAATCGTGGTTGCCAGTGGCTGTTACGTAAGGCAGCTGGTTATCCAGTTTACCAAAAGCACCGGATACGTTCAGCCACTGCTGCCTGCCCGTCTGGTCCATCTTTTTGCCGTCCGGATTGATAATGTCATCATGCTCCACCAAGTCGCCGGTACACAGCACCATCCCAATGTTCAGGCTATCCTTGCGTGCCACTACCCAGTTCATCATCACATCTAGTATAGGCTGGTTGCGCTGGAACTTTACATAGTTCTGTAAGTCCGGCAGGATTACCATCGTATAAGAGTCTTGCGTAGATAGTTTTGGCTCCTGAAATGCCTTTTTACCCTGTGCAAAACCAGAAAGGGCCGAAAGCAGGAGCAGACACATACCGCCTGCTCGCCAAATCATACTTTTATTAACCTGTTTGCAAATGATGCCAAGTATAATCATACTTAATAATTAGGGTTCTGCTTTAAGTTCTTGTTGATGATGATTTCTTTGGATGGGATCGGGAACAGGTACTGTCTTTCTTTGTCGAAGTTACGCTCCACCAACACCTTCACAGTACCTGCGTTGTGTAACGCTGAAAAATCCGGCAGCCAATTTTCATCAATTTCTGGTGCCTGAGAATAGAACCACAAATTCTGGTCTACCACCCTCTGCTTCAGGTCATTCGGATCCAGAATGCCGTAGATCGGACGGATCAGTGCCTTCTCAGCCAGGCGCCATCGCAGCAGGTCATCAAACCTTCTGTTTTCCCAGGCAAACTCGATACGCCTTTCGTTGCGCAGCTCTTTTCGCAACTGCTCCTGGCTGGTGGCGGTAAGGGCCGGATAAGCCGTTGTATTGGTTACATCCACACCATAAGCCCTGGCCCGCACGGCATTAATGGCATCAAGCACCGAGGCATCAATTTCATTCAGCTCTATTTGAGCTTCGGCATACATCAGTAGCACATCCGCATAGCGCATAATTCTGATGTCGAAGTCTGTTTCGTTGTTATCAGACCAATCTTCGTCCACTCCCTTCTTCAGTGCCAACCCGTTGTAAGAGGCATAGGTATCTACGCTTCTGGTGTCTTTGTTCGCAACCATTTTTTCCGTCTCCATATTCAGCACTTTGGTAGCATAAGGATTAGGGTTATAGATTACTCCCAGGTGCTCTGTTCCAAACTCCACAATGGTCATGGCACAACGAGGGTCACGGTTTTTGAAGGGTTCTCTCGGGTTGAAGAGCGGCGATTCGTCTATCGGAAGGCCATCGGTGCAAGGGTAGGCGCAAAACAGTTCCCAGGATGGTTGTGCCACCGCGCTTCCACCCGGGGTACGGGTGTAAAAATTCTTGGCACCCCAGGAGGAACCCAGTTCGAACGAGCGCGGCAAGGCGAAAACCGTCTCTGGGGAGTTTCTCGTTTTAGACAGAAAGTACTCTCCATAGTTCGGGTGTAGCGAGTACACCTGCAGGTCCATACATGCTTTGGCAGCATCGCGTGCTATAACCCAATCGCCCATGTATAAGGCGGCTCTTGCTTTAAAAGCCAGTGCTGCCCCTTTAGTAGCTCGCCCTAATTCGTTGCTGCCATAGCTTACCGGCAGGCTTTCGATAGCCGCATCAAAATCTTTGTAAACCTGCTGCAGCACGACTTCTTTATCTGTGCGCCCCAATTCAAAGGCATCATCTATGTTTAAATAACCTGTGTAAAAAGGCACATCACCATAGTAGAAAACCAGGCGGGCATAAAACACAGCCCGCATTAGGGAGGCCTCTGCCGCTAATTGTTTTATTTTCGCTTCGGCAACCTTGCCGGTTGCGTTGTCCAGGCTGTTCAATATGGTATTAGCCCGGGTGATACCTTTATAGGTGCTCAGCCACAAATCTTCTGACCGGGACCACTCACTGTTGACAGAGCCTGCCGGAAAAGCATCGATCGCCTGGCGCTGTGTCCAGTTATCACTCATGCGCTCTGTGTTATAGTTGATTTCAAAATCCCATAGGTAGGTCCTGTACAAATCGTTTAGGGCCAGGGTTATCTCTGTCTCATCGGAGTACCAGTTCTCAGAAGAACCCTCAGACAAAGGATTTACGTCTAGTTTTGTACAGCCTAGCAGCAGCGGCAGCAGTGCTATAAGAGCTATAAGCTTTTTCATCTGGTTATGGTTAAAATTTAACAGATAGTCCTAAGTTGAAAGTCTGGCTAATGTAGGTGTTGTAAGAAACCTCCGGGTCCCAGCCTTTCGGATAGTCGCTGACAGAGAAAAGATCGGTAGCAGAGGCGAATATTCTTACCTGCTCCATTTTCACACGGGATGTAAAGGCAGTTGGAAGCGTGTAGCCCAGCACCACATTCTTCAGACGGAAATAAGCCCCGTTAATAAGCCAGTAATCAGACATAACGTAGTTGTTGTTCTCTGAGCCCGTGTAAGATAACCTTGGGTAACGGGCACTTAGGTTTTCTTCACTTGTATTGTAGTGGCTCCAGTAATTTCCGTCGATTATGGCGGGAGGGTTGGTCCAGGCTGAAAAGAAAGGTTTCACCATTTGCTCGGTAAGCCTGCTCTTCTGCTTGCCTACTCCCTGGAATGCCAGCGACAGATCAAATCCTTTATAATTTGCGCTGACATTACCACCATACAGGTAGCGCGGCAGCGAACCACTTAGCAGTACCCGGTCGTAATCCGGTGTTATCTTGCCATCTGGCTCACCATCCGGCCCGCTGATGTCTACATACCTCACATCCCCCGGCTTCACAGAGTTATAGAGCTTAGGAGAGTTTTCCACTTCTTCCTCCGACTGGTAAAGCCCGTCCGAGATGTAACCGTACCACTCGTTAAACTCACTTCCTTCCCTTGTCACCTGTGCGCCATCTAACACAATACCTCCCAGGTCACCCATTTTGGATTTAGAATCAGATAAGTTGAAGGAGGCTGAGTAACCCAATTCTCCTATGTTATCACGCCAGGTAATCTGCGCATCCCAGCCTTTGGTAGACATAACCCCTGTGTTCTGTTGCGGATTCTCAAAACCCATATAGTCGGGTATTTCCAGCTCCAGCAACATGTCCTTGGTGCGCTTGTTATAATAATCACCCGTAAGCATCAACCTGTTATTAAAGAAGTAGGCATCAAACCCGAGGTCTACTGTCTCGGTCGTTTCCCAGGTAATATCCTGTATGGCGTAGGCGTACTGGGCAGCCGTGGTGGCCGAAACTATCGTGCCGCCACGGTAAAACAAGGCATTTGAATAGCCGATAGAAGCCTGATAAGGATAATTTCCGATGCGCTCGTTACCTAATTGCCCCCAGGAGCCTCTCAGCTTCAGGAACGAAAGCACACTATTTTCCGGCATAAAAGACTCTTCTGAAATCACCCAACCGGCGGAAACAGAAGGAAACGCTCCCCAGCGGTAATCCGGGTGAAGCCGGGAAGAACCGTCGTAGCGGATGTTGGCCTGCAACAGATACTTGCCTTTGTAATCATAGAGCAAGCGGCCAAAGTAGGAGCGATAGGCTGTTTCCCAGGCGCTACCTGTGTTCTTCATGTAATCCAGCGGCCCCAGGTCCAGGTACGGAAAGTTTGATAAAGTATAATTCTCCGCCTGCGCGTTCAGGACCTCATCAAATGAGTAGAAGTCCTCGTAACCGGCCAACATGTTAAAACTATGGTCACTGAAACTCTTGGTGTAGTTTGCCAGCAACTGCTTCGTAAACGTTTTACCATCTTTTCTGGCCTCATACAAAGATGTAGCAGTGTAGCCGGAAATATAGCCCGCCTGCAAGGTAGGGTCTTCCGCCGTGTAGTATGGGATCTGTTTTCTAAACAACTTCCCTTTGGTTGTATAAAAGTGTGGTGATACAACGCCTGTAAATGTCAGGTTTTCAATTGGCTCATACTCCAGTGACACTCTTCCGTTAATCTTGTTGATGAAGGTATTCTCAAACCCGCCGTGGTGCAAAGCAGCGTATACGTTACCTCCATTCTGACCTTCTGCGATTCTACCGTCGCTCCACTGCGCCGCAAAAACGGCTGGGTAACGCTGCGCATCCCAGATCGGGTTAACCACCGGCTCTTTCTTTAGATTATAGTTATAGGAGAAATCAACATTTGCCTTGAGTTGATCTGAAAACTCAATACTGTTGTTTATCCGCGCCATCACCCTTTCAAATGATTTGTGATCGTACAGCGCGTCTACGTTCTCGTAGTTCAGGGATGCCAGCGACTTTATTTTACCAGAGCCCCCAGAGAAGGTAAGGCTGTGGCTACTACGTGGCGCGTAGTCATTTACAACAAGCCCCATCCAGTCAGTAACCGGGTATTGGTTGGGATTTTCTTTATTATAAGCCAGCCAGTTCTCAACATCCTCTTTTGGGTAAAGGCTATACTCCTCCCCTGGTTTGTTACCGGCATCATTCCAGGTAAACTCGTTGATCATCTCCAGGTAGCGCTGCGGCCCTACAGTTTTAGGAAAGGCAGTGGGCCTGTCGAAGCCAAAGGTAGCCCTGTACTCCAGGTTGGTTTTGTTTGATTTGGCCCGCTTCGTCGTGATCAGCACTACCCCTGCGGCAGCTCTTGCACCGTATATAGACGCAGAGGCTGCGTCTTTCAGCACAGAGATGTCCTCAATATCAGCTGCGTTCACATCGTTCATACTACTAACAGGCACACCATCCACAATTACCAGCGGGTCACTGTCGCCTATCGTTGTAACGCCTCTCACCCTTACAGTGGCTGAGGCACCAGGCTCGCTGTTAGACCGGGTAATCATAACGCCTGGCAAGGTACCCTGTAAGGCCTGTGCAAGCTGTGTTGTATTCCTTTTAGAAGCCACCTCTCCATCCAGTGTTGCGATGGCTCCGGTAATGTCCTTTTTCTTGGCAACACCATAGCCAATGGCTACCACTTCACCCAGAGCAAAGGACTCGCTTTCCAGCACCACGTCAATGGCACTACGGTTACCCACCTTTACCTCCTGGTTCTTCATCCCTAAATAAGTAAAGACCAAGGTAGCATCAGCAGAAACTTCGGAGAGCGTATACACCCCTTGCTCGTTTGTGATAGCGTGCTTTGTGCCCCCCTTCACAACAACGGCGACACCCGGCAGTGGGTCTCCCAGGCCATCAACAACCTTTCCGGATAGCTGGCTTAGTTGTTGGCCAAAGACACTGCTTGCTGCAAGCAAGCAGATCAGCAACATGATATAGATCCTTTTTATCATATGGTATAATATTAATATTCACGTCTTCTTAATATTAATGCCCTAGAACGCTTTCTACATCACGGTGTCCACAACTAGCGTTAAGCCTCAGCCTCGGCTTGCCTCCCCATCCTAATCTCATGCCCACAACCGATCACCCACCCTTTGCGGCAACTCAAATAGAAAGTGAGGAATTACTTTCTATTACTGAATCAAAGAAAGTGACTTTAAATTATATAAACAAAATAAAAGGTATTTTAATTTTTATTAAACATTATGAAACAACATGAACTTTGTTTTGACACCAACATTATCAGTTTATATTAATAGAACATACTATTACTAAAATACTTTTGCATTAAGAAGTATTGAATCAAAAGTATTAAAAGCTTTTTTTAACTTTGTAATAGTTTAAATTAAGAAAGTGTTAATTAAAGTCCGGGCACTTATTCTAAAGACTAAAAGCAAAGAGGATGATCAATATCACAGAAAGACACCAGGTAATTCTACAGAAGCTACAAGAAGAAGGCCGTGTCAGTATTCAGGAACTAAGTGACATGCTGGAGGTATCAGGGGTGACCATCCGCAAAGACCTAAAGCTACTTGAAGATAAGAACCTTTTGTTTAGAACACGTGGCGGTGGCTCTATCCATAACCCTTATGCAATTGAGCGTCCTATCAATGAAAAAGAATTCATCCACGCGGAGGAGAAGCAAAAGATTGCGAAAGCAGCCTTGTCTCTGATCAGAGAGAATGACTCCATTATTATAGGCTCTGGCACAACTGTGTTTCAGCTTGCACGTTGCTTGCACCCTACTTCTCACCTCACTGTCATTACACCGGCAGTAAAGGTAACACTGGAGCTCTCTTCGCGCCCTAACGTGGAGGTGCTCCAACTAGGAGGACTAATCCGACCGAACTCCTCTTCCGTTGCAGGCTCACAGGCTGAGCGTACACTAGAAGGAATCTCCTGTGGTGTGTTGTTCCTAGGCGTTGACGGCATCGACTTGGATTTTGGCTTGTCTATTACAAATTTGGCCGAAGCCAGCCTAAACGAGAAAATGATAGACTCAGCACAGGTGCTGGTCGTTTTGGCTGACAGCACCAAGTTTGGCCGCAGGGGCTTGGGCCGAGTATGCAGTCTGGATCAGGTGCATTACATCGTAACCGACCATGGAGTGCAACCAAGTGTGGTCGAAGCCTTAGAAGAGCGTGGCATCAAAGTTATCATAGCCAAATAGCGCACGACACACGCTAACGCGGGAGGTGTTAGTCTTGCTAGCTATTTTTCACACGCCCCGCAATCGAAGAGAAGTAACGACTGAACGAGCAAATTATGAAGAAGCTTTGTGTTTCTTTAAGCACTGTACGCTTACAGCCATCCCCCCTATAGTTCTAATACATGATTTGCGTGGGGCCCATAAAAGGCCGGGGCAGCCACAAGTGCTGCCCCTTTCACCTTAACACAAACAAATAAACTAACCAACAGCACACCTTATCGGCTGTACTCTATGCAAGACCCGGCGCATCACCCCCACAGGTTATAAATGAGAAGCCTCTGGCAGCAAAACCAGCCTTATCGTTTCTGCTCCTGATAAATAACTACGTGCGGCTTTGGCTGCCTTTCGAACCTTTATTTTTTCCAGGCGCTCCATATAGGACTCCATTTCACCACTGCCGTGTCTGTTAGCGTTAATACCGGAAAGGTAGCTTAGCCAAAACGCATTTGTTCTGAGCTTTACCTCTCGCTGGCGCTTCTCCTGTGCCACAAACTTACCCAGTTCATCTGAGCTTGGGCCTTCGGCACGCATCTTCTCAATTTCATCCTGGGTGGCACTGATCAGCTCCTCTACCCTGTCGCTGGCGCAGCTAAAGGAAACTGCCAATGAATAGGTAGCCTTCGGCTCTTTTACAAAACTTAGCGTCACGGAAGGGCTGTACACACCACTCTCCTTCTCCCGCAGCCTTTCCAGCAAGCGCGTTTCCAAGGCAGACTCCAAGGCTTTTAAGTACAAGTTATTAGCCTGCTTGTAAGTGTAAGCATCGTGATACGCTAGCACAACAACTGCTTTATCCTCCAGGCCTTTGTAAACTGTTTTGCTTATTTTGCCCGGCAAAGGCTGTATGCCTACGTCTTTAAATGTCTCTGATCGGTGTGTAGCGGGTAAAGCCCCCAGGTATTTCTCCACTAGCGGCTGTATCTTTTCCACTTCAAAATTACCAACGATTGCAAAGCTAAAGTCACTGGCATCAGCAAAACGATCTTTGTAAAAAGCAAATGCCTTATCCAGGGAAAGCTGGTTGAGCTGTTCCAGTGTCGGGCTTGCGGCCCAAGGGCCGTAGCCACTCATGGCAGCGTTGATAGTATCCTGAAAAACGGACACGGGGTTGGCGTTTTTCCCCTCCAGAAACACGCGCGTGTTCTCAATCTGCCGGTTAAAAGCAACACTATCTTTTCGTGGCTGTGTGAAGTACAGGTAAGTCAGCTGCAGTGCTGTTTCAAAGTCTTCCGGTGCTGCATATCCCTTTATCCCCTCAGAATACGTATTGATGTAAGGCCCCACCGCTACGTTCTTGCCAGCCAGCATCTTGCTCAACTGCGTGGCGCTGTAATCCCCGACTCCTGCGGCGGCTACCACGGGCCCAGCCATTTTCGCAGCCTGTACCTCACTTGCCGGAGCAAGGGAGTAGCCTCCCGGACTATAGGCCGAAAACAGAATCTCATCATTCTTAAAGTCCGTTGGCTTTAACAATACCTTTACGCCATTTGATAGAACCAGCTCCGTGGTGCCCAGCGCCTTTTGATACGTTTGCTTTTTGGTAGCCCCTACAGATACAAAATCCTGCAACAGCGGTTTTGCCACCACTTCATCCACGTAGGCCTCCAGCTGGCGCTCCCCGTTATTTACCCATTTTAGCAGCTCTTGGGTATCTGGCAGAACGTCCTTGCTTTTTTCAGAGGCTTGCACAATAACAATCTGATTTTCCGTCCTAATGTACCCTGCTGCCAGCCTGTTCACCTCTTCCAGGCTGATTTGGTCCAATACCTCCTGGTAAAAAGCATAGGAGTATTCCATGCTAATGATGGCTTCCCCATTCAGGAAGTGCTGCAGGTACTGACTGACATAAGCTTTTGAAGAGGTTTTATCTTTCTCCTTGTACGCTTTTTCTATCGCACTCTCAAAGCTCTGTTTCACCCGTTCATATTCTGAGATGGTAAACCCGTATTGTTGCACCTTCAGCGCTTCGTCCATAATTCCTTCAAGGGCTGGTTTTAAGGCGTCGGCGCTTTTAGCCACGACCTGTAAGCTGAAGGCATCCAAGTGCCCTGCCCCCCCCTGGTATGCTCCATAACTTGCTCCAGCATTTAAAAAAGGAGCTTTACCACTTTTTACCAGCTCTTGGATTCTGGCAGAGAGCATGCTATTTATTACACCATGCATGATCGCCTGCCTGAAATCGGCGAGTGTTTTTGTGACGGTACCCGGGTGCTTGTAATTAATGAAAGCTACTGTGTACGGAAACTCTGGATCCGTCACGATTTTAACGATTGGCTCCGCATTTGCCGGTATGCTGTAGTGCTGTGGCTGCTTACCATTAGCAGGCGCCTCAAAAGCGGCAAAGTTATCCCTGATCAGCTTTTCTACGTTGGCCTCGTCAAAGTCGCCCACCGCGATAACAGCCTGCAAATCGGGCCTGTACCACTGCTGGTAGTAGGCACGGAGGGTTTCATGCTTGAAGTTTTCAATTATTTCAACCTCCCCGATGGGCAAACGCTCAAGGTATCTGGAATTGGCAAACATAGCAGGCAACAGCTGCTTGCTGATCCTCTCAGACACGTTTTTACCACGTTGCCGCTCTTCTTCCACGATCACGCCGCGTTCCTTGTCTATCTCCGCACCGTCAAAGGTTACACGACCTGCCCAATCCGCTAAAATGCGGAAACCGGTTTCAAATACTTCTTGGTCACTGGTGGGTAGCGGTAACTGATACACAGTCTGGTCAAAACCAGTATAGGCGTTTAGATCCGCACCAAAACGCACACCTGCCTTTTGTAAATAACTGATTAGCTCGTTCTCCGGAAAGCTGCGTGTGCCATTAAAAGCCATGTGCTCCGTAAAGTGGGCAAGTCCTTTCTGTTCGTCGCTCTCCTGCAGCGAGCCTGCTTTTACCACCAGGTATAACTCTGCCCGCTCTTTTGGTTCGGTATTTTTACGGATATAATACGTTAACCCGTTCTTTAGCTTACCGAT
This sequence comes from Pontibacter actiniarum, assembly GCF_003585765.1. Classification (NCBI taxonomy): domain Bacteria; kingdom Pseudomonadati; phylum Bacteroidota; class Cytophagia; order Cytophagales; family Hymenobacteraceae; genus Pontibacter; species Pontibacter actiniarum. The sequence goes on from NZ_CP021235.1 coordinate 2,665,073, forward strand.
CTTGACGCTCGGGTCTGCAGGGATATTTTCTGTACTGCTGACTACCTTCACAGTCTGTGCAAAAGCCGGCGCGCCGGCTAGTAGCAGCCCCAGCAGGGGTAAGATAAGTGTTTGTTTATACTTCATGAATAAGTTATTGCTATAGGCAAAGGCTATACCGGTACGGATATCACTCGGATATGCCGCGTAGTGCCTTTACCCATGTTCAATTGTTAACTACAGACCAACAGAACAGCTACTGGAGCCAGTGCTATACTCCTGCAGCGATACCTGTACTACTTTCTTTTCCGGACCATGAGCAGCCCTGTGCCAAACAGACCGACAAGGAGCGGAATCACGCCCAACACAGAGGCTTTCATCCAGCCAATACCGCTTCTGGTTAACCGCACCTGATCGTCAATAGAATCTGGTCGGCTGGTATCGACAGGATACTCTCCGTCGGTGAACCACTTGAAAGCTCGCAGCGCAAAAATGGCATTCACTGTGTTGATGTTTTGTCTGCTCAATTCTGCGTTGCTCATAAAATCCGCATCGCCTACCACCATGATTTTCTGCACTTTGCCTGGCATCTCACGCTGTAAGGCCACGGCCACGGCCGCTGCAACTTTTTCCTCCTCCGCCGGATCAAACCTTACCCTATCTGTGTTTAGATCGAAATCGCCGTGTTTGATCCAGGTACTGCGTGGGTCCGTAACCAGTAGCGGCGTGATGTTGTAGCTCCCGTTAGGCGCCAGTATCAGGGGAGAAGCACCTGAAAGGGTTACAACTGCCTTATCATAGAACCCGAAACCCAGGCTGGCGGCTTGGCTGGTAAACTTAGCCTGCACCAGGTCCAGCGAGTAGTTGTCACTTTCCTGCAGCAGGGTGCCTGGTGCAAAACGTACACCCAACTCCATGAGTAACGGGTTCAGCACAGACTCTCTGCCCGGCTCACCGGCGAACAACACGTTGCCGCCCGCCGCTATGTAGGCCTTGATCAGCTGACCCTGCGCCGCAGAGTAAGCTGACTTTGGATCAGCCAGCACCAGCACCTCCAGGTCGGCAGGAATTTCCTGCACACTGTCAAGGGCAATGTTCACCACATCAAACCCGGCGTTTATTAGCGAGCCACGAACGTTCAGGCCCTTGGTTATTATTTTATAATCCCCATCACTGATCCTGTCTACGCTGCGCTCCCCGTTACCGGAAAGCACTCCTACTAGTGCGGGCCTGGCTATAAGCCTTTTCAGGGCAGCGGACACTTCGGTTTCACCCGGGTACTGGTATATATCGTCGAACATGCGGAGCGGCGTAGTTTTACCATCGTACTCGATAAAGCGCACAAATCGGTTATCTTCCGGCACCAGGTTAATACGCTGCTTTATCTGCTCCGGAGTTAGCAAGTCATCAAAATCAACCCGATGAGCTTTGGCCGCCCGTTGCGCTTTTTCTAACAGTGTACTGGTGGTGTCATTGTACTGCACCAGCGTATCATAGTAATAGACGTATTCCATCTTGAGGTTCGGCAGGAAACGGCGGTACTTTTCAAAGTGGTTCAGGTCATTGATACGGTTTTCGGGTGCGCCATTGGAGGCAGTGTAATGTACCACGTTCACGTAGCTGGTGATACTGATTGGCTTATCCAATTGCTGCACAATCTCCTGTGAGGCCCGAGTCAGGGTTCTGTCTTTGAAGCGCGTCGTGTCGTGGTACACGTTCAGGGTTGGTAGCGACGTTACGTAGCCTATCGCGATCACCAGAACGATCAGACTACCGTAGCGACTGAACTTTTTACTTCTTGGCAGGCTATGACGCTCATTGGAAAGCTTCATAACTGTCAGGGTCAGGAACAAGCCGATCACCAGCAGGAAATAAATAACATCCTTGCTGCTCAGCAAGCCGTTGACGGCATGGTCTGTCCTGCCTGAAATGGAGAGCCAGTAAGTTACATCACGAACAAAATCGTATTGCTGCCCAATATTGCCCACAAAATTGAGTGCAGCCAATATAGCCAGCGTACTGATGGCTGCCACTACCTGGTAGGTGGTAAGGCTGGACATAAACAAGCCGATGGCTGCATAGGCGCAGATCAACAGGTAAATCCCCAGCACCCCGCCGAGTACAAACTTTACATCCAGTGCCTCCACCGATAGCAGCCCGATAGGTATAAAGCTGAGCAGCACCAGCGCCAGAACCAAGGCATACCCCATCATCGACACAAACTTACCTAAAACAATTTGGCTCACGGTAACCGGCGAGGAAAGCAGTAGTTTTATAGACCCACTGCTGGTTTCGCGGCTGAGCAGACCCATCGTTAGCAAAGGGATGTATAAGTACAGGTTTTGCTGCACGGCGGCGAGAACACCTTTTTCACCAGCAAAAAGTACTTTGCTGAGTACCTGCAGCGGCCTGCCTAGTTGCTGGTTGGTCTCCTGGTTATAGAGCAGCTCTGTGAAAGCCATTCCCGTCTGGACAATAAAAATGATAAGTATGAGCCATGCGATCGGTGAATAAAACATGATGCTCAGCTCTAAGCGTGCAATCCTTAGTATCTTCTTCATCAGCATCTGTTTATTGATTGATCAGCTCCTGTGCTGGTTTACCGGCGGGGACAGGGTGCTTTTTCGACAGCTGCGCAAAAATGCCATCCAGGGAGCTCTTTTCTAAGTAGATCTCCGACAAGGCCCAGCCGTGCACCATGCTTGCCTGTATAACGGTTTTGGTAATATCGGGGCCCGTACTGAACTGCAGCCTGATTTTGTTTTTTGTGATGAAGTACACATCCGTCACGCCAGGTATTGCATACAGGTCCTCAGCGGTCGGCGGCAGGTCTACCTCCATCACCAGAGTATTGGGCTCAATGTAATTGTTAAAGGCGTACAACGTATCGGCAAAAACAATTTCGCCATGCTCAATCATGACGATGTTATCGCAGGTGGCTTGTACTTCCGACAAAATGTGGGTGGAAAGTATAACGGCGCGGTCTTCAGCAATCTCTCGGATTAGCTTGCGCACTTCCAAAATCTGGTTCGGGTCCAGGCCATTGGTTGGCTCATCCAGGACTACCAGCTTGGGGTTATGGATGATAGCCTGCGCCAGGCCTACCCGCTGCTGGTAACCACCCGACAGGTTTTTTAGCACACGCTTGCTGAAGTGGCTGATGCCGCACTTGGCCTTGGCCAGCTCCAGGGCATCCTTTATTTCTGATTTTGGGATAGAGCGCATGTGCGCACAGTGCGTCAGGTACTCGTCCACGGTCAGCTCCAGATGCAAAGGCGCTTTTTGCGGCAGGAAGCCGATCAGTTTTTTGGCCTCCACCGGGTTCTCCCGTACGTTAATGTTATCAATGTACACTTCTCCCTGTGTTTGGTTAATTACTCCGCAGAGTATGTTCATCGTTGTGGATTTGCCTGCCCCGTTGGAGCCTAGCAGGCCAAGTATCCCCCTGTTCTGAATACTGAAACTAATATCTTTAACTGCCCAGTCCTTGCTGTATCGGTGCGACAGGTTCTGAATTCTTGCGATAGTATCTTCCATCTGAATTGTTTTATGATGCGCGTTTTATGGGTTAATTTCTTTTTCTTCTGATCAGGGTAAGGGCACCGAAGGTACCCAGCGAGACGGGCAGCAGTGCCAAGAAAATCAGCTGCAGCCAGGATAGCTGCGCCTGTGTTACCAATATTTTGTTGTCAATTGCCTGCGGGCGGCTTGTATCAACAGGAAACTCACCGTTGCTAAACCACTTGAAGGTGTTGATGGTAAATTCAAAATTCTTAGTGCGGAGGTTGTACCTGCCTAGCTCGCCGTTACTCATAAAGTCTGCATCGCCCAGCACCATGACCTTCTGCTCTTTTCCAGCTATCTGCCTGGTAAGCGCCAGGGCAACAGGTGCCGTCAGCCGTTTGTCTACACCCGGCCTGAATGCTACGGAGTCTGTTTCCAGGTTGAACGGTTCGGTTTTGTTCCAGGCACGCTGCTTGTCTGTGACCAGTACCGGCGTTGCGTTGAAACCTCCCGTAGGTGTGTAACAGAGCACCACTGCACCAGGCAGGCTCACCACGTCTTTACTTGTAATGCCAGAAGTAAACGCTGTCGCCTTGGGCGAAACATGCGCCTGTACCAGGTCCAGGTCCAGCTCCTTTGATTCGTGGAGCAACTTTCCGTACTCAAAGCGCACGCCCAGTTTTGCTGCCAATGGGTTGAGTAGGCTTTGCTTGCCCGGCTCAGCGGCCAACAGCAGGTTACCGCCTGTGTCAAGGTAGGCTGCCAGTTGCTCTATTTGCTCCGCCGTGTAAGCCTCAATCGGGTCGGCCACTACCAACGCGGCAAGGTTCTGCGGCAAGCCGGCAGAATCGGCCAGGCTGATTGTTTCCACCTTAAAGCCCTGGTTAATTAAAGAGCCGCGCGAGGAAAGTGCGTTGGTAACTTCTTTGTAGTCCCGGTCGCCTTTTTTCAGTATGCTACGTTCCTCGTTTCCCGTCAATACGCCCACCACCGGGGCGTCTACCATCAGTCGCTTCAGGGCGGCAGATATCTCGGCTTCCTGTGGGTAGGTCAGCATATCAAAGAACATGCGCAGGGGCGTTCGCCTGCCGTTGTACTCTACCATGCGCACAAAAAGATTCTGCTCCGGCACTAGATTTATCTGCTTTCGGATCTCCTCGGGCGCCAGCACCCGATCAAAGTCAAACCCAAAGGCCAGTGCGTATTTATGCGCCTGTTCCGGCAGTGTCTTGCCTGAAAAATCACGGGCCGAATAAGTCGAGTCATAGTAGGATATGTAGTTCATCTCCAGGTCCGGCAGAAAGCGCGTATACTGGTCGAACTGCTTGAGGTCGAAAATGCGAAACTTCGGAGACCCCAGATGTGCAAATCCGTTTATAACATTGACATAGGTGGTGATCTTTACAGGCTTGTCGAGCTGCTTGAGCAGTTCTTTGCTGTTTTCAGTCAGGGTTCTTTCCTTAAACCGTGTTGTATCGTAATAGCCGGTAAACTGCGGCAGTGAGCTAAAATAGCCGATAGCTAGCACGCTTGCCACTAATAGACCGTAGCGCCCCCCCAGTATCATAGGAGAAGAGGTTTCGCGGCCACTGTTCAAACGCATGATCGTAAGAGTCAGGAACAGGAAAATCACCAGTAGGAAGTAAATGATATCCTTGCTGCTAACCAGCCCGTTTATAAAATTATCGGCACGGCCATCAATGGAAATCCAATAGGTGATGTCGCGCACAAAATCGGTACTCTGCCCCACAGTACCTATAAAACTAAGTAAGGCAAACAGGGCCAGTGTACTGATCGCAGCCACCACCTGGTAAGAGGTCAGGCTGGACATAAAGAGGCCTATGGCGGAGTAGGCACACATCAGTAAGTATAAACCCAGGATACCGCCCAACACGAACTTCACATCCAAGGCATCTATAGAGAATAAGCCAGCTACAAGTATACCGAGCAGCACCAGCACCAGCAGTAGGCCGTATGCCAGCATGGCGGCAAACTTGCCCAGTATGATCTCGCGGTTGGTCACCGGCGAGGAGAGCAGCAGTTTAATGGAGCCACTGCTGATTTCACGACTCATCAAACCCATAGTAAGCAGTGGAATATACAGGTACAGCTTGTGCTGGACAGTGGAAAAGAACCCCTCTGAGCCACCGAAAACTAATATGGTTAGGTTATTAAGGGGGTTACCCAGTTGCTGTGTTGCCTCTCGGGCCTCTATCAGGCCGGTAAAGGTAATGCCACACTGAATGATAAAGATGATCAGTAAGATCCAGGCAATAGGCGAATAGAACAGGAGGCTTAGTTCCAACCGGGCTATTCTTCGTATTTTTTTCATAAATGAATTGGTTATTGATAGGGTAAGCTGGCTTGGCGAGGCTAAACCTGCTTGTTAAAGAAGCTCAACTGGCCTGTGTTAAAACTAAAATATCCGGCAGTTGCTTTTGCGCGACGTTGGCCTTCTTCGTCTGTTGCTGCCATAGTATAAAAACGGCTTTGCGTAACGTTATGCAGTCGCTTCAGGCACCGGCATAACGTTACGACTGGTTTTTCGCCTACAATTGAGTAGTGATTGCGGTAACTCTGCCAAAGCCAGCAAAGGTTTTAATGTTTGCATGGTCAATATTGCCAAGTCCGGCATTGACCATCGGCAGCACGTATACCTTACCTTCTGAGCCGTAGGTAGACATCACCAGTTGCTTATTGTTAGTGGCGATGTACGGAGACTCTTCGGTGCGAAACGGGTAGTCGGCCTGCTGGTACACTTGCAGCGTCGTGATTTCCTCTCCGGCAGGCACTGTATAACGCAGCTCAAAAACCGGAGTACCGGTACTGTAGAGCATGGCATAAACTTTGCTCTCCGTGGCATAGTACATGACTTTCTGATTATCAAGCAGTACAAAGAACCGGGCGTTACCAATCTCAGGGGCACCCGCCATACTTATTTTAGCCTTTGGCTTGGGTGGTATCGTAAGTGGGTATTCGCTACCACCGCCGTCCAATACAAAAAGGGTTACCTCCTCTGTGATTTTGTCTTTAAGTAGGTGTAAAAAGTCGCCACTTGTGTTAGTTCCCGCAGCTAGGTTCACCTTGTTTTGTACAGCGGCCGGGTCGAAGACACCACTGGGTGCGCCTGGTACCAGGTGCATGTCATCATCACCGAACTGCATAATGGAGGGCAGGTACACGAAGCGCTCGTTTTCCTCGTCGTAGAAGTTGATACGGATAGGCGGATAGTTATTGTACCCGTTCAACGCTATGTGGTCCGGCACCGTGTGGGGAAAGTCAAAGGGCAAACCGTACTTTTTTGAGGTGCCAAGGTAGGTACCGGTAAGTTTGCCGTCGCCTACATAAATATCGCCCTGCACAATGCTACCCAAAAACTGAGGCCTGTAGCTGGTGCTGCTTCCATAAAACAACTCCCCATTTACACCATTCAGCGTATAATCCAACATGTTGATACGTACTACACTCTTGTCGGTAATGCCATAAAGAGCATCAACGCCATACACATTGGTAAAGCGCATCTGCTTGATCAGCCCTGGCAGGGGTTTGCCGTTAATGGACGAATACACTTTGTACTTCACACTCTCGCCACTATAGTCTGCGGTAACGGCGGGGTGCATTATATGGCTGATATCGGTATTTACGCCATCGTAGGTCTCGGCAACTATAAGGCCCTCCCCTATGTTGTTCTTCACCGTAAGTGGCCAGATCATGATGTATTTCAGGCCGGTGGTATTGTCGGTAATGGTGTAACGCAACAGGTGGTATTTACCTGCTACGCTTGGCTTGAAGCGTACTTCATAGTCCAAGTTTTTCTCTGTGCCGATAGTCTGAAACACTGTATCGCCGGGCACTGGGTTGATGCGCCACTCGTAGCTCAGTCCGCTTTCTGCCAGGCCATTTGCCTTTTCGAGTTTCGGCTCTACCACCAGGTGGTTAAACTGGTGCACCGAAAGCGCCACCATATTGGTTGTATCCACGACCACGCCCGGTATTTTTTTCACGTCCAGCGTGCTCAGATCATCGTGGCACGCGGAGGTAAACGCCCCTAAAGACAGGACGAATAGATAGAATAGTATCTGTACTTTTTTCATACTTAGTCAAATTTTGAGTGCGTGTAATACATCGGCACAATCTCCTCTCCGGCTAGCTCGCCGTCATCGTGGCGAAGGGGATTACCCGGGTTGTCCAGATTCCATTGCTTCACGTAGTCTCCGAACTTCGTGCCCAGCGCCTGTGCGCCTGTAGCGCCTAGCGCCCGGTAGTCGCTTGCTGTAAACGTGGTGACACCGGTGGCCTCTACAATGGCACGGTAGGCAGCGGTGCTCGCCTTGGCCGTAAAAAAGTAGCGGTAATAGGACCAGGAGGGCACAATCACCTTGTTCGTCCAAGCCAGAGTCATATCAACAGATTCGCGGTTGCCTTTCCTGAAGTCTTCGGACTCAGCGATGCGCAGGTGCAGCATAACCTTAACAGTGTCGAGCTGCTCCGAATTGAATAGCTTTACCCGCAGTTTGCCTGTAAACTCGCCAGCTTTTACCACCCCACCCAACAGCTCATATTGCCCTGGGCTTGCTGTTGTTAGGGAATCGCTCATGACTTCGACGTTCACCTGGCGGTCGTAGGCAGCTTTGTTACCCAGAACTGTCACGTCCACCTCCTGCACGTACGCTCCCTCAGGATTGCCCAGGAAAGTATACTCCACAGACTCACTGGCAAAGTGCACGGCAGGCTCAGCCTGGAATGGCATTATTTCTTCTTTCGTGCAGGAGGTAAACAGCATTGCTACCAGCAGAGCCGCCGAAAGTATAGTTTTAGCATTTTTCATTGTTCCAAACGTTTAGGATTATTGAACACGGTTGCCAAACTCGATCTCACTATCCGGGTAAGGGATCAGGTAAATGTTATCGCCGACCACGGTTTCTTCGGAAAGCCCCGGAAGCTTGGTTAGCCCCTTGCGTTTGTAGTAGAAAAACAGCTGCCCTTCGCTCACAAACTCTTTGCGGTACTCTTTAAAGAGCTCGGCTTTCACCGCCTCCGCATCAGCTGCTTCCGGAATTCCCTCTAAAATGCCGCGGCTCTTGCGTACCGAGTTTAAGTACTGTATGGCTGTGCCCGGCTGGCCGTTGTTGGCATAGTATTCTGCGGCGATGTAGTACATCTCCGGCAGCTTCATAAGCGGTACATTGTTTAGGTAGGTGTTCTTGTTCTGCAAAAGCTTAACAGGCACGTAGCCGCTGGTTTGCTGATCAAGCAATGTGTTAAACCTGATATCGGCCACGCCAACGTTTACATTGCTGGTTTCGTAGATTTCGTTGGCAGCCGTGGACGTCAGGAACAGCGCATCGTAGTTGGTCGGCTTATCTGCATCCAAGTAACGGTTCACCACATCGGCAAGGGCATACACATTCAGGCTAAAGAGCACCTCCGGGTAAAGGATCGGATCACTGCTTGCCGGATAGCTTTCCGCAGAAATCAGCGCGGCCGCGTTACTGTTAATTACTTCTTCAGCCGCAAGTTTAGCGGCCTCTAGTCTATCAGCGCCACCCTGCCACAGCAGCATGCGGGCTTGCAGGGCTTTTACGGCATAGTAGTTCATGCGCTGCTCCCGGTGGTCAAAGAAGCCGTCGCGGTTGATTTCCGCATAGTATCCCGGTGGTCTGCCAGCGTTCGGGTAAATGGGGTCGGCCTGCAGCAGCTCCAGTGCGGTACGGATATCCTGCGCCAGCAGCTCAAACGTCTGGGCATACGTAAGCTGCGGCGTTATCTCCTTATCAAACTCAGTAACATACGGTATCGCTGGCTTGGCGCCAACTTCAGGTCGGTTGGCTAAGTCACCGTACCCATATAGACGCATTAGGTCGAAGTGAAGAAAGGCTCTCAGCCCCAGTAACTCACCTTTTATGATATCATGGCTGATCGGGTTTAGTAGCTCTTTATTCACCTCCAGGTAATGTAGCGCGTTGTTGATGTTAGCGATGATGTTGTAGGTCTTATTCCAAACAGCGTCCAGCTTTGGCACAACGCGGGTAGCCTTATAGCGGTACTGTTGCAGCTCTGCATAACCGGCCAAGCTGGGCAGCGGCGCATATTGCTGGCTTAGTAGGTCCACCATGTTCCAGGTCATATCCCTGGCATACAGCTCCGGTGCGGTCATTCCGATGTAGGCTCCCATTAAGGCATCCCTGAAACCAGCCTCTGTTTTAAACTGGTCTCCGGCCCTGATCTGTGTTTTGGGAGTTACTTCCAACCAGTTATCACAGGACGATACCGTAAGCAAGAGGCATAGCCCAGCTAAGGTCTTTGTTACTTTTCGTAGCATGTTCATTTGCGTTAAAAGGTGGCTAATACAGAGAAGGAAAGTGTTCGAGCAAAGGGATAGTCAGTGCCGCGTTCAATCTGGATGGTGGAGACTTTGGCTATCTCGTTCATGTTCACGCCCAGTTTCAGCCTCTCCATACCCACGTGCTTCAGCATGGCCGGCTTAAAGTCATAATACAGGTTAATGGCTGCAATGTCCAGTTCATCCCTGTCCTGCACAAAACGTGAGGTGGCACGTGTTTTCTCCGGGTACACGACAACGGACCCTTCGCCGGTGTCTACGCTGTAGTTGCCCAGGCGCTTAAACAGCGCTTCCTGGCCCGGATACAGCCAGCGGCCGGTGAGCACGCGCTTATCCACGTTGTAGTTCATATCCACGTTCTCCACTTTATCTACCAACGTTTGGTTGTACAGTTGGCCACTACCCAGGTAGCGGCAGGTCACGTTGATCCCAAAGCCCAGGTATTCTGCACCGACACCGAAGTTACCGCGGTACTTCGGGTTGCTGTCTCCTACCACCACCATATCCTTTGCATCCCACACATAGGTTGTGTTACCGAAGCGGTCTAGGTAGATTTCGTTACCCGTAGCCGGGTCAATCCCCAGGGAGCGAACCGCCCAGATCGCGTTCATCGACATGCCATCTTCATACTTGTGTAACGGCTTGTTATTTCCCCGTTCGGCAGCCTGGGCGTCCATGGCATCGTTGTAGCTCTTCATGGCGTTGGAGAGTTGCACAACTTCGTTGTGGTTGGTTACCAAACCAAAATTGACGGAGAAGAAATCTCTGCCTTTGGCCCACAGCAGGTAAGTGGCATTTACATCATAGCCTACATTCTTCACACGGCCTATGTTGTCTTTCACTGAACTGAAACCCGTGGAGTTCGGGATGGTCATGTCGGTGATCAGGTTCTCAGTATAGTTCTCGTAATAGTCAAAACGTACCGACAGGTTTTTCACCTTCGCATCAAAGCCAATGTTATAGTCAAACTTTGACTCCCACTGGAGACTGGTATTGGCCATGTTCTCTAAGTAGGAACCTGTAAAGCCCTGATAGAGCTTCTCCAGGTAATAAGCATAGGTGGCAATAGAGGCATTGGTGTTAAAGTTCTGGTTTCCTGTAGAGCCTAGCGATCCACGCACCTTCAGGAGGTCAAAAGCGCTGCCGTTCATGAACCCTTCGTTGTGCAGGTTCCAACCTAAGCCAAAGCTCCAGAACTTGGCCCAGCGCTTATCAGAACCAAACTGCGAGGAGGCACTCGTGCGGAGCGTCAGGTCAGACAGGAACCTGTTATCATAAGTATAAGATCCAACCGCCAGGAAACCGATGTCACGCGAAATGCCGTCGATGCCTGTTGGTCGTGAATCCAGGGCATAGTCGCGGCCGAACATAATGTTATCCATGCGGTTGCTCGGGAAGCCCTCTACCCTGTGAATCACTTCACTGTACTTGTTCTCGCTGATGTTAAAGCCAAAGTTTGCAAAGTAGAAGTGCTTGTTTACCTCTTTGGAGTAGTTCAGGTTAAAGTCTCCGGACAAGTAGCTGCGCTCGCCGTTGTTTACCTGATAAGACCCTCTGCGCTGCGCATCAAGCTCCCCAACCAGGCTCTCAAACTGCGTATGTGCCGAAGGGTAGAACTCATCGGCACTGTTCTTCTTTACATCTATGCCTACACGGGTGACCGCTCTGAACGCAGGGGAAATAGCCCACTCCAGGTAAAAATTGTTGGTGAAGTTGAAGTAGCTCGACGTTATTTTGGAGTCGAGCGTGGAGTTATACAGCGGGTTTGTATACCGCTCCCCGTTTGGGCCTGTTTCAGCATAGTAGGGGATGCTGCCATCTGCATTGACGGCACGCCAATAAGGGTTCATTTGGGCATACTCTGCAAAAGTGCCGTAAGGAGACTCCTCGGCTTTGTTGCTGTTAGCACTCATGCTGTTATGAAAAGAGAAGCCCTTCAGTCGATAGGAGGTGGTCAGGTTTCCGGCAATATTATTTCGGGAAGAGCCCTTCATTACGCCCACCACATCCCGATAAGAAAGGTTTCCTAATATGCGCAGTTCCTGGCCGCCCAGTTCCATTGCCAGACCGTGACGCTGCCCCACACCATTTTGAAGCGGCTTGGCCATCCAGTAGGTGTCCAACCCTTCCAGCGCCAGCTTTTTGCGTGCGTTATAGAGCTGCTGCAAGCCGGTCTGCGCCTCCGGGTCGTTAACGGTAGGCGTGTATCTCCCATCAATTCGCTCCGCTTCCAGCTTTTCCAGCGCGTTGGCCAGGTTATAGCTCGTAAGGTCAGGCATGTCGATGTCCAGGCTACCGTTGTAGGTAACAATCGTATTGGAGCCGGACAGCCTTTTTGTCTCGATAACCACCACGCCGTTGGCCGCCTTTGATCCATAAATAGCTTTGGAAGCGGCATCCTTCAGCAGTGTTACACTTTCCACACGGTTAATATCCAGGTCCAGCACCTGTTCTGCGGTGGCTTCGAAACCGTTCAGTATAAACAGCGGCTGGTTTGGGCTTTTGAGGTAGTTTCCCTTTAGGCCGGAACCAGCCAGTGCTTCATCCACCGGGAAGGTAGAAGTTCCACGGATCTGCATTTCGGGCAGGGCGTTTGGGTTAGCCCCCAAAGCCAGGTTGTCCATAATAACGATGGAGGGATCAATGTTACGGATAGTCTGAAACAGGTTGGCATTGCCAACGCGCTTGAGCTCTTCCTGAGTGATGGTAACCGCTGAGCCTGTAAAGCTCTCTGCCTTACGCTCAAAAATACCAGTGATCACTACCTGGGAGAGCTCCGTTACGTTTGGGACCATCTGGACATTAATCTCCTCACGGCCATTGACCGGCACCTCTATCACCTCAAAGCCAATAAACCGGAAAATAAGCACATCGCCGGCGGCCACAGGTAAACTATAGGTACCTTGGTTATCAGCTACGACGCCCCGGCTGCTCCCTTTAACCATAACGCTCACACCAGGCAAGGGCTGACCCTTTTCGTCGGTGACCCTACCGCTTACCCTTGCTTCCTGTTTTTTCCTTATCACCTCCCTGTCAGCTTCTTGCGGTGTAATAACCACCGTGTTATCTTCGCTAATCTCTACCTTGTAACGTGGGCCTACAAGGCTCGCCACAGCTTCGGCCAGGGTGACGTTGGTAAACCGGGCATTCACCTGACGGCTTACATCCAGCTCATCATCGCTGTAGAAAAAGTGGACATTAGCTTGGCTTTTAATTCTGGAGAAGGCTTCCTGCAGCGTGACGTTGCCCATGTTAATGCTGATGAGCTTGTTGGCAGCACTTGGCACTGCTTTGCCCTGATAGTCACCATCTGGTACGTAATAAGAAATTGTTTGCGAAAACGCATTTCCTGTAACATTTACCGAGCAGGCCAGTAAAAGCAGCAGAAGCTTTTTCTTCCGCTGCGAGAGTGTGTTTCTCCGGAGAGCCAAGCCCGGTGAAGCTTCTTTTAGTAGAGGTTTTATCATAAGGTTACTGGTTAGATAAGGTGGTGGTATAGTATAGATGCACAGTGCCAGACTAAAACTCAGAAAGCCTACAGGTGTACAAGAAACGCTAACAATTATACTATTATAACAATAATCAATATGGTTATAACAACAAACACACCAGTGTTGGGTTTCTGTCTTTTCAGCTATAGGTTATAACAGGCCACACTTCTCCTAGCAGACATGCAGGTGTCACCTGCCGTTAACTGAAAAGCAGTGGGCAAAAACTAAGATTTGTGTTATGTTACTCCTTCTCTAAAAGAATAACCTTGTTGTTTTCAATCCGGTAATTTATACCAGAGGTCTTGCTGATTAAATCCAGTATGTGCTCAAGGGGTCTACTTTTCAAGGCGATGCCTGTGAAGATTTTATCTTTCATGGAGGGGTGCTGGTACGTGACACGGATGTCATACCAGCGGGCAAGCTTGGTCAGTATAGTTTCAAGCCTTTCCTTTTTGAAGTAGAACTCCCCGTTTTTCCAGGCAGTATACTCTCCGGTTTCTACCTCCCTTACACTAATTTTGTTATTAGCACGGCTATACACCGCCTGCTTGTCAGGTGTAAGTATAGTAGGCTTGCTGGCCGCAGTGCCTTCCATACTTACTTTTCCCTCTACTAGTGTGGTGGCAATGGTTGCATCATCGGCATAAGCACTCAGGTTAAACTTGGTGCCAAGTACTCTTACCTCCACTTCACCCGTTGTTACTACAAATTGCTTCGCGTCTTTCTGTACCTCAAAATACGCTTCGCCGTGCAGCTCAACTTCGCGTCTGTCGCCCGTAAAATGGGTGGGGTACTTTAGCGACGATGCTGAGTTGAGCCATACTTTGGTGCCATCGGGTAACTGCACCTGGTACTCTCCGCCGACGGGTACCTGCAACGTATTGTAGGCAATAACCGACCCGGCAGCTGCTTCGTCATCCGGGTAAGCAAGAAGGTTGTTTTCATTTCTGACTTCCAGGCCGGAAAGTTTGAGTAGCTCTTTGCCTTGCTGCGTCAAGTCTATTTCCTCGCCGCCTGCCAACAGCAGCACCGCCTTGTTTTTGGCAGGCATCAGTCTAGGTTCAGTCTGTACGCCTTGTGTTTGTACGGGTTGCTCAGCAGCCCCAAGTAGTTCTTTTCCAGGCTTGTTGTTCAAATACACATACAGGGACCCGGCTAGGCCAACCACAAACAGCACCGCTGCATACTTCAGGTACTGAACTAGGAAGCCTGGTGCTTGAGGTTTGCTTTTCTCTCGGATTCGGGTTTTCACCGTGCGCAGTGCCCGATGGCTATCGAACTGGTCATAAGTTTCAAACCTATGCCTTATGGTCTGCACGTCCACGATGCGATCATACAGCTTCTCATTTTCAGGCTGCGCTTTCCACTGGGTTAGCACCGCACTTTCCTCCTCTGTAAGAGTACCCGCAATGGATTTACAGATAAGGTCCGCCAGCTGAAAATTAGAGTTGTTTAAGCGCATAATTTCTTTCTAGTATCTATAGAACTCCTGAAGGTGTGATTCGGGTGGAAAACTTTTTTTATTTTTTCATCTGCTTGCTCTGAGCTACTTAAACTCTACCGCCGTCACGACGTCATTACGCTACCTTCCCAGCAGAATCTGGAGGAGCAATACAGCATAAGGGTGGGCTTTCAGAAAATCCCTGAGTAACTGGATTGCCCTTGCCCGCTGTGATTTAACAGTATTCAGGCTAATGCCCATATCATCTGCGATTTCACTATACTTCAGTTCTTCAATACAGGAAAGTTCAAACACCCGCCTACATTTCGCAGGTAAGGCTTCCAAGGCCTGGTAGAGTGTAGCATGCACCTCCTCCTCCACAATATAGAAATCCGCCGCCACAACGGCTTCCATTCCATCGAGCATGTCCAGAGAGGTATGCCTTCCTGACTTTTTAAGGTAATCCAGCGATGCGTTACGCACAGTGTTATAAAGGTAGGACTTCAAGGCAAGCATGTTGTCAAACTTATGGCGCTTCTCCCAAAGCACCACCATGGATTCGGCCACTATTTCTTCAGCAATCTCTTGATCGCGAACAAACCTTATTGCAAATCCACATAAACGCCCATAGAACTTATGAAACAGTGCATCATAAGCCTTTTCGCTCCCTTCCTTAAGTTCGCTGATTAGTGACTTGTCCATAATTTTTACTTGTGGACCTAAAATCTAGTAAGAGATTTTGATATATACTATTTTATACTAAAGAAAGTAAGAAACAGGATTTGTTGGCCACCTATGCTGAGCAGCAGCGGTTAAAGGATGAGGAGTACAAGTTGGCGCCGAAAGAAGTTAAACAGACAGACAGGAAGTTGCAGCGGGTAGAATACTTTTTTGAGCTTGAGGAGGAAGAGTATTAGACTATGTCTGCGTGCCCATAACGCCGAGGCTGCCAGAGAGCAAGCCTTGCTGGAGTTGCACCAGCAGACGCTTCACCAGAAACTGGAATTCCTGCAGGCCGCTGGTCAGGGAGCAATACTGGAGGCACTCAAAATCAAAAATGAAATCCTATACATCGAGAAAGAGAAGACGGAAAAGAACAAGGCACTGGCCCAGGAGCGGGCAAACTTTGAGCGAAGCATGTCCGAGATGCGCCTGTCTATCGCAGGCGACACCTTAGATGGCCGGATGGGCTTCCTGAATGAGGAGTCAGCCGCTTACCAGGTGTTCAAGGCGATCCGCAAAATACTGACAGTGGCCGAGATCATTATGAACCTGGAGAGGGAACTGGCCTTTAACGCCGTGGCTGCGGCTGCCAACCCGCTGAATGCCGTTACCTTTGGTGCCGCCGGTGCACTCAGTTGAAAGCCGTCAACATCCTTTCCACGGTGCGTGCGGAAATATCCATGGCCAAGGTAGTAGCCTTTGAGCAGAGAGGCTTTACCGGCTCCGGAGGCAAGACCATCCCGATGAATGAAGTGAACGGGCTGTGGCAGACGGCCAGCGGTTCCTCCGGGGGCAACATCGGTGCCTTTGCCGACGGTGGTTTTGTGAACGATGCACAGCTCGACCTGATCGGGGAGCGCGGCCGGGAGTTAGTGCTGCCCAACTGGATGGTGGAGTCGCCGAAGTATGCTAACGTTGTGCAGTGGCTGGAGGCAGAGCGCCAGAAGAGAGTTCGTGCTTTCGCCGACGGCAGCATGACCGCACCGGTCCCTGCCAAACAGTAGTAACGAGAACCAGACGCTGACCAAGTTTGAGGAGCAGTTGCTGCAGGAGGTACGGGAGATGAAACAGGAGGTACTGAGCTGACCGAACCGGCTGGAGGTGCACAACAATATCGGCGATACTAAGGAGAAATTACAGCAGCTGAACGAGCTGGAAAGGCGGGCATTTGGGAAAGCATGGACTTGAAAATGGTGCCCAATTTGGTGCCCATAAAACAAAAAAGCCCCTCTACGTGATGTAGAGAGGCTTTTTGTGATCCCGTTTGGATTCGAACCAAAGACCTACTGCTTAGAAGCGGCAAACAATAGTATTTTACCAGTTATACATGTTTTTTAATATTTTATAAACTTCTGATTAACAACACTTTTACTAAAAATTAATTTTTGGTAATTATTGCTATTTTAGCTCTTTGTGTGCAAATTGTGTGCACAGAAACACCTTGCACACAGCTATGATAACTGCATCCACATCCATTATGTTGGACACCAGACGCCCGTTAAAGGACGGGACGTACCGTGTAAAGTTAAGGGTTACTTACCTAAGACAACGAAAATATTACGGGACCCAATATGCCCTGTCTGAGGAAGACTTCTCCAAAGTACAAGGGGACAAACCCAGGGGCAGACACAAAGAAATCCAGCTCTCCCTGCAGGCTTTAGAGCAGAAGGCAGTCCGCATCATTGAGAAGATGCCCTTCTTCACCTTCGATGCCTTTGACAGGAAGTTTCTGGACCTGCCGGCAAGAACGGATGTGTTCGCGGCCTACGAGCAGAGCATTAAGCAACTGAGTGAGAATGGGCAGGCTGCCAACGCCAACTTCTATGAAACTGCCTATATCTCACTTATTTCTTTTATGCTCAAGGAGCCTCCCATCAACCGAAGGAGACTTTCTATTCAAAAGTCTAAGGAAAGGAAGGAGGACCTGAAAAGAAGGAAAAAGCCGCTGCCTTTTACCGATATTACCGTCGACTTCCTAAATACTTATGAAAAATGGATGCTCAGCCGCGGAAAGACCCTGACGACGGTAAGCATGTACCTGCGTACGCTCCGCACCCTGTTTAATGATCTTATAGACGCAGGGGACTTGAGCAGGGACCTCTATCCGTTCGGAAGAAGGAAGTACAGGATGCCAGCCAGCAAGAATGTCAAAAAAGCGCTGACAATTTCGGATGTGGAGAAAATATACAACTACCACCCCGTGCACGACAGCCAGGCGAAGGCCCGGGACTTCTGGATCTTCTCCTACCTGTGCAATGGCATCAACGTCAAAGACATTGCGCGGTTAAAGTACAAGCAGTTGAGCCGGGAGTGCATTACCTTTATCCGGGCGAAGACAGAACGCACCACCCGTCATGCCCTCAAGCCCATCGTAGCCATGCGCACCCCTGAAATCAATCGTATCATCAAGCGGTGGGGCAACAAACCGGTATCACCAGACACCTACGTCTTTCCTATTCTCAGGGCGGGCATAACTCCTGAGCAAGAGCTAGCCTATGTCAGACAAACAACCAAAACGATCAACCTCTACATCAAACGAGTTGCCGCCGACGTAGGCATCGAACATAACGTGACTACTTATACTGCCCGGCACACCTTCTCCACCGTCCTCAAGCGCGCCGGTGCCCCCACCGAATTCATCTCCGAGTCGCTTGGTCACAGCAACCTCAAAACGACGGAGTTCTATCTCGACAGCTTCGAAGATGACGTGAAGCGGCAGTATGCGGCGCATCTCACGGCATTCGGCAAATAAACAGATATAAATCGAATGCACCATGAGCTATAATAAGTCTGGAGTAAACTGATAGCCTGCATGCACTCAATTAACTCATTAATGTGGGGTAACGGCTGTGAATTTCGCCACTACTTAACACTTTATTATACCTCATCGGGTATAGAAGCATCACAAAACAAATATTTATACCCGATAAGGTATAATACTAATATTTTTCGTAAATTTATACCCGATAAGGTATAAAATATGCTATTAAATGAGTTTGTAAAGGAAAGGCGCAAGCAAGCGAGCCTGACACAACCAGAACTGGCGGTGAAGGCAGGTGTCGGCCTCCGGTTTATACGGGACCTGGAGCAGGGGAAAGAGACTCTCCGCCTGGATAAGGTGAATCAGGTGCTGCAGCTCTTCGGGCACCAGATAGGACCCGTACCTACAACACATAACATAACTACCTGATGCGAAAAGCCGAGATAAAGCTCCACGACAGAACGGCCGGCTGGCTGACGCAGGACGAGAACGGGTACCATTTTGTGTATGACCCGGCCTACCTGCAATCTCCTGCGCCAGAACCGGTCAGCCTTACGCTACCGCTGCAGGAAAAGCCCTTCACCAGCAGGGTCCTGTTCCCGTTCTTTGACGGACTGATCCCGGAAGGATGGCTACTGGACATCGCCGAGCGCAACTGGAAACTAAACCCGCGGGACCGCATGGGATTACTGCTCGCCTGCTGCCAGGACTGCATCGGAGCTGTAAGTGTATACCCGGTTGATGAGGAGGGAAACGCATGAAAAGGTGTCTGTATTGCTATCAACTCCTGGCAGAACATGAGGGGGACTTCCATGCGCGCTGCAGCAAAAAGCTGTTCGGACAGGCAACCCCTCCTACCCTGCCATATACGGAGGCACAAATGGAGCAGCTGGCTGAGCAGGTGATCCGGAACCATGCCGCGGTCACTGGGGTGCAACCGAAGCTGTCGCTCGACCTGGCACCGGGACCGACTGCTGCCGACCCCAAGCGCTTCACCATCGTCGGCTTGTGGGGAGGCTACATTCTGAAGCCACCAAGCCCACATTATGCCCAACTTCCGGAGGTAGAGGACCTAACCATGCACCTGGCAACCATCGCCGGAATAACCGTGGTGCCGCACAGCCTGATCCGTTTGAAGTCAGGAAATCTGTCCTACATTACCAAACGCATAGACCGCACACCGAAAGGCAAGCTCCACATGGAGGACATGTGCCAGCTGACGGAACGGCTTACGGAAGATAAATACTATGGCTCTTACGAACAGATAGCCAAGGCTATCCTTAGGTACTCGGTCAACCCGGGCCTGGACGTGATTAACTTCTTTGAGCAGGTACTCTTTTCCTTTCTCACTGGGAATGCGGACATGCACCTGAAGAATTTCTCCCTGCTTCACCAGCCTGGCTTCGGACCAGTCTTGGCACCGGCCTATGACATGGTGGCCACGGCTGTCGTGAACCCGGCAGATGACGAAGACCTGGCCCTTATGCTCAATGGCAAGAGGAAGAAAATCAAAAAGGAAGACTTCATAACAGCATTCACCACCCTCAAGCTGAACGAAAGACAACAGCAGAACCTTTTTAGCAAGATGATTAAGGCGAAGGCCAAATGGGTCTCGTTTATAGACACCAGCTTTTTAAGCGAAGGAACTAAAGAAGCCTATAAGGCTGTGATGCACGAAAGATTTTCCAGGTTGGCTTAAGTGACTGCCCCCGAGGCAGGATCGGCGTTGTTGAGCGCGACTAAACCCATTGCAGCATGTCTGCTTGCTCCTGTTGGTGCAACGATCCTTGAACCAGCACCTGCTTCACGCCAAATCTCAGTAGAATGTTATTCCGCTGATGAGCTCCTCCCATTTTTAGGACCGGTCAAAAGTAGAGAATTCAGGTTTTACTATATTTTTTTGTATCCACTCCTCCGGTGTTCTGTCACCTAGTGAACTGTGGGGCCGGAAGCCATTATACTCCTGCCGCCAGGCCTCGATCTTTTCCTGGGCATCCTCCAGTGACAGGAACCAGTTCACGTTCAGACACTCGTCCCTAAAGCTCCCGTTGAAGGACTCAATAAAGGCATTATCCGTTGGTTTTCCGGGCCTGGAGAAGTCCAGCGTCACCTTGTTGTCATAGGCCCACCTATCCAGTGCCTTGGAGATAAACTCGCTGCCGTTGTCCACCTGTATACGCTTGGGCAGCTTTTTAGTGTCCTGCCTGATGCTCTCCAAAGCGGTTACAACATCTTCTCCCTTTAGTGACTGTCCCACCTGAATCCCTGGGCATTGGCGGCTATAATTATCCACTACAGTTAAGCAGCGGAATTTCCTGCCGTCGAAGAGCTGATCTGCCACGAAATCCATGCTCCAGCACTCATGGTTAGTAGAGAGCTCTGGGCGTTCCAGCCGATGGGCCGCAGCTTTGCTTCTTCTGGGCCTTTTGCTCCTTAGATTCAGCCCCTCGTCCTTATAGAGGCGATGTACACGCTTATGGTTATCCTTCCAGCCCTCCCGCCTGAGCAGGATAAAGATACGCCAGAACCCGTAGCGGACCCTTACCTGAGCAATCTCCTGCATCCGCTTCCTGATCACTGAGCTGTCCCTGGCCTTGGAGCGGTAATACCAGCCGGAGCGATGGAACTGCACTACCTTACAGGCCCTGGTGATGGAAACGCGGTAATCATCGGTCAACTTTGAAGCCAGCCCTTTTAGCTGGGCTGGCTTCAAAGCTTTTTTCGCAGTACGTCCTGTAGCATTTGCTTGTCCAGGCTTAGGTCCGCCACCAGCTTCTTCAATTGTAGGTTCTCCTCCTCCAACTGCCGCAGCTTGCGCAATTCCGATACTCCTAAACCACCATATTTTTTCTTCCAGTTATAGAAGGTGGCCTCTGATATACCCATTTCCCGGCATACTTCTGCGACAGAGACTCCTGTCTCTGACTGCTTGATGGCGAAGATGATCTGCGCCTCAGTAAACTTTGATTTCTTCTTGGCAATTCGCTTTTGGTTCTATACGATTATTGCCCGTTTTCTCTACTTTACATTGGTCCGTTTTTTAGGGGGGAGGTCAAACTTTAAACGGAATGAAAAAGACACGCTTCACAGAACCACAGATCATCAAGGAGCACGAGAACGGCCGCCTCAAGAAGATGTTCGCCGAACTCTCGCTGGTGCACCACGCTCTGAAGGACGCAGTGGGAAAAAAGCTGTAGGGCCTGACGAGAAAAAGGCGCTGGTGGAGTTTATGGTAGAGGAGCACGGGGTGAGCGTTCGTCAGGCTTGCAAGGCCGCAGGGGTGGCCAGAAGCACCTATCAGTACAAAGCAACAGAGAAATACGACAGCCTGATAGAGGAGCAGCTGCAAAGCTTGGTGGAGAAGCACCCGGCCATCGGCTTCTGGCAGTGCTTCCATAGAATCAGGAGAAAGGGCCATGCATGGAACCACAAGAGAGTCTATAGGGTCTACAGCCAACTGAAGCTGAACATCCGCAGGAGACACAGGAAGAGATTGCCGGCACGTGTGAAGCAGGCCCTGTTCCAGCCCGGGAAGGTCAACCAGGTATGGTCGGTGGACTTCATGAGCGACAGCCTCTGGGACGGCCGCAAGTTCAGGCTCCTCAATATTGTCGATGACTACAACCGGGAGATCCTCTCGATGGAGACGGACCTGTCGATCCCGCCCATCCGGCTGATAAGGGTGCTCGAGTACCTCAAGGAGTTCAGGGGGCTGCCCGAGATGATCCGGGTAGACAACGGACCGGAGTTCATCTCAAACAAGTTGGAATGCTGGTGCAGGGAGAACAAGGTAAGACTGGTGTTTATACAACCTGGTAAGCCCATGCAGAATGCTTACATCGAGCGCTGCAACGACAGCATCAGAAGAGAACTGCTCAATGCTTACGTGTTCAGAACCCTTTCAGAGGTGCGCCAGAAGGCTGAGGAATGGATGGAGGACTATAACCACCACCGCCCGCACCAGGCGCTGAACTTCAGGGCGCCCGCGGAATTATTGGAGGAAACTGTAACTTGAAAAATTAACTTTACGATGGCCTAAAGAGAGATAGTCAAGATATATTGAATATGACGCATTTAACCACTTAAACTGTCAGATTATACCATGACTACTCAAGACAAAATTATCAAAAACAAATTAGAATTGCTAAACCTGACCGAGATGCTGGGCAATGTATCGCAGGCATGTAAAGTGATGGGGTACAGCAGAGATTCCTTCTACCGCTTCCAACAGCTCTACGAGCAGGGCGGCTCATCAGCCCTGCAGGAGATCAGCCGCTCAAAGCCCAACATCAAGAACAGAGTAGAGCAAGCCGTTGAGGACGCAGTGGTAGCACTTGCCACCGAGCAACCTGCCTTTAGGCAACTGAGAGCTTCCAATGAGCTCAAAAAGCGCGGCATCTTCATTTCACCAGGAGGGGTGCGATCCGTGTGGCTGCGTTACCAGTTAGAGACTTTCCCTAAACGATTGAAAGCACTTGAAGCCAAAGTGGCTGAAGAAGGGCTGATCCTGACCGAAGCGCAGATTGCGGCCCTGGAGAAAGCCAGGGAAGAGAAGACAGTGCACGGTGAGATAGAGACGCACCATCCAGGCTACCTGGGAGCGCAGGATACTTATTACGTGGGCTACATCAAAGGCGCGGGCAAGATTTACCAGCAGACCTTCATCGACACCTACACTAAGGTGGCGCAGGCGAAGGTCTATGATAGGAAGAACTCGTTGCTGTGGCCGACATGCTCAATGACAGGGTGCTTCCGTTTTATGAGCAGCACGAGCTGAAGCTGCTGCGCATCCTCACTGACCGTGGAACCGAGTACTGAGGAGCCAGGGAGCACCATGAGTACGAACTCTACCTGACCATTGAGGACGTCGACCACAGCAAGACGAAGGCCAGGAGCCCGCAGACCAACGGCATCTGTGAGCGCTTCCACCGTACTATGCAAGACGAATTTTATGCCATCGCTTTTCGTAAAAAGGTGTATGCTACGTTAGAGGAACTGCAGGAAGACCTGGACCTGTGGC
Source organism: Pontibacter actiniarum (assembly GCF_003585765.1). Taxonomy (NCBI): domain Bacteria; kingdom Pseudomonadati; phylum Bacteroidota; class Cytophagia; order Cytophagales; family Hymenobacteraceae; genus Pontibacter; species Pontibacter actiniarum. Next base: position 2,688,335 of record NZ_CP021235.1, read on the forward strand.
TGGAATACTACAACAAGGAGCGGACGCATACGGACAAATACTGCTTTGGCAGGACACCCTACCAGACACTGCTCGAAACCATTCCGCTGGCCAAGGAGAAAATGCTCGACAGCTTGAGGCAAGATCCTGTCAAACATTTTTTTTTGGAACCAGCCCTTACACCCGAAGACGAAGGGGTGGTGCAGAAAAAAAATGAGCCCAACGGCGCGGGCTCATGGAACACAACTTTAGGGCAGATGCCTGTCAGCTAATCCACAACTGGCAGAGCATATCTTGACTATTACACTTTTATAAGAATACAATTCCTCCATTCGTGTAATGTGCCAGGGGTATGTTTCTGCAAGCTTTCCAGTAGGTATATAGTCGCTGACTTACCTTAGGCATAGGGGTTGTCAAAGGCGAATACAATGACGCACGTATGCCATACTCGTCCTATTGCCCACCTGCTCTGTTGAGCTCTTCCAACCTTGTACTTCTGTTTTTCGATTTAAAGTTCTGCCCACGCTGAAAGTTGTACCTCAGGTTAAGCCTGACGCTTTTTGCCATAAAATAGTTGACAAACGTGAACATATTGCCGTTGTAGCTGGCGTCTCCGCGCGCTTCCCTAGTCCTGAAAACGTCGGTGGCGCCAAGCATCAGGTCCAGTTTGTCATCCAGAAAGGATTTCTTCAGGCCAACATCCATCCACCACTGGGTTTTGAACTTGTAAACCCCATAGGTGGTGGGTGAACTGTATCCCGCTGTAGCCTGTAACTGTAGCCCCAGTGGTAGCAGCACGTTATGTGTGGACTGGGCAGTAAATGTGAACTGTTCGTTTGTTAGCTCCTTGTCCTGTAACAGTATTTTGTTCCGCTGATGCCCAGCCACCAGATTGTTGCTCACATCCCAGTTTTTCAGCACCTTAACAGGTGCTATAAGGGTGGCGCTAAAACTCTCTGACTTGTCAATATTGCGCTCCTGGTATATGGTGGTGTTGTTTTCGGAGTTCTGTTGCGGCACCTCTGCAAAGAAATCTTTGGTGTGGGTGTAACCCAGCACTAAATTGTACGTGTTCTGCAGGGTTTGAATGAGCTGGAACGAATTTGTGTACTGCGGTTTCAGGTCCGGGTTCCCCTCTGCCCAACTGTACGGGTCCTGGTAAAAAATAAACGGGTTCAGGGTACGGTAGTTGGGCCTGTCAATGCGACGGCTATAGTTATAAACAATCTTGTAGCTGCCGCTCACCTTATGCGTCAGGAAGAAGCTGGGGAAGAAATCAAGATAGCGTTTCTTAATAGTTTCACCGCCTCCAACTGGCTTGCCTTCACCTATGGTTTGCTCTCCTCTTAAGCCAGCTTGAAGGTTCCAGCTCTCACTCATCTTGATGCTAAGATTTGCATAAGCAGCAAAGATGTTTTCGGTGTACCGGTAGTGGTTGCTCCTGGCCTCATCCAACACTTGACGGTTTTTCTGTTCTGGATCGGCAACGTAAAAGCTTAATTGATTACCCGATAGGACATGGCTGCCTTTAAACCCCATCTCCAGCTTTGTGTTTTCCAGAATGTTGGCTCCAAAGTCTATGTTCGTAGAGTAAATATCATAATAACCAGGGTTATAAGTTTTCAGTAGCTCCTCGCTCCCCGCTCCTGTGTTTAGGTTACGAAAACTGTTTGCATAGCGAGCCTCGTTGTTATTATTTAACTGTATGTAGTCCAGGTTTATGGCGAGGCTGGTGCCAGTCGTATCCAACAGGCCACTGTAGTGCAGGTTAAAGGCGCTGCTGTTGCTGGTAATATCATTAAAGTTGCCTGCCTTTACAAACGTGTGCACACCCTTTGCCCTATCGTTCATGTCAGTATCGGAATAGAAGGCACGGTCGGTGGTGCTGTGGCTAAAGTTAGCCACAGCACCAACGCTATGTTTGTCGTTAAAATCGTAGTCGGTACCCAAGCGCAGGGCGGGCGTGCTTGTGGCCATAAGCTCGTCACGGAGCTGGTGAAAACGAGCGTCTGCACCAGCCTCATAAAACTCCCGGATCATAACCCCTTCGCGCAGGCGCGGGCGCTTTGCTACGTCCGCACTGACAAAGGAATTCCAACTCCCCTTCTTGTAGTTTACGTTTGCGCCTGCGTTATACCCTGAAGCCTTGTTGTACTGATACCCTCCGTACAAACTACCGTTCATACCCTGACGGGTATTCTGCTTTAGTTTTATATTGATGATACCGGAACTTCCCGCAGCATCATACTTTGAGGATGGATTGGCTATGACTTCTATACTTTTCACATTCTCTGCAGACATCGCTTCCAGCATACTTTGAAGCTCTTTCCCAGAGAGGAAGGAGGGCCTCCCGTCTATCATCACGCGAACACCGGCCTTTCCGTTTAGCTGCAGGTTGCCATCCTGGTCTACCCATACCCCCGGTGACTTTTCAAGCACCTCATAAGCTGTGCTGCCTGCCGCCAGTGCAGTTCCTTCGACACTTACCACCATCTTGTCTGCGTCCACTGTTATGGTGGGTCTAAGAGTTTGTACAGTTACCTCCCTCAGCATTTCAGCGTTTTCCTTTAAAGTAAGGACACCAAAATCTTTGCGCATCCCTCTGGCAATTACCTCAAAAGGACCGACAAACATTGTTCTATATCCTATTGCGCTCAGGCGAAGCAGGTATTCCCCCTCGGCAGGTGTGGGAACGGCAAAGTCACCTTCAGCCCCTGTTACGACACCTGTCACTGCAGTAGAGTCGCTAGTATGGAGTACCGCCACATTTGCATAGGCCAGTGCAACTCTTTTTTCATCTTGTAGTTTCCCTGTTAACTGGGCTAGGGAACTACCTGTTAGGATGAACAGTAGGAAAGCCGTTAAAATTAAGTTTTTCATCATGTCGTTTAGAGTAAAGCAAATAGCTTCAGGAATAGAAGGAGAAAAAGTGGTACCGCACTTCTTGCACCCAAATGTTAACCAGGAATTTTCGCAGGTGATAGATGTCGGTAAGCCGAAGCGAACTATTTCACTTTCGCATCGTAGCAACGGTCTTTGCCATATCTAGAAGATATGCTTCTGTAGACCTTTTTAATAAGTGAAAATTATCAGTGTTGAACTGTATGGCTACAGCCAGGTCTAAATCAGGGAAGTAGGCAGCATCAGTTACATAGCCGGGAAACCAACCGCTGTGCCCATAGCTTACTCCTGCTTCTCCTCCAGGTCTAATCTGCATGGCTAACCCATACTGGTGATTTTTACCTGTGTTAGCAGTTACACCCTTCCGCATTTGCTCCCTCGTATCAGGTGACAGAGCTTTAAACTCATAATAGGCCTTCGCCCAAAGGGCTAGATCTGAAGCGCTGGATATAAAGCCTCCCCCGGCCCATTCGAACTGTGGGTTGAGAATTAACTCTCCGTTTCTCACCATAGCGCCTTCCACTGGGAAAGGTCCTCCCGACCTGACATACCCCACGGCAAGGTTATTGTACTTTCGCTTTTCGGACGGCTCTGTAGCGGACAAGGCATAGGGAGCAATGACATGGGTAGCAATTAGGTCATACATTTTATCACCGCTGATCTTCTCTACAATGTAGCCAAACAGGATATAGTTGGCATCGGCATAGTTAAATTTGGTCCCCGCTTCGAACAAAGGTTCGCGGTCAAACACGTAGGCTAGAAGCTCCACTGGCTCCCATCTGTGAGAGGGATTGCTTTTAAGCCGCTGCATGAAATCGCCCTGCTCCAGGTATTCTTCTATACCGGAAGTGTGGTTGAGCAGCATGCGCATGGTGATGTTTCGTGCATTTGGCAGTCTGTCAAACCATGTTTCGTGGCCTATGAATTTTTCAATTTTATCATCAAGTCCAAAAAGGCCCTGCTCTGACAGCACCATGGCTGATGCGGCAAAGAGTGTCTTCCCATTGCTACCAGACAGCATTCTGCTATTTGGGTCCATAGGCGTATGCTCAAGCGAATCCGCTATGCCTGTTGCGATAGCGATCTTTTCCCCGTTTGGTAACACGGCAGCAAAAGTGGCTCCTGGGAACCCGTTGGCTTTTTGTAGCGAGTCGAGCTTAGTCTGCAGCAGCTTTTTTAAAACCACAGTCTGTGCTGGAGTCTGTGCTGCTAATCTGAAATAGCAAAAGAAAAGTATCAGCAAAGTGCTGGTAAATAATCGCTTCATAGGGTATGTATTTTATAATCAACTTACATTCGCCTTGGAAGAAGCAAATGGAAAGTTGTCATCCTTCCATAGGAATCCAATAAGAGACCACCTCTTCCTCAAGGCAATAAAGTAATGACTTTTTGAAGTTTGTTTACTTGTACAATCCTGTCATTTAGCACAATTCATTTTCATCCAAAGTTAACTTAATGCCTATGGCGGGACTCCCGCTGCCACCACTGTGAGGCTAATACCCTTGTCTCAGAACTTTGTTCGGCAAGAGCAAATAGCCGCAAGCAGCCTACCTTATAAAGCCTGGTAATCATAAAATGACAGAAAGAGCCATATCAGGTAACAGCCGGAGAGCGGGCAGCTGTTGTCGATGCCGCTATGAGCTTTACAGGAACCCTGCACATAACCGGCAGCATGACACCTGCTTCCATCAGCCGCTAGTACTTTAGTGACAGTGGTGTTAAAAGGCTGTCCGGGTTTACTTGTACCACCCTTCAATTGGGCAGGAAGTTACAAAGCTCCCTATGTGGAAACAGTTACATTTGCAGCAATCGACAGGGCTAGCAATGCCCACCTATCCAAGATTACTACAACTTTACCCTTTACACCACCAGTTAAACTTTTAAAACATGAAAAAGACAACTCTATTACTTTTACTTCTGCTAATGTGTATGCTCACATTCCAGTCTATCGCCAAACCTAAAAACCCGAAACAGGTTCCTGTCTTGACGCTTACCGGCACCGGGTACAACCGCGGGTTACAGCATGGATATCAGTTAAAAAAGCAGATAGCAGAAGTTTACTACAAGTGGAAAGAAAGCATTAGAAAAGACACTGGCAAAGATCCTGATGCAGTTATTGCTGATTTCCTGCAAACATCTAATTATCAGGATGCCATCCAGCAGTGGACACCGGACCTTTGGCAGGAGATTCAGGGCATTGCGGTCGGCTCCGGGCAAAAGATGGATGACGTGCTGGCGTTTCAACTGATTGATGAATATTGGGGCTACCTGGATCGCCTGGAGAACGGTTCAGTCGACAAGGACCATTGTAGTGCCATCGGCGTGGCCGCGACTCAGGATCGCCCAACATTCGTGGCTCAGAACATAGACATTGATACCTATATGCAGGGGTACCAGGTACTGCTGCACATTGGCTCAAGCGAGCAGAACATGGAGCAATACGTGATGACCTGCGCTGGTTTTATCGGTTTTGCTGGCATGAACAACAAAGGTGTAGCAGTAGTAATCAACGCACTGACTGATCTGAATAATTCAATAGATGGCTTACCTGTTACCTTTGTAACACGCGGAATACTGCAGCAGACGTCAGGACAGCAGGCGCTCGATTTTATTAACAAAGTACCGCATGCCACTGGTCAGAACTATCTCATTGGAACCCAAACAGAAGTCATCAACTTTGAAGCATCGGCCAATCAGGTAGTACCTTTTTTCCCTGTTGAAAATAAAAACTTGGTCTTCCACACCAACCATTCCTTAAAGAACCACGATATCAAACCTTGGATGCAGGAATACCACCAACGTATAAAGACAGGAACAGGCCAAAAAACGAACAGCCAGACAAGGTATGAGACGCTGCGTCAACGCCTGAACGTTTCAGAGACAGCACTAACACCAGAACTTATTAAAGGAACCCTTCGCTCAAAGGATCACGAGCGCTTCCCTGTTTGCGTATCCTATGATCCAGCGGCCGTAGCATTCACTTTCAGTTCTGTGATTTTTACCCTGGGCCATAACCCTTCGGTACAGGTAACCTACGGTTCACCAGATAAGTCTAAGTACCAGGAACACTTCTTTTACCTGCTAACACTCCAGTAGCCTGAGTGCTGTTGGACAGTTTGAAAGCATTAGGCATAAGCAACAACTTCAGTTCTAATCTTGTTGCTGTATAACCTTACTTTACATTTCAAGTTAATGTCGCAACAATATCCATCCTCCTAGAAGATTTTACCTGAAGGAAAGTTAGATGAACTTGTTGAACTAGCTACATACTCCAACCGGATGACATTTTTATCTCAACTGGGCTGCCATCTCCTCTGTAAAAGTCACAACATGTAAATGAACACAGAGAACAGTGTGTACTGAAACGGAAGTAGTGAGTCACAGCTAAGCTTGCACAGGACAAAGTAACGTATTCGCACCAGCGTAGTATAACTTATCAAATAAGACTAGACACTGTTGGGTTAGCAGAAAAAGTTACCCCAAACAAGCTTTACACAACAATTCACTCATAAAAGCATAGTTAAAACTACAGCGTATGGGATTTATCAAGTATCACCTGAGGCCGCCATTCAGCACTTTCAACTGTAGAACCTGCTTTGCGGCAAAAGTTTCTTTATCCCAAGAATGAAAGAGAACAGAAACTAATCTACGCAGAGTTACTTCCTCAGCAAATCGAGCTGCTCCGTGATATAGCCTGACTACGTGTAGCGGTTCTGCAGATCATGTATAAGCCTGCCAGAAGTTAGATACATTTACTTTCTGGCAGGCCCTCTTTTTCCTGAACTTGCTGCTAGATCGCTCCAGCCGTTCTTCGGGCATTCGCCTCACATGGCTGCCGGGTAGTGCGTGACGCTGAAACGGCGGAAGCATTGCTAACAGACTCCAGTTGCTGATTAGCTACCACCCTCTCTTCTAAGTACCTGCTCTTGTTATTCTTCATAGAGAAACAGGTAAGACATAGCCATGTGCCTGCGGGTACCCTGATTGGGGCACCCGCAGGCACATGCTTCAACCACAGTGACATCAACAGATTATATCAGCAACTCTAACTGTAGCAGTTTTAAAAGCCTCCAAAGATTAAGGCCTATGGAAGCCACTGTTAAAAATACGCGAAAGCACCGGTAGAAGCCTTGAATAACCTCTTGTGCACTGCCTCTGAAATCCATGGCGCTACAGTAAGTTCTTGAACTCTTTTTCCACGAGGCTTTCAAAGGGCCTGTAGTGACAGTAGTACTGACAGGAATCCGGTAGCGAGATGGTTTCCACTTCCTGAACTTTAAAAGACTGAAGCTGCAGCAGGTAAAGCTGATAGAAGGCCTTGTGCTGTGTTTTTAACAACAAGTGTCTGTATTTGTCAAACCCTAAGCAAGTCTCTCCATCCGGCGTATAAACTTCGAATTCTACAAAACCATTCTCCAGAATATCCTTGCTATTATCCTTGATCAAGGACAGCAGAACATGTTTGTCTTCTATTTTCTTTATCCACTTTGACGCACCTCTGCCCTCGCCATTGTAGTCCCTCACTGTGAGGCATACTTGCTGGACCTGAGGCACGATGTCGAGCACTTTGTAAAATATCTGCTCGAAAGTTACTTTTTGCAACTGTGATCTGACCACATGCCACTTGCTGCACATACTAGCAGTGTAGGTATCTTCTGCATCTCGCAGTTCTAGTAAACCATCTGTAACATTTTGAACTATGCCGGTAGGATAAAGGAAAGGAACAGTATCAGGGGATACGGTAAAAGAACTTATACCCTTACCCACAAAAACACCATTGCTCAACCGGATACTATAGATGGGGTCAGGTGATGAAAATGTTTCAACTCTGGTAGCCTCTAAGAGTTGACAGTCTGAAAGCCCAAGTACTTTCGCACGAGCTTTCACATGGTGGATTGCTTCACCTAAATAGTTGCCGTAGGCGTAAAAATCCGTAATGGAACATCTTCTCTTTCCCCAATGGCCCAGGAGTAATAGATACCATAGTGCATGTTCCATGTTCTTCTATAAGTCGTGTTATGATACAAGCTCAACACCTTTGGGTAGGGAGCAGGCAAAAACATGCTTCCGCCTGTTCTGTACTTTCATAGCAAGGGAACGAGTACAGCGATAACTTTGCATAGAGCAAGTTAAGTCACGTAAAAACTTGTCTAAACACTTATACTCGATAATGTATAACAGAGAAAAGCAGGAATCCATGAACAATAAGGCAGGTATCGGTGCAGCTATATGCATTCCGGTAACTTCACTGCTACCTGGTTAGACACATCTTTTACATTCCCTCTGCCTCTCCTGATTCAACTTTAACCAATGAAGAGCATAAATACAACTGTAGTGAAGCAGGCTTATCATACTAACCGATACAACAAGAAGCCTCGCCTTAACTCAATCAACCTCTTGTACCCAGCCGGTCACTAGAGCGGTGTTTGACTCAGCGAAGCAGTAATTTGCCTTTTCACTGTGGGAGATAGCGAAAAAGGTGAATACTGCCACACTTCTAATACAAAGGAAATAATAACAATTTGTGCTAGTATTGTACATTCATGTCTATTCTCCTGATAGGAAAACCGAAGCTATTGATGGCTTACAACAGAAACTATTCTGTTGTATACTCCCCCCTCTTGCAACTCTAAAAATGTCAGATTATCACAATATCACCTTCTTATAATTCATCTATATTTGAATCTAATAACCAAGGTAGCCTCCCTGTAAACGTTAGCTGTAAGGCTATCATACAGATAAGCCTTAAACATATTCTTCAGTTACAGTTACTATGTATGAAATGGACTACAATAATTTTTCTGTTTGTATGGAAATCCATTTCAAGCGCTAAGTACTCCATGAAGAAGGAACGCTACCGTTAATTCAAAGACACTAACTTCAGAAAAGAAAAATGAAACTTATGACACCGCGGCTAACTGTGCTGTTTCATTTTATGCTTCACTATAGCAAAGAAGCATTGTACTTCCCATAACTAGTCACTTTTCCAATTTAATACCACACTATGAAAAAATTTAAAAAGATCCTGCTTATCGATGATGATCCTGTTTCCTCATTTTTAAATAAGTGTTTAATTCATAAACTCGGGATCTGCCAGGCTATAGAAAGTGCGACAACTGAGCAGGAAGGTATAAAGTGGATTTATTCAAACTGTGAGGCCCGTCATAAGGGAAAAGAAGATCTCGAGCAAGTACTTATTTTTACTGACCTGACTATTACAATCATGAATGGCTTCAAGCTTTCGAATACTATTGTAGAATTAGAGCAAAGACAAGTTATTTACGCCCCCAGGCTTTACTATTTGACATCAACAGAATCAATGGAGGAAACACGCATCTGCGTGAAAGACTCTTTTAACGGTTACCTTCCCAAACATCTTACAGAAGAGGATATATCTCTCATGCTTTATGAGGAAAATTAAGTCTCTTCTCGAGTACTCAAAGTTCCCATAACCGCTGTCCATACCCACAAGCCTTTATCCTCCCGTATGTGCCCTCCGCCTGCGGTTGCAACTGTGCATTTTACTTGCTTGCGAGCAGTACATTGAGAACTATACGACTAACAGCAGGGGAAGTGTTTTTAGTCACGGAGTCCAAATCAGCCTGACAGGTTATAGGGAAATAACAAGCTTTGAGAGTCCCTTTGTGACGCATAAATAGAGTACTTATTTCACTAGGAGAACTAACTAACTAACTAACTAACGCTACAGCAGTATGTAGAGTTGAAGAAGAAACTGGCAACAAGGCAGAACTGCGTGTAAAGACCATTCGCTTTAGAGACCTAGCGTCGTATAACTTGTGTACGACCTCATAATCAAATTTAAACCCGCGTTCTGGGTCAATACATAGCTCACCGGTAAAAGCATGGTGAGTGCCTGGTAACAAGAGGGTGGTTATGGAGCTTTTTAACTCTCTACATAGTTAAAAAGCTCCAATGTTCTTCTGGTGTACTGATAAACGAGTATAACTTTCTAGTGCAGAGGAAGGATATTAGCAATTGATCATAGCTTTTGTTGGAGCAACTCCTTTTGTCTTTTTAAAACCTTTACTAAAAGCCGCCAAATCAGTAAAGTTTAAAAGTGATGCAATCTCTACCCAGCTTAGTCCCTGCTTTTTCAGCTCAATACTCTTTTCGATACGCTTCTTGAACAGGTAATTGTATGGGCTGTCGCCAAAACATTGCTTAAAAAGTCTATAAAAACGAAACTCAGACATGCAACAACTCTCCGCGACCTCCTTTATGCCCGCCTGGCAAAACACACTATCGTCCAGGACCTCTTTTCCAATAAGCAACCGACGAAATACCTCTTTACGAGTTGATAACTTTGCTGTCTTTACTTTATAATATGACTTAATTACACCTACATTTCCTTGCACAATGTAATCGATGAGCTCATATATAAGCTCCATAGCAGGTCGCTCAATCGAATGTGAAGCAGAGGAGGTAATGATGTTATCTAAAAAACACCTCAAAGAATCTGATACCGCCACTTCTCTCAAGAAAAGCTCCGGAGTAAGCAAATAGCGGCTAACCTCCTCATAATTGTCCAGTTCATTGGGCTGAAGCAACTGAAGTAACATATCGTTGACCAGCGCCTCGTCCATGTCAATACACACACTCCAGGTAGAGGTGTTTTTGATAGCAACATCCAAAGAAGACACTGAATTGTTGACAAGAAGGTACTTGTCCCTCGATACGCTGTACTTCTTGCCTTGCACGCAATAATGCTCTTGCCCTACAGCTGCATACTTTAGCCCAAGCCCGCGAGGCTGCACCTCATCTTCCAAGGAGGTAAAAAAAGAGCTCATTATCCGATTGGCACTTACTTTTGGCTTGAAATTATAATAATTTTTATCGTCCACATGCACCACTTCACATGCGTGACTGTAGGACACACCTACTGGCAATTTCGCCCTTCTCTCCATCAGTTCTATAATTATAATACAATACTTACTCAAATATACACATTTAAAGAAGGGCTCAAACAGCATGGCAACATGAAAATTAAAATAAGCAGGATTTTACAAGTTACACAGCAAGCGGACTGGACTGGCTGTGTTTTTCGCAGCACCGTGATAGGCGAAATAGAGAAATACAAAGATGAGTAGTCAGTAAATCTCTGAGGTACTTCTTATGCAGCGTTTAGAAAAATAGCGCCTGATTTTAATATGCTGTAGAAGCTAACTTTATGTTAAACTTGTCTTTTTCAGGTGGTATCAGCATCCACCCCCCCGGCCCTTTGCCCATTGAACTGGCATCATACACGCCTGAAATCAGAAAGCGGTGCAAGTTAATTCCTGCACCGCTTTGCTAGCACTATTGCTTGACAGACTACCAAACTCCCTGCTTCCTGTCGTAGGCCGCAGAAAAGCTACCCCGATTAATAGCCAGGATTCTGCACTAGGTTAGGATTTGCCTGAACGTCCACCTGTGGAATTGGAAGGATCGTTTTATTTGAGCCATAAGGTTGAACAGTGTACATACTGGAGGCCGGTATGTCTTTCTTGTTTCTCAACCTGTCAAAAATACCGTGTCCCTCAAAAGCAAGCTCTATTCTTCTTTCCAGCAAAATAGTTTCGATCAACTCCTCCCGGGAGGCAAAATCAGGAACTGAAAACTCAGAAGCCTGTGCCCGCCTGCGTAGTTGGTTAATTAACTCGATGGCCTCAGGGTTAACCGCGGAAGACTGCCTCGCCAAAGCCTCCGCCTTGGACAGTATCACTTCCGGGTAGCGGACAACAGGAATCCAGTTGGTCGCATCGGTGAATTTTAGGGTCCACACTTTCCCAAGTTTCCCCGTTGTTAACGTGGATTTGCGCAAATCGCTGTCTGCTAGTGTAGCAATTGCATGATATGGGCTGATGGATATATCTCCACGATTTTCGGGCGAATAATGGTTACCGATGGAGCTGTTTGTATTGGGGTTATCGGCTGCATTGTGTGCCACAGAGAAAATAGACTCCTTTGTCAAATAGTCTCTGAACGCAGTAATGGGCGCTGCATTTAGCTGATAGCCAAGCGCAGTAACCTTATCTGCGTACTCTATTACCTTAGTGTTTTCCCCTTTGTAAAGGTAGAGCCTCATCAAGAGGGCCTGTGCAGCACCCCGGGTGGCACGAGCCACGTTTGAAAAGTTAGTACCCTGTGTTATTGGCAAATTCAGCTCTCCAAACAGCAAGTCTTTCTCAATTTGAGCATAAACCTCTGCCACGGTGCTTCTTGAAAGTTGCGCCTCTGGAGCAAAAGCGCTTGATGCATCAAACGCTTTAAGCGCTACCGGAATACCAAGATGGGAAGCATCTGACGTAAAGTTATAAGGCTGTGCAAACAGGTTGATCAAATACCAGTGATTCAGTGCCCGTACGAATTTGGCTTCTGCTTCGTATTGATTAGCAAGAGCCACTGTTGCTACTTTGGAGCGGTTTTCCTCTAGTGCCTGCAGAAACAGGTTGGCAGTATAGATGGCCCTGTATCCTCCTGTCCAAGCAGCCATTACGGTTCCGTCGTTCGACAGCGTGTTAAAAAGCCCAACACCGCCAAAGTAACTAGCTGGGTCGGTGTCCCCACCACGGATATCGGCGTAGACAAGGGCGCGCCCACCCAAAAAGCTTGGATTCTGATTATCATCGTATATGCCGATAACTGCTTTCTCAATGCGTTCAGGAGAAGAGAAGACAGCATCAGGAGACAAACTTTCGATGGGTTCCTTTTCGATAACATCACATGATACTGTAGAAAACACCATTGTTCCGAACAGCAGTGATGCGACAATATTATTTCTAAACATTTTGTTCATTATTGTTTGGTTAAATTTTATAAACCTACACTTACACCTACAGTAAAGCTGCGCGACTGCGGCACCGACCGGTTATCTACCCCGTAGGCAATGTTTACGTCCCTGTTGGTATTCACCTCTGGGTCAGCCCCCGTGTATTTCGTAAGTACAAACACGTTCTGTATCTGCCCGTATACTCTAAGGTTGTTTAGACCGATTCTGTTGATCACACTGGATGGTACATTATAGCCCAGGCTTAGTTGACGCAATCGCAGGAAATCGCCGTCTTCCAACCAGCGTGTCGACGTACGAGTGGAGATATTATCTTGCAAGTACAGCTTAGGCACGTTGGTTACATCTCCTGGCTTCTGCCATCTGTCTTTGATCTCCGCTATGTTGTTGTTCAGGTAGTTCGTCATCAACCCTTGCCTTGTCTGGTTTAAGATTTTGTTGCCTCCACTGTATTGGAAGAAAATTCCTAAGTCGAATCCTTTGTAGGTAAAGGTATTGTCAAAACCGCCGAACCACTTCGGGTAAGGGTTACCCGCATACACCGCATCGTTTGCTGTAATGTCTGATGTTTCCGAGCCATCCATGAGGTAGTATTTCTGAGTAGCAGGATTGTACTGCTTTTTTGTACCGTCTTTGGCTAAAAACATCGAGTTGCCGTTCTCAGGGTTCACTCCTGCCCAACGAATCAGCTTAAACTCCCCAATCGCCTGTCCGACAGCAGCTTCGCTGGATCCGCTAACAACCGGAACATCATTGAAGAGGCTGGTGATTTTGTTCTTAATTTTGGAGAAGTTGAAGTTGGAGGTCCACACAAAACCATTTTTCTGGATGTTGGTCGTCGTCAGGGAAAGTTCAACACCCTTGTTGTACATGGAGCCAATATTGGTGGTAACAGAGGCTCCTGGGATACCGGTAGTCCTTAAAACAGGAGCGTCAAGTACCAGATCGGTGACATCAGTGTGGAAGTAGTCAAAGGTAAGCCCTATCCTATCCTGCAGGAGGGCCATATCCAAACCTATGTCTAACTTCGTAGAAGACTCCCATCTGAGGTTTCTGTTTCCTACCTGTGTCGGGCTGAAGCCGTTTAGCTCCGCGTATTGTCCTCCGCCAAACAAGGTTCTGGAAGCAAAATCAGCAATGTTAGAGTTACCTACGATACCGTAACTCGCCCGGAGCTTTAGGTCATTTAGGAAGTCAAACTGATCCATGAAGTGCTCCTCAGATATTCTCCAACCAATCGAACCTGCCGGGAAATAACCCCGCTTGTTCTCCAGGCCAAAGCCGGAGAAGGCATCTGCACGGACTGCTGCCTCAGCATAGTACTTGTTGCCGAAGTCATAGGATAGACGGCCAAAATAAGAATCAAAGCCATTGTGCGTTCTTCTTCCGTCTGGCGCAAACTGGCTCACAAACGTCCCCGTCACAATGTCTTTGAAAAACGGATCGGCAAAATCCCCGGCATAGGTACCTATAGAGTGCTGCTCTACTTCCTGGAACTCGAAACCTGCGGTAGCTGAAACATTATGCTGGTCAGCAAGAAGCACATGATAGCTGGCATAGTTCGACCAGTTCCACTGGTTACGGCGAACGTTGTTTGTCTGCACTAGACCGTTGTATCTAGCCTTCCAACCCAAACCTTGGATATTGGGATCGCTATACTGATCTTCGAAATTGTCTATGTAGTCAATTCCGTACTTGGAGGTAAGCTTCAGATTCTTCACAGGCTCCACCTCAATGTAGGCATTCCCCAGCATGCGCTGCGACACGTTCTGGTTACGCTGCAGCTCCAACGTTCCCACCGGGTGGTAAAACTTGTTGAGATAGTACAGGTCCGATCGGTTCACTCCATCCCCTAAGTAGCCTTGCTCATTCAGGTAATAGAACCCGTCTTTCCCGTAGACAGGCAGGTTAGGCGCCGCATTGTAGCCCGATAGGGTAATACCTGCCAAGTAACTGTTGGAAAGCACCCCGTTATTGACCGTTTTGGTATAATTGGTGCTGATACCAGCTTTTAGCCACTCCTTTGGCGTGATGTCAAAGTTCAGGCGGGCAGATCCTCTTTGTAGGCTGTTTGCCTTTACAAATCCGTTTTGATCAGCATAGGAAACCGAACCGTAATAGGTCGCCTTTTCACTCCCTCCTGAAATTGAAAGCTGATGGTTCTGCATCACACCCTTCCTGAATATTTCATCCAGCCAATTGGTTCTGTCCGGTATACCGTCCTCGTTGATGTCCACATTGCCGGCAATAGGGTTCTTCCCCGCGTTTGCTGCTTTTTCATTTGTAATGGCAATAAAGTCGTCTCCATTCAACAAAGCAGGTGTACTTGCTGCTTCGTTATAACCTGTATAAAAGTCATACGTCACCTTTGCCGTTCCATTTTTCCCTCTCTTTGTGGTCACAAGCACGACCCCATTGGCAGCACGGGAGCCGTAAAGCGCTGCAGCAGCGGCATCTTTCAGCACCTCGATTGACTCGATATCGTTCGGGTTCAAGTCTGCTAGGGGGTTGTAACGGGTACCGTTACCACCGTTAAACGTGTTCAGGTTACTGACCTGTGCCATCGGCACACCATCAATGACGAAAAGAGGCTGTGAGCTGTTTGAAATAGACCCCACTCCACGGATTCTCACAGTAACACCGTCAGCCATCAATCCTGATGTGTTGGTAATCTGCACACCTGCCGCACGTCCTGACAACGCCTGGTCGAAGCTCTGTACCGGCTGATTCTCAATCTTTGCCGCAGCAATACTAGTGATCGAACCGGTTACATCTTTCACATCCTGCACCCCGTAGCCGACAACAACCACCTCCGAAAGCTTTTTGCTGTCCTCTGCTAAGCTGACATTAACCGAGGACTTACCTGCAGTACTTATCTCTTGGGTGACATAGCCTAAAAATGAAAAAATGAGGGTCGCATTCTCGTTCGGCAGACTTAAGGAATAGCTTCCGTCAGTGCCGGTGAACGTTCCAAGGGTAGTCCCCTTTACAATAACATTCACGCCAGGTAAGGCTTGTCCATTACCCGCATCGGTTACCCGTCCAGAGAATGTTCGACCTTGAGCCCACGACTGACACACTAGCGTCAGTACCAGGGCCAAGCTTAAGAGTAATTTGTGTTTCATAAAACTAGGTTAGAACAGTTAAAAAATTGGTTATCAAGAGGCGTTTACACGTAATATATAGCAGTCTATGAGGCTGTTGTATGTAAAAGATGAGGAAAAAGGGTCTATATTCAGTGCTGATGCTTCTATCATTAGAAAGAGCAGTTTTGCAGAAATGGTGTATGAACGCTGGAAGAAAATTAATCACCTGCTTCCAGATATCTTACGCCGCAGGTCCGGGATTTTCTCCAGTGTATCATTCTACACTGGAGGTGATGCACGTCTCTGTTAAGCTTGCAGAGCCTATTCGCCCTAACCTTGCCTCCACAAAGGAACTGGTCTTTACAGTAAAAGAATTGTAAATTCCTGCCTTTTCACCAGCAGGAATAAAATTTGTGTGCTGCCTGGTTTAACGAAAAAGCATCAGCTCCAGAACCTTAGTTGTTGGAACACAATTCGGCAGGATATTACAAGAACAGGCAATGAGAATGGTGTAATTTTGCAGCAGCGGCTACAGAAACACGAGTACAGGAACGACGCATCCGGGAATGTTTCACCCGCCACACAAAAGAAGAAACAATATAAACAACCCATATAGCTTGCATGCACGGCAAGGATGCCTTCAGGCATCACACATGGTCTGGAAAACAAAGTCGTGGAGGGTCCCGCCCTGATGTGGCTGATTTGTTTAAGGTGAGATGTAAACATTGAATCCCTCTGCGGCTTTTCTAGACTTACAATCTGTCTTGTCGAAATTAGTCTTCTACTGCTCACGATAAGGGTAAGATCAAGTTTACTCTCTTTCCTGATCATAGCTGTAAAAGCGAACCCCTTCCTTGGTTCCCCTGTCTTTTAAACTCCTCTAACCAAGCCATCACACCTAGACCTCCTATCTGATGCAGCGCAACAGTACTTGTTGAAGTAAATAACCCATGTATTGGAGAAGCTAGCGGTTTGCGGCCCCTCCTGCACTTATAGTCCCCTGGTCTAAAACTTTTTACTTGTAAACAGGCAACTGATTCCTACCAGCGTTGCTATCGGCGTCAGAAGATCTCCTGTCAGTTTATCTGAAACTTAAAAAGCATCATTTACACCCTTCCTCTCTTGCCTTAGCCCTGAAGAACAGGCGCCGCGCGTTTGAACAACTGAAGCACAGGAAACCTGGAGTATGTTTTCCGGCAAGACTCATTCTACCTAAAAAGGCTGCCTTTGCTGGCAGCCTTTTCCATTGACAGTTACACCATCCCTTGGTTAATTGTAACCAGGAGTCTGCTGACTCCTGATGTTCATATTGGCTATAATCTCCCCTTGAGGTACTGGCCAAGCCCATGCCCTGGAATCTGGTTCTAAGGTGCACTGCGAGGCACTACCACAGTCTGTTCTGCTTATGATGCGCGTGGTACGTTTCAAGTCAAACCACTGATGCCCTTCTGCAAACAGCTCCTTTTGACGTTCGACAGCGATTGCATCGATCAAATCCTGCCCAGAAAGTGCTACAGGTGCATAATTGTTGATTCTGGCAGTCCGCAGGGTATTCAAGTCCTCTAAGCCTAGTGATTCTCTCCCCGCTTGCATCGCCCTGGCCTCTGCCCGTATCAGGTACATCTCTCCGGTTCTGAACACCTTCCAGTTTACCAGGTTATCCTTCGCCGTGCCCCGGCCCATGTGTTTGTTAACAATTCTTCTCTCAGTACCTGCCCTTTCTGCGGAGCCGAAATAAGCGTCAAACCTGATGTCATTGGCCTTGTCATACATCGCCTCCAACGTTGCAGAGGGTCGGTACCCGTTTCTGTTGTTGGCGGCATAGTAAAGGCTGTTTGACGGGCTGCCCTGCCCTGCACTGTAGGCTACAGACCATATTACCTCACTGGCAGACGCATCTTTCCATATTTCAGGAAAATCTGCTTTTGAAGCCAGTGGGTACGCATGTATCACCGCGGTAGCATAAGCCTCTGCTTCCTCATAGTTTCTGGCATACAGGCTTACACGGGCAAGCATAGCTTTTACTGCCAGCTGATCTATGTAAGACTTGTTAGATCCTATATTTATTGCCTTGTCAACGTCACCCAAAAGTATTTCCGCTTCTTTCAGGTCAGCCAAAATTTTATCGTATGATTCCTTTACAGAAAGTCTTGATGGCATTTCCTCTTGATTTGTTGTCGTCTTGTACGGAATACCGAGTGCTGTTGAATTTCGCTCGTAGCTTACACCCCAGTACCTCAGTAGGTCAAAATGTACAAGTCCTCTGATTGCTAGCGCCTGCCCACGCAACAGGTTAACGCGCTTTTCATCTGCTGTCTTAAACTGCTCAATGTTATTGCTTAATACCTGATTAGCTTGGTTAATGATATAATAAGCCGCTTGCCAGGTAAGGGCAATATCGCTGTCATCGGCCACATACACCCAGTCTGTCTGGGTGATGTAGTTGCCCAGCTCTTCGTTCGTTTCCACAAGGTTCGTTCCCATCATATCTGGTAAGACGGAAAACGCGCCTGTTGTAGCAGATCCATTACCGTAGTAGCCCGTCTGACGGAACAGCGCGTAGGCTCCTGTCAGAGCATATTCGAACTCGTTCAAATTTTTGAAAACAGTGACTTTTTCCTTCTCATACACAGGCTCTACATCAATGATATCGTCGCAACTTGTAGCCAAAACAAGAGATAAGCCCAGGCCTAAGCCAATTAAAAACCGAGTTATATGTAGATTCATTTTTATAAGTTTAGAGTTTAAAATCCGATGTTTAGGCCAAAGGTTACTGTGCGCAGGGCCGGATACTGTGCGCCGGATAAAATACCTGTGGAAACTTCCGGGTCGAAACCTGCAAAACCTGTCCAGGTCTTTAGGTTCTGTCCCTGTGCAAACACTTTGATACTTTCCACGTGCATCCTGCCAGTAAGGCTTTTCGGAAGTGCATAGGAAACGTTCACGTTGCGCAATCGAAGAAAATCACCGGACTCTACCATCCTGGTCGTAGCATCGTTGTACCAGGTGGCATCCCAACGTGGTATTTGGGTAATATCACCCGGCTTCCTCCACTCTGTCAGCATAGACGTTGCCAAGTTATCGTACAGATACTGTGGGTTTTCAATGTTGGCGCGGTCGTTATTGTAGACCTTGTTTCCTCTCACAAAGCTGAAAAAGGCGCTTAACTCGAACCCTTTGTAATTGACAGAGGTTCCAAACCCACCGAAGAGCGGGGCTTCAACGGACCCTACAACAACACGATCATTAGGATTGTACACACTGGTTACCTCCCCCTCTTTGGTGTAAAACTGTGGATCTCCGGTAGTTGGGTTCACGCCTGCATAGCGTACCAGATAAAGCGAGTTCATAGGTTCACCCACACGATTTATGTAGATGCCGTTTTCAATCTCGCTGTCATTCCCGACTAGCTTGGTAATCTCATTTTTATTGTAGGTAAGGCTTATGGTGGCGCTCCAGGTAAAGTCTTTTAATTGCAACAGGTCTCCTTCCAAAGACATTTCAACCCCTCTGTTGCGCAACTCTCCAACGTTGGTCACTAAGGACGAATAACCCGATGTTCTGGAAAGCTGACGATTCAGGAACAGGTCAGAAGTCAGGGCGTTGTAGAACTCCCCTGTTACCCTCAGTCTTCCTTGGAGCGTGGCTAACTCGAAACCGGCGTTCAGCGTAGTTCTTCTTTCCCATTGCAACATCGGGTTTGCCAGTTGGGTCTGCAGCAGACCACTTACACCATTGTAGACGGCACGCGCAAACAATTCTCTGGAGGCGAAATCTGTTTCCAGCGCCTGGTTGCCCGCAGAGCCATAGCTTGCTTTCAGCTTAAGCTCATTGAGTACGTTATCGCGTAAACCGGCCATGAAACCTTCATCCGTGACAATCCAACTTAGACCGACTGAGCCAAAATTGGCATAACGACGGTCAGAACCAAACCTGGACGAGCCGTCTCTGCGTGCTCCAAGGTTCAAGAAATACCGTTCCTTAAAACCATATTGCACATCTGCAAAGTAGGAAACCAAGGCGTTTACAGATCCACTGCCATTTACAGCCGGAATATAGCCATTGTCGGCAGTACCAGGTGTGACTCCGGCCTCATTATCGAACGCGCCGCCAAGGCCGTAGCCAGTAAAGCCAAAGTTGTTGCCTTTGTAACGTACCACCTCATTGAAAAGAGCAACACCCAACCTGTGGTCGATGCCAAAGGTTTTGGTGTAAGCGGCTGACGTGGTTCCGGTATAGCGGAATGCCTTGGCGTAGGTTCTGGTTAGACTACCCGAGCGCCCTGTCTGGGCACGCCCTGTCGCAGTAGAGGGATCAATGAAGTTATTCACTTCATTGGCAGTAAAGTCGCCTCCCCAGCTTGTTTTGAGCGTTAACCCTTCCCAAAAAGGCACGGCATAGCTTACATAGGCGTTACCCACACCTTTCAGTTGCTGCCTTAAATATTGGTTTTCAAGAAGCTCCTGCAGTGCATTAGGTTGCCCAGACATGATCTCGGTATAGTTTCCCTGTTCATCATAGGGCGTCTCATAAGGGTTTGTCCACCTGATGGCATTCAGAGGTGTTGTCACTACAGAGTTATTTTCTATTGTGTTGGTAAACTCTGAATACCCCAGGGTAGCATTCAGTCCAAAGCTAAAGTCCCCTGCCCTGCTGTCGATATTTGCCCGGCCTGTGTAACGCTGTAAGCCTGTGTTTTCAACTGTGCCTGTCTGGTCAAAAACAGATCCTGACAAATAATACACCGTATGATCGTTTCCGCCTGAAGCGCTTAACGTGTGGTTAACGGTTTTACCGGTTCTGAAAAACACATCCTCCCAATCTGTGTTAACTTTCCTGAGCTTGCTGAGGTCTTCTTCCGTCCATCCGTAAGGATTTCCATTCGCAAGCTCATAGTCTAACTTCTGGTTCGTGTCCATTACCTCCAGCCTGTTTTCAGGAGCTTTCGAATAACCGTACTGTACGTTGTAATTGATGCGTGTTTTACCTGCTACTCCCCGTTTCGTGGTAATAACAATGACACCGTTAGCTCCCCTCGAACCGTATAAGGAAGTTGCGGCCGCATCCTTTAACACATTAAAAGTAGAAAAGTCTGCCGGGTTTAGCGTAGAGAAGTCATCTGCCATTATTTGCACGCCGTCTACAATGTATAGCGGAGAGTTGGTTCCCACAATAGAACCCTTCCCCCTGATCGTAACAGCTGCAGGTGCACCTGGCTGGCCGGATTGCGCCTGAATGAGCACACCTGGCGCTTTTCCCTGTAGTGCCTGGTCAAAAGACGCTAGTGGAACCTGGCTGACTTCCTCTGCATTTACGGTGGCAATGGAGCCTGACACTTCACGCTTGTTCTGTGTTGTGTATCCCGTAACAACTACTTCGGCTAATTGCTTGGCATCGGTCTGTAAGGCCACGTCTATCACCTTTTTTGCACCTACGACTATCTCCTGTTCCACCATGCCTACAAACTTAAAAATAAGGGTGGCATCCGCATGATTGGCAGGCACATCGATCGAGTAGGTGCCGTCCACCCCTGTACTTGTTCCGGTGGGTGTACCCTTCAGGACCACCGCAACGCCTGGTAAGGCCTGGCCATCTTCCTGGTCCGTGACCTTTCCTGAGACCGTTCTACTTTGGGCCAAGGCATGCTGCGCCATAAAGAGCCCAACAGTAAAAACTAACAGTAATATTTTTTTCATTTTGTACGTATTTAACGGATAGTTCAAATTAATCAATATTGTATAGTTACATGATTTACAAGCCATTGCATATCAACAACAACTATTCGGGCTTGGACAGCCAGTCATAGATTTATCTATAGCAGGTGAATGCATCCTTCGCAAAAGGCTGCTGGTGAGCCGGTACCGTACAAGCTGCTTGTTACGTTCAAATAAAGGCAATTGCCCCAGAAAACAGATTGCAATATCCTGCCTATTTCACCCAAGCCAGCAGGTGACCTTTTGACTGCCAGAAAAGCACCGCGCTACACTTTATGTTCTGTATAGGGATGAATGAGATGCTACTAGTGTTTTGAACAAGGTGGGTTCGACTGCATCATCAATTTGATGCCTCAAAGGCACTTTTGCCTTTCTTGTAAAATCATGAGTGAACAATGCTGAGGCAACGAAGGGTAGGCTAACGATAGCTAACCATGTTTCAGCGTACTGAATAGGGGCTATTATACCGTTGAACGGGGCCGCAGCTGGAGAAAGGACACAATATCATCTATTCAATCAGCAGTGCATCCAAAAAACAAGCATACATCAAATATGAATGGGAAAAGACAGGATAAGTTAGGAAGATGAAACCCAAGTACCGCTGTAGTGAGGCTGAGGTAATAATCAGTTACAACAATCTATTTACTTTATGAGATCAGCTTGTTCACTACAGCGGTACTTGGGTTTCTATTCTCCTTCCACTCCCTTAGTTTGTGTTTGTTTAGTCTTAACTATCTTTGGAATTTGCGTCTGCAAGAACGCAGGCGTTGGCGGGATTTTAGTTGTACCATACTGCCTATTTCACAGCTTTTATAAAAAGTGGAGACAGTGTTTCCATGACTAAGTGTACAGCGCTAGTTCATCCCCTGCTCGCTAGCACTATTGGAGCTATAGACAAACCCGCCCTACCTAGCATCTGTCACTCCTCTCTGGCAAATGTATGTAGATGTCGCTTACTGTCTACTCAACAGTTTAAGCGGAAAGGCAAAAGGCAAAACGTTTGGTTACTCACAGTATGCCCTAGGCCAACCATATAAGTGTCACCATGCAGGGTTCCAGTAATGTTAGCCTGGTTTTTAACATTCCCAAGTGCATGACGGATCACAAGAATTCTTCTTATAATTATAGATAAAAATAAGTTTATTATCTATAAAAAGCGCCTGTATGTATAATCAATTTTCAGATATGCTCAATTTGAATGACTTTTACTCAAGCACGTCTTTGGATAATTTAGTATATGCGTGCAGTTATCATAGCTGTTCAAAGACATCAATTGTAAGACCGACGTAAGAACGGTGTCGCATTTTACTCGCCCTGTACTTTTCTGCATGCTAACGGCAGTATCTGCTCCCAGATAAAAGCGATGCCTATACGCTGATACAGCAGTGTTTTAAAAGCTACCTATGGAGATAGAGGGTAGGTGTAGTGAAAACAAATAGTTGAGGAGGGAGTCCTACTTGGTCCTAAAGACATAAACATTTAAGGCTTAATTTGATCAACTCTCCCAAACTTTCGTGCTGAAAGCACGCATTTTGTGTAGCCTGATTAGTTTTCATCTGATACATTGATTAATAGCATGCTAGAGTCTTATTCATCGAAAAGGAGAGCTTTAAGCTACAGTGGCCACTGTGAAATTCTGCACGTGAGCAATAACAACTGCGACATACTTAAGGATATCAAGAGTAAGAACTGTATCATGAGCACACTTTCCTCCTCCCTAGAAGCAGAGATACGCCCTAAAGGCCTTGGATTAAAATTCACCATCAATGGTTTAGAAACCTATTGGCTTCATAAGAAGCCATTTGGGATCTCTAACGGGAAATACCTTCTGGTAAATGAGTCCGTGCCTGCTATGGATGTTGTCATCAAGAACACTTCTACTTTAGGTGTGTGCGTAGATGTTGATGTTCAGCTAGTGAATGACCTGTTACACCAGCTCTTTTCCCCAAATGATTTAGAGAACTACAACAACCTTAGCAGGTATCTGCTGTCCCCAGAGCTATTTGTAAGAGAAGCTGTGGCAGGGGAGCCGCTGAAAACACTCTTAAATCAGTTTGCTGCTATTTCGGTTTCAAAAAATTTTTCGAGGCCTGGTCTAGAACTTATTTATGAACTCATAACACTGCTCATACAAGATAATTTAAGCTTCATTACCCCATACTACAGGTTACAGGCTACAAAGCTGTCAACACGCAAAGAGCTGTACAGAAGAGTCTTGTTAGGCAAGGAAGCCCTTGACGATAGTATCTATTCTCAATTGAGCATAACAGAGGTTGCAGATATCAGTTGTTTGTCAGAATTTCGATTTTACCGACTCTTTAAGCAGTGCTTTGGCGTTAGCCCTTACCACTATTTGATTAAGAGGAGAATTGGCAGCAGCATTGAGCTTAAAAAACAGGGCCTAACATGGAACGAAATTGCTCATATACTCAACTTTAGCGACTTGGCAGCCTTTAGCAATTGCTTCAAGAAAATTAAGGGCGTCCCTCCGTCAAAGTTTACTCCTTAACCATTTCAGACTTAGCTAACACGTTTTTCTCCTAAGTAGGGACGAGGTTCCTACTTAGGAGAAAAACGTGTTAGGCCGTACAGTTTCTGAAAGTTTCTTGAGCACCCATATATAGTTTCTTTTTAGCCGCCTGTTAGCGCGGTCTAAGGATAGGGTCGCCCAATACTAGTATAGGGTCGTTACATTCTATTAACGGAAAAGAGCAGGATAGTACAAGCCATCTTATCCAGAGATTTGTAAGTTTATGAACCGGTAAAGACAGATATGTTCGATAGCTGTAGGACAGGCAGATTGAAGGGCAGTAAACAACTTGAAGCGCTGTAGGACAGATCCGGATACAGTAGATGTCTCCCCCTGGTGATAATGCGCAGTGCTTCCAAGTATTAACTTGCCTATGGATATCTAGATCAAGACAGGCAACGAACATCTGCTAAAAGAACCTAGTGACAACAATATGCTGGACATAACTACTACTACTACTACTACTACTACTACTACTACTACTACTACTACTACTACTACTACTACTACTACTACCGCTATAAGTCCACATCATCCTTGTTCTGCAGGACGAACAAATGTAAGGAGCCGCTTCGGTGTCGAACAGCGGCTCCTCACTTTAATAAAGCGTTGCCTGCTTCACAGAAGCAATTGTGAGGCACAAGTAGTTCTGTGAAGCTTTTTCGGCCGTTTAAGCTCCATTATGCGCATTCTTTAGATACAACTATGAAACTAACCTATTTCAAGAGCCTTCTAGCTGCAGCATCCCTTGCTTCTGATTTTGCCTGCACATCTTTTTCGCAGGAAGAAGCGCCGGTACAGCAAATGAATGATTTGGCTGAGGCCTATGTAAAAACCCTGCTGAAGCTGGGGCAATACGACAGCGATATGGTAGACGCGTACTATAGCATACTTACCGGATCGGGCGCCTGAACCTGACAAGCAATGAAGTGGCAGAGCTGTACCTGAAGGGCAGAATAAGCCGTGAGGAGGCAGTGGACCTGTTGGTAAAGTACAGCTTCTCAGAAAAAGACAAGGCCTTGTAGCGGACTCGTTTGATGGACCGGTACAGAAGCTACGTGATCAATTACAACTTGGGACAAGACTTTGTCAGAAAACATGTAGAGGCAAAAACTAAAGATGAAAAAGCGACTGCAAAACCATGGGAAGTGTTTTATGAGCTACTGTCTAATCCTTACAGTGCTTCTATGCTGCAACAGTAATGAGAGAATCGCAAAAAGCAGCAAGAAGATTGCTTGCAACCAACCCGCTTATTATTCAATCATACCACCCATTCATCCAATATGAAATCACTTTGTTCTCTTTTACTCCTGCTAGGTATAATTTTCACTCCTCATGCTGAAGCACAGGAGTTAAAGCGCCGAGCTTTTCTGGGGCTTTATACCGCTCCACTCCCCGATTCACTGGCAACAGTGCATAGGCTGGAGAATGGAGTGCTTGTAACAGCTGTTGCGCCTGGTTCGACTGCCAGTGCTTTAGGAATCGATAAACATGATATTGTACTCTCGATCAATAAAAAACAACTAAGTACACCAGGCGACGTAACAGCGCTCAATAAGACGCTTTACCCTGACCAGGTGATAACAGCACAGCTTCTGCGTGACGGCAAAAGGAAAAATTTAAAAGCCAAAACAGTAGGCAGGCCTGTGAATAAGCCTGACCACGCAAGCATCACGTACGGCCAGGTGCCGTTCAGAGAGGGGCAGTTAAGGACCATCACCTACACCCCTGCAAATGTGACCAAAAGCCCTGCCATCCTCTTTATTCCCGGCTTTCCGTGCCGTTCTATTGATGATTACGGCAACACTCCCTATGAGCAGCTTATCGAAGGCTGGAACGACCTTGGCTATGTGGTTATGCTTGTAGAAAAACCAGGCCTGGGCGACAATGAAAACACCCAGGACTGTATGCAGATTGACCTCTACACAGAGATAGAGGCTTTCGAACAGGGCCTATTGGAACTGAAGCGCCTCCCAGAGGTAGACCCTGAGAACATCTTTATTTTCGGCCACTCTATGGGGGGGATTGTTGCGCCTGTTATCAGTCAGAAGCATAGCTTGAAAGGCGTTATGGTATACGGTAGCCCGTACCGCCCCTGGTTCGAGTTTGCTGCAGAGATGTTCCGCTTTCAAAAGCCGCTAACAGGCACAGATTATGTAGCCAGTGAGGAAACGCTGCGACAGCTGCATCATGTACTTTATCGCTATTTCGTTCTGAGGCAGCACCCAAGCGCCATTGCCGCTGCCGACCCTGCCTATGCAAAAATCTTACAAGAGGAGTTCCAGTACCATGGCGGAGATGAATTTTGGTCACGAGACTACCGTTATTGGCAGCAGATTGACGAAATAAACCTGACCAAAGCCTGGGCCGAAACAGATGAGCATGTACTTTCTATATGGGGCGAATATGATTTCCAGGTAGTTAACGCAGAAGACCACAAACGAATTGCCGAGATAGTAAACCACTATCACCCTGGTCATGCCACCTTTCTAACCATGCCAAAAACGAATCACTCCTTTATCAGAGTGCCAGGTATGGCCGAGGGCGTAGAACAAATGAACAAGCGTGACCTGGAGTATAACAGGACCCACTTCAACACAAAACTTGTACAAGATACAGACGCCTGGATGAAAAAAGTGATGACCAGTAAACGGGAATAAGGGCTACCGCTCAAGAAACTTTCCAACCCGGAACCGCTCTCTCCTAGTGTGTCAGCTTCTGGCTGGAAAGTTTAGCATGCACAGCGGAAAACAACCTCTGCAGCTCCAGGAAACAAAAGGCAGGCACCGCCTTTAACACCCAAACACCTAAAAATAAAGTTATGAAAAAGAGTATCTCCAGCATTATGACATGCCTGTTCATTTGTTTCACCTCCGTAACCTTAGGCGCGGGGGCCAGTCCAAAGAAAGAGCAGGAACTTAATGCCTTCCTTCAGGCCTATGTGGATGCGACCAATTCACACGACTTCGCCAATGTACAGCCCCTCTTGAAGTCCGAGGCGGTATACTGGTTCAATAAGAATGAAAGCGAAGGCATTGATGCCCTCAAAGTTAACTTTGAGGGCACATGGAATTACCTGCCTGACGAAGTCTACGGCATTGAAAATATTAGATGGCTTTCTGTTGAGAAGAAGAGTGCCACCTGCATTTACGAGTATACCTACCGGGGTACACATGATGGAAAACCAATCCAAGGCAGAGGACGCGGGACCAGCGTGCTGGTGAAGCAGAATCGTAAATGGCGTATTGCACATGAGCATCTCTCTGTACCTCAGTAAGCAAGGCATAACACAATCAGACCCGCAGCAGTCGTACATCTGCCCATCAGGCAATATCTCTTCCTGTAACCAATTAAAAATCAATAGAATCACTTGTATGAGAAAAATTACGCTATCCCTGGGGCTATTTGCGCTGCAGGCCTTTCAACAACCTGCTACGGCTGGCAGAACACCGCTCCTAACCTACCAGGTAAACCTGAATGACCGGACCGACGACCACTTTAAAGTAACCCTGGATGTAAAAGGGCTCAAGCCAGAGCATAATATGTACCAGTTTGCAGCGACTGCCCCGGGAACTTACCAGACGATGGATATGGGTCGCTTTGTCCGCAACTTTAAAGCTTATGACAAAAGAGGCCGAGAGCTGCAGGTAAAACAGGTAAGCACGAACCAGTGGCAACTTAGCACCCCTGCCAAAGTACGCAGGATCACTTACCAGATTGCCGAGACCTGGGATACACCTGTTGAGAAAAACAGAATATACGCCATGTGCGGCACATCCCTGGAGAAAGATCATGCGCTGATTAACGGACAAGGAGTATTTGGCTACCTGCAAGGTCTGCAGGCAGCACCCATACGCATTAAACTGCAGTACCCACACGAGTGGCAGGTGGGCACTGCTCTAACCAAGGATAAGGAAGGCTACTATGTTGCTGCCAGTTTTGACCACATAGTTGATTCTCCTATACTGGCCGGTACGCTAACCAAAGCTGAAACTAAGTTCAGAGATACCACCATAGACATCTACACGTACTCCAAGACAGGTTTAATCAAGTCGCAGGACCTCCTAAACAATATGACAGACATGCTGGAAGCAGCCAACACTTTTGTGGTTGATTTTCCTGTGGACCGCTACACGTTCCTCTATCATTTCGAAAACGAAACCTGGGGTGCCTGGGAGCACTCCTACTCTTCAGAGTATATTTACAAAGAAGCACCGCTTACACCTACCTATGCCAACCAGTTGACGGATGTGGCAGCCCATGAATTCTTCCACATCATTACCCCACTTAACATTCACAGTGAACTGATCGAGCAGTTTAACTTTGTTACTCCTACCCCTTCACAGCATTTGTGGCTCTATGAGGGGACCACGGAATGGGCCTCTGACATGATGCGGTTAAGAGGGAAAATGATTGACCTGCCAGCCTACCTGGAGGATATGACGGAGAAACTCATTTTCGATGACCGCATGGACAAGAACTACAGCCTGCATAAACTGAGTCTTACGTCCTATACACCGGAAGGCCAGAAGCAGTATGGTAATATTTACCACCGCGGGGCCGTCGTGGCAGCCCTTTTGGATATCCGGCTTCTAGAGCTGTCGGAGGGGAGGCGAGGCCTCCGGGAAGTAGTCAATGAGCTCTCAAAGGACTACGGTCCCAAGAAGGCGTTTTCAGAGGCTGAGTTCTTCAGCGTGTTTGCCTCCAAAACATATCCTGAGATCGAAGACTTCTTTAACCGTTATGTGAAAGGAGCTGAGGCCTTACCTCTTAGCGATTACTTCAATAAACTGGGTATCGTCTATCATGAATCAGCCAAAACAGGAGCAATGAAGCCTTATGTCGGCTATGGATTCGCCGTAGCAGACGAAAATATAGTTTTTGCTAAAGTAGATGAGAAGCTGCAGGAAATGGGTTTACAGAACGGTGATGTCCTGGTGGCGTTCAACGGCATAAACATAACATTTGAAAACGCACAACAAGAGGTTAAGAAGCTATCCGCAGCAAAAAAAGGCGATATTAACACCTACACAGTTCTTCGCAACGGTAATAAGCTGGAAGTAAAGACTACCGTTCTGGAAAAGGAAGAGGAGGTGAGACACCAATTTAAGATAAACGAAGCTGCAACCCCAAAGCAGTTGGCTCTCCGAAACCGCTGGATGACTAATCTATAATAGTAGTCGTAGACTTTCTAGTCTTACCGCCCTCCAAAGTTTACCTCTGGAGGATTTTTCATTTTCTTCAATGTTAATCGTTGTACTTGTAACTGACACTACAGCTAATCTTTGTAAGAGAAGGCTTGCAGGTTCATTTTTCTTTCGCAACCCCTCCATGGTTTGTTGAGAGGGGATTACGAAAGAAAAATATGAAGTGGGGAAACTAGGTAAACTACTGTTCAATGCCAGAGAATGTCAGTCTACATCCTAACTGTTACAGCTTAACCTACGCCGAGACACTTAACATCCGCTTCAACATACCCTGCATGGCTGATTTAAAGGCATCTTCTTTAGCAATGATGCAAGGGCTACTCTCATTTTGCCTGTTAATTGTCTTCGCTCTGGAAGCGTATACACGTCCAAGTTGCCTCTATAGCAGGTTCTCCGTCTAGGTAAGCAACACCGGATTGTTTCAGGATACGCTCACTCACCCTGAGGTGGCGGATTACCATTTTTATCTCAGCGCCGTGGGGAACAACTTTGTGAAAAACTGCAGACTCAATTGCTGCTAGGCCAAATAGCCCTTGTATGGTACTGAACTTTTTGATGCCTGCTCCACCACATTGTGCCATAGCCTCAATCAGAATAGTGCCCGGTACAAAATCCAGATTTGGGAAGGTGGTCCTCAGCGTTAGGTTAGCTTTGTCGAATGTAATAGTGCCAATGGTTTCTACCTCGTTACTAAGAAGAATAGTATCGACAAATAGGAACGGTTCGCGGTGTGGCAATAAATTCTGAACATCTTTCATAGTTGTGTGTATGGGGTTAGATTTATGGCTTTAGCTAACAGGCTGTTGCAAGCCAATGCGACAGATTAAGATAGCTAGAAATATTTTTAAAAACTCTCTCAGACCACTTTTTTATCTAGCTCTCCAAAGATTTCTACTCCCTGAAAGTCACGCACGGCGTAGCCAAATAGGATATTGTTCTTGCTGTTATCTCATGGTGTGTCATCTACAAATTAGGAGTCTGCAGGTTGTCGTCCGCTGTCACTTCCTTCGTATGGACGGGCTTGCCATTGCCAGTTCTGCGCCAGCAGCCTCAGTTCCTCCAGGAAATGGTTCAAAATTCGGTTGCGGTCCTTAATATTTGATAGTTACTGTAATAGAAAATAAGCTCCAAGGCATTGTAAAGAATCTGCTACTTCTTTTTGAAAAGCAGGCGACACTTATGACCATCATCCTGTTCCTTATCCTTACGCACAGGTCTGCACTCAATGTTTCTGGTGCAGGCTTTGCCCACTCGGTGCTTCTAATCTAATATGTACCCGGGCTTACCCAAATTTCCATCAAAGATCTTATCACATCCACACAACTTTTTACGAATCTGCCCTGATTTGTTGGTAAGCTCATCAACCTGAACTTCTGGAAGCACCTTTTAAGTTGAATTACTTATTGAGCGAACTTTCCTTTTTAACCCAAGTTGCGAGCTACTGGATGACTTGTGTTAAGGTATAGGTGAAGAGGATGAGCTTTAGTATGAAATCTTCAGCTGTAACAGCATGTAGTATCTTGGGGAAAACCCTGTAGTGCTGCTGAAAATAGTTTTGAGGCGCTTTCGGTAGTATTCCTTAAAAGGCCATGCGTGGCTCGTCCTTCTGCTTGCTGTTAGACTTGCGGCAGCCTCGTAGCTGAACCTGGTCGCATTCCCTGGGCAGGTCCTCAATCTAATAGCAGGTGTAGGGACATCAGCGTAAAGCTGGCTGGATCGGGGAAGGTTCAAGGAATGGATTGGAAAGCAGTGATATCGACAAAGGAGCTGGCATGAATGTAAAACTGGACCGACACCCCATCCGAGGTGGTGGTGACCTGGATGAAGAAGCCGTGGAATTTACGCCACCACCCCATGCACTATCTCACAAATTAAGTTAATTAGTTAACATACTTAGAGGCTGTTTTGATTTAATTGAATAGAAAAGTAGGTGCCGGTTGTTGGGTAAGAAAAGTTTGCAGACTTATGGCTTACCCAAGTGATTTAACCGACACCCAATGGCAATGTATAGAAAAGATACTGGAAGATGAAATGCTCGGCAGGAAGCGCATCTGGCCTCTTCGCAGCATCCTCAACGCCATCTTCTATGTGAGCAAAGGGGGCATCCAGTGGCGCATGATGCCTGCAGAGCTTCCACCCTGGCAAACAGTCTACTACCATTACCGCAAATGGCGGCACAATGGTTTCTGGGAGTTGCTCCACGAGAGCCTCCACAAGAAAGTGAGGAGCAGGCACGGCAAAGAACATTCCCCGAGTGTAGGCATCCTGGACTCACAGAGCGTGAAAACCGTGCAGCAGGGCGGGCAAAGGGGCTATGACGCGGCCAAGCGGATAAAAGGGCTCTGGGCGGCACCTGGTGGTGGACACGCTGGGGCTGATGATCATGGTGATTGTGCACCGGGCCGACATCAGCGAGCGGCGGGGAGGCAGCTATCTGCTCCTGCGGCTCGCCTCCAGGGTAGCCGACTTCGGCAGGCTCCGTGTCTTCTTCGCCGACCAGGGTTACGGCGGGCAAAGGATGCGGGACTGGGTCAGGAGCACCTTCAGGGAACTGGGCTGGAGACTTCAGATAGTGGACAGGATTCACAAGAAGGCTTTTGTGGCCTTGCCCAAACGCTGGATTGTGGAGCGTACCTTCGGCTGGTTTAACCTCTACCGAAGGCTTTCCAAAGACTATGAATGCAGCACCAAGTCAGCCGAGACCATGATACAGATTACCATGATACACATCATGCTTAAAAAATTATCTAAATGAAATCAAAACAGCCTCTTAGAGCATGCTTAAATTTATAACCTTCTGATTTTTAGTTAATCCGGTTAATAATGAGCTGACAATTCTGCCATAATACCCATGCTTCTGCGCTTTTGGTGGTCTTTTCATGGTCTTTGTCGAGCCTTCGGGAGAAATTGAACAGGCCAAAGGTCCTCTCGCTGACCCACCGCCACTTGACAGGCACAAAGCCCTCCGAGCCAGGAGGCTTGGAGGATATCTCCAGTTCCACCCCCAACAGGTTCTCCGAGACCCAGTCCAGGAACACCTTCTCATAGGCCGCGTCTGCCAGTATCTTCTCCATGCGGTGCAGGTAACCCCGCAGCGGGTCCACCACCCGCTCGGCCACGGCCCCGTCAGCATTGTTTGCTGCGTGCACCACCACACCCCACACCAGGCCCAGCGTATCAGTTATCACGTGGCGCTTGCGGCCGTTTATCTTCTTGTTGCCGTCCACGCCCGTCTCCGCACTGACGAAAGGAGCCACCTTTACTGACTGGCTGTCAATGCTTAGCAGGCTGAGCGAGGCTTCTTTGCCGACCCTTCCCCGCTCCAGCTGGTTGAGCGAGAAGTTCAGCCTTTCCAGTGTGCCGTCCGCTTTCCACCTGCTGAAGTAGTAGTACACCAACTGCCACTTGGGAAAGAGCTCCGTGGGCAGGTTGCGCCACTGATTGCCAAGGCGAAGGCACCAGAAGATGGCGTCGGCAATAACCCTGAGCGAGTGTTTGCGATTCCGATGGATGGGAAGTGATTCCTTCACAATATCCCATTGCGAGTCAGTGAGTCTCTGATACTGAGATTGCATAAGCTTTTGAGTTTGGTCACTTATTGCTTACGCGCTAACTCGCTTTTTTTTGCCCAGCTCCAAAATTTAAACATGCTCTTAAACTGAGCGACAGGAGCAACACTAAAAGAAGTAAATATCTAAAATTTAGAAGGTTAAGCTTATGAGTAAAATAACATACTAGTAAACAACTAGTTATAACACAGTGTACAAAAGAGCTTGACGCTTCTTACTTCAGAATATATCAGAAGCTACGGCATAGCACTAATGATTTAAATAAGGAGACATAGCTTTCCTACAGTTCACACCTATAGAGCCGTTCCAAAGCAAAAATTTAACAGTCATTCGTTTTAGTGCAAAGCTAGCCTTGCGTGCCGGACACGGGACAAGGTAGTCCTGGAAAAATGGGTATCCCAAGGGGAACCCTCCACATTTTTCCAGGCTCCACCTTGCCCTTAGTCCGTCCCGAAGGCAGATGGGGGCACCATAATCAATTTCCTCACACTTTAAAACAAGAGATTATGGAAAAGGCAACTAAATCCCCAGCCATCTACCGCGTAGCCGAAGTAAAGCTCTCCTACCGCAACCGCGTCAAGCCCTCTGAAAGACCACAGGTTACTTGTTCAACAGACTCCTACAAGGTGCTTAAAGAGAGTTGGGACTCAGACAAACTAGAATTTATCGAGCAGTTCAAGGTACTGCTGCTCAACCGCGCTAACCGGGTGCTGGGCGTCTACGAGCTCTCCACTGGGGGCGTGGCCGGTACCGTCGCCGACCCCAAGCTCATCTTTGTGGCCGCGTTAAAAGCTTGCGCCTCGGGCATCATTCTCTCCCACAATCACCCCTCCGGTAACCTCAAACCCAGCACAGCGGACCTACAGCTGACCAAGAAGATCAAGCAGGGCGGCGAGCTACTGGACATCGCGGTACTGGACCACATCATCCTCACCAGCGAAAATTACTATTCGCTGGCAGATGAGGGGCTGTTATAGCCCCTCTTTTTGCTCGTGTCGAAGTTGTACGCCTGACCTCCTCCTATTAGGAGAGCCCAAACTTCTTGGTCAAATAGTCGTCCATCTTTTTCCCAACCCCGAGTTTCCGTTTCAGCTCGTGCTCTTCAAGATTAATGAACTCCATTAGCCCCAGCTCATGCTCTTCCATTGCTTTATCCTTTCTATAGCGCCAATAGGTATTATAGAAACCTGGCCGCAGCCAAAGCTTCACCACTTGCGTATCTTCCTCAAAATAGTGGTTGATCTTCTCCACAAAGAAATAGGAATCGCCCATGTAAGCTGAGAAGAAAGGAACAGAGACTTCCTCTCCTACCCGTGGCACAACCGGCAACTGGTCGGCCTCGAAACTCATAAACTTACCTTTCCTCCAGCCCCTGATCAGAAACTCGTAACGAATTTTAGTAAAAGAGAATACCGGTCTTGCCTCATGATCGAGCACAAGGTCATGGTATGTCTCCTCCACGTACTTCCTGATTTTGCCATACTGTAGACCTGTGGCAACAGATAAATCCTTTAAGGAAGGCATCGGCGTATCGTCATCATAGAACAAGTCCCTTGCTAATATGTCCTTTAGCAGAACATCGTAAGCTTTCCCATTCTCTGTAAGCTTCATGGCTTTGCCCTTCATTGAGCTGATGTTCATCAGCATACCTTTAGTTGACATACTATCCTCTTTCATCTAGTTGCTATATAAGGATTTCACTTGCACATGTAATGGTTTTGTATACTTATAGTTCCAGGAGGATGATTGCTGAATTCCCAAAAATTGTAAAATAGAATAAGTGCAGTATATTAGCTGATGCGTATATAGTTATTGTCTTCAGTAAGTGGAGTGGGAGTAGCATCAAAAAATATTCTCAATTGCACGTGACAGCGTTACCCTAAACAGTTGCTGCTGGCCAGGTATGAAAGGCCGCATTGCCAGCTGGATCAGTAAACAACGAAGAATGATACAGTCACCAGAAGAAGTCAAACAAGCCCTCTCGAAATGTTTTGAATTAGGTAAAAGTGAATGCAGGCTGATATTAGCCTCAGAACTGCATTACCAGGCAATGCTGTACCATCATCTCAGACAAACAGGGGGAATACCCTTCAACCAGCTTGGGATGAATGTGAAGACAACCATTCCATGCGTGCAGAATTCTTTTTTGCATCAGAGATCCCTCACGCGTCATGCAAACTACCAAAATGCAGATATAGAGATTATACCTGATATCACGGTATTCACTCAGGAGATCAACTACGACTGGCGCAGACGCAACTTTACCAACACGCTAAAGGAAACTCTGTACTCCCTGGAGGTGAAAGCTTCTGAACGGCACAGAGGACGACTGCAGCAAAAGGAAATAGAGACAGACATCCAGAAACTAGTGGCACAGAGGGAGGAGACCGAGAGAATACATAACAGGCGAATAGGTGTCGGGATGTTCATCATTGACGTCGCCCCGGACACACGTGAGAGAATGAAAGTGGTGACTTTAAATTATTTGTCAGAGTTAGCCAGGCAGCAGGACGTTGACCTCTGGTATCTTAACCAGGAAACACAGGTTGAGGCTGTAGTAAAGGCAGCAAAAATTACAGGTTGATGAATCTGCCTAGATTAGGTATAGCTTATGCTACTCCTCAAGTAGGTTAAATGGCGTTTCTATAACTCAGGGAAAAATTTGCATCATGGGTTGCCATACAGAACGTAACTTATCATTCAATCTATTATCAAACATGAACCAGGAAGAGTTCTTACTGCAGCACCTGACTGAGGGAAAGAAGTACCAGCAGATCTGCAATGAAAATGAAAGCATTTCATTAACCAACCTCAGAGAGTGGTGGGAGACCGGCCAGGAGCTGAGGGCGCAAATCAAAAGATCCAATATACTGTTCGACAGCAGGAAAGGCAAAGAGGAGTTTGCTGAATTCCAGAAAGCGGGGAAGCGGGCATTCTTCGAATGGTACCGGAAGCAGCCGAGGCATTGCGCCTATTGCGGGATAACGGAAGATAAGCTCCAGAAACTATTCGACTATACGACAGGATCCCTTTCAACGAAGAGAAAACGCGGCAGGTCCCTTGAGCTGGAGCGGAGGGACTCCAAGTCAAATGAATACTCCCCCAAAAACTGCGTGCTGGCTTGTTACTTCTGCAACAATCATAAAAGTGATGTGATCACAGAAGAAGAGCACCGGCTTTACTTCGCCCCTCAGATAAAGAAGTATCTGGAGGACAAATATACCCAGCTACAAGAAGATGATAATCGATAGAGAAACCGATTACGTTTTCTTCTCTGCGCTCCTGGCATCAGATGTGCGCTATACAGCTGCCTATCTCAAGGTAAGTCAGGTGTTGGACAGGCACCAGGTCCGGCACGGGCTATTGAAGGGAACAAAGGATATCTGGTGCAGGGATTATATGCCCATCCAGAAAGGCGATGCGGAATACGTTCAGTTCAGGTATGCCCCCTCCTACCTGTCCAAGTATGCAGCCTTGCAGACAGACCCGAAAGTAACGCTGGAGCTCAATCAAATACAAGCGACCTACTCCCACATCAACCTGAACGGTGGAAACGTGGTGAGATGGCAGGATAGGGTCATTATCACCGATCGGGTCTTTTCTGAGAACCCGGCATATGCAAACAAATCGCAACTGATAAGCGAACTGGAAAAGCTGCTGGAGGCAGAGGTCATAGTGATTCCCCAGATAAAGTCCGATATGACAGGCCACGCGGATGGACTGGTAAGGTTTTATGACAGGACCACGCTGATTGGCAACTGCCTGGAAGCGGAGTATGGTTACTGGAAGAATGGCATGAGGAAAGTATTAAAAACCCACAGCCTTGATTACATCAGTTTGCCGTTCCTGGATTACAAGGTAAAAGGTTTTCCCGAATCCGCTGTAGGATGCTACGTGAACTACCTGGAGGTGAGTGACCTGATCATGGTGCCCGTGTTTGAAGTGAAAGGAAACAAAGACGAAGAGGTCATTAACCTTCTAAGCGAGGTTTTCCCCGACAGGACGGTTGAGCCCGTCAACATAAACGAAGTGGCCAGGCATGGGGGACTGCTGAACTGTATAAGCTGGAATGTAAAAAGCCCTGCATGCTCAAATGTAACGGCGCTGCACCTGTAGAGCGGATGGACTATGTGCTGGGTGGTCATGATGAAGAGATGGACCAGCATTCGGGATACACTCCTTCCCCGCCAGCCACTCCAGACGACCCGACAGCACCTTCTTATAGATCCTCAGGTGTCTAAACCTGCGGGACCTGTTCATCATTGCCAAAAAGGAGCTTGAACCAGGTTTGGAAGGTTAAATGTTCAAACGATAGCGGGTACTCCGACCGCCACCTTCCTGGATGAGCACTCCCAGTTCCAGGAGATGCTGCAGATCCCTTGTGGCAGTCGCCTTGGAGGCTTTGGTAATGCCTATATATTTTCTTGCATTCATACCTCCCTCAAAACCCTCCGGTCCTGCATCCAGCATCTTTCTTATTGCTTTCAACTGCCGTTCATTCAGCATATTTTTGAACCGGTCAAAGAACTTTGATTTCTTCAGAATGAATTCAACAAGGGCAATGGCCTCTTTCTGTGAGGTGAGAATAACGCTGACAAAGTAGGCGACCCAGGAGGTGATTTCGTTGCTTTTCTGAGCCTGCTCCAAGGCATTGTAATACGCCTTTTTATCTGCCTCTATGGTCCGGGAGAGGCTTAGCAGGACCGGGCGGCCAAGGGTCTGCGACAACGCTTTTTCGGCTATGGCTCGCCCGATTCTGCCATTGCCATCTTCAAACGGGTGAAGAGTCTCGAAATATAAATGCGCCACCGCCGACCGAACAGGAGCTTTCCTGATCTCATCGTCTCCTCCAGGTGCCGTTTGATTGAACCACTGAATAAACCTGCTCATTTCATCGGGTATGCGGGAAGAAGGAGGAGCTTCAAAATGCACCTTTTCCTTGCCAAGCGCCCCCGAGACGACCTGCATGGGTTCTTCATGGCTGCGCCACGCGCCGACACAGATTTGTTTCTGCTCTTTCAGAAGCATTGTGTGCCATTGGAAGAGC